>NZ_JACNAS010000001.1:2532500-3168794 GCF_017350115.1 Pseudomonas sp. GW456-L13
CCCAATGGGTCGGCCTTCTGCGCCCTTCTACTTACAAGCTAGGGAACGCGAATTGCGAAGCCTCGTGGCTCGCACGCTGTGGCCAGCGCTGGGTGATGGCCTTGCGACGGGTGTAGAAACGCACACCATCCGGGCCGTAGGCATGCAGGTCGCCGAACAGCGAACGCTTCCAGCCGCCAAAGCTGTGATAAGCCACCGGCACCGGCAGCGGTACGTTGACACCGACCATGCCGACTTCGATTTCGTCGCAGAACAACCGCGCGGCTTCGCCGTCACGGGTGAAGATGCAGGTGCCGTTGCCATATTCGTGATCGTTGATCAGTTGCATGGCTTCTTCCAGGCTGTTGACCCGAACAACGCACAGCACCGGCCCGAAGATCTCTTCTTTATAGATGCGCATTTCTGGCGTGACATTGTCGAACAGGCAACCACCCAGGAAGAAGCCTTCCTCGTGACCAGCGACGGTCAGGCCTCGGCCGTCCACCACCAGTGTCGCGCCGGCAGCTACGCCGTCTTCTACATAACCGCTGACCTTGTCGCGCGCCTGGCCAGTCACCAGTGGGCCCATGTCCAGGCCGCAGTTGGTACCGGCACCGATTTTCAGCGCCTTGATTTGCGGAACCAGTTTGGCCACCAGTGCATCGGCCACCTGCTCACCCACGCACACCGCTACCGAGATTGCCATGCAACGCTCGCCGCAAGAACCGTAAGCCGCGCCCATCAGTGCGCTGACGGCGTTGTCGAGGTCTGCATCCGGCATCAGCACCGCGTGGTTCTTCGCACCGCCCAGGGCCTGGACGCGTTTGCCACGCTTGGTGCCTTCGGAATAGATGTATTCGGCAATCGGCGTCGAACCCACGAAGCTCAGCGCTTTGACTTCCGGCGCTTCGATCAATGCGTCCACCGCAGTCTTGTCACCGTGGACCACGCTCAGCACGCCTTTGGGCAGGCCAGCCTCCAGCAGAAGCTGTGCAATCAGCAGCGTCGAGCTCGGGTCACGCTCGGAAGGCTTGAGGATAAAGCAGTTACCGCAGACGATCGCCAGCGGGTACATCCACAACGGCACCATGGCCGGGAAGTTGAACGGAGTGATACCGGCCACCACGCCCAGCGGCTGGAAGTCAGACCAGGCATCGATGTTCGGTCCGACGTTACGGCTGTACTCGCCCTTGAGGATTTCCGGAGCCGCGCAAGCGAACTCGACGTTCTCGATGCCGCGCTTCAATTCACCGGCAGCATCTTCCAGGGTCTTGCCGTGCTCTTCGCTGATCAGTTGGGCGATACGCGCTTCGTTCTGCTCCAGCAGTTGCTTGAAGCGGAACATCACTTGGGCACGCTTGGCCGGCGGCGTGTTGCGCCAGGCCGGGAATGCAGCCTTGGCCGCGTCGATGGCGCTCTGGATGGTTTCGCGGGTCGCCAGTGGCAACTTGTGAATAGCCTGGCCGGTAGACGGGTTGAACACATCAACCGCGCGACCGTTCTCGGTCACCAGTTCGCCATTGATCAAATGCGGAATAACGCTCATGGAAGCTCCTGAAAAGTTGTCCACAGGCGTCCGTTAAAGAGCGCCTGCTATATAGATGTTTTTTGTCGGAGCGAGCTTGCTCGCGAAGATGGTGAGGGCACTGCGTTCATCCAGGCAGCCCCCACTATCGTTTACGTCCATCGCGAGCAAGCTCGCTCCTACAGGTGTGTTGTCAAATCAGTCGATCTTGCTCAGCACTTCGCCGACCGCGTCGAACAGACGATCCAGGTCCTGCGGCTTGCTGTTGAAGGTTGGGCCGAACTGCAGGGTGTCGCCGCCGAAGCGTACGTAGAACCCGGCTTTCCACAGCGCCATGCCGGCTTCGAACGGACGCACGATCGCGTCGCCGTCACGTGGAGCGATCTGGATCGCGCCGGCCAGGCCGTAGTTGCGGATGTCGATGATGTTCTTGGTGCCTTTGAGGCCGTGCAGCGCATTTTCGAAATGCGGTGCGACTTCGGCCACGCTCTGTACCAGGTTTTCCTTTTGCAGCAGGTCGAGTGCTGCCAGGCCAGCGGCGCAAGCCACCGGGTGCGCGGAATAGGTGTAGCCATGGGGGAATTCAACCGCGTATTCAGGCGTCGGCTGATTCATGAAAGTCTGGTAGATCTCGGAGCTGGCAATCACCGCGCCCATCGGGATCGCACCGTTGGTGACTTGCTTGGCGATGCACATCAGGTCCGGTGTCACACCGAAGGTGGTAGCACCGAACATGGTGCCGGTACGGCCGAAACCGGTGATTACTTCATCAAACACCAGCAGGATGTTGTGCTGGTCGCAGATTTCACGCAGACGCTTGAGGTAACCCTGTGGCGGCACCAGCACGCCAGCGGAACCGGCCAATGGCTCGACGAATACCGCCGCGATGTTCGACGCATCGTGCAGTTCGATCAGCTTCAACAGCTCGTCAGCCAGGGCGATACCGCCCTGCTCCGGCATGCCACGGGAGTAAGCGTTGCTTGCCAGCAAAGTGTGCGGCAGGTGATCGACGTCCATCATCGCCTGACCGAACAGCTTGCGGTTGCCGTTCACGCCACCGAGGCTGGTGCCGGCGATGTTCACACCGTGGTAGCCACGGGCACGGCCGATCATTTTGGTCTTGGTCGACTGGCCCTTCAGGCGCCAGTAAGCACGGACCATTTTTACAGCGGTGTCAGCGCACTCGGAACCCGAGTCGGTGAAGAACACGTGGTTGAGGTTGCCCGGGGTCAGGTCGGTGATTTTTTCAGCCAGCTGGAAGGACAGCGGATGGCCGTACTGGAAGCCTGGCGAGTAATCGAGGGTACCCAGTTGCTTGGCGACCGCTTCCTGGATTTCCTTACGAGTGTGCCCGGCGCCACAGGTCCACAGACCGGACAGCGAGTCATATACCTTGCGGCCTTTGTCGTCGATCAGCCAACTGCCTTCGGCGCCAACGATCAGCCGTGGATCGCGCTGGAAGTTGCGGTTGGCGGTGTAAGGCATCCAGTGAGCATCGAGCTTGAGCTGGCTGGCCAGGGAAGTCGGTGCGTTTTCAGGCTGGTTCATGGGCGTAACCTCGCAAGGCAATAAGCGGCGTAAGGATTGAAAACCGTTGTTGCAGCTAAATTGCCACGGGGATAAAGTCGGTGAAATCCAACTTTTCTAATGTTCAGTCAGCCAACTACTAAACTTTGAGTAACCCGCATGAGTACTCGCCGTCCCGATCCGCTGGCCCAGGTCAGCGACTTTGATATTCGCCTGCTGAGGATTTTCCGCAGCGTGGTGGAATGCGGCGGCTTCTCCGCGGCGGAGACCGTGCTGGGCATCGGTCGCTCGGCGATCAGCCAACAGATGAGCGATCTGGAGCAACGCCTCGGCCTGCGCCTGTGCCAACGGGGACGTGCCGGGTTTTCCCTGACCGAAGAGGGCCGCGAGGTCTATCAATCGGCATTGCAGCTGTTAAGTGCGCTGGAAAGCTTCCGCACCGAGGTCAATGGCCTGCACCAGCACTTGCGCGGCGAATTGATCATCGGTTTGACGGACAACCTGGTCACCCTGCCCCACATGCGCATCACCCATGCCCTCGCGCAATTGAAAGAACGCGGCCCGGACGTGCAGATCCAGATCCGCATGATCGCGCCCAATGAAGTCGAACAAGGCGTGCTCGACGGTCGCCTGCACGTCGGCGTGGTACCGCAGGCCAGCGCATTGTCGGGGCTGGAGTATCAACCGCTGTATAGCGAGCGATCGCTGTTGTACTGCGCGGTCGGTCACCCGCTGTTTTATGTCGACGACAAACAACTGGACGACACGCGTCTGAATAGCCAGGACGCCATCGCCCCGACCTTTCGTTTGCCGGCGGAAATCCAGGCCCATTATCAGGCGCTCAATTGCACCGCCAGCGCCTCGGACCGCGAAGGCATGGCCTTCCTGATCCTGACCGGACGCTATATCGGTTACCTGCCAGATCACTACGCGAGTCTTTGGGTGCAGCAAGGCCGGTTGCGAGCGTTGAAAGCAAAAACACGCTTCTATGACCTCAGCCTGGCGTCGGTCACACGCAAGGGGCGCCGACCGCATCTGGTGCTGGAGAGTTTTCTCGAGAGCCTGGCCGCGACGCGTTGAACATTGTGGGAGCGGAGTAAGGTTTTATTGTGTGAGGTCTTGTCTGAAGCCGGTGGGTACGTTATCAACGCACTGGCCGTCCCACCCACCCGTTCGGAAGTGCTTATGACCTTTGAAGTCCCAGCCCACGGCGCAAAATCTGTCAGCCGCATTCGTCAAAAAAACGAAGAGACCATCATCAAGGCCGCCGAAGACGAGTTCGCCCGTCACGGGTACAAAGGCACGAGCATGAACACCATCGCCCAGAACGCCGGGTTGCCCAAGGCAAACCTGCATTACTACTTCACCAACAAGCTCGGTTTGTACGTGGCGGTGCTGAGCAACATCATCGAACTGTGGGACAGCACGTTCAACACCCTCACCGCCGAGGACGATCCGAGCGAAGCCTTGACCCGCTACATCCGCGCCAAAATGGAGTTCTCCCGGCGCCAGCCGCAAGCCTCGCGGATTTTCGCCATGGAAGTCATCAGCGGCGGCGAGTGCCTGACCGAGTATTTCAACCAGGACTATCGCGCCTGGTTCCAGGGTCGTGCGGGCGTGTTCCAGGCCTGGATCGACGCCGGTAAAATGGACCCGGTCGATCCGGTGCACCTGATCTTCCTGTTGTGGGGCAGCACCCAGCACTACGCCGACTTCGCCACGCAGATCTGCCGCGTCACCGGGCGCACCAAGTTGACCAAACAGGACATGGAAGACGCCGGGGATAACCTGATCCGCATCATTCTCAAGGGCTGCGGCCTGAAACCTGCCATCTAAGCACTTATGCCATTTACCCTCAGCGGTTTTTGCGAATACCGCGAAGAGATTCGCAAGAGCCGCTTCATTACCTTCGCCGCGCCGATCTCCAGCCCGGCCGAGGCCCAGGCGTTCATTGAACAGCACAGCGACTTGAATGCCTCGCACAACTGCTGGGCCTGGAAGCTCGGTGATCAGTACCGCAGCACCGATGATGGCGAGCCCGGCGGTACGGCCGGCCGGCCGATTCTGGCGGCGATCGAGGCACAGGATTGCGATCAGGTCGCGGTGCTGGTGATTCGCTGGTATGGCGGCATCCAACTGGGTACCGGCGGACTCGCCCGGGCCTATGGCGGTGGTGCGAACAAATGCCTGCAAGCGGCACCAAAGATTGAGCTGATCAGCCGAGTGCCGCTGAGTTGCGCTTGCGGATTTGCCGAGTTGGCCCTGGTCAAGCTGCGGGTGGCGGAGGCAGGTGGATTGGTTGTGGATGAAAGCTTCACCGCCAATGGTGTCGAGTTGCAGTTGGCCGTAGGCGATGCGCAAATCGACACCTTGCAGTCACAACTGGCCGATTTGAGTCGCGGGCGAATTTTGTTACGGCGCTAAAAGGCTTCAGCACCGGCTGCAATTTTTTGGGGCACGCCGTTTTTTCACTTATTCCATATTTGCCCACATCTGCTGTGCACCCGCCTGTGGATAACCTGAGCACATACCGCTGTAACCCTTTTGTCATGCGGCTTTGCGGACTTTGCTCAATTTTCGTCCAATCTGCCATCAAGCACGTCAAATTCAAATAAAAACAAATAGTTACAGCGGTTTATCGCCTTTAGAAGTAGCCACTCAGTGCTTATGCCCGTGCTGTGAGCTTGCACACAAATACTGTGGAGCAATCTGTGGATAACCCGTTCATGGCCGTCTCGGCGCCGTGTACGGTATGGCTTGTGGTCGATTGCTCATTTTTTGAACAAAACCGCACGAGCAAAATCGGGGCTTGATTTGCGCCATTGCCCCCATGTGGTGCCGGGCTGTGCGTGGCACATTTGAAAGCTGCGTACTGAACGCCTCTGGTCGCAGGACTTCGAGATTTTCCTGACCTAGTGGCCAGAAAATTGCTTTATCCACAGGCACAAGTCCAACAGCACTGAGCCTGTCATGCCCAATCACGCTCCAATCCCTGATCCAGTTCCGCGCCTGCAACTGCGTAGAATCACAAAACGCTACCCCGGCTGCCTGGCCAACGATGCCATCGACCTGACCATTGCCCCTGGCGAGATCCATGCCCTGCTCGGCGAAAACGGTGCGGGCAAAAGCACGCTGATGAAGATCATCTACGGCGTTACCCACGCCGATTCCGGCGAGGTGATCTGGCAAGGTCAGCGGGTGAGCCTGCGCAACCCGGCCCAGGCCCGGGGTTTGGGAATCGGCATGGTATTCCAGCATTTTTCGCTGTTCGAAACCCTGAGCGTGGCACAGAACATCGCCCTGGCCATGGGCGCGGCGGCAGGCACACCCAAACAGCTTGAGCCGAAAATTCGCGAAGTGTCCCGGCGCTACGGCATGACGCTGGAACCGGAGCGACTTGTCCACAGCCTGTCGATCGGTGAACGGCAGCGGGTGGAAATCATTCGCTGCCTGATGCAGGACATCCGCCTGTTGATTCTCGATGAACCGACTTCGGTGCTGACGCCGCAAGAGGCCGATGACTTGTTCGTTACCCTGCGCCGACTCGCCGCCGAAGGCTGCAGCATTTTGTTCATCAGCCACAAGCTCGGGGAAGTGCGTGCGTTGTGCCACAGCGCAACGGTTTTACGAGGCGGTCGGGTGGCCGGGCATTGCGTGCCGGCCGAGTGTTCGGACCAGCAACTGGCGCGCTTGATGGTCGGTGAAGCGGCGGAGTTGATCGCTGACTATCCGAAGGTTACCGGAGGTGATGCGTGCCTTGATGTCCGTGGATTGTCCTGGCACAA
This sequence comes from Pseudomonas sp. GW456-L13, assembly GCF_017350115.1. Taxonomy (NCBI): domain Bacteria; kingdom Pseudomonadati; phylum Pseudomonadota; class Gammaproteobacteria; order Pseudomonadales; family Pseudomonadaceae; genus Pseudomonas; species Pseudomonas sp. GW456-L13. Next base: position 2,539,317 of record NZ_JACNAS010000001.1, read on the forward strand.
CCCGGACCCATTCGGCTGCTCGCTTGCCAACATCGACCTTGAAGTGCGCCGCGGTGAAATTGTCGGCATCGCCGGTGTCGCCGGCAATGGCCAGGATGAGTTACTGGCCTTGCTCAGCGGCGAAGCACTGCTGCCCCGCAACGCCAGCGCGACGATCCGTTTTGGCAAGGAGCCAGTCGCCCATTTGCGTCCCGATGCTCGCCGCCAACTCGGCCTGGCGTTCGTCCCCGCCGAACGCCTGGGTCATGGTGCGGTACCGGAACTGAGCCTGGCGGACAACGCGCTGCTGACTGCTTTCCAGCACGGCTTGGTGAGTAACGGCCTGATCCAGCGCGGCAAAGTCGAAGCACTGGCCGAGGAAATCATCCGCCGTTTCGGAGTCAAGACACCCGATAGCCAGGCGCCTGCCCGCAGCCTGTCCGGCGGCAACTTGCAGAAATTCATCCTCGGTCGGGAAATCCTTCAGCAACCCAGACTGCTGGTCGCCGCACACCCGACCTGGGGCGTGGACGTCGGTGCCGCCGCCACCATTCACCGCGCCTTGATTGCCTTGCGCGATGCCGGCGCGGCGATCCTGGTGATCTCCGAAGACCTGGACGAACTGTTCCAGATCAGCGACCGGCTCGGCGCCTTGTGCGGCGGTCGGCTGTCGGCGCTTCACGCCACCGTCGACACCCGCCTGAGCGATGTCGGCGGCTGGATGGCCGGCCAGTTCGGCGCCCCCCAATCACTCGCATCCGCCACGCGTTAACGGAGTGTCACATGCTGCTTTCTCTTGAACCTCGCGGCCAGCAATCGCGCCTGATGCTGTGGTGCTCGCCGTTGCTGGCGGCTGCACTGACCCTGGGCTGTGGATCGTTGTTGTTTATCGCGCTCGGGCATGACCCGTTGCTGACCTTGCACACCTTGCTGATCGCACCGGTCAGCGACCTGTACGGCGTCTCCGAATTGCTGGTCAAAGCCCTGCCGATTCTGCTCTGCGCATTGGGCCTGGCCGTCGCCTATCAGGCGCGCATCTGGAACATCGGTGCCGAAGGTCAACTGCTGCTCGGTGCGCTGGCCGGCAGTGCGCTGGCGGTGAACATCATCGATATGCAAAGCCGCTGGGCGCTGGTGTTGATCCTGCTTACCGGCACCCTGGCGGGCGCTGCGTGGGCCGGGCTGACGGCGTGGTTGCGCACGCGCTTCAACGCCAATGAGATCCTGACCAGCATCATGCTCAACTACATCGCACTGAACCTGCTGCTGTTCTGCGTTCACGGCCCTTTGAAAGATCCCGCCGGGTTCAACTTCCCCGAGTCAGCGATGTTCGGTGACGCCAGCCGCCTGCCGCTGCTGATGGACGATGGTCGGGTCCACGCCGGGGTTTACTTCGCCCTGCTCGCGTTGGTGGCGGTGTGGGTGCTGTTGCAGAAAAGCTTTGTCGGGTTCCAGATCAAAGTGCTGGGGCTGGACAAGCGTGCCGCCGGCTTCGTCGGCTTTCGCGAGAAGCGCCTGATCTGGCTCGCGCTGTTGATCAGCGGCGGCCTGGCGGGGCTTGCCGGTGTGTGCGAAGTCACCGGTCCCATCGGCCAGCTGGTGCCACAGGTCTCGCCGGGCTACGGCTATGCGGCGATCACCGTGGCATTTCTCGGTCGTCTGAATCCTCTCGGCATCCTGTTTTCCAGCCTGTTGATGGCGCTGCTGTACATCGGTGGCGAAAGCGCACAAATGAGCCTGAACCTGCCGCAAGCGATCACCCAATTGTTCCAGGGCATGATGCTGTTTTTCCTGCTGGCCAGTGATGTGCTGATCCTCTACCGACCGCGTTTGAACCTGCGCTGGGCCCGCCGCGCGCAATCCACCGTCGTACAAACAGGAGCGATGTGATGGATATCGATCTGCTGAGCAATATTTTCTATGCCATGGTCCGCTGCGGTACGCCGTTGTTGCTGGTGGCGCTGGGGGAACTGATCTGCGAGAAAAGCGGCGTCCTCAACCTGGGCCAGGAAGGCATGATGCTGTTTGGTGCGGTGATCGGTTTCATCGTCGCGTTCAATACCGGTCACCTGTGGCTCGGCGTGTTGCTGGCAATGCTCGCCGGGATGCTGTTGTCGTCGCTGTTTGCCCTGGTGGCACTGGTGTTCAACGCCAATCAGGTGGCCACAGGTCTTGCCCTGACGATTTTCGGCGTGGGCCTGTCGACCTTCGTCGGTGCGGCGTGGGTCGGCAAGCCGCTGGCGGGATTCGAGCCGGTGGCGATTCCCTATCTGAGTGAAATCCCACTGATCGGGCGGATGCTGTTTGCCCAGGATCTGCTGGTGTATCTGTCGTTCGCGTTGTTTGCATTAGTGGCCTGGGTGATTCTGAAAAGCCGCGTCGGGCTGATCATTCAGGCGGTCGGGGAAAACCCGGATGCGGCCAGCGCCATGGGCTTGCCGGTGTTGGCCGTGCGGACCTTGGCGGTGTTGTTCGGCGGTGCGATGGCCGGATTGGCCGGGGCTTACCTGTCCCTGGCTTACACGCCGATGTGGGCGGAGAACATGAGCGCCGGGCGCGGCTGGATTGCCCTGGCGCTGGTGGTGTTCGCCAGTTGGCGGGTGTGGCGCCTGCTGCTCGGTGCGTACCTGTTCGGGCTCGCCAGCATCCTGCACCTGGTGGCGCAGGGACTGGGGCTGGCGATTCCGTCGAGTCTGCTGGCGATGTTGCCGTATGTCGCGACCATTGGGGTGCTGGTGCTGCTGTCCCGGGATGCGGTGCGCACACGGTTGTATGCGCCGGTGTCGCTGGGGCAGCCGTGGCAGGCCGGGCATTAGTGGTTGTCTGGTCTGGCCTCATCGCGAGCAAGCTCGCTCCCACATAACCGCATCTTGCGTAATTAATGTGTCTGGCGCAGACCCTGTGGGAGCGAGCTTGCTCGCGATGGCTGCCGAACAGGCAACACTTGAGCAATGCCCCACGCCAATTCAAACACCAGAAAAACCACCAGCAGCGAACTCGCGCCATGGATCAGGGCATAAGCCTGCCAGGCCGAGAACAGGAATCTGCCCACGGCGTCATACCGCCCATAAACCTGCTGCGGATCACGAATCCGCAACACCGCCCATACGCACACAATCGAGCCCAACAAATTCGCCATCAACATGTGCACCGGCTCGAACGGTGGCAGCTCACCGGGCAAACTCAACGCCTGACTCACCCACGTCAAAATCCCATGCAACGCCGCAAAACTCCACGGCGTGACAAACGCGACCATCACGATCAGGTCATACCAGGCACTACCTTGCACCAACCGGCGATATTGCGTTGTAGTCCACATCGACATTGCTCCATCAATTCAGGGAGCAACAAGGCTAAAGCCTGGAGTATGCTCCAGGGTCAAGCCCCCCTCGAGACGTCATGATGCGCATCGGTGAATTAGCCCAGGCCAGCGCCGTCAGCCGCGACACGCTGCGCTTTTACGAGCAGCGCGGATTGATTGCGGCGCAACGCAGCGCCAACGGGTATCGCGACTATCCGCCAGACATGGTGCAACTGGTGCAGTACATCAAGACCGCGCAACGGCTGGGCTTTACCCTCGGCGAGATCGGCAACAGCGTCGCTACAATCTGGCAATCGCCCGATCCGGACAGCGCCGTCACGCAACTGCTGCAAGACAAACTCAAACTGATCGAAGCCCGCATGGCCGAACTCGGCGCACTGCGCGAAGAGTTGCAACAACGGCTCGGGCAACAGTGTCCATTGAATCCACGACTCTGAATTTTCAAGGAAGCCACTCATGTCCAAGGCAAAAACCGCGCTCATCATCGGCGCCTCCCGGGGGCTTGGCCTCGGGCTGGTGAAAACCCTGTTGGCCGATGGCTGGCAAGTCACCGCCACCGTGCGCGATCCGCAAAAAGCCGAAGCCTTGCAGGCCCTGGGCAAGGTGCGGATCGAAACGCTCGACATGGACGATCAACACGCTGTGTCCGCCCTGAGCCAACAACTCAAGGGCGACGTGTTTGACCTGTTGTTCGTCAATGCCGGGGTCAAGGGGCCGGATGTCCAGACGCCGAACGGTGGCGCGACAATGGCCGAAGTCGGTCAGCTGTTTTTCACCAACGCCGTGGCGCCGATCAACCTGGCCCAGAGTTTTGTCGAGCAACTGCGACCGGACACCGGCGTGCTGGCGTTCATGAGTTCGGTGCTGGGCAGCGTGACCATGCCCGATGCGCCGGAACTGGCACTGTACAAGGCCAGCAAGGCGGCGCTGAACTCCATGACCAACAGCTTCGTCACTCAGTTGGGCGAAACCAGGCTCACCGTGCTGTCGCTGCACCCGGGCTGGGTGAAAACCGACATGGGTGGCGAAGGCGCGGACATCGACGTGGAAACCAGCACCCGTGGCCTGGTCGATCAGGTGAATGCGTATTTCGGCAAGGGTGGTCATCACTTCATCAATTACCGGGGCGAAACCATTCCCTGGTAATACCGCCGGGTTGCATCTGCCTGTCGGGTCGGGCTTGCCCGCCGGGCCGTTTTGATCGACACTTCGCACCTCGCCTCCCCGGCGAACCTGGATCAGCAGACAGGGCAACACTGAGCTGGCAACCCTGAACCCAACTTTCAGAGGAGCCGGCCAACATGCCTGCGACCCGTACCTGGTTAAAGAATCCCCTCGCCATTTTCACGTCCAATGGTCTCGATGCCCGTGGCGGTCTGGTGCTGCAAGACGGTTTGATCGTCGAAGTACTCGGCGCCGGTCAACAACCGTCCGCACCGTGCAATGAAGTGTTCGATGCCCGCGAGCATGTGATCCTGCCGGGCCTGATCAACACCCATCACCACTTCTATCAAACCCTGACCCGCGCCTGGGCGCCGGTGGTCAATCAGCCGCTGTTCCCGTGGCTGAAAACCCTGTACCCGGTCTGGGCACGACTGACCCCGGAAAAACTCGCCCTCGCCACCAAAGTCGCGTTGGCTGAATTGCTGCTGTCCGGTTGCACCACCGCCGCCGACCATCACTACCTGTTCCCGGAAGGTCTGGAAAACGCGATCGACGTGCAGGTCGAGAGCGTTCGTGAACTGGGCATGCGCGCCATGCTCACCCGTGGATCCATGAGCCTCGGTGAAAAGGACGGTGGCCTGCCGCCGCAACAGACCGTGCAGGAAGGCGAAGTGATCCTCGCCGACAGTCAGCGGTTGATCGCCGAGTACCATGAACGCGGTGACGGCGCGCAAATCCAGATCGCCCTGGCACCGTGCTCGCCGTTCTCGGTGACCCCGCAAATCATGTCGGCCAGCGCCGAACTGGCGAACAAACTCGACGTGCGCCTGCACACCCACCTGGCAGAAACCCTCGATGAAGAAGATTTCTGCCTGCAACGCTTCGGCCTGCGCACCGTGGACTATCTGGACAGTGTCGGCTGGCTCGGCCCCCGCACCTGGCTGGCCCATGGCATCCACTTCAACCCGGATGAAATCGCCCGCCTCGGCGCCGCCGGCACCGGTATTTGCCATTGCCCGAGTTCGAACATGCGCCTGGCCTCGGGCATCTGCCCGAGCATCGAGTTGACCGATGCTGGTGCCTTGCTTGGTTTGGGCGTGGACGGTTCGGCATCCAACGATGCCTCGAACATGATGCTCGAAGCGCGTCAGGCCCTGTACATCCAGCGCCTGCGCTACGGCGCCGAGAAGATCACCCCGGAGCGCGTGTTGGGCTGGGCGACCAAGGGTTCGGCGAGCCTGCTGGGTCGTACCGATATCGGCGAGTTGGCGGTGGGCAAACAGGCTGACCTGGCGATGTTCAAGCTCGATGAACTGCGTTTCTCCGGCAGTCATGATCCGGTGTCGGCGTTGCTGCTGTGTGGTGCTGATCGCGCGGATCGAGTGATGGTCGGCGGCAAGTGGCGGGTGATCGACGGGCAGGTCGAGGGGCTGGATCTGAAGGGGTTGATTGCTGATCACAGCCAGGCGGCACGGCAACTGATCGCCGGGACCTGATACAACACCGATTAAAACTGTGGGAGCGAGCCTGCTTGCGATGGCGGTATTTCAGTCACTGACGATGTCGACTGACACACCGCCTTCGCGAGCAAGCCCGCTCCCACATTGGTTTTGTGGATTGGCGCACCAGTGGGTGGCAGCTGTGCAAGGACACGCACTGTAATCGGACTTAAAGGACCTGTCGCGATCCTGCTCGCGATGGCATCACCGTGGATTCCAATTTTGTTGTCTTGTTGGTCAGCAACTTGCATTGCCCTGTGCAAGCCCGAGAGCCCAGCCAACCTCACAACAAAATGGAGTTTCAATTCATGCACAAACGCCCGTTGAAGAAGCTGCTTTGCGCCGTTGCGGCGGCCATTGGTTTGAGCGCCAGCCTGACCGCCGTAGCCGCCGATCCGCTGAAAGTCGGCTTCGTCTATATCGGTCCGATCGGTGACCACGGCTGGACGTATCAGCATGAACAGGGGCGCAAGGAACTCGCGGAAAAATTCGGCTCGCAGATCACCACCAACTACGTGGAAAACGTCGCCGAAGGCGCCGACGCCGAGCGGGTGATCCGCAACATGGCCAAGGACAAATACGACCTGATCTTCACCACCTCCTTCGGCTACATGAACCCGACGGTGAAAGTTGCCAAACAGTTTCCCAAGGTGACCTTCGAACACGCCACCGGCTACAAGCAGGACAAGAACCTCGGCACTTACCTGGCGCGCACTTACGAGGGCCGCTACGTCGGCGGCTTCCTCGCGGCGAAGATGACCAAGACCAAGAAGGTCGGCTACGTCGCCTCCTTCCCGATCCCGGAAGTGATCCGCGACATCAACGCCATCCAGTTGGCCCTGAACAAATACAATCCCGGCACCGAGATCAAGGTGGTGTGGGTCAACTCATGGTTCGATCCGGGCAAGGAAGCGGACGCCGCCAACGCGTTGATCGATCAGGGCGTGGACGTGGTGTTCCAGCATACCGACAGCCCCGCGCCGATCCAGGCCGCCGAACGTCGCGGCGTGTATGCCGTGGGCTACGCTTCGGACATGGCGCACTTCGGGCCGAAAGCGGTGCTGACCTCCATCGTCAATGACTGGGGGCCGCACTACGTTCAAGCAACCCAAAGCGTGCTCGACCATGACTGGAAATCCCGGGACTACTGGGGCGGTTTGAAGGAGGGCACCGTTGAGCTGCCGATCAGTGACCTGGTACCGGCGACGGTGAAGAGCGAAGCCGAGCAGCTCATCGCCGACATCAAGAGCGGTGCGCTGCAACTGTTCACCGGGCCGATCAAGGATCAGGCCGGGGTCGAGAAAATCCCGGCGGGCGAGAGTGCGACCACGGCGGAACTGGCGTCGATGAATTACTACGTGGAAGGCATGAAGGCCGAGATTCCGAAGTAATTCTCCAATGCTGAAACACCGTCCCTGTGGGAGCGAGCTTGCTCGCAATGGCGGACTTTCAGTCAGCAAAGATGTTTGTTGTGCTGGCCTCATCGCGAGCAAGCTCGCTCCCACAGGGTTCTTCAGTGTTTTCCAGTCTGCGTTTTTTCAGGACAATCCATGAACAGCCTCCCCATCATCGACATCACCCCGCTCTACAGCGACGATCCATCCGCCTGGCCAGCGGTGGCCGAACAAATCGACCTCGCCTGCCGCGAGTGGGGTTTCTTCTACATCAAGGGCCATCCGATCAGCACTGAGCGGATCGACGAACTACTCGACAGCGCCAAACGCTTCTTCGGCCAACCTACCGCCGAAAAGCTCAAGATCGACATCACCCAGACCCGTCACCATCGCGGTTACGGCGCCATTGCCACCGAGCAATTGGACCCGAGCAAACCCAGCGACCTCAAAGAAACCTTCGACATGGGCCTGCACCTACCGGCCGAGCACCCTGACGTACTGGCGGAAAAGCCCCTGCGCGGCCCCAATCGCCATCCGTCCATACCCGGCTGGGAAGCGCTGATGGAGCAGCACTACGTCGACATGCAAGACCTCGCGCAAACGCTGTTGCGGGCAATGACCATCGCGCTGGGGATTGAGCGTGATTTCTTCGACGCGCGCTTCAATGAGCCGGTCAGCGTGCTGCGGATGATCCATTACCCGCCGCGCCACACCGCCAGTTCCGAAGAGCAACAAGGTGCCGGCGCGCACACCGACTACGGCTGCATCACCCTGCTCTATCAGGACGCCGCCGGTGGCTTGCAAGTACGCAACGTCAAAGGCGAATGGATCGACGCGCCGCCGATCGAAGGTACGTTCGTGGTCAACCTCGGCGACATGATGGCGCGCTGGAGCAACGACCGTTACCTGTCGACGCCGCACCGGGTGATCAGCCCCCTGGGCGTGGATCGTTATTCGATGCCGTTCTTCGCCGAGCCGCACCCGGATACCCGCATCGAATGCCTGCCCGGATGTCAGGACACATTGCACCCGGCGAAATACCCGGCCACCACCTGCGCCGAGTTCCTGCTCTCGCGCTTCGCCGATACCTACGCTTATCGACGGGAACCGGAAGCGGTGTGATCAACCGCCTGGTCAGGTTTTACCAATTGTTGCGGCAACCCTCTGTAGAATGGCGACCATTGCACCTGATGAGAAAAGAATTATGTACGACTGGCTGAACGCCCTGCCCAAGGCAGAATTGCACCTGCACCTGGAAGGCTCGCTGGAGCCGGAGCTGTTGTTCGCCCTGGCCGAGCGCAACAAGATTGCCTTGCCATGGAACGACGTCGAAACCTTGCGCAAGGCGTATGCCTTCAACAACCTGCAGGAGTTCCTCGATCTGTATTACCGGGGTGCCGATGTGCTGCGCACGTCCCAGGACTTCTATGACCTGACCTGGGCGTACCTGCTGCGCTGCAAAGAGCAGAACGTGATTCACACCGAACCGTTCTTCGACCCGCAAACCCACACCGACCGTGGCATCCCGTTCGAAGTGGTGCTCAACGGCATCGCCGCCGCGCTCAAGGATGGTGAACAGCAACTGGGCATCACCAGTGGTTTGATCCTGAGCTTCCTGCGCCATCTGAGCGAAGACGAAGCCCAGAAAACCCTCGATCAGGCGCTGCCGTTCCGCGATGCGTTCGTCGCCGTGGGCCTGGACAGCTCCGAGATGGGCCACCCGCCGAGCAAGTTCCAGCGCGTGTTCGACCGTGCCCGCCACGAAGGCTTCCTGACCGTCGCCCACGCCGGTGAAGAAGGCCCGCCCGAGTACATCTGGGAAGCCATCGACCTGCTGAAAATCCAGCGCATCGACCATGGCGTGCGCGCCATCGAAGACGAGCGCCTGATGCAGCGAATCATCGACGAGCAGATCCCGCTGACCGTGTGCCCGTTGTCGAACACCAAGCTTTGCGTGTTCGATCACATGTCGCAGCACAACATTCTCGACATGCTGGAACGCGGCGTGAAAGTGACCGTGAACTCCGATGACCCGGCGTATTTCGGCGGTTATGTCACCGAGAACTTCCATGCGTTGCACACCCATCTGGGCATGACCCAGGATCAGGCCAAGCGCCTGGCGCAGAACAGTCTCGATGCGCGGTTGGTAAAACCCTAAAGGCAAACGCAAACCTTGCAGGAGCTGGCTTGCCAGCGATAAGGCCATCACCTCCAGTATTGATGCTGGATGAGAGGCCGCCATCGCCGGCAAGCCGGCTCCTACAACGCCATTTCCAGTTCGGACTCACTGGCAAAGCGATGAATTTCCCGTTGCCCGGAGGCCGTCACCTGCAAGGTTCGGGAATCGTTGGGCAGGCTCAACCACCCCGACTGCATGAACAGCTGCAACAATGCCGCGCCCAGCGAGCCGCCCATGTGCGGGCGCCTTTCGCTCCAGTCGGGGCAGGCGCAGGCAACCCTGCCGTTGTGATGGGCCAGCGCCTGGATGAACACTCCCCGTGCCGCCAACTCTGTCGCGCCCTTGAGCGTGACCGTGACCCGCTGATCAAAGTGTTCGATCCAGCCCGCCTCCAGCAGCCGCTGATACAGATCGGCCGACAGGGTGCCCCCCAAATGATCGTCGCACAGTCGGGCACTCAACAATGGTGACCGCACCACCCGGGGTTTGACCAGAGGTGCATTGCGCTTGAATACGTCCGGAATATCCTGGGGTGCGCTGGCGAAGGTCGCGCTGGCCAGTGCTTCGATTGCCGCTCCGACCTCGGGAGCGGCCAGGCGGAAGAAGCGTTTGCGGCCGCGGTTTTCAACCTTCAGCAGACCTCCGGCGGACAAACGGCCCAAGTGTGCACTGGCCGACGACGATGACAGGCCGGCCAGCAATGCCAACTCTTCGGTTGCTCGCGCCGAACCATCCATCAAGGCCCACATCATTGCGCTGCGCTTTGGGTCAGCCAGCAACGTGGCGATCTGGCTGATGCAAGGTGCATGTTCCATGTATTCACTCCCTGTTGAATCGTTTCGTCTACTGCCCAGAGAAATCTTGACCAGTAATATGTCGTCGGCCAATCCGTGGAAACTGCCATAAGCCCGGCAACGCCTTGCTCAACCATTTGCGCTGCCCGGCCGATGCTGCGAAGGCCAGAAGGATGACCGTGCAGCCGGGCCGACTCGAACGTGGACCCACCATTGGGGATCGACGCTACTTACATGATGAGGGCGCTAGTATATGCGGGTTGGTCGGCGGATCCTTTCCTCCACCCGGCGTAGGTGGTGATCGTTCCTGAGGGAAATTTCTCTTTTTTCGTGCGACTAATGATCGATTTCCGAAAAGCCTGGAAATTGACTGCTCAAAAGGGCGCATCGTCTGGCAAGCATTTCACGCAACAGGTTCACCGGCTTACTCAATTGTGCGCGATGGGCGCACAACAGATTCAACGGTGCGCGCTCACACAGCAGCTCCGGCATCAGCACCTTCAAGCGGCCGGCCAGTACATCGGCGGCCACATCGAGCCAGGATTTGTAAGCGATCCCGGCACCTGCCACGGCCCATAGGCGCACGACATCGGCATCGTCGCTGAAACGATCGCCGCTGACGGTCAGGCTGACTTCGCGTTTGCCGTCGTGAAAACTCCAGTGATCGTGGACCCGGCTGCCGAGCATGTACAACAGGCAATTGTGCTGTGCCAGTTGCTCCAGCTGCCGCGGCTCGCCATGCCGGGCCAGATAGCCGGGAGCGGCGCACAACACCCGTCGGTTCTGCGGGGCGATGGGCAGCGCCACCAGGCTGGAGTCCTCCGGTTCACCGTAGCGCAGGGCAATGTCTACCGGTTGGCGAAACAGGTCGGCAATGCGGTCCCCCAGCAGCAGGCGCACGGTGAGTTTCGGATGCTCGCGTTGAAACTCGTCGAGCCAGGGCAGCAGCAGGTTGCGGCCAAAGTCCGATGGCGCCGACAGTTGCAGCACCCCGCTGACCTGGTCCTGACCACTGGCCAGCAATCGCCGGCCCTCGTCGAGATTGCTCAGGGCCGCGCGGGCATATTCAAGAAAGCCCTCGCCTTCGGCGGTCAGGCGCAAGCTGCGGGTAGAACGGGCCAGTAAACGGGCGCCGAGTTGCTGTTCGATGCGCTTGAGCGCCGCACTGGCCACCGCCGCCGACATGTCCATGCCCCGCGCGGCGGCGGACAGGCTGCCCAGGTCCGCCGCCCGGACAAACAACTGCAAGTCATCGAAACGCAGCATCAAGAACACCGATTATCAAAAAAAAAATGAAAGAGACTGCTCTTTTAGCCGGTTTTATCTTCAGGAGAAATAGCCAATCATCTGTCCCATCGAATCCCTTCTTTATTAGTGTTCAGGAGTCGCCCATGAAAGCCATTGCCTACTACGCCTCGTTGCCGATCAGCGACAACAAGGCTCTGCAAGACATAGAGCTGCCAGAGCCGGTTGCCGGCCCCCGCGACTTGCTCGTGGAAGTCAAAGCCATCTCGGTCAACCCGGTGGACACCAAGGTGCGCCAGAACGTCCAGCCCGAAGGCGGCGCGGCCAAAGTGCTGGGTTGGGACGTGGCCGGTGTGGTCAAGGCCGTGGGCAGTGAGGTGACGCTGTTCTCGGTCGGCGACCAGGTGTTTTACGCCGGCTCCATCGCGCGGGCGGGCGGCAACAGCGAGTTGCATGTGGTGGACGAGCGCATCGTCGGCCACATGCCCAAGACCCTCGGATTCGCCGAAGCCGCTGCCCTGCCCCTCACCGCGATCACGGCATGGGAACTGTTGTTCGAGCGCCTGCAAGTGCGCGAAGGCAAAACCGATGAAGGCCAGAGCCTGTTGATCGTCGGCGCGGCAGGTGGCGTGGGCTCGATTCTTACGCAGCTCGCTCACCAACTGACGGCCCTGAAAGTCATCGGCACCGCTTCGCGTGCGCAAACCCAAAGCTGGGTGAAGGAGTTGGGCGCTGACCTGGTGATCGACCATGGCCAGCCACTGAGCGAAGCACTCAAGCGTGCCGGTGTGGACCAGGTTACTCACGTCGCCAGCCTGACCCAGACCGACCAGCATCTGGACCAATTGGTGGAGGCATTGGCGCCCCAAGGCAAACTGGCGCTGATCGATGACCCCAAGTCGCTGGACGTGACCAAGCTCAAGCGCAAGAGCCTGTCACTGCACTGGGAGTTCATGTACACCCGTTCACTGTTTGAAACCGCGGACATGATCGAACAGCACAACCTGCTCAATCGCGTCGCCTGGCTGATCGATGCCGGGACACTGAAAACCACGATGGGCGAACACTTCGGCACGATCAACGCGGCCAATCTGCGCCGTGCCCATGCCCTACTGGAAAGCGGCAAAGCCAAGGGCAAGATTGTATTGGAAGGGTTCTGAAGCGCTGAAAAAACCGCCACTGATTTCATCGCTTTCTGCTGTTTTCCGTCTGCGACCGGGACGCTCCGGTCGCGGACAACCTCTGTGGGCGCCCTCGAAAAGCCGTGTTTTTTTTAGTTACAAACCGTCAGTCAGACAGTTGATCCTTGTCACAATGGTGACCGTGTACGGGACTACAATCGAATCTCCTGCGAGGCATTCTTTTGCGTAACGTCTTTTACGAGAGGTGATCAGCTGTGAAGATCCTGATAAAAGAACTGGCAAAATCCCAGTGGCAAGTCCGTCTTGACCAACATGCTGTGACGTTCCGCAGCGAAGCAGAAGCTCGCGCTTTCACGCGTACCCTTGAAGCCCGCATCCAGGCCCCTCACCCGATTCCCGTCCTCCTCACGCAGCGCGCAGCCGGCTGACTCCGGCCTCAAACCCGGGCTTGCGCCAGCGCCCGGGCATTTTGCAAACGCCGGGTGAGCACCGCCGCGCTCACCACCAGAATTCCACACAGGCTGATGACCATGGCCATCGGCACGGCGCTGCCGTCGTGCAACACGCCCACCAGCGCAGAGGCGCCGGCAGCCACGCTGAATTGCAGGCAACCGAGCAGCGCCGACGCGCTGCCGGCCCGTGCGCCCTGCCCGCTCATCGCACAAGCCGCCGCGTTGGGGCTGATGCAACCGAGGCTGGCGATACAGATGAACAATGGAATCAGCAGCGGCCACAATTGTGCCGTGTGCAGAGAGCTGACAGCGAGCAGGGTCAAACCGGCCGCCAGATAAACCCACACCGCGCGCGCCAGCAAAAACATCGGGCCACGTTTGGCCAGTAACCGCGCGTTGACCTGCGCCACCAGAATGAAGCCTGCCGCATTGATGCCGAACAGCCAGCCGAAATGCTCGGCCGCAACGCCGTAGAGCTTGATGAAGATGAAGGGCGAACCGGCGATGTAGGCAAACATCCCGGCGATGGCGATGCCCCCGGTCAAGGCATGGCCAAGAAATATGGGGTCGGCCAGCAACCGACCGTACTGACGCAGCGCACCCGACAGCGGTTGACGCGGTATGTGGGCCGGCAAGCTTTCCGGCAAGCCCGTCGCAACCGCCAGCCCCGCCAGCGCACTGAAACCGGTCAAGGCCAGAAAAATCGACTGCCAGCCTGTCGTGTTGACCAACAACCCACCCAGCAATGGCGCAAGGATGGGAGCAAGTCCCATCACCAGCATCAGTTGCGAAAAGACTTTCGCCGACCCCACCGCATCACACTTGTCGCTGACCACCGCCCGGGAAATCACCATCCCCGCGCAACCGCCCAACGCCTGGATGAAACGCGCGCCGATCAGCCATTCCAGGTTCGGTGCATAGGCGCACGCCACGGAAGCAACGGTGAACAAACCGACACCGATGAGCAACGGAATGCGTCGCCCGAAACGATCCGCCACCGGACCATAGGCCAACTGACCGATGGACAAGCCGAGGAAGTAGGCCGCCAACGTCATCTGGACATGATTTTCGTCCGTGCCGAAAGCCAGGGCCATGGCCGGGAAGGCCGGCAGGTAGAAATCGATCGCCAGCGGACCGAAAGCGCTCAAGGCGCCGAGAATCAGAATGGTACGGAAGTTCATCAGGCATCCAGTGGGGCAGAAGTCGGCAGCCCGACAGTCTAGCCGCGCACGGACGCCTTGAACATTCCGGTAGCTCGCTAACTATCAAATTCAGGCCAGTTTGACGCCGTAACCCTCTTCGCTGATCGCCTCGATCACCTGCTCGGCGGTCAGCGCGCTTTCGACACCGACCTCCCTGGCAGCCAGATCGACTCGCACACTGGCTGCCGGATCTTTGGCCTGGAGCGCCTGGGTGATGGCTTTGACACAGTGACCACAAGACATGCCTTCGACGTTGAACACTTGCATGGGATGACTCCTTTTTCCGAGGGTTGAACCCAGTTTCGAGCTTGCCACCATGGCAAGGTCAAGTTCTGAAGTGATCTGCCGGGCTGGCAATCGGCGCGACGCTCGGCCAAGCTGCGTCCATCAATGACTCGAACTCAGGAGATTCAGCCATGCGCTGGTCAGTTTTCAGCCTGTTTGGCTTTCTCAGCCTTTTCGCCGCCGTGCCTTCGGCCAATGCTGCCAGTCAGGATTATGGCGTGCTGATCATTTCCCGCGAGCGCCTGGAGGTCGCGACCAGTTGCGAAATCGGCGTGTACATCCAGGATCAACTGGCAGCGCGGCTGTTTCAGGAACAGAGCACCTCGTTCAACCTGCCGCCGGGCATCGTCTCGCTACGCCTGAAACTGCTGCCGGGCCAGATGCCGGGTTGCAATCCGGGCATGCTCGCGCCGGGTTCGCAGGATATCCAGCTCAAGGCTGGCGATGTGCTCAAGTACCGGATCGCGATGACGCAGGAAGGGATGTACCTCAAGCGCGCCGGTCTCGGCTACTGACATCTATACCCCCTGTGGGAGCGAGCTTGCTCGCGATTAGGCCGTTACATTCAACAACTCTGTTGACCGGTACTCCGCCATCGCGAGCAAGCTCGCTCCCACAGGGGATCAGCGGCACGTTTAAGATTGGCGCTTGACCTTGCCAGCATGGCAAGGTTGATCCTGTGGTCATCTACTACAGGGAGTGCGACCGATGTCCGAATCCACCACGTTCGACCTGCCGATTGCCGGCATGACCTGCGCCAGTTGCGCCGGGCGGGTCGAGCGCGCCTTGAGCAAAGTCATTGGCGCCAGTGCCGTCAGCGTCAACCTCGCCACTGAGCAGGCGCGGGTTCAGGCACCCGGCAACAGCTTGCCGGCCTTGATAGATGCCGTGGCCAAGGCCGGCTACAGCGTGCCGCAACAGAGCCTGGAATTGAGCATCGACGGCATGACCTGCGCATCCTGCATCGGTCGCGTCGAGCGTGCGCTGGGCAAGGTGGCTGGAGTGAAAAGCGTCAGCGTCAACCTGGCCAACGAACGCGCCCACCTTGAACTGCTTGGCCAGATCGATCCGCAGACCTTGATCGCCGCTGTGACAAAGGCTGGCTACAGCGCCAGCGTCTGGGAAGCCGAACACCCGCCAACCGACAATCAGCAACAGCGCCTGCACCGCGAACGCCTGGCCTTGATCATCGCCATTGCCCTCGCCTTGCCGCTGGTATTGCCGATGCTGCTACAGCCATTCGGCGTGCACTGGATGCTCCCGGCCTGGGCGCAATTCGCCTTGGCCACGCCCGTGCAATTCATCTTCGGCGCACGGTTTTACGTCGCCGCCTGGAAAGCCGTGCGCGCGGGGGCCGGCAACATGGATTTGCTGGTCGCCCTGGGCACCAGCGCCGGGTATGGCTTGAGCCTGTACGAATGGGCCACCGCCGCCGGGCGCATGCCACATCTGTATTTCGAAGCCTCGGCGGTGGTGATCGCCCTGGTGCTGCTGGGCAAGTACCTGGAAAGCCGCGCCAAGCGCCAGACTGCCAGCGCCATTCGAGCCCTCGAAGCCTTGCGTCCGGAACGGGCGATTCGGGTGACCGATGGTCACGAGCAAGACGTCGCCATCAGCGCCCTGCGCCTCAATGACCTGGTGATGGTCAAACCCGGCGAACGCTTCCCGGTGGATGGCGAAGTGGTTGAAGGCCAGAGCCACGCCGACGAAGCCCTGATCAGCGGCGAGAGCCTGCCGGTGCCCAAGCAGCCCGGCGACAAAGTCACCGGCGGCGCGATCAACGGTGAAGGCCGGTTGCTGGTGCGTACCCAGGCCCTCGGTGCGGAAACCGTGCTGGCGCGGATCATCCGGCTGGTGGAAGACGCCCAGGCCGCAAAAGCGCCGATCCAGAAACTGGTGGATAAAGTCAGCCAGGTGTTCGTGCCCACCGTACTGCTGATTGCCCTGGCCACCCTGATCGGCTGGTGGCTGTATGGCGCGCCGATGGAAACCGCACTGATCAATGCCGTGGCGGTGCTGGTGATCGCCTGCCCATGCGCCTTGGGCCTGGCCACACCGACGGCGATCATGGCCGGCACCGGCGTGGCGGCACGTTACGGAATTCTGATCAAGGACGCCGAAGCACTGGAGCGAGCCCATGAGGTCAGCGCGGTGGTGTTCGACAAGACCGGCACCCTGACCTCCGGCGCCCCGCGCATTGCTCATCTGAGTGCCATCGACGGTAATGAGGCGAGCCTGCTGCAATTGGCCGGCGCCCTGCAACGCGGCAGTGAGCATCCGTTGGCCAAGGCTGTTCTGGATGCCTGTGCCGAGCGTGGACTGAAGGTGGCCGATGTCAGCGACAGCCAGTCCCTGACTGGTCGCGGCATCGCCGGCAACCTCGAAGGGCGTCGCCTGGCGCTGGGCAATCGGCGTCTGCTGGAAGACAGCGGCTTGAGTGCCGGGCCGTTGGCCGACTCGGCGATCGCGTGGGAAAAAGAAGGCCGGACCTTGTCCTGGCTGATCGAACAATCCCCCGAAACCCACGTGCTGGGCCTGTTCGCCTTTGGTGACACCCTCAAGCCCGGCGCACTGCAAGCGGTGCAACAACTGAGCGCACGAAACATCAGCAGCCATCTGCTGACCGGCGACAATCGTGGCAGCGCCAACGTGGTGGCCCAGGCCTTGGGCATCCACGATGTGCATGCCGAAGTGCTGCCGGCGGACAAAGCCGCCACGGTCGCCGCACTGAAACAGACCGGGGTGGTGGCGATGGTCGGTGACGGCATCAACGACGCCCCGGCACTGGCCGCCGCCGACATCGGCATCGCCATGGGTGGCGGCACCGACGTCGCCATGCACGCGGCCGGCATCACCCTGATGCGCGGCGATCCACGACTGGTGCCGGCCGCATTGGAGATCAGCCGCAAGACCTACGCCAAGATTCGGCAGAACCTGTTCTGGGCCTTCGTCTATAACCTGATCGGCATTCCGCTGGCCGTGTTTGGCGTGCTCAACCCGGTGTTGGCCGGTGCGGCCATGGCGTTGTCGAGCGTCAGCGTGGTGAGCAATGCGCTACTGTTGAAAACCTGGAAACCCAAGGACCTGGAGGACAACCGATGAACATCGGCCAAGCGGCCCGCCACAGCGGCCTGAGCGCAAAGATGATCCGTTATTACGAGTCCATCGGCCTGCTCAAGGCAGCCCATCGCACCGACAGCGGCTACCGGGTATACGGCGAAGACGACCTGCACACGCTGGCGTTCATCAAGCGCTCGCGGGACCTGGGGTTTTCCCTGGAAGAAGTCGGCAAATTGCTGACCCTCTGGCAAGACCGCCAGCGCGCCAGCGCCGATGTGAAAGCGTTGGCCCGCCAGCACATCGATGAGTTGAACCAGAAGATCCGTGAACTCGGCCAGTTGCGCGACACCTTGCAGGACCTGGTTGAGCACTGTCAGGGCGATCATCGGCCGGATTGCCCGATTCTCAAGAGTCTGGAGTCGGGGTGTTGTGTCACCCCGGCCCCATCGTGATTGCAGGTCACCGTAAAAACCTGTGGGAGCGAGCTTGCTCGCGATAGCGGTGTATCTGACACATCAATGTTGGATGTGCCGACGTCATCGCGAGCAGGCTCGCTCCTACAGGGGATTTGGGTGGCGCACAAAAAACCCGGCCGAAGCCGGGTTTTTCTTTAACCGATCACTGCATCCACGGTGGAGGCGGTTCTTCGGTCTTGCCCGGCGGCGCATCGTCCGCCGCGCGTACGGCTTGCCTGCGCTCTTCATCCAGGCGCGCGGCCTCGATCTCGCGCATGATTCCGCCCACGTCGGCCAGCTCTTCCGTGTCGGCGAACTCGCCGGTCAGGACACTGGTCGGGTGCAAGGTGCCAGCCTCGTACAAGGCCCACATTTCCTTGGCGTATTTGGTCTTCTTCAACTCCGGCGCAAACCGCCCGAAATAGGACGCCATGTTGCCCACGTCCCGCTCCAGCATGCTGAACGCGTGGTTGTTGCCAGCCGCATCCACCGCTTGCGGCAGGTCGATAATCACCGGGCCGGTCGGCGTCAGCAGCACGTTGAACTCCGACAGGTCGCCGTGCACCAGACCGGTACACAACATCAGCACGATCTGCGAAATCAGGAACGCGTGATACTCGCGCGCCTGGTCCGGTTCCAGCACCACATCGTTCAGGCGCGGCGCGGCATCGCCGTACTCGTCGGCCACCAGCTCCATGAGCAGCACGCCTTCGAGGAAGTCGAACGGCTTGGGCACCCGCACACCGGCACTGGCCAGACGGAACAGCGCCGCCACTTCGGCGTTCTGCCAGGCGTCCTCGGTTTCCTTGCGGCCAAACTTGGAGCCCTTGGCCATCGCACGGGCCTGACGGCTGTTGCGCACCTTGCGGCCTTCCTGGTACTCGGCCGCCTGACGGAAACTGCGTTTATTCGCCTCCTTGTAAACCTTCGCGCAACGCAACTCGTTGCCGCAGCGCACCACATAAACAGCTGCTTCTTTACCACTCATGAGTGGGCGCAGCACCTCGTCGACCAGACCGTCCTCGATCAGGGGTTCAATGCGTTTTGGAGTCTTCATCAGCTTTTATTGTGGGTCCTTTATTACCAAACACGCGAAAGTCATTCGTTATACGGCAATCCACTCACGGGGGGGAGGGGTTGCCGACTTATGAACATTGCAGATGCACACAATGTACCGTTCTCATCAGGTAAAACCGACGACCGCCATGGTCGTTCCAGATCATAGCCGAGCCTGCCTCACTTGTTGTGCAGAGGCATTGAGGGCAATTGCGACAGAAGCTGACACCACAGTTCATACCTTCCGTAGGATTTTTCCCAACAGGCCTCAATTTCCTCCGATAACAGCCGAAGTCCTAAGTGACAAAGTGATTTGTCCGACAATCGCTCCCCCCAATAATAGCGATGCCGCACTCAAGGACCCGGGTTGACCAAGAACGTTTACGGCTGCCAATAAAACCGCGAGTCATCTGCACTGCGTGGGCCTACAAGAAAATCTGGAGCGCGGATGAACATCAAACAGAAGTTGACCTGGGCGTTTGCAATCATCGCCTGCCTGCCCGTGGTGCTGGTCGCCACCCTCGTTGTGCTGAACCTGCGCAGTGATGCCAGGGACGAATTCGTCGACGGCAGTGCCCGCGAGATTCGTCAGGTCAGCAACGCCATGCAATTGTTCTTTGACGGCATCAGCCAGAACGTCGATTACCTGGCCAAGCAACCGCTGATCCGAAACTCCGACGACAGCCTCAAGACTTACATGGCCGCCAACGCCGAAAGCGTCCCTCAGGGGGAGGCTGACAAAAAAGTCTTCGCCCTGCTCCAGGATCTGGGCAACAGCCACCCGGCCTACGCCTATGCCATCCTCGGCACGGCGGCGGGCGGCTATGTGTCGTGGCCGGATGATCCTAAGCTGAATAACTACGACCCGCGCCAGCGCCCCTGGTACAAGGCCGCCCAAGCCAAACCGGGCAAGCCGTTTCGCACCGAGGCCTACTACTGGGCCCAGGATGACGCGACCTATGTCAGCACCGTGCGCACCATCGACAACAAGCTGGGCACCAACGGCGGCGTGGTCAGCATCGACGTGACGCTCAAGCAGCTCACCGAAATCGTCAAACAGATCAAGCTCGGTGAAACCGGCTACCTGATGCTGCTGGAAAACACCGGCATGGTCCTGGTGGACCCGAAACAACCGGAACACAACTTCAAACCGCTGAACAGTCTTGGCGACGGCTACGCGCAACTGGCCAAAGCCGGCAAGGGCCTGGTGGAAGTGGAGCTGAACGGCGAGCACTACATGGCCAACGTCTGGCCGTCCGAACAACTGGGCTGGACCTTCATCGGCCTGATCAAACAGGACGACGTGATGAGCTCCGCGACCCAGTTGACCTGGTTGATCGCCATCATCGCCGCCGTCCTGGCCGTCATCTTCGCCATCGTCGGCGCCAGTTTTGCCAGCCTCATCGTGCGCCCGATCCGCAGCGTGGCCAGCGGCCTGGAAGGTATCGCCCAGGGCGAAGGCGACCTGACCCAGAACCTGCAAATCCGTGGCAACGATGAAACCGCGCAACTGGCCAACTGGTTCAACCAGTTCCTGACGGCGATTCGCAACCTGATCCAGAACATCGGCGGCGCGGCGGGCAAAATCCTCGCCACGTCCAAGAGTTCGACTCAGGTCTCCAGCGACATGGCCGAAGCCGCCGGACGCCAGCGTGAAGCGGTGGACATGGTCTCCACGGCGTTCCACGAAATGGTCGCCACCGCCAACGAAGTCGCGCGCTCTTGCAGCCAGGCGGCGGAGTCTGCCGACAGTGGCCAGCGCCAGGCGCACGAAGGTCAGCAGCAGATCGATGCGGCGGTGAACAGCGTGGATCGCCTGAGCCAGGAAATCGAACAGTCGGCCCAGTCGATGCAACAGCTCGAACGCGACAGCAACGACATCCAGTCGATCCTGGGGACCATCCGCTCGATCGCAGAACAGACCAACCTGCTGGCGTTGAACGCCGCGATCGAAGCGGCCCGGGCCGGTGAACAGGGACGCGGCTTTGCCGTGGTGGCTGACGAAGTGCGGGCCCTGGCCAAGCGCACGGCCGACTCCACGGCGGAAATCGACGGGCTGCTGGGCAACCTGGCCAAACGCACCAGCCAGGTGACCCAACAGATGCACGCCAGCCTGGAAGTGTCCCAGCAATCGGTGACGCGCATCGGCGAGGCCCGCAACAGCTTCGGGCAGATCCGCGAATCGGTGGACGTGATCCGCGACATGAACACCCAGATCGCCACGGCGGCGGAACAACAGCATCAGGTGGCTGAAGACATCAACCGGCACATCAGCCAGATCCATGGCGATGCGCAGTTGGTGGCGGAACTGGCCAACTCGGCCCGCCTGGACTCCCAGAGCCTGGCCGGGTTGTCCAATGAACTGGACGGGTTGGTGCGCAGGTTCCGTACCTGATCAACCGGCACACCCCATTACCCTGCGGGAGCGAGCTTGCTCGCGAAAGCGGTATGGCAGTCAACATTGATGTTGAAGCTGATGGCCCCATCGCGAGCAAGCTCGCTCCCACAAGGTTTCAGTGTCGCTCACATAATCTGAGCCAGGCACAAAACCTGTGGGAGCGGGCTTGCTGGCGAAAGCGGTATGGCAGTCAACATTGATGTTGAAGCTGATGGCCCCATCGCGAGCAAGCTCGCTCCCACAAGGTTTCAGTGTCGCTCACATAATCTGAGCCAGGCACAAAACCTGTGGGAGCGAGCTTGCTCGCGATGGCGGTAGATCGGTCAACATGGATGTTGAAGCTGATGACCCCATCGCGAGCAGGCTCGCTCCTACAGTTGCGACTGTTCAACGCTCGATAATGGCGGTCACGCCCTGCCCGCCCGCCGCGCAAATCGAAATCAGCCCCCGCCCCTTGCCCGCCGCATCCAGCAACTTCGCCAGGTTGGCGACGATGCGCCCGCCCGTGGCGGCAAACGGATGCCCCGCCGCCAGTGAGCTGCCCTTGACGTTGAGCTTGCTGCGGTCGATCGAGCCCAGCGCCGTATCGAGCCCGAGACGGGTTTTGCAGTACTCCGGATCCTCCCAGGCCTTCAAGGTGCACAGCACTTGCGCGGCGAAGGCTTCGTGGATTTCGTAGTAGTCGAAGTCCTGCAAGGTCAGGCCATTGCGCGCGAGCAAGCGCGGTACGGCGTAGACCGGCGCCATCAACAACCCTTCGGCACCGTTGACGAAATCCACCGCCGCCGCCTCACCGTCACGCCAGTAGGCCAGAATCGGTAACCCGCGTGCCTTGGCCCATTCCTCGCTGCCCAGCAGCACCAGTGACGCGCCATCGGTCAGTGGCGTGGAGTTGCCGGCGGTCAGGGTGCCCTTGGCGCTTTTCTCATAGGCAGGCTTGAGCGCGGCGAGCTTTTCCAGCGTGGAGTCCGGGCGCAGGTTGTTGTCGCGGGTCAGGCCCAGGAACGGTGTCATCAGGTCGTTGTGCCAGCCCTCGGCGTAGGACGCCGCCAGTTTCTGATGGCTCTCAAGCGCCAATTGATCCTGTGCCTGTCGAGGGATGTTCCAGGTCTGGGCCATCAGCTCGCAATGCTGGCCCATGGACAACCCGGTACGCGGCTCGCCGTTGCGCGGGAATTCGGGGATCAGATGTTTGGGACGCAATTGCAGGAAGGTTTTCAGTTTGTCGCCGGTGGTTTTCGCGCGGTTGGCTTGCAGGAGGATTTTGCGCAGGCCCTCGCTGACACTGATCGGCGCATCCGAGGTGGTGTCCACGCCACCGGCGATGCCGCAATCGATCTGGCCCAGGGCAATCTTGTTCGCCACCAGCAGTGCCGCTTCCAGCCCGGTGCCGCACGCCTGCTGGATGTCATAGGCCGCAGTGGCGGGCGACAGTCGCGAACCCAGTACGCACTCGCGCGTGAGGTTCATGTCTCGCGACAACTTGAGCACCGCCCCGGCGACCACTTCACCAATGCGCTGGCCGTGCAGGTTGTAACGTTCGATCAGGCCTTCGAGGGCGGCGGTGAGCATCACCTGGTTACTGGCCGTGGCATAGGGGCCGTTGGAGCGGGCGAAGGGAATCCGGTTACCGCCGATGATCGCGACGCGGTGCAGTTGGGTCATGAAAAGCTCCTGATGAATGATCTGAACCGAACACAGCCCCCTGTGGGAGCGGGCTTGCTCGCGAAGGGGCCGGCACACTCAACATCGTTGTTGGCTGATACACCGCCATCGCGAGCAGGCTCGCTCCTACACTGTAACCAAGCGTAGGCCTTATCTCGTGGATCGAACGACTGATCGCCATTCATGGTCCACACTTTGATCCCCAGCTTTCGGAGCGTGTTCCATGTCTGACCGCTATATCGACTTCGCCAATTCGTCCATCGGCCATCGCCTGGTCGGCGCCCTGGGGTTGCCGACACCGACCAGACTGGAGCGCTGGCAAGCGGGCCGGTTGCGACCTGTAGAAGGCGCCCTGCTGATTGGAGGCGGGCCGTTGGCCGAACACGTCAGCGCTTTCGCCAACCGTCTGACCGACGCGATCTACAGCTACAGCACCGAGCCTTCGATGGCCACGGCCTGGATTCCCGGCCTTGGACCGAAACTCAAGGCCGTGGTGTTCGACGCCAGTGACCTGCTGCACACCGATCAGCTCAAGCAACTTCGCGAGTTTTTCCAGCCGCTGATGAAAAACCTCGACCACTGTGCGCACCTGGTGATTCTCGGGCGCGATCCGCAAACCTTGCGCGACCCGTTCGCCGCCAGTGCCCAGCGTGCCCTGGAAGGTTTCAGCCGTTCACTGGCCAAGGAGTTACGCAGCGGTGGCACCCTGCAATTGATCTACGTCGGTGAAGGTGCCGAGGGGCAACTGGAAGGCCCACTGCGGTTTTTCCTCTCACCGAAAAGCGCCTTCGTGTCCGGGCAGGTCATTCGCTTGAGTCCGTGTTTGACGCCCGTCACCGACTGGACACGCCCGCTCGCCGGGCGCAAGGCACTGGTCACCGGTGCGGCGCGCGGTATCGGTGCCGCCATTGCAGAAACCCTGGCCCGCGATGGTGCCGACGTCATCCTGCTCGACGTGCCGCCGACCAAAACCGATCTCGAAGCCCTCGCCGCACGCCTCGGCGGGCGCACCATCACCCTCGACATCTGCGCCGAAGACGCCGCCGCGCAGTTGATTGAACAACTGCCCGACGGTCTCGACATCGTGGTGCACAACGCCGGCATCACCCGGGATAAAACCCTGGCCAACATGACCCCGGAATACTGGGACGCGGTGCTGGCGGTCAACCTCAATGCGCCACAAATACTGACCAAAGCCCTGCTCGACAGCGGCGCCCTGCACGACAACGGCCGGGTGATCCTGCTGGCGTCCATCAGCGGCATCGCCGGCAATCGCGGGCAAACCAATTACGCGGCGAGCAAGGCCGGGTTGATCGGATTGGCGCAAGCCTGGGCGCCGCTACTCCACGAACGCAGCATCAGCATCAACGCCGTGGCACCGGGCTTCATCGAAACGCAGATGACCGCGCACATTCCCTTCGGCCTGCGCGAAGCCGGACGCCGCATGAGTTCGCTTGGCCAGGGCGGCCTGCCGCAGGACGTCGCCGAGGCCGTGGCCTGGCTCGCGCAACCGGGCACCGGCGCGTTTACCGGGCAAGCGTTGCGCGTATGCGGGCAAAGCGTTCTGGGGGCTTAAGGATGATCACCGACTGGCACACACTCAACCGCGAACCCGGCCTGCCGGGATTGTACGCACGAGCGGCGACACGGCGAAAAATCACGGGCACCACCCTACCCGATTCGGGTTTGCGTTGCTGGGTCGAAGCCGATCCCAAGCGCCTGGCGGCTTATCGCAAGGTCTGTGGTTTCGCCGACAACGGCCTGCTGCCACCGACCTACCCGCACATCCTCGGGTTTGCCTTGCAGATGCAACTGCTCACGACCAGGGACTTCCCGTTCCCGCTACTGGGTCTGATTCACCTGAGCAATCGCGTTCGTGTACTGCGTCCCATGGGTGGAGTGAATCGGGTGCACGTCAGCGTGCAAGTGCAGAACCTGCAACCCCACGCCAAAGGCGCAACATTCGATCTGCTGACCACCCTCGACGATCAATTGGGGCCGTTGTGGGAAGCAGAAAGCCGGATGCTCTGTCGCGGCGTCAAACTCGAGGGTGAACCGCTCGAAGAGAGCCTGGTATCCAGCCTGGCCCTGAGCGAAGTCGAGCACTGGAAAGCGCCTTCGGACATCGGCCGGCAATACGCCAAGGTGTCCGGCGACTACAACCCGATCCACCTCAGCGCGGCCAGCGCCCGACTCTTCGGCTTCCCGACCGCCATCGCCCATGGCCTGTGGAACAAGGCACGCACGTTGGCTGCGCTGGCCGGGCATCTGCCTGTAGCGAATGTCGAGATCGCGGTGCAGTTCAAGAAACCGGTACGGTTGCCCAGTGAGGTGACGTTACTGGCCAGTGCGCCAGGGCCGAGCGGGGATTTTCAGTTGGTGGGTGTCGGGGAGCTGGAGCATATGGTCGGGCATTGGCGGCCGGTTGCCTGAGAAAGCTGATACCTCGACGTGGCGAGGGCGCTGGCTCCTCGCCACAAAAGCTCCGCGGTTAGTTTTGCGGATCGAGATTATCCAACGCCCGGTTCACCGCCAGCTCACCCAGCATGATCACCTGCGCAATCCCCAGCAGGGTGTTGCGCTGCGAGCCCTCCAGAAAACCTGCGAAATCACTCGCCATCACACTCGCCGACGCCAGCGACTCACAGGCGTGGGCCAGCAGGGTCTCGGTATCGATGTCCGGGGCGATGACGAACAGAGTGCTGGGTTTGTGAACGGCAGGTGGCTTGGGCGGATTGAGGTAGTGATCGAGGGCGCGGTCGGCGGCTTCGTGGAATTTATTTGAGTGAGGGGATTGGTAGGGGGAAACGTCGTCGGTTTCGGGGGGATTCGGGGTGGGTTTGAACATGGTGAAGCTCCAAGTATGGGATGGAACTGCCACTGATTGCCGCGACAGCAATCAAGGGTGGCAGCTGTACGCGGGGTCGCGGACCGAGCTACTTGGAAACCCGGCATACCCGAAGGTATCCCGCGCACAGCCACCATTACATCAAACGACAAGCACCGAAGCGCTCCGGTTTAAGCCGGTGGATTATGCACCAAGTAGACTGAAAGGCCGCGACAGCCCGGTCACTGAATTTGCAGCGACCGACAAAGGCTAGAGATCGCACTTCCGACGGACAACCTGAAAAACGTGTCGGAGGTTTCCTCGGGACTTGAGGAAAACTACACAGGAATGTGTTGGCTGAAAGGGCGTCATCGCGAGCAAGCTCGCTCCCACAGTGGATTGGGTACACCTGCAAGATTTCGGTCGGCTGGCAGGCCGCCATCGCGAGCAAGCTCGCTCCCACAGCCAAAAGTGACCCGCTAAGAGCGGAACCATAAGTGGCCGTTGCCGAAGAAATGGATATGTACACAACCCAAACCTCCGTTTTGGCGGAATGATTCTATGCTGACATTACTCAGTGATGGTCAAGGTAGACGCACTCATGAAAGCCAGCCTCCCCCACAAACAAAAAAGTGCCGCCGCGAATGAGTTTGCCCTGGGATTGCTGACCGCCGCCATTCATCTGAACCTGCCGGGCATCGGACAGGTACCGAATCTGCCGGCGACCCTCACGACCAGTGCGAGCCTGCAATTTTGAGTGCCGGGGACAAACTCTTCGGGCGCCTGCTCCATCGCCATCCGCCGCCCCCGCCGGAACCGCAAGAGGCACCGCGGGTGCACAGTTTCGGGTTGCAGATGCAGCTCAATGCCGAGGGGCGTGTCGTTCAACTGAGCGGTCCGCTGCGGCACTTGCTGGCCCAGCACCCCCCCAGCGAGCAGGCACCGCATCTGTTCGACTTCCTGTTGCCCCACAGCAGCCTCGTCATCGAAGGCTCGCCGGCGGACTGGCAGGGGCAAACCCTGGACCTGGACTTCTACAGCCTCAACGGCCCCCCGCTGCATTTGCGCGGCTGGGTGCAGCCCTTGGCCGATACCTGGTTGTTGCAGATGCTGGACATCGGCGACCTGCTGCTTGAGCGCCTGCAATCGCGCAACCGCGAACAATGCCAGGTGCTGGCGCAGCAAATCGCCGAACAGTTGCGCCTGTGCAGCCTGACGCGCCTGCCCGAGGTGCTGACCGAGCAACTGCAAAGCCTGGCCCAGCGTTTTCAGATCCCCTGCATTGCCCTCGCCTTGCTCGATGAGCAGGAACATGGTTGGCAGATTCAACAGCACTACGCGGCCCCGGATGCACCGCAACTGTGGCAAAACGGTCAACGCCTGGGCACGGGGCTGGACAGTTTGAGCGGCTCGGCTCCGCAGCACCTGACCCCGCGCGAACACCCGCGCCTGCAAGGTACGTTCGGCAATACCGATGGCTTCGTCGTGCCCTATCATGATGCGCAAGGGGTGGTCGCCTGGTTGCTGTGCGGTTTCTTCACAGCGCAAAAACGCGCCCCCGATGTCACGGAACGCGACTGGCTACAAATCACCGCCGCGCTCGCCAGTCCCTTGCTCGGGCGCCTGCGCGAGCACCGTCATCACCTGCAACTGGAACGCCTGGAATCGCTGCAAGCCTTGCTGGGAACAGGCTGGTGGGAAGTTTTCAGCGACAGCGACGAGGTTCAGTTGGCACCTTCGCTGGCCACTACCCTGAACCTTGGAATGTCGCGTTTATCCATGCAGGACTGGCTCGATCAGGTGTATCCCGCCGACCGCGAAGAGCTGCGCATCTGCCTGCAAGACTTGCAGGAGACTGGCACTCCCCTGCTGCTGTGCGTGCGCCTGTATCGCCCCTACGGTGCGCCCGCACCCGCCTGGTATCGCCTGCAAGGCCAGGCTCTGGGCGCGGGAAAAAACCGTCGTCTGGTGGGGTTCATGCTCGACATCAGCGACATCAAGAACCAGGAACAGAGCGCCATCGCCGCCCATGCACGCCTGGACAATCTGATCGCCAGCTCTCCGGCGGTGATTTACGTACAGCGCTATGTCGACGGTACGTTGCACCCGGTGTTTTTCAGCGACAGCCTGTTGCCACTGCTCGGCTGGACCCTCGCCGACTGCGCACCCGGGGCGCTGGGGGAGCGGGTGCATCCCGACGACCGACTGCAGTATTTCGAGCGCACGCGGCTGTTGCTGCGTGAAGGCTCGGTGCGCGCCCGCTATCGGTTGCGTGACAGTCACGGCGACTATCACTGGCTGCTGGATGAAGCGAAGTTGTTGCGCAACGACCTCGGCCTGCCGGTGGAAGCCGTGGGTCTGTGGCTGGACATCACCGAAGCGACCCTGGCCACCGAACAGGTCAGGCAGAGTGAAGAACGCTACCGGATGTTGGTGGAAGACTCGCCGGCGATGATCTGCCGCTACCAGCCGGACTTGACCCTGACCTTCGGCAACCGCCCGCTGGCCACCTGTCTGGAGTTGGCGCCCGAACAATTGCCGGGGGTGAATCTGGGCGACTGGATGTCCGGGGAACAGCGCACTGCATTCATCCAGCGGCTGAACCGACTGAGCCCCGAGTTTCCGGTCAGCACCGCCGAGATCAACCTACAACTGCCCGGCCGCGAACACGCCTGGTGGATCTGGTCCGATCGTGGGGTGTTCGATGAACAGGGCCGGTTGCTCGAGGTCCAGGCCGTGGGGCGCGACAACACCGAGGTGCGGCGCGCGCAGCAGCAGCTCACACAAAGCGCGAAAATGGCCACCCTCGGAGAAATGGCCACCGGCCTGGCCCATGAGATCAACCAGCCGCTGAACGTGATGCGCATGGCTATCGTCAACGTACTCAAGCGCCTGAACAACGGCGACGTACAGGTCGATTACCTGATCGACAAGCTCACGCGCATCGACACGCAAGTGCAGCGCGCCGCACGGGTGGTGGACCACATGCGGGTGTTCGGCCGCCGCTCGGAAACCGAGCAGCAACCGTTCAACCCGGTCCAGGCCATCGAAGGCACGCTGTCACTGTTGTCCGAGGACCTACGCGACAAAGGCGTCGACCTGCGCATCAGCGAGACCGGTTTTGAAGTGCAGGTACGCGGCTACGTCGATCAGCTTGAACAGGTACTGATCAACCTGATGGTCAACGCTCGGGACGCGTTGCTCGGCAAGCGCGAAACCCTGCCCGGGTTCAAGCCGTGGATTTCGCTGTACACCGAACGGGATACACACTCGGTACGCCTGTGGGTCGAGGACAACGGCGGCGGTATCGACCCGCGTTTGCTGGAGCGGATCTTCGAGCCGTTCTTCACCACCAAACCGGTGGGCTTCGGCACCGGTCTGGGGCTTTCGGTGAGCTATGACATTGTCGAGAACATGGGCGGCAAGCTGAGCGTCAGGAACTCCACCGAGGGTGCGCGTTTCTGCATAGAACTGCCGATTGTGCTGCCGGATCAGATCACCAGGGATGGGCGTCCCGAGTGACAACCGAGGTTGGCACCCACCTCGACTTTGTTCAGGTCGATCCCCAGGCTTGCCAGTGCCAGGCATAAAAACCCCTGTAGGGCACAGGGGTTGAGAGACTGGCTGACTCTAGGATGCGTGCGGTGGGTAGTTGGCCAATATCCGCGTGACCGTTTCCCAGATGGCATCGCGACGATCCGTCGGGTTCGGCGTGCGGCTGAGTATCTGTTCGTCACTGCCACGCCACACCAGTTTGCCGTCCTTGCCATCGAGCAGGTCGATCTGGATGGTCGCCACTTTGTAGCTGACGTTGCGGGTTTCGTTATACATAGGGGCGCCGTAGTAGCCATACCACGGGTTACCCCAGCCGCCACCGTAATTGGTGGTCACCTGTTGTTGCCGCTCTTCGACAATCAGGTAGGTCTGCACATTCAAATCGCCCTTGGCGCCTGCGGCGGCCGGGCGCAGACCGCGCTGATCCAGTTGATCGGCAACCGCCTGACGGATGCGCTGCTCGGTCAGGTCGCTCTTGATCCGTGGATCGTCGGGACGGTATTGCAGGGCGGGTTCTTTCCAGGTCCAGCTGCGATAGGCAGCAAAGTCGCGGCTGGCGTCGAAGTCATGATTGACCTGGTTGGCGGCGCAGGCACTGAGCAGCGCGGCCACTGCCAGTAAAACAAAACGGCGGAACATGATGAGTCTCCGGTTGAAGGCATGATCCTGCGGAATGCTTCTTATCTACAAGAAGCTAACTAGGAGGATACGCCGACATTGCCTTTTTCACAGCCTCCCGTATGGCATCGGCCCGCTCGCTTTCGCTGCCCCGGTTGCCGGTTTCAGCGCTGGAGCTCCACACCGGCTGGCCGCTCCTGGCGTCAAACATATCCACCTGAACCACCACGACTTGCTCCTGATAGGTACGAACGACAGGTACGGTGGCGTACCCGCCATACCCAGGGCCGTAGCCGTTGTAGCCACCATAACCGCCGCCGTAATAGTCGTCCTGTACCTGGCGCAAACGGGTTTCCAGGCGCAGGTCGGCGCTGACAAACAGGTCGGCCGGGCGATTGTCGTGCAACGGGCGCAAGCCGCGTTGATCCAGCGCATTGCTGACCGCTTCGGCGATCTGTGCCGAGTCGGCCCAGGCGGTGCCCGGCGGCAGATGCCCGTCGAGCCAGGCCCAACTGCGGTAGCGCCCATAGTCACGGGGGGCTGCCGGGTAAGCGCTGCGGTCAAAGGTGTTGGCGGCCTGGGGCGGCGCCGGTGGCAATGGGTTGGACGTGGCGACATAGGGGTTGCTGCCCTGACAGGCAGCCAGCCCCAGGCAGAACACCAGTACACCTGAATGACTTTTCATTGCGTGCTCCGATCAGACAGGCCGACAGATCCAGTGCAAGTAACGTCCAAGCCCGGCAAAGCTCGGATGACGACGGTGGGCCAGTTCCATTTCCAGCAGGTCCGCCAGCTCGGCGCGGGCCTGGAATTCCACCGGCATGTAATCGTGGAAAACCCGCACGCCACTCATGGTTTCGACCTGCCACAGACCTTCAAGTTGCGCCGCCAGCTCACGCGGATCAAGGGGCTGTTGCGGGGTCAGGCTCTGCTTTTCGCCGGCCATGTCGTTCTTGCGCATCTTGCGGAAATGCCCCTTGAGCAAGTTGCGATATATCAGCGCGTCACGGTTGTAGAACGCCAGGGACAGCCAGCCGTCAGCCTTGGTCAGCTGATGCAGCACCGGCAGGATGGCGTGGGGTTCGGCCAGCCATTCCAGCACGGCGTGGCACAACACCAGGTCGTAGGGTTCGGTGAGTTGCCCGAGCAGCTCCTGCCAGGGTGCCTGAATGAACGTGGCGCTCTGCCCTGCTTCGGCAAAACGCTGGCGGGCGCCTTCGAGCATCGGCTCGGCAGGCTCGGCGAGGGTCACCTGATGGCCGCGCTGTGCCAGCCACAACGACATGTGGCCAAGCCCGGCGCCGATGTCCAGCACGCGCAGCGGCCGGTCGGGCAAGACTTCGGCCAGATCGGCCTGCAACACCGCCAGACGGATCGCGCCTTTGGCACCGCCGTAGATTTTTTCGGCGAAACGGGTCGCCAGTTGATCGAAATGACGGTCGCTCATCAGTTGAACCTCCGTTCGCTGTCCGCCAGTTTGTTGCGCACCACGGCGTCCATGTCCAGGCCCAGTTCGCTGCACAGCAGCAATAGATAAAGCACGATGTCACCGACTTCCTGCCCGGCGTGGGCGAGTTTGTCCGCCGGCAACTGGCGTGACTGGTCTTCGGTCAGCCACTGGAAAATTTCCACCAGCTCGGACATTTCCACGCTCGCGGCCATGGCCAGGTTTTTCGGGCTGTGAAATTGCCGCCAGTCATTGCGGTCACGGATGGCGTGCAGGCGTTCGGTCAGTTCAACAAGGTTCATCGGGCTCTCCTGAAGACGTATAGCTTCAGGGGGATCACAGGTGAAGGCAAGGGCAGAAGATGCATGTTCTCTGTGCAACCCTCTATGCTTGTGGGAACTCGGCAGCCTGATCGACAGCCCAAGACTCAATTCTCTTTAAACAGGACGTTCACTTCATGCAGGTAGAAGGTTTTTCCGAATGGCTCGGCCAGGTACTCGGCTCGATCATCCGCTTCATCGTTGATGGCCTCAGTGGTCTGTTCAATCTGTTGAGCAACGCCAGCAGCAATTTCATCGAAGGCCTGTCCCAGGCGCTGGGCATGGATACCTCGGTCATCAGCATCGTGACCTTGATCCTCGGCCTGATCCTGCTGTGGTCAGCGATCCGCGCCTTTCTCAATGCGTCGTTCATCATGGGTTTCATCTGGTTGGTGCTGGGGCTGTGGTTGCTCAGCTGGATCATCCATTGACCCCACCGAACACCTGTGGGAGCGAGCTTGCTCGCGATGGCGTCGGCACATCAAAAATTGATTCAACTGAAAGAGCGCTATCGCGAGCAAGCTCGCTCCCACATTGGATCTCTGGTCTTTTATGAATTGAGCTCACTTAGCTAATCCGTTTTCACCGCTACAATGCCCGCTCCTCCAAGGAGCCTGCATGTCCAACCTGACCGCCGACTGGCGCGACCGCCCTACCCATCGCCGGGTCTGGGCACTCGCCGCGCCGATGATTCTCTCGAACATTTCCGTACCGCTGGTGGCATTGGTCGACAGCACCGTCATCGGTCACCTGCCCCACGCCCATCAACTCGGCGCCGTCGCGGTTGGGGCCAGTCTGTACACCTTCCTTGCCTGGGCCATGGGCTTTCTGCGTATGGGCTCCACCGGGTTCGCCGCCCAGGCAGCGGGGCGTGGGGATGGTGCCGCCTTGCGGCAGATTCTGTTGCAGGGCCTGCTGCTCGCCATCGGCCTGGCCGTGGTCTTGGGTGCGGTGGGCGTGCCTTTGAGCGGGGTCGCGTTGCATTTCATGCAACCGTCGGCTGAGCTCGATCAGCTGACCCGCGAGTTCTTCCATACCCGCCTGTTCGGCCTGCCGGCGGCGCTCGCCAGTTATGCACTGGTCGGCTGGTTCCTCGGCACCCAGAATGCCCGGGCACCCCTGGCGATTTTGCTGAGTACCAACCTGGTCAACATTGCCCTGAACCTGTGGTTCGTCCTCGGCCTGGAATGGGGTGTGGTCGGTGCTGCCCGGGCCTCGGTGATTGCCGAATGGACCGGCGCACTGATCGGCTTGCTGATGACCCGCAAAGCCCTGCGCGCCTACCCCGGGCATATCGTCTGGGCGGCATTGGCGCTGTGGCAGAGTTGGCGGCCATTGCTGGCGGTCAACCGCGATATCTTCATCCGCAGCCTGGCACTGCAATCGGTGTTCTTCCTGATCACGGTGCAAGGCGCACGGCTGGGCGACGCCACGGTCGCGGCCAACGCTCTTTTGCTCAATGGCCTGCTGCTGACCGCCCACGCCCTCGATGGCCTGGCCCACGCTGTCGAAGCCCTGTGCGGACATGCTCTTGGCGCCCGTAACCGCGATGCCCTGCGCCGTTCATTGGTGGTGGCCGGTGGCTGGTCGTTGTTCGCAAGTCTGGGCTTTGCCGCGCTGTTTCTGTTCGCCGGGCATCTGTTCATCGAGATGCAGACCGACATTCAAAGTGTGCGCGACACCGCGTTCATCTACCTGCCCTACCTCGCCGTACTGCCGCTGATTGCCGTCTGGAGTTACCTGCTCGACGGCCTGTTCATCGGCGCCACCCGCGCCCGGGAGATGCGCAACGGCATGCTGTTGACCGTGGCGCTGGTGCTGCCTTTCGGCTGGGCACTGCAAGGCGGGGGCAACCATGGCCTGTGGATAACCTTTCTGTTGTTCATGCTGCTGCGCAGCCTGACCCTCGGCATGATCGCCTGGCGCCTGCGCCGTAACGATGGCTGGTTCGCCGGCGGTATTCACTGATCGGGCGTGGCCCCGACAATCAATTTCGACCTCATGGCCAGGGTGGATCGTTCTGCCACAGGTTTCGCAGGTGATCGAGGCGTTCCTGTTGAGTTCCGCCCGGCAACGGCTGCACGGGCGCCGCGTCGGGATACTGCAGGCGTAGCCATATCCAGCCATCGAGCACCGGGCGCTCGCTGAACCCCAGCGCGATCCCCTCCTGCACATGAGCCCACAGGCGGGGAAAATCGACACCGGTGGATCGGTTCCAGCGCCAGGCATGCTGCTCGAGCAGGCAGGTTTGCAATTTTCCCTGCTGTCCAACGCTGAGGCTTTCCTCGACTGCCAACGGGCTGACCGACAACCCCGGGCTGGACAAGCGCTGCCAGCCCTCACACCCCATCGCGCGGTCGGCCCAACTACCGCCGAACCAGCGTAACTGGTGGATAGGTCCTAGCCAGCGACTCAGTTCAACCGCATCGCAGGCATCGAAAAAATAACTGGCCGTGGTTGGGTTGTAGTAACTCAGAAGGGCCCGGTGCAGGCCAAGCGTGACCGTGAGCATGCGCCGCAAATGCGCCAGCAACGACGAAGCGCCCGCCTCGCTGACCACCAGCAATCCGGGCCAGCGTTTTCCGTCGACGATGCATAAATCGGCCAGTGCCGGGCAGGTGCGCAGATCGACCAGGACCGGCCCCTGTTCATGTAGCGCATGCCACTCTGTGCCTTCGAACAACCCGAACCATCGGGCCTGGGCAAACATTTGCCGAAGTGTGACACCCGCCTGCGGCGTGCCCGGCACATCCAGCAACAACCACTGCGGGGGTGCCTCGGGCGTACGTGTGGCAATCATGCTCCAGAGCTCTGGCCAAGCTGCGTCGCCAGACGACAGGTGCACAAAGCCTGTGCGCAATGGTTGAAGCTGCCGCCACCGGGTAGCAGGCACAACATCAGCAATGGCTCCCCCGAGCGCAACCATTGCTCCAGGCCCTCATCATGGGTGCAGCCGGGCTGGGGGGTGTCGGCGTCCGTCACCTCGACCGTTGCCGGCGCATGCAGCACCCCGGTTATCTGCGGTTGATCGGGATCGCCCTCGACAAAACCCACGACCACCTCGGTCCCTTCCCGTATCGGCGTGAACGTCGAACCCTGCAACTGCCTGGCCAGGGGCAGCCAGCAATGACTGGGTGTCGCCCCTTCGCCCTGATAAAGCCAGTCGAATTGCACCGGTACCGGCCTTTGCGGGTCAGGGCTTGGCTCATCGACCTCGACGACCCACGCCCGTTGCGGGCCATGCATCCTTGGTTCGATCGTCGCACAGGGCGGTTTGATGGGTGCCGGCCAGTGCAGGGCACGGGCCTGGTTGTGGTAAGGCGTCGTCGTATCCTGGCTGCCCCAATGCTCAACGCAGGTCAGCAGCCAGAGCCGATTGCAATCGGCAACCGGATGACCGGACAGCGGCATCAGTCGACCGCTGCGCAAGGTCGCCAGGTCCGTCCGGCATTCGACGCACTGCACAGCCGTCCCACCGCTACGCCGACGTTCGAACTGCCGCACCGCCGGTCGATCGCCCTCGCTGCGCAATACCACAGGTTCGCCGGTTGGAAAATGCTGCCGGTCATCACCAAACACCACACAGTGCCCGCGGGCCCGGTGTTCGAAGTGGTAGTGAAGCCCCTCCTGGGCGCACAGTCGCTGGAGAAATTGCAGGTCTGACTCTCGATATTGTGTGCAAAAATCCCGGGGCGGGTATTGGCCACTTAGCTCCAGACGTCGATCCTTGCCGGTAATGCCGTGCTCCTTGAGGACCTGGTCGAGGATTTGCGGCACTGATCGGGCACTGAAGATTCGCTGGCTGAAGCGCTGGGCCAGACAAGCCAGTTTTGGCCCCAGACGCACCTGGCAGAGTCGGGGTCCGCTGGCGTGGTCACGCTGGACGAGCTCATGCAATTGTCCATGCACGTAGCTTCCGGCTGGCCCGAAATGCAACGAGGCAGGGCGATACAGCAAACTGGCAAGCTCAAGCACCGGGTCTTCGATCAGCAGTTCCAGGTCGAACACGAACGGCTCGCTGATGGCTTCTCTGCCGGTAAAGACCAGGACCTCTAAGGAATCGGGCAGACCTGCTACATCCAGACGAAATGACGGTTCGCTGACTGGATTGAACATCGGCGTTTCTCTACAGGAGGGGCGGCCGGGGATTCTCGCTGAGAGACATGGCCGAGTAGAGTGCCGAAATACAAATTAGGAAATA
This sequence comes from Pseudomonas sp. GW456-L13, assembly GCF_017350115.1. Lineage (NCBI taxonomy): Bacteria > Pseudomonadati > Pseudomonadota > Gammaproteobacteria > Pseudomonadales > Pseudomonadaceae > Pseudomonas > Pseudomonas sp. GW456-L13. Next base: position 2,575,576 of record NZ_JACNAS010000001.1, read on the forward strand.
ACCTACGCGAAAAGAAGACCAAATGCATTGGGTCGTCGAAGATGCTGGAAATTTCGCCTGGAACAGAAGAATTGCCGCACCAGGTCATCTGAAATTTCCGCAGCGAACGGTAAATTTTCAGACGACCTGATGAGCGTGACGCTTACCTCAGGAAGACAGGTAAGACGAACGGGTCAGCCCCAGACGCAAGGCATCGAGGAACTGCGTGCGCTCGGTTGCGCTGATGCGGGCACTGGCGCACTTGTCGCGGTAGTGGGTCATCAGTTCTTCCGGCGACAAGTGCACGTAACGCAGCATGTCTTCGATGGTGTCGTGGGTTTCGATACCGGCGTGGTACACACTGCCATCGGCGTTCTGGTAGATGTTCACCGAATCCGTGTCACCGAACAGGTTGTGCATGTCGCCAAGAATTTCCTGGTAGGCACCGACCAGGAACACACCCAGCAAGTAGTCCTCACCTTCTTTCAACGCGTGCACCGGCAAGCTGGTCTCGATGCTCTGCTCGTCGACGTACTGGTTGATCTTGCCGTCGGAGTCACAGGTCAGGTCTTGCAGTACCGCACGACGCAGCGGCTCTTCGTCGAGACGGTGCAGCGGGATGATCGGCAGGACCTGGTCGATGGCCCAGGTGTCCGGCAGGCTCTGGAACACCGAGAAGTTGCAGATGTACTTGTCGGCCAGCTTGTCGTTGAGTTCGTCCAGCACCTGACGGTGGGAACGCTGGCGTGCCTTCAACGAGTTGTGCAGGCGACGGCACACGGCGAAGTAGCACTGCTCGGCCAGGGCTTTCTCGGCCAGGGTCAGCTTGCCGTCGGCGTACTGGGAGGCAACATCACTCATGTAGTGCGTGGCGCGCCAGTAGGTTTCGGTAACCATTTCGATGTCGGTCGGACCCAGCAGGTCCACCAGCCACTGCACGGTTTCCGGCAGCGCTTCCTTGTTCTCGATCTGCGGCACGTCGTCGTTGTGTTTCTCGACGTCGGTCACCTGAATCACCAGCATCGCGTGGTGCGCGGTCAGGGAACGGCCGCTTTCGGAGAAGATGTTCGGGTGCGGCAGGCTCTGCGCATCGCAGAATTCCTTGAGCATCCCGACCACGACACCAGCGTAGTCGTCCATGTCGTAGTTGATCGAACTGGCATTACGCGAGTGCGTGCCGTCGTAGTCCACGCCCAGGCCACCGCCGACGTCGATGTGATCCACCGGAAGGCCGAGGTTGCGCAATTCGCCGTAGTAACGGATCGCTTCCTTGAAACCGTGCTGGTAGTCCGCCAGGTTGGCGATCTGCGAGCCCATGTGGAAGTGCAGCAGGCGAATGCCCTGGTCCAGGCCCGCCGCGCGGAAACGCTCGACCACCGACAGCAGTTGCGCCGCCGACAGGCCGAACTTGGATTTTTCACCGCCGGTGTCCGCCCACTTGCTCGAGGCCAGGGACGACAGGCGCACGCGCAGGCCGACCTGAGGCTTGACCTTGAGCGAAGCCGCTTCCTCGATCACCAGGCCGACTTCGGATTCTTTCTCGATCACGATGAACACGTTGTGGCCGAGCTTCTGGCCCATCAGTGCCAGGCGAATGAACTCGCGGTCCTTGTAGCCGTTGCAGACGATGGTGCCGCCCTTCGGCGCCAGTGCCAGCACCGCCAGCAGTTCAGGCTTGGAGCCGGCCTCCAGGCCGATGGAAACGTTCTGGGTGGCGATGATGTTTTCGATCACCGCTTCCTGCTGGTTCACCTTGATCGGGTACAGCGCGGTGTACTTGCTCTGGTATTCCAGACGCTCGATGTTGGCGTCGAATGCGCCGGTCAGCTGACGCACGCGGTCTTGCAGGATGTCCGGGAAACGGACCAGCAATGGCAAGGACAGGCCGCTTTTGCGCAGCTGGTCGACTTGCTCGTACAGGTCGATAGGCGAGCTGCTCGGACCGTTCGGACGAACTTCGACGCGACCGGCGTCATTGATCGCGAAATACCCGGCCCCCCAATGGCGAATCCCGTAAACACTGCGGCTGTCCGCAACTGTCCATTGGCTGCCATCGTCTTTGCGTGTGCGTCGTACGGACATCGAAGTCCCCTATAAAGAAGTCATAGTGCGTCGCCTGGGTTCAGGCCGGCGCAGTCTAAAGAATGAAAATGACGGTTCGTCAACGAGGCAATAGACCCCGCCGACCGCAGTGAGTTTAGATACCGGTCATGAACAGGCTCTGTGAAAACCATGTAGACGATGCCGGACCTGAATGTCATCAGGACCGGATCAAGCCGAGGGTGGTTTTCACAGAGGCTGCTAGCCGCCGGACTTCTTCGCTTTGAAACCGAGCTTGATCAGTTCTGCCAAGAGTAGCTCGACATGATCGCCCTGGATTTCGATGACACCGTCTTTCAGCGCCCCACCGGTACCACAACGTTTCTTCAACGTCGTGGCCAGGTCCTTGAGCGCGTCTTCAGCCAACGGCACGCCGGTGATGGTGGTCACCGTCTTGCCGCCACGGCCCTTGCTTTCGCGACGCACGCGAGCGATGCCGTCGCCGGCCGGGATAACGGTCTGTCTGCAGATGCAGGCGTCCACCGGTTTACTGCATTCCGGGCAATGACGACCTGCGTCGGTGGAAAATACCAGGCCGCCCAAGGCGGCGAAGGATGCGGCTTTTTTGGCCACCGGCAATCCTCTTCGGAGGACAAAGACTGGTCGCAGCACTTGGGAAGGCTATCGACCGCGAAGCCCCACTCAGGCAGGGGCAGCGCTACTGATACGGTACGACATTCATTTCACTGTAGGAGCGAGCTCGCTCGCGATGAACTCAAAAGCGACGCGTTCATTCTGGATGCCCGCGTTATCGTTGACGTCCATCGCGAGCGAGCTCGCGCCTACAGCAACAACCAGCAATACCGGTTCAGTTTAAAAAGGTCGCGCAGTGTAACGGCAAAAACGCCGATTGCTAAGAGCCAATCGGCGCCAATTTATAGCTGTTTTGCGACGTCGATCCGGCGTGAACGCAAATAGCGCTTCAATGCGGCCAGAGAGTCCGGGCAATAAGGCTTTTGCTCGATTTCCAGCATGACCTGATCGATGGGGATAAAGCGCGCTTCGAGCACCTCTTCCGGTTGCAGGATCAACGGGCCGTCCCATACCGCCGAGAACGCCGAACACCACAGGCGATTGCCGGTGTCCTCAAAGTAAAAGTGGTCATGGGCGGTCAGTTCCACGCCACTCACGCCCAGTTCTTCCTCCAGCTCCCTTGCCGCCGACTCGGCATAAGTTTCACTGGCGAGCACCATGCCCCCCGCCGCCACGTCCCAGAAACCGGGATAGATTGCCTTGCTCAGGGTGCGGCGATGCACGCACAGCTCGCCAGCGGAGTTGAACAACATAATGTAGGTGCCGCGCCCGATCAGCCCGCGCTCGCGCAAATCGGAACGAACCAGGGCGCCGAGCAGGTTGTCCTGCTCGTCAACCCAGGCGATCTGTTCGGCATCGGAAGCCGCACGGTGCGCGGCCTCCCTGGCATTATCGACCATGACTCAGCCCTGATTGAGCAGTTGACGCAAATCGATCACCGCCGCGTTGGCCCGGGAAATGTAGTTGGCCATGACCAGCGAGTGGTTGGCCAGTACGCCGAAGCCACTGCCGTTGAGGATCATCGGGCTCCACACCGGCTCCTGCGACGCTTCCAGTTCACGAATGATCTGGCGCACGCTGACCGTGGCGTTCTTCTTGGCCAGCACATCGGCGAAGTCGACTTCAATGGCGCGCAGCAAATGCGAGAGAGCCCAGGCCTGGCCGCGAGCTTCGTAGAACACGTTGTCGATCTGCAGCCATGGGGTTTCGACGATTTCCTCATCGACTTGCGGCGCCACACCCGGCGTCACCACCTCGGTCTTCAGCGCAGTGTTGAGCTTGACCCGGCCCACACTGGCCGACAGTCGTTGCGACAGCGAACCCAGACGGGTGCCGACGTCGCCCAGCCAGTTGTTCAGGTTGTCGGCGCGGGCATAGAACAACGCGCTCTTCTGGTTAGGATCGGACAGTCGCGCCTGATAGCGGCTCAGGGAATTGATGCCCTCCTGGTACTCGGACTCACTGGACGGCAGCACCCAGCTCTTGTTGTCGAAGTTGAAACGCGGCTCGGCCTTGGCCAGGTCGGCGTCTTCGGCGGACTGCGACTGCGAACGGGCGAAGTCTTTACGCAGTGCCCGGCTCAGGTCGCGGACCTGCACCAGCACGCCATATTCCCAGCTCGGCATGTTGTCCATCCACAGGCCTGGCGGGAATCGGTCGTTGGAAATATAGCCGCCCTGCTTGGTCAGCAAGGTGCCGGCAACGGTCTTGAGGGTTTCCACCGTGGTGTAGCCGACGACCATCTGCTTGCCTTCTTTCTCGGCCGCCAGTTGAGCGGTTTGCTGGACCGGGAACAGCGCCGGCTCCTGGCTCCAGTACCAGCCCAGGACACTCGCCACCAACAGGTAGATGCCCAGCAGAGTGGCCAGCGCCCGGCTGAACAACAGACCACCCAGATAACTGCGGGTCTCCGACTTCGGTTCAGCGGCACGTTCAGGCGCACTGTCTGTGCGGTTCTTCCAGTCCAGCATGGCGATATCCTTTCAAGCTCTTGAGTTCAACGGTTCGACCACAACCATACAACAACGTGCCTTGGCCCGGCACCCGCCATCGCACCGATGCGGAAAATTACCGGGCTTGCGGATCAAAAGAACGTCTGTGCACCCGACGACGCTGCGACCCTCAAAATCCCCCCTAATGGTTTGGATTGCTACCCTAAGGGAATCCCCGACCCTCTAAAGCCCAAAAAAACGGGCCGATCAGCACTGGCAAAAAAATCATGAATGGCCGGCGTTCCGTCACTCGCCCATTTCCACCCCGCGCCCGCCAAGTGCCCTGATTCAGGTACTTCGCCCCTTAAAACCGCGACTTGAAAGGCTAGAACAAGACCGGCCAGTCACAAACTGAATAAAGACACATTGCAGATTATTGACGTACAGCACTCATGTAATGGAAAAGTGGTGCTAGCATAGAGCCACCACTCGACCTCAGCGTGCACCCTAACTAGTAGTCAGGATATGACCGAGCCAGAAGATCCCAGCCGCGAGCGCCTCAAGCACCACTTTGCCCAGCGGGTAATTCATCAGGCTCGTCAGATTCTTGAGATATGGCAGCGCCTGCAACGCAGTGAGTGGTCCACCGCCGACCTTTCGGAACTGAGCGAGGCCAATCTGCGCCTGCTGCGTTTCGCCGAGCGTTTCGAACAACCGGAACACTCGCAACTGGCACGCCACATCGGTCAGTCACTGGAAGCGGTCGACGCCAATCGCGGACGCCTGAGCAGTGGCCTGATCACCGATCTCAACCGCTTGATGCAGCGCCTGTCACGCACCGGCCTGCGCCATGGCGACCAACTCGATCAAACCTTCCTGCCGCCGCTGCGCAAGCCCATCTACGTGATGTTGCAGGATCACGACCGCGCCGAGCGCCTGGCCAAACAACTGGAATTCTTCGGCCTCAGCGCCCAGTCCCTGGACAGCGTAGACGCGTTTCGCTCATCGATGGTCGAGCGCATGCCGGCGGCGATTGTCATGGACGTGGACTTCAGTGGCACCGGTGTCGGCCTGAAACTGGCCGCCGAAGCCCAGGAAGGCCTCGATCATCAGCTGCCGCTGCTGTTCTTCAGCCTGCACGAAACCGACACCCCGACCCGCCTGGCCGCCGTGCGTGCGGGCGGCCAGGAATTCCTTACCGGCACCCTCGAAGCGTCGAGCCTGCTGGAGAAGATCGAAGTCCTGACCTGCGTTGCCCAGTACGAGCCTTATAAAGTGCTGATCATCGACGACTCCCGCGCCCAGGCCTTGCACACCGAGCGTCTGCTCAACAGCGCCGGGATCGTCACCCGCACGCTCATCGAGCCGATCCAGGCCATGGCCGAACTGGCGGACTTCCAGCCGGACCTGATCATCCTCGACATGTACATGCCGGCCTGCACCGGTACGGAACTGGCCAAGGTGATCCGCCATAACGACCGTTACGTCAGCGTGCCGATCATTTACCTGTCGGCCGAAGACGACCTGGACAAGCAGCTCGACGCCATGAGCGAGGGCGGCGACGACTTCCTGACCAAACCGATCAAGCCCCGGCACCTGATCACCACCGTGCGCAACCGCGCGGCCCGGGCACGCAACCTCAAGGCACGGATGGTCCGCGACAGTCTCACCGGGTTGTACAACCACACGCATATCCTGCAATTGCTCGAAGACTGTTCGTTCCGCGCCCGCCGCGAAAGCAAGCCGCTGAGCTTTGCCATGCTCGACATTGACCACTTCAAACGGGTCAATGACAGCCACGGCCACCCCATGGGCGACCGGGTGATCAAGAGCCTGGCGCTGTTTCTCAAGCAACGCCTGCGCAAAACCGATTTCATCGGCCGCTACGGTGGCGAAGAGTTCGCCATCGTCATGCCGGATACCGATATCGAAGCGGCCTACAACGTGCTCGATGAAATCCGTCAGCGCTTTGCCGAGATTCACTATCCCGCGCAACCCGAGGATCTGTGGTGCACCTTCAGTGCCGGAGTGGTTGAGCTTTGCGAAAGCTCCGACAGCCTGATGATGGCCAACCAGGCGGACGAAGCGCTGTATCGCGCCAAACACGGCGGACGCAATCGCGTACAGGGCGCACGCACATCAAAGCAAAGTGCCACTTTTTTATCGGAATCGACCGATACGGTCATAACCCTGTAACAGAAACGCAATAACTTCAGGCACTTACCATTTCTGCCGTTGGTAGTCCGTAATGCGCCTGAAGCTGCTGACCAATCTCAATACCCTCCTTCTGGTGGCCGTGTGCGTGGCCCTCGGCGCTACGCTGTGGTGGTCGCAGAAAGCCCTGGAGCGCCCATATCTATTAATGGAGCGCTACCTGGGCCTGTCGCAGCAATTTCAGAATGACGTCGCCCGCAGCATTGAGGATTACCTGGGCAGCGGCGATGCGCTGCGCCTGAGCAGTGCCGCCCAAGGCATCGACAGCCTGCAAAAAGAACTCGGCGAATTGCCACCGGCCTTGGCCGAGGCGTTGCGCCCCAGCCTGTCGACCCTTGAAGAATTCAGCAAGACCGACCTGCTGGCCGCCGGCAAACTGGCAGGCGATCCGCAGGCCTTGCTGCTGCAGGCCGAGCGGGAACTAGGCGCCAGTCTCGATCAACTCAGCCAGTACGCCAGTGGCAATGCGGCCTACCTCACGCCGCTGCTCACCGCATCGCAACACTTGGGAAAATTGTCCCTGACCCGGGACAAACTGGTCAGCAGCGGCCGTAGCGAACTGGCCGCCGATGTCGAACGCGAAGTGGCCAACATCCGTATCCAGGCAGAGAAACTCGACGCCCTGTCATTGCTGGGCGTGACCACCAGCAGCGAGTCGAACACCGATGATTTCGCCTCGATGATGGGCCTGGAGAACAAGGAAACAACCGTCGCCGAAGATGCCGGCGTCGGCCTCAAGCGCGAGCTCAACAGCCTGCTCATCCGCTATCCGGCCGAGCTCTCGCGCACTCGCGATCAAATCCGCAAACGCGCCGACCTCAGCGCGGCGACCCACCTGAAAATCGCCGACGTGCAACAGGCCATTGCAGGGATGGAACCGGTGGTGCGCGCCCAGCACGGGCAGATCCAGGGAGAAGTACGGCTGATGCAAGGCGTGATGATCGGCTTGATTCTGTTGATCGCATTGCTGATCGACACCCTGCAACGCAAACTCGCACGGACCCTGACCAACCTCGCCCCGGCCCTCTCGACTTGGGCCGAAGGCGACTTCAGCCGCGACATTCAACTGGGCAACACCAACCGCGAATTGCATGACATTGAAGCCTCCCTCAACCGCTTGCGCGCTTATCTGGTGGACCTGGTGGGGACCATTCGCCGCAACGCCGAACAGGTGGCCGGCAGCAGCCGCACCCTGGCCGACCTGAGCAACGACCTGCATGACGGTGCCGAGCATCAGGCTGGCGACACGGCACTGATCCGCGACTCCCTCAGCGAACTGGAAGCGACCATTCAACAAGTCGCCGGCGACGCCAGCCAGGCCGCCGAAGCCAGCCGCCACGCCGGCCTGGCCGTGGAGCATGGACAGAAAGTCATCGGCCTGAGCCTCACCGGCCTGCATGCGCTGGTGGATGAAGTGCAAGGCAATGCGCAAATGATCGAACACCTGGCCGAAGAGTCGGCCACCATCGGCGGCGTGTTGACGGTGATCCGCTCGATTGCCGACCAGACCAACCTGCTGGCCTTGAACGCCGCCATCGAGGCGGCCCGGGCCGGGGAAATGGGCCGAGGTTTTGCGGTGGTGGCCGAAGAGGTGCGCTCACTGGCGCAACGTACCGCCGGGGCTACCGCAGAAATCCAGACGCTGATCGCAGGGCTGCAAACCGCCGCGCGGCAATCGGTGGAGGGCATGCGAGCCCAGGTCGAACACGCCGAAGCCACGGCCAGCCAGGCCCAGGCCGCTGATGGCGCGCTGGATAAAATCGTCGGGGCGATCCAGACCATTTCCGACACGGCGGTACGCATCGCCGATGTCACCGCCCAGCAAAGCGGTGCTGTCAGCGAAATCCGTGACCACAGTGAGCGGATTCACCAGCTGGGCGGGGATAATTTGCTGCGCATTGGTGAAGGGCGTGAACAGGGAGAAAATCTTCTGGTGCTGGGTGGTCGATTGCATACAGCCGTTCAGGCCTTCCGCGTCTGATAGACCGCCATCGCGAGCAAGCTCGCTCCCACATTTGATTTGTGCACGACGCAAATCCCCTGTGGGAGCGAGCTTGCTCGCGATGGCGTCAGAACAAACACCTCAGACTCCCCTCCTGCATATCACGCCGCCGTCCGCTATCATCCCCCCAATTCCGATACGCGAGATCGTCATGCGCCGCTTGCTCTGCCTGTTGTTTTTAGTGTTCGTCCTGCCGGCCAGCGCCACTGGCTTGCTGGAGAACCGACCCAGCTCAAGCCTGGGCTCGATCAACAACAGCGCCGACTTCCTGCCGGTGCGCGAAGCTTTCCAGCTGAGCCTGGTAGACAGCACACCGCAATCGATCAAGTTGCGTTTCGTCGCCACCGAAGGTTACTACCTCTACCGCCACCGTTTTCAGTTTCGCGCCGACCCGGCCGATGTCCTCCTCGGCGCGGCGAAACTGCCCGACGGCCAGAAAAAGCACGATGAATACTTCGGCGATGTCGAGGTCTACCACGGCATTCTCGACATTGAGTTGCCGCGCACCGACCAACGTGCCTTCACCCTGGTCGTGACCTATCAGGGATGTGCCGACAAAGGCCTGTGCTATCCGCCGGAAACCGAGCGCCTGAGCATCGACGGCAGCGGCGCTCCGGCGACGGCTTATCAATGGAGCTGGCGCGAACTGGCGTTGTTTTTCCTCGCCGGCCTGGGCCTGACGTTCACGCCATGCGTGCTGCCCATGCTGCCGATCCTTTCCGGGGTGGTGCTGCGCGGTCAGGTCGGTGGCTGGCGCGGTTTCAATCTTTCACTGGCCTATGTGCTGCCGATGGCCGCTTGTTTTGCCCTGCTCGGCGCCCTGATGGGCCTGTTCGGCGCCCAGCTCAATCTACAGGCGCGACTGCAATCGGCCTGGGTGCTGGTGCCGTTCGCGATGTTTTTTGCAGTGTTTGCCTTGGCGATGTTCGGCGTCTTCGAACTCAAGCTGCCCCACTCCATCAGCAGTCGCCTGGACCGCATCGCCGGCCGCACCAAAAGCGGCTCACTGTTGGGCGCCGCAGTGTTGGGCGTGGTCTCCAGCCTGCTGGTTTCACCCTGCGTTTCGGCACCATTGGCCGGGGCGCTGCTGTACATCAGCGCCAGTGGCGATGCGCTGGGCGGCGGCTTGAAACTGTTCATGCTCGGCCTCGGCATGGGCGCGCCGCTGTTGCTGGTGGCCACCGGTGGCGCAGCCTGGCTGCCGAAGAGCGGTCCGTGGCTGGTCTACGTGAAAAACGCCATTGGTGTGTTGTTGCTCGGGTTGTCCGTCGGCCTGCTCAGCCGTGTCCTGCCAGGGCAGGTCACCTTGCTGCTGATCGGTTTGCTGGCCGGCGGTGTCGGCTTGTTCATGGGTGCGCTGGAGTTCGTCTATAAACCACCACGCAAACGCCTGGGGCAATTGTTCGGCATGTTCCTGCTGTTTTACGCACTGGCCTGCTGGTATGGCGCCTTCAGCGGCCAGACCGACCCGTTCAACCCGATCGGCCAGCCCCGTATCGCTGAAAACAACGGACCCGCGCAAAACACCAGCACCTGGCAAACCGTCAGCACTTCCGTCGATCTGGACCGCGTGCTCGCTGAGGCCCGGTCGTCCGGCACACCGCTGCTGCTCGACTGGTACGCCGACTGGTGCATCAGCTGCAAGGTCATCGAACGCGAGGTACTGGATGACCCTGTCGTCATCGAACGCCTCAAGGGTTACCGGCTGATCCGCTTCGACATCACCGCCAGCAACGCCGAGCAACGCGCCCTGCTCGATCGCTACCAGTTGTTCGGCCCCCCGGCCCTGATGTTTTTTGGCAAGGACGGTGTCGAACGCGCCGATGTGCGAGTGATCGGCGAGATCAACGCCAGGGACTTCACCGAACGTGTAATCAGGGCGAATGACCAATTTTAATCAAGCAGTCATATATTTCGCGCAAACATCGGTCATCGTGCTGGCTATTGCAGAGAACTGGACAGTCACAAAGGCTTTGCGGCATAGTCGCCGGGTTCTGACAATTGCTCACAGATAACATAGGAACCGCCGATGGCGACGTTACTCGTTCTGCACGGACCCAACCTGAACCTGCTCGGCACTCGCGAACCGGGCACCTACGGCGCCACGACGCTGGCGCAGATCAACCAGGACCTGGAACGCCGTGCCCGCGAAGCCGGTCACCATTTGCTGCACCTGCAAAGCAACGCCGAGTACGAATTGATCGACCGCATCCACGCTGCCCGCAGTGAAGGCGTGGACTTCATTCTGATCAACCCAGCAGCTTTTACACATACAAGTGTCGCATTACGTGACGCGCTGCTGGCGGTGAGCATCCCATTCATCGAAGTGCATTTGTCTAACGTGCACAAACGCGAACCTTTCCGCCATCACTCTTACTTCTCCGACGTAGCGGTGGGAGTGATCTGCGGCCTTGGCGCCAGCGGTTATCGACTGGCCCTGGAGGCCGCCCTGGAACAGCTTGAACAACAAGTTAACCGCCCCTGACCGACCCTTGGGAGTTGATGATTCATGGATATCCGTAAAGTTAAGAAACTGATCGAATTGCTGGAAGAGTCCGGCATCGACGAGCTCGAGATCAAGGAAGGCGAAGAGTCCGTACGCATCAGCCGTCATAGCAAGACCCCGGCTCAGCAGTACTACGCGCCAGCTCCAATGCATGCTCCGGCTGCCGCGCCTGTCGCTGCCGCCGCTCCGGTTGCCGCTGCCGCACCTGCTGCCGCCGCCGCGCCAGCACTGAACGGCACCGTTGCCCGTTCGCCGATGGTCGGTACGTTCTATCGCAAGTCTTCGCCAACCTCGCCGTCCTTCGTGGAAGTTGGCCAGACCGTGAAGAAAGGCGACACCCTGTGCATCGTTGAAGCCATGAAGATGATGAACCACATCGAAGCTGAAACCAGCGGTGTGATCGAATCCATCCTCGTCGAAGACGGCCAGCCGGTTGAGTACGACCAACCGCTGTTCACCATCGTTTGAACCGCGGAGAGCCTTTGATGACTGCGAAGTTGGAAAAAGTTCTGATCGCCAACCGCGGTGAGATCGCCCTGCGGATCCTGCGCGCCTGCAAAGAGATGGGCATCAAGACCGTCGCCGTTTACTCCAAGGCTGACAAGGAACTGATGCACCTGGGCCTGGCAGACGAATCCGTCTGCATCGGTCCGGCATCGGCCGCCCACTCCTACCTGCACATTCCGGCAATCATTGCCGCAGCCGAAGTGACTGGCGCCACCGCCATTCACCCGGGCTACGGTTTCCTTGCGGAAAACGCCGACTTCGCCGAGCAGGTCGAGAAATCCGGCTTTGCGTTCATTGGCCCAAAAGCCGAAACCATTCGCCTGATGGGCGACAAGGTATCGGCCAAGCACGCCATGATCGCTGCCGGCGTACCGACTGTTCCGGGTTCTGACGGCCCGCTGCCGGAAGACGAAGAAACCGCTCTGCGCATTGGTCGCGAAGTCGGTTACCCGGTGATCATCAAGGCCGCTGGCGGCGGTGGTGGTCGCGGCATGCGCGTTGTGCACAAGGAAGAAGACCTGATTGCCTCGGCGAAACTGACCCGCTCCGAAGCAGGCGCGGCGTTTGGCAACCCGATGGTCTATCTGGAAAAATTCCTGACCAACCCACGTCACGTGGAAGTCCAGGTCCTTTCCGATGGCCAGGGCCAGGCTATCCATCTGGGCGACCGCGACTGCTCGCTGCAACGTCGTCACCAGAAGGTTCTTGAAGAAGCGCCGGCACCGGGTATCGACGAAAACGCACGTGAGGAAGTACTCGCACGCTGCGTCAGGGCTTGCATCGATATCGGCTACCGTGGCGCAGGCACTTTCGAGTTCCTGTACGAAAACGGCCGCTTCTACTTCATCGAGATGAACACTCGTGTCCAGGTAGAGCACCCGGTTTCGGAAATGGTCACCGGCATCGATATCGTCAAGGAGATGCTCAGCATCGCCGCCGGCAACAAGCTGTCGTTCACCCAGGATGACGTGGTCATCCGCGGTCACGCGCTGGAATGCCGGATCAACGCCGAAGACCCGAAAACCTTCATGCCAAGCCCGGGCACGGTCAAGCATTTCCACGCTCCAGGCGGCAACGGCGTTCGCGTCGACTCGCACCTGTACAGTGGCTATGCGGTTCCGCCGAACTACGATTCGTTGATCGGCAAGCTGATCACCTACGGCGCAACCCGCGACGAAGCCATGGCGCGCATGCGCAATGCGCTGGACGAGATCGTGGTCGACGGGATCAAGACCAACATCCCGCTGCACCGCGACCTGACCCGCGATGAAGGCTTCTGCAAAGGGGGCGTGAACATTCACTACCTCGAGCACAAGCTGGCTGGCGAGAAGCACTAAGCTTCGACCCGATCAACAAAGCCGCCTTCGGGCGGCTTTGTTGTATCTGGACATTTCATCCGACTGCCCCCCCCTGTGGGAGCGAGCTTGCTCGCGATAGCGTCGGCAAATCCACTATCGATGTCGACTGATAGACCGCCATCGCGAGCAAGCTCGCTCCCACAGGGGTATGTGTCGATGTGCAGGGCAAGCCACTCCCACAAAACCTCCGCGCTCGCGTAAACTTGCGCGCTTCTCGCAGCCCGCTAGGCTGCAATCAATATTTTTCAAAGGTGCCCGCCATGCCTTGGCTGCAAGTCCGTCTCGCCATCAGCCCAGAACAAGCCGAAACCTATGAAGACGCTTTCCTTGAAGTGGGCGCCGTGTCGGTGACCTTCATGGACGCCGAAGATCAGCCGATCTTCGAGCCGGAACTCAACACCACGCCGCTGTGGTCCCACACGCACCTGCTGGCCCTGTTCGAAGGCGGCACGGAGCCAGGCCCGGTATTGGCCCATCTGGAGCTGCTGACCGGCAGCCCGTTGCCCGAGCACCACAGCGAAGTGATCGAAGACCAGGACTGGGAACGCAGCTGGATGGACGGATTCCAGCCAATGCGTTTCGGCCAGCGCCTGTGGATCGTGCCGAGCTGGCACGCCGCACCGGAGCCTGATGCAGTGAATTTGCTGCTGGACCCGGGCCTGGCATTCGGCACCGGCACCCACCCGACCACCGCACTGTGCCTGGAATGGCTCGACGGCCAGGACCTGAAAGGCTGCAACGTGCTGGACTTCGGCTGCGGCTCGGGGATTCTGGCGATTGCCGCCCTGCTGCTGGGCGCCAAGGAGGCCGTGGGTACCGACATCGACGTGCAGGCGCTGGAAGCGTCCCGCGACAACGCCGGGCGCAATAACATCGCTGATGAACTGTTCCCACTGTATCTGCCGGAAGATTTGCCGCAGGTTCAGGCCGATGTGCTGGTGGCCAACATTCTCGCCGGCCCGCTGGTTTCCCTGGCGCCGCAGCTGTCGGGCCTGGTCAAGTCGGGCGGACGCCTGGCGCTGTCGGGCATCCTCGCCGAACAGGGTGACGAAGTCGCTGCCGCCTACGCCAGGGACTTCGATCTGGACCCGATCGCCAATCGCGATGGCTGGGTGCGCATCACTGGCCGTCGGCGCTAGAATGACCGCCTGCATAATCCGGATCGCCGCATGACCGACAGCTTCGTCACCCAGTGCCCGCATTGCCAAACCAGCTTCCGCGTCAGCCATGCCCAGTTGAGCGTGGCTCGCGGGGTGGTTCGTTGCGGCTCCTGCTTGCAGGTGTTCAATGCCGCCAGGCAGTTGCTTGAGCAGGCCGGCAAGGAGGCACCGGTCGCGACGCCGCTCCCGCCTGTGCAGCCTGAGGAGCCCCTTGAGCCATCGCCACCGCGCGCCATCAGCCAAAAGCAATGGAGCGCGACCGAACTGGACCTGGACAGTCTCGACCTCGACGAAGAACTCGCCCGGCTCGAACAGCGGGAAATCCAGCCGACCACCGAACTCGGCCGCCATCGCGACGACTCGCTGAGCGCCCGTCGCGACAGCGCCGGGCAGGACGACGAGGAGCCGTGGTCCGACAGCCTGTTCAGTGCGTCGGCGGCCGATCGTGCGCCAGTCGACGAACCGCTCGACAGCCTTGAAACACCAGAGCCGACGGTCGAAACGAGCAAAACCTCACGCACCGAACCTTCGCTGTCCCTGGAACCGGTTGATCTCGACGACGAATCGCAACCACCCCATTTGCGATTGCACGACCCTCTTGATGCGCCGCTGAACCATGAACGCCTGTCGGCCGCCGACGAGAGCGAAATCGACGACAACCTGCCCTCGATAGAACCGCTGCGCAAGCGACGCGAACGCAGCGAACCGGGCGTGCGCGCCGAAGCGCTGCAAGACCTGACCGACGACCCGCTGCAACTGGACTGGCAAAAACGCCGCTCACCTTGGGGCCGACGGCTGTTGTGGTTGCTGCTGGTGCTGATTGCCGCAGGCGCCCTCGCTGGCCAGTACATCGCCTACCATTTCGACGAACTGGCGCGACAGGATCAATATCGCCCGTGGTTCCAGCAACTGTGCCCGCAAATCGGCTGCACCGTGCCCTCCAAAGTCGACATCGCGAAAATCAAAAGCAGCAATCTGGTGGTGCGCAGCCACCCCGAGTTCAATGGCGCCCTGGTGGTCGATGCGATCATCTATAACCGCGCGCCCTTCTCCCAGCCCTTCCCGCTGCTGGAACTGCGCTTCGCCGACCTCAATGGCCATCTGATCGCCAGTCGTCGCTTCAAGCCTGGCGAGTACCTCAATGGCGATCTCGAAGGCATGGCGGAGATGCCTCCGCAAACGCCGATCCACATCGCCCTGGACATTCTCGACCCAGGTGCCAAGGCCGTGAACTACAGTCTGAGCTTCCACTCTCCGGAGTGAAACGCTTCATTACTCCCGGATTAACGCCGGCTTTCTGACTGTTCCAGGCGAACCAAACCACGGGTAATAACAGAGTAACTGTTCAGAATTTGTTCAATTCAGCCTTTATCCAGTCATCGAGAGCGGGTATCATGCCAACCCTTTTTCGAACTCTCATGATCCGGCCCCACAACAGGGAAGTCCTATGTCGGCGGTACGCATCGGCCCATACACATTACATAACAGCTTGATTCTCGCCCCCATGGCGGGTGTCACCGACCAGCCCTTTCGTCAGCTGTGCAAGCGCTTGGGCGCGGGACTGGTCGTCTCGGAAATGGTCACCAGCGACATGAGTTTGTGGAACACCCGCAAGTCGCGCATGCGCATGATCCACGAAGGTGATCCCGAGCCACGCTCGGTACAGATCGCCGGTGGGGACGCGCAGATGCTGGCGGACGCCGCACGTGCCAACGTTGAAATGGGTGCGCAGATCATTGATATCAACATGGGCTGTCCGGCAAAAAAAGTCTGCAACAAGGCTGCCGGTTCCGCACTGTTGAAGGATGAACCCCTGGTAACCGAGATCCTGCAGGCCGTCGTGGCTGCGGTCGATGTGCCGGTTACCCTGAAGATCCGGACCGGCTGGGACCGGGACAACAAGAACGGCCTGACGGTGGCGAAGATCGCCGAACAGGCAGGCATTACGGCGCTGGCGGTGCATGGCCGCACCCGTGCCGACCTGTACACCGGTGAAGCCGAGTACGACACCATTGCCGCAATCAAGCAGGCGGTGTCGATTCCGGTCTTCGCCAATGGCGATATCGATTCGCCGGAAAAAGCCCGGTACGTGCTCGACGCGACCGGTGCCGATGGCCTGTTGATTGGCCGGGCTGCCCAGGGGCGGCCATGGATTTTTCGCGAGATCGACCATTTCCTGCGTACCGGCGAGAAACTCCCGGCGCTGGAACTGATCGAGGTGGAACGCATTCTGCTAGAGCATCTGGCTGCCCTGCACGCCTTCTATGGTGATGTCATGGGCGTGCGCATTGCTCGAAAGCATGTGGGCTGGTATCTCGCAACCCTGCCGGGCGCCAGGGAGTTTCGCGCCCACTTCAATCGTTTGGATGGTACGGATGCACAATGCGCCAACGTTCGGGCGTTTTTCGCCGAGCGTTACAAGAGCCTGACAGGGGACGGAGAGTGGGTGGCCGCATGACGATGATGACCGAGACTTTAGTGAGTGGAACAACACCCGTGAGCGACAACGTGAATTTGAAACAGCACCTCAATACGCCAAGCGAAGAAGGTCAGACCCTTCGCGGGAGTGTCGAGAAGGCGCTGCACAATTATTTCGCCCACCTTGAGGGCGCTGCCGTCACGGATGTGTACAACCTGGTGCTCTCCGAAGTCGAGGCTCCCCTGCTCGAGTGCGTGATGAACTACGTCAAGGGCAACCAGACCAAGGCCAGCGAGATGCTCGGGCTGAACCGGGGCACGCTGCGCAAGAAACTCAAGCAGTACGATTTGTTGTAAGCATTCAATCAAACCAGAAAGGCGCCCGCGTAAAACCGGTCGCCTTTTTTGCTGACTTCCTTTGCTTTTGATGGAAATTGAGATGACCGACCAGACTACCCGCCTGCCGATCCGCCGCGCCTTGATCAGCGTTTCCGACAAGACCGGGATCCTCGAATTCGCCAAGGAGCTTGAAGCCCTGGGCGTCGAGATCCTCTCCACCGGCGGGACGTTCAAGCTGCTGCAGGACAACGGCGTTGCCGCAGTGGAAGTCGCGGATTACACAGGCTTCGCGGAAATGATGGACGGCCGGGTGAAGACCCTGCACCCGAAAATCCACGGCGGGATCCTTGGTCGTCGCGGTATCGACGACGCCATCATGAACGAGCACGGCATCAAGCCGATCGACCTGGTAGCGGTCAACCTGTACCCGTTCGAAGCCACCATCAACAAGCCAGGCTGCGACCTGCCGACCGCCATCGAGAACATCGACATCGGCGGCCCGACCATGGTCCGTTCCGCCGCCAAGAACCACAAGGACGTGGCCATCGTGGTCAACGCCAGCGATTACGCCAGCGTCCTGGAAAACCTCAAGGCCGGTGGCCTGACCTACGCCCAGCGTTTCGACCTGATGCTCAAGGCGTTCGAGCACACCGCCGCCTACGACGGCATGATCGCCAACTACATGGGCACCGTGAACCAGTCTGCCGACACCCTGAGCACCGAAGGTCGCAGCGAGTTCCCGCGCACCTTCAACAGCCAGTTCATCAAGGCCCAGGAAATGCGCTACGGCGAGAACCCGCACCAGAGCGCGGCGTTCTATGTTGAAGCCAAGCCTGCCGAAGTCGGCATCGCCACCGCGACCCAGCTGCAAGGCAAGGAACTGTCGTACAACAACGTGGCCGACACCGACGCCGCGCTGGAATGCGTGAAGAGCTTCGTCAAGCCGGCTTGCGTGATCGTCAAGCACGCCAACCCGTGCGGCGTGGCTGTCAGCCCTGATGCCGAAGGCGGCATCCGCAAGGCCTACGACCTGGCCTACGCCACCGACACCGAATCCGCCTTCGGCGGCATCATCGCCTTCAACCGCGAACTGGACGCCGAGACTGCCAAGGCCATCGTCGAACGTCAGTTCGTCGAAGTGATCATCGCTCCGTCGGTCAGCGAAGAGGCCCGCGCCATCGTCGCTGCCAAAGCCAACGTACGCCTGCTGGCCTGCGGCGAGTGGTCGGCTGACCGCGCGGCGGCCTGGGACTACAAGCGCGTCAACGGTGGCCTGCTGGTACAAAGCCGCGACATCGGCATGATTGGCGCCGACGACCTGAAAGTGGTGACCAAGCGCGCACCGAGCGAGCAGGAAATCCATGACCTGATCTTCGCCTGGAAAGTTGCCAAGTACGTGAAGTCCAACGCCATCGTCTACGCCAAGAATCGCCAGACCATCGGTGTCGGCGCCGGCCAGATGAGCCGCGTGAACTCCGCGCGTATTGCTGCAATCAAGGCAGAACATGCCGGTTTGCAGGTTCAAGGTGCAGTCATGGCATCCGACGCATTCTTCCCGTTCCGCGACGGCATCGACAACGCGGCCAAGGTCGGTATCACTGCAGTGATCCAGCCAGGCGGCTCGATGCGTGACAACGAAGTGATTGCTGCAGCTGATGAAGCCGGCATCGCCATGGTGTTCACCGGCATGCGCCACTTCCGTCACTGACAGCACAGCATTCCCCTGTAGGAGCGAGCTTGCTCGCGAAGAACGACTAGACGCCACAGTGTTTCAGACACCCCGCGCTATCGTTAACCACCATCGCGAGCAAGCTCGCTCCTACAGTTCCCAGATTTGCGTCATCCGAGGTTTTTGAAATGAATGTTTTGATCATTGGCAGCGGTGGCCGTGAACACGCCCTGGCCTGGAAAGTGGCTCAGGATCCGCGCGTGCAGAAGGTGTTCGTGGCTCCGGGGAACGCCGGTACCGCCATCGAAGCCAAGTGCGAGAACGTCGCCATCGACGTACTGGCACTTGAGCAACTGGCAGACTTTGCCGAGAAAAACGTTTCCCTGACCATCGTTGGCCCTGAAGTGCCGCTGGTTGCCGGTGTTGTGGATCTGTTCCGCAGCCGTGGCCTGGATTGCTTCGGTCCGACCGCTGGCGCTGCGCAGCTGGAAGGCTCGAAAGCCTTCACCAAGGACTTCCTGGCTCGCCACAAGATCCCGACCGCCGATTACCAGAACTTCACCGAGATCGAGCTGGCCCTGGCTTACCTGCGTGAAAAAGGCGCTCCGATCGTGATCAAGGCCGATGGCCTGGCCGCCGGTAAAGGTGTGATCGTCGCCATGACCCTGGCCGAAGCCGAAGACGCCGTGCGCGACATGCTGGCGGGCAATGCCTTTGGCGATGCGGGTTCGCGCGTGGTCATCGAAGAGTTCCTGGACGGCGAAGAAGCCAGTTTCATCGTCATGGTCGACGGCAAGAACGTCCTGCCGATGGCCACCAGCCAGGACCACAAACGCGTCGGCGACGGCGACACCGGTCCAAACACCGGCGGCATGGGTGCTTACTCCCCGGCGCCAGTGGTCACCGCCGAAGTGCACAAGCGCGTCATGGACCTGGTGATCTGGCCGACCGTGCGCGGCATGGCCGAGGAAGGCAACGTCTACACTGGTTTCCTGTACGCTGGCCTGATGATCGACAAGGCTGGTAACCCAAAAGTCATCGAATTCAACTGCCGCTTCGGCGACCCTGAGACCCAACCGGTGATGCTGCGCCTGCAGTCGAGCCTGGTGCTGCTGGTCGAGGCTGCTCTGGCCCAGGCGCTGGACAAAGTAGAAGCGCAATGGGATCCACGCCCGAGCGTCGGAATCGTGCTTGCCGCTGGCGGCTATCCTGGTGACTACGCCAAAGGCGTGGCCATCAAGGGGCTGGATGCAGCCGCCGCACTGGAAGGCAAAGTCTTCCACGCCGGTACTGCGCTCAAGGACGGTCAAGTCGTAACGGCCGGCGGTCGGGTGCTTTGCGCAACGGCCATGGGCGCCAGCGTTGACGCTGCACAGCAGCAGGCCTACAAGCTCGCGGCTTCGATTGACTGGGAAGGCTGCTTCTATCGCAAGGACATTGGCTACCGCGCCATTGCCCGCGAGCGTGGCGAAAATCAGGAATAAGGTAAACACCGCGCCAGGCAATGAACACTGTTTATTGCCTGGCTATTCCGGCGCCGCGCATCGTTATATTCTGGCATCAACCTAACGAAGGGATTTCGCCGTGCGCTGGCTCAGGATTGCCATAAGCTTGACCGTCACTTTGCTGACCTTGCTCTGCATGCTACCGGCCCAGGCCGCGCAAGGCAGTGGCTGGGCGGTATTGCTCGACGAACAGGGCGACCTGCAACTGAGCGACATCCGCTCCGCACGTTACACCAATCAATTCAGCCCTATCGAACTCGACCACATTACCGCCGCCGAACCCGATGGCGCGTTATGGTTGCGATTCAGGCTTGCACCGGGCAAACATGAACAGTTGCTGCGCGTGTTCGCGCCTGACCTGCGCCAGTTCAACATGTACGTACTGGACGGCGACAAGCTGATCGATCAATCCAGCACGGGCAACGAACACCCCCAATCCGAGCGACCATTGCCCAGCAGCGACTTCATGCTGGCCCTGCCGCAAAGCGACACCCCCCTCGACGTATACCTGCGACTGGCCTCCGACCACCAGTTACGACCCTACATCACCCTGCAGTCAGCGATCAACTCGGCCGCCAACCAGAACCAGACGCTGATTTATGGCCTGCTGTTCGGTTGCATCGCCATGCTGATCCTGCACAACCTCATCCGCTACGCCTACACCCGCTCGCACAGCGCCCTCTGGTTGGCGACGTGCGAAGGGCTGTTGATGCTCAGTCTGCTGTTGTTGCTGAATCTCGCCGGCCCCTGGCTGCCGGACTGGCATGCACTGCAAACGCCGGGGGCTTACCTGGCATTATTAATGACTGCCCCCTGCGGCCTGATGCTTGCCTATCGCTTCTTCGCCCCGCTCGGGCCGCATCCGCTGAACCGGTTGCTGCTTGGCGAGGTCGTGCTGATCACCGCCTGCAGCCTGATGCTGCTGTTCGTCAATACCTTGCCGCTGAACTTCATCACCTACGGCCTGGTAGCCCTGGCTGGCCTGACCATGCTGTTCATCAGCGCCTATCACTGGCAAAAAGGTTATCGCCCGGCTCGCCTCTTCGTGGCGGCCATGGCGGTGTTCAACCTCGGGACACTGGTCATCCTGCCTGCTCTGTTGGGGCTGACCCTGATCGAACCCCATGGCCTGATCACCACATTGCTGGCGTTCATCTGCATCAGCGGCCTGTTGATGAGCATTGCACTGAGCGAGCGCCAGCGACGCATCACCGAAGACCGCTTCAGCATCAGTCGAGACCTGGCGGCCAGCAACGCCGAGATCAACGCCAAGGCCGAGTTCCTGGCGAAAATCAGCCATGAAATCCGCACCCCGATGAACGGCGTCCTCGGCATGACCGAACTGCTGCTGGGCACACCGCTATCGGTCAAGCAACGCGACTACGTACAGACAATCCACAGCGCCGGCAACGAACTGCTGACACTGATCAACGAAATTCTCGACATTTCCAAACTCGAGTCCGGACAGATTGAACTGGACGACGTGCAGTTCGACCTCAACGCGCTGATCGAAGACTGCCTGAGCATCTTCCGCGCCAAGGCCGAGCAGCAAAACGTCGAGTTGATCAGCTTCATCCAGCCGCAAGTGCCGCGGGTGATCAGCGGTGACCCGACACGCTTGCGCCAGACGCTGTTGAGCCTGCTTGAAAACGCTCTGAAAAAAACCGATGAAGGCGAAATCCTGATCGTCGTGGCGCTCGACGAGCGCAACACCAAACCACGCCTGCGTATCGCCGTGCAGGACAGCGGCGAGCCCATGGACGCCGAAGAGCGCGACGCCCTGATGCACGCCGAACTGCACAGCCGGCATTTTCTTTCGGCCACCCAGTTGGGCGGCAACCTGGGGCTGGTGATAGCCCGCCAGCTGATCCGCTTGATGCAGGGGGAATTCGGGATCAAGAGCGGCAACAACCAGGGCAGCACCCTGTGGCTGACCCTGCCGCTGGACCCGGATCGCCTCGAACACCCGACCTCCGACCTCGACGGCCCGCTGCAAGGCGCGCGGGTATTGGTGGTGGATGACAATGACACCTGTCGCAAGGTGCTGGTGCAGCAATGCAGCGCCTGGGGCCTGAACGTCAGCGCCGCATCTTCCGGCAAGGAGGCGCTGGCCCTGCTGCGCACCAAGGCTCATTTGCGCGATTACTTCGATATAGTCTTGCTGGACCAGAACATGCCCGGCATGACCGGCATGCAACTGGCGGCCAAGATCAAGGAAGACCCGAGCCTGAACCATGACATCCTGCTGATCATGCTCACCGGCATCAGCAACGCACCGAGCAAGATCATCGCGCGCAACTCCGGGATCAAGCGCATCCTGGCCAAGCCGGTTGCCGGCTACACCCTCAAGACCACTCTGGCCGACGAACTGACCCAGCGCAACAAAGGGCTCGTCGCGACCCAGCCCGTGCCAATCGGCCCGACGTTGCCGGTCAAGGTCCCCTGCGACTTCCGCATTCTGGTGGCTGAAGACAACAGCATCTCGACCAAGGTGATCCGCGGCATGCTGAGCAAGCTCAACCTGCAACCGGATACCGCCTGCAACGGCGAAGAAGCCCTGCAGGCGATGAAAGCCCAGCGTTACGACCTGGTGCTGATGGACTGCGAAATGCCGATCCTCGACGGCTTCTCGGCCACCCAGCAATTGCGTGCCTGGGAAGTCGGCAACCAGCGGGTTCGCACCCCTGTGGTGGCGTTGACCGCCCATATCCTTGCCGAACATAAAGAGCGTGCGCGCCAGGCTGGCATGGACGGACACATGGCCAAGCCGGTGGAACTGTCGCAGTTGCGCGAACTGATCGAACACTGGGTCGCCCAGCGTGATCAGCAGAAACGCACGACGACCCCAACGTCCTGAGCCGACAGACTTCGCAACCCCTGATAGACTCCCCCTCGTCTTCCCTCGCCAGTGAGCCCGGCACCATGCTCCATGTGTTGTTCAGCGTTTATCTGAAGATGCTGGTGCTCTACAGCCCATTCTTCGTGTTGTCCTGCTTCATCAGCCTGACCCGTGGTTATTCGCGCAAGGAACAGCGTCGGTTGGCCTGGAAAGTAGCGGTCGCCACCCTGGTCTCCAGCGTTCTGCTGTACTTGTTCGGCCGAGTGATTTTCAGTGTGTTCGGCATTACCGTGGACGCCTTTCGTATCGGTGCCGGCAGTGTGCTGTTCATCTCGGCGCTGGGCATGGCGCAAGGCAAATCGGCGGTACAGACCGACAATGTGCAGCAGGATGTCACCATCGTTCCATTGACCATCCCGCTGACAGTCGGCCCCGGCACCATCGGTGCCTTGCTGGTGATGGGCGTGAGCCAGCCGCACTGGGACGACAAGCTCACGGCCATTGTCGGCATTGCCCTGGCCAGTTTTACCGTGGGCGTGGTGCTGTTCTTGTCCAGCCGCATCGAACGGATTCTCGGCGACCAGGGGTTACAGATCGTCAGCCGATTAATGGGGTTGTTCGTGTGTGCACTGGCGGCACAGATCATCTTCACCGGGGTCAGGGGCTACCTGCTTCCTTAGCCCGTCATGTCTCTCACCGTTCTTGTTCTCGGTCTCCCCTTGAGCGGTGTCGGAAAACCGGCATCAATCAACGAGGAGACTGCACGGCGTGCTCGCTGACCTGGATGCACAGTGCCTGTCGTTGCGACCCTAACCACAGCACTGTGTCTTCTCTGAATGCCTTGTATTCGTCGACCGAAAACCGCGAATGAAGGAACGAAGTGCTCACACCTCCCACAACGCGACTCAAGGCAAAATCCTGCCTGATGAACTGGCGATCTATCGGCTGACCCGTTTCAAAAAACACCGAAGCCAACGTCAGGAAGCCATCAGCCTCGACAACGCCTGCCAGCACTCTCACGCGATGATGACGGTTGCCGGCGTAATGACCTGCCGTGCTCGCCGATTCAGTCTCGACAGTCATGATCGATTGCCCACGGAAAACACCGGCTGCCACCGACGTCTCCGGCAATTGCGCGACCCTGCGCAAAGCACTTGCCGTCAGCACGATCTGCTCAGCGGACAGACTTGATTGAAAGGCCGCATGGACAGCGTCCTGTATTGAGAAAACCGTAACACCTGCAACCGGGAACATTCCCGAAGTTCTCCCTTGATCGTGGAACTTCCAACCACAGGCAACCAGCGTATCCACAAATACATCGGTCCATTGAGCGTGGTTCCTGCCGCCTGGAAAGTCTTCCTCTGCCGCGAGTTGCGCAAATAAAATAGTGTCAAGGGCGTCCTGCCCGACTGCAGCCGACAACGACGTCGACAACAGTAAAACGCTGCCTGAATTTATCAATACGGAATACGCCATACGCTTTCCTTGTTTTCAAGAAGGCCAGAGACACAAAGCCTCTGGCCTTGCCCCTTCACTTGCGCCGGCTGAAACGCTTGACCAGAACTTCCTTTCGGTGAACGCCAAGATACTCTTCGATATCCGACTTGATTTCCGCATAACGGACGGGATTGAAAGTAATGAACGACTTTCCGTGAAAAATATCCAGAGAGGACGTCTTCCAATCAACAAACAGCAAACCGCCGTCCTTCCCCCCACCCTGATGATCAACCGCGCCTATCGCAATCAGGATAATTCCGTTTGCCATTTGTTCGCAGGGAATAGTGGACAAGCGCACGCCTTCGGCATTCTTCGACTCAAGATTCAACAGGTTGATCGCCTCAGGCTCTTTCTTCAATGCATCCAATGTAGAGCTGGTCACTGCACTGAGCACGGAGGCCCCTGGAATTGCAGCCTTTGCGGCTTCGACGGCCGCCTGAATAATATCGACCATGACATTATCCATCGTTACCTTAAGCGAAGTGGCGCTGTATTTTGAATAGCCTTTATCCGGCACGAAACATCCAAGTTCCTCCATGCACTTTGTAAACGCATGGTACCAAGCCTTGGGATCCTTACTATCAGAAACCTCGTAAGTTGCTTCCATCTTCGACATGGTGATCAAGTTTTCAATAATCGCCATGTTCTCGAGACTTATTTTGTCTCCGTACCCGACTAGACTGTTGCCAAGTACCACCGCGTTGAGCTCCTTTGTAGGGCTCGATGCAATCGACAAAGCCAAGGACCTTACACGCGGCCTGCCAGCCAAGGCAACTTTACGCTTCTGAATGCACTTTCTTACAAAGTCAACGCGTTGCGAAACACTTACCGCACTCTCAAAATTATCCACAAACAATACTCCTTTATATATTAATAAGCGCCCCATCCGGGAGCACCCTGAATCTAACCCGCCCTATCCAGACTATCAACAGCGACTAAATACAACATATGTACCTCAATCAATATTTACTAAGAGCACATACAACTCATACAAATAAAGCACGCAAGCCAACCGGACCGTCATTAACCTATGACGATCCGGTTTTATCCAATAAATAAAAAATACTGACTGTTATAGGGGGGTGAGCTTATCGCCATAGCTGCGCGGCGTGTAAACCCACGTACTGCCATCGAGGCGAGGAATCACGCGCGTTGTCGAAGAGCCGATGAGTACCATGGTCCGCATGTCCACCTGATCGACACTCAGTTGACCGAGTGTTGTCACCCGCAAGGTCTGACCCGGACGGCCGATGTCCCGCCCCAACACAACCGGAGTGGCCGGTTCACGATGCTGGCCAACAATCTCCAGCGCCCGCCCTAATTGCCACGGCCGCGAACGTGAGATCGGGTTGTAAAAGGCCAGAGCGAGATCGGCTTGAGCGGCCAGATCCAGGCGTTTTTCAATGATCGACCAAGGCTTGAGGTTGTCCGACAGCGACAGCACACAGAAGTCATGCCCCAAGGGCGCACCGGCCTGGGCAGCCGTTGCCAACGAAGCAGAGACACCCGGCAAAATCTCAAGATCGACGCTGTGCCAGATGGCATCGCTAGACTCGTGAAGCGCCTCAAGCACAGCGGCTGCCATGGCGAAGACACCCGGATCGCCAGACGACACCACCACCACCGACCGACCTTGGGCAGCCAGTTCAAAGGCGTGACGGGCGCGCTGCATTTCTTCACGGTTATCGGTGCAGTGCAGGATCTGATCAGCCCGGAACGGCCCGGCCATGCGCACGTAGGTCTCGTAGCCGAGAACATCGCTGGCACGAGCCAGTTCCGCCTTCACCGCCGGCACCATCAATTCGGCAGCGCCCGGCCCGAGACCAATCACCGCCAGGCGCCCGCGAGGGCGGCCGATCTGCAAGGGGTCCAGCGGCTGCTCGGCGACCGCAATGGCAATAGTGTCATCACCAACGATGGAGACAGGCTGCGCTATGGCATGCCGCAGCAGTTCACTGGCCGCACCTGCAGCACTGACAAAACGCAATGGCACACCCAGCTCAAGCGCAACTTCGCGCAGCGCGGAGCTGGCCATTTCGGTGTCGGCGGCCAACAGGCAAGCCATCGATTGCACGGCGATTCCGGCCTGATGCAAAGCCTCGCGAATGGTCCCCGACACATTGCTCGATTCGCCCGTGACGGCAACCAGCACGTTGCGTGGATAGATCAACAATTCGTTGGCGGCTGGCTCGCGCTCGGTATGGCCGACGTGAACGGTCAGCCGCGCCTGCTCATTCTCAGGCAACTGCACGTGTGCCAGCCACGGAGCCTCACCCTCAATGCGCACCGTTTCGCCGGCGAGCAAATCGGAAACGAAACGCTTGCCCAACTCCAGATCACCAAGGGCATAGCCACTGGGCGGGTTGAGCAGGCATGTGCCGAAACGCAACTCGCCGCTGGTGGTGATCGCCGCCGCGACTTCCAGCGCGGCGGCAATCTCCCGCGCCATCACATTTACCCCACCAAGACCACCCAACAGTGGAACCACGGCGCTACCGTCTTCGGCTACCGCCAATACCGGTGGTTCGGCGCCTTTTTCCAGCAACAAGGGCGCCAGCGTGCGGATCACGATCCCGGCCGCGCACAGAGCAATGATCGGCGTGCCCTGTTGATAGAGTTCGCGCAGGGTCGCACCGAACTCGTGATAGGCCCGATCCGCACCTTCGACCCGTTCGGCCAAGCCATGGATCAGGGCGTCGGGATACACCTGCTGAATACTACGCGCGGTGGCGAGGCTGCCATTGCCAAGAATGACAATCGCCGGAACTGGACGGGTCATCAGCCTTGCCACCTTTCACCAGGAACGATGATCAACGAGAAGTACGGCGAGGACATCGGCTCGACCTGATCCAGCGGCACGATCTTCTGATTGGCCATGGTCGCGCGCTCGACGTACAACGCGCGCTCGGCCAGGCCGAGTTCTTCCAGCACTTGGCGAACCTTGGGAAAGTTGCGCCCAAGCTTCATGATCACCGCCGCATCGGCATCGGCCAGGCGACGCTTGAGTTCGTCGTGCGGCAACACACCGGACAACACCGACAGACTCTGATTGCGATACACCAGCGGCGCACCGAGCACCGAGGCCCCGCCGAGCATCGAGCACACACCGGGCACGACTTCGGCCTGATAACGCTCGGCGAGCCGGTCGTGCAGGTACATGTAGGAGCCGTAGAAGAACGGATCGCCCTCGCAGATCACCGCCACGTCGCGACCGGCATCGAGATGCGTCGCCAGTGCGTCGGCTGCGTCATCGTAGAAGTCGCTGATCACTTGCTCGTAGGACAGCGGTGCCGGCAAGGCTTCGGTGGTCACCGGGTACACCAGCGGCAACAAATTCTGCGCTTCCTGCAGATGCGCCTCGATGATACCGAAGGCGTTGCCTTTCTTGCCCTTGGCCACGAAGTACGCCACCACTGGGGATTCGCGCAGCAAGCGCAGGGCCTTGACGGTAATCAGTTCCGGATCACCGGGACCGACGCCGAGGCCGATCAAACGTCCAGGTTGCTGCATCATTCGATCTCCGTGGCGAGGGCATTGACGGCGGCGGCGGCCATGGCGCTACCGCCCAGGCGACCCTGCATGATGACAAAAGGCACTCCACGGCTGTCAGCCGCCAGCGCGGCCTTGGATTCGGCGGCGCCGACGAAGCCCACCGGAAAACCGAGGATCAGCGCCGGTTTTGGCGCACCGGCGTCAAGCATTTCCAGCAAGTAAAACAGTGCCGTCGGAGCGTTGCCGATGACCACCACGCTACCCTCCAGATGCGGGCGCCACAGTTCCAGCGCAGCGGCTGAGCGGGTGTTACCCAAATCACGAGCCAGTTCCGGAACACTCTCGTCGCGCAAGGTGCAGATCACCGGATTGTTCGCCGGCAACCGCGCACGGGTCACGCCTTCGGAGACCATCCGCGCATCGCACAAAATCGGCGCGCCAGCCGCCAGCGCATCACGCCCGGCCTTGCCCGCACCTTCGGAAAACTGCAGGCCGTCGATGGCCTCGACCATGCCGCAGGCGTGAATGACACGGACCGCGAGTTTCTCCAGATCGTCCGGGATTCGGTCGAGGTTGGCCTCGGCGCGAATGATCGCGAAGGAGTTGCGATAGATCTCCTGACCGTCGCGGATGTAATCAAGCATCAAGGGGGCTCCGTGAGCGGGCGTCGAGCAGGGCCGCGACCGCTTCAATAGTAAGGTTGCGTGCGTGCAGCGCGCCGAAACCCGGCTGCGCTGCATCGCGAAAATAGAGGTCGTAGTGACCGTGGGCGACGGCCAGTAATGTGACGGGCGCCGTATGCGCGGCGGCGCAGGAGCGCGCGCACCCGCTCAAATGGACACTCGGCGTTTGTCCGTGACGTTGCAGCAATGTAGCCAGTTGCAAGGCATCACCCTTGGTCTCGGCCAGGCTTTTACCGCAGCCGTTTGAGCCGGTGCAGGCGATCAACCGGGACAATGGCAGATCGGCTTCGCACTGCAAGCCCAGACATTGCAATTGCCGAATGACCTCAGCGGCGTTTTCCGTGCGGACATTGGGCAACAGCAGGCTTTGCCAAGGCGTGAAGCGCAGACTGGAATCACCGAACTCCCGCGCCAGTTGTGCCACACCCCGCAGCATCGCCGGATCGAGTCGCCCCAGCGGCGGGACGGCTCCCACATAGACAACACCGGACTCGGCCTGGGGATGGGCACCCATGTGCAAATCACTGGCGCCCGAAACTCGTTGCCAACCGATAACGGCCTGCAGCGGCACTCGCTCAGCCAGTCGAAGCACAATGTCCCTGATCGGGTATTCGGCCAGCAAATGGCGCATTCGCGTCTGCTCGGGGCGCGCCAGTTCAAGGAACAACTCAAGGACCGCGACTACCAGCGCGTGCCCGTCAGCCAGTGCAACCGAACCGGCGGGGCTGTCTGTCGGGCATCCCGCCAGACCGAACGCCAGCCGTCGCTCGCCGTCTTGTTCAAACGCCGAGAGCCACAGGTCATGGGGATGCTCGAGCATCGTCAGGTCTTCACCGCCATCAAGCTGCACGGCGAACTTGGCACTGAGGTCGTGGAACGCTTCATGGTTTTGCAGTGTGGTGAGGATCTGCCCGGCCAGCGGGCGGGTGTCGAACAGCATGCGCCGATCGATCCCGGCACCGGGGCTGAGCATCAGGTTGCGCACATCGTCGCCAGCCGCCGTACGCGGCCCCAGATCGGCGGCCAGCAGGCTGTCGATCAACGCCGCTTGCTCGTTGCCAATGCCGCGGATCTGCAGGTTGGCCCGGTTGGTCGCCTCGATCGTTCCGCTGGCATATCGCTCGGCGGCATCGGCCACAGCGATTGCCTGGTGCGCACGGATGGCGCCACCGTCGAGTTTGATCCGGCAAATACCACCGTCCAATGCCTGGACGACACGCAACAACCCGGGACAGGCGGAAGGGCGCAAGCGGTTGGGTATCTGACGTGACTTCACAGGACGACCGGTACAAGACGAAGGACAGCATTATGCCTGCTTTGGGCGGTCTGATGAAAAGCCCAAGCGGCTTGACGACGAAATACTCTCGATCCAGACATAAAGTTGCTTCGCTTGCAAACAGCAAGAATCAACTTCACCCATCAATCTTATTCAAACCACACGGCCACTCTTGTACTTTTGCCCAACATACAAAACAAACAACACCGGAATATAGATATATTCAAGGAGTAGTACATGAACACGGAAACACCGGCTGGAGCATTGACCGCCCACAACCTCATTTCATGCATCGAGCAACTTTCGCTGCAAGATTACGATGACTTCACTCATTGCACTCAGATAGCCACCCAGTCCGCCGACATGGTCAGCAGTCGCTTCGCCGACTCGACAACGTGGCTGAATGAATACGTTGCGACGTTGCATTTTTTCGGCTGGTCTGTCTTTCAGGATGCCATCTTCACCCGCACTCAACACTCCGTTTCGAAAAGCATTGCCGAGTTTCTGGTCCAAAGCGCTCAAACCATGCCGGATAGCCGGCAAGGGAACGCTATGATTGACACACTCGACGCATTGAAACCCAACCAGCCGGCGCTTTATTCACTGGACCAACAAAGCTCCCTGGGAGAGCGCTTTCAAGTAATACCCACACGCTACGACTCAAAGGGGTTTCTTGAAATTGCAGTCTTTAATCTTGAGTTAGTTACCACGATCAAAAAAAGTGGTTTTCTATTTTGGAACATGGAAGATCACGCTGCAAAAATCATCCAGCAACGTGCTTATCTTAAACTGGACAAAAACATACTCGAAAGCAAAAGATCGCTCATCGAACGCAAGCGGCTCGAAATCAGAATGAAGAGATTCGACCTGAAAAAGAACCATTAACTGGATAAGCCCTGATCACGTTTACAGACACCAGCGACAGGCGAACTCAATCCACACCGCGCTATGATGCACCACCGCACAGGTCGACACAGACCGGCAGCGTGATGATTTGGCTTCGATTGATAGAAGAGGAACAGCATGACCCCCTGGCTGACAGTGGTAGGCATTGGAGAAGAAGGCTTCAAGGGGCTTGGCAAAAATGCCCGACACGCTCTGCTGAACGCTACGCGGATCATTGGCGGTCAACGGCAGCTGGATTTGTTGCCCGCTTGCATCCGCGGTGTACGGCAATTGTGGCCCAGTCCTTTCGCCCTTGAACCGGTTTTGACGAAACAGGGAGAGCCCGTTTGCGTCCTGGCCAGCGGCGATCCGATGTTTTTTGGGGTGGGTGCCAGTCTCTCCCGACATTTATCCAGCGATGAAATGCTTATTCTGCCCGCTCCCTCTTCCTGCTCGCTCGCCGCGGCGCGAATGGGTTGGCCCTTACAGGAAGTGGTCACGTTGTCGGTGGTTGCCCGCCCCGTCGCCGCACTCAACGCGCAATTGTCCAGTGGCGTGCGCTTGCTGGTGTTGAGTAACGACGGCCGCAGCCCCGCCGCCATCGCCGCACTGCTGCGTGAACGTGGTTTCGGCCCGAGCCGGATAACGGTGCTCGAACATTTGGGCGGGGAAGCCGAGCGACGTGTCGATGGCATCGCCAATGAATGGACCGAACCTGTGATCGCCGACCTGAACCTGATCGCTATCGAGTGCATCGCCGAGCCGGACACGCTACGCCTGTCGCGACTGGCCGGCCTGCCGGACTCCGCCTTCAGGCACGACGGCCAACTGACCAAGCGCGATGTGCGCGCCATCACCCTCGCGCGCCTGGCCCCGATCCCCGGCGAACTGTTGTGGGATGTCGGCGCCGGCAGTGGCTCGATCGGCATCGAATGGATGCGCGCCCACCCCGGTTGCCGCGCACTGGCCATCGAGGCAGATGCGGGCCGACAAGCGTTGATCGAACACAACCGCGATGCCCTCGGCGTTCCCGGCCTGCAACTGGTTCGCGGCAGCGCGCCGCAGGCACTGACCGGGCTGGAGCGGCCGGATGCGATTTTCATCGGCGGCGGCGTCACCCGCGAGGGCGTGCTCGATACCTGCTGGGCCGAACTCAAACCCGGTGGCCGGTTGATTGCCAACGCAGTCACACTGCAAAGTGAAATGACCCTGATGGCCTGGCGCGAGCAACACGGCGGGGAGCTGACGCGAATTCATATCGCCCAGGCCCAACCGCTGGGCGACTTCGACACCTGGCGCCAGGCCTTGCCGATTACCTTGCTGGACGTGACGAAACCCTTCGATGCGTGACGAAACCGCCGAACACCCCGCCCCTCTGCGCAGCGGCCTGACCACCGGCAGTTGCGCCACGGCCACCAGCCTCGCCGCCGCGCGTCTGCTGCTGGCTGGCACATCGGCCGATGCGGTGGAAATCGTGTTGCCCAAGGGCAAACAGGTGCAGATGCGCCTGGAGTTCTGCCGCCTCACCGAGGACGGCGCCGAATCGGGAACCCTCAAGGACGCCGGGGACGATCCGGACGTGACCCACGGTGCCCTGCTCTACTCCCAGGTGCGCCTGAGCAGCGAACCGGGGACGCGCTTCAAGGCCGGTCGCGGCGTCGGCACCGTGACCCGGCCCGGGCTGGTGCTGGGAGTCGGCGAGCCCGCGATCAACCCGGTGCCGCGCAAAATGATCAGCGAACACCTGGCCCGACTGGCTGACGAGCTCGACTACATCGGCGGTTTCGAGGTCACGGTCAATGTCGAGAATGGCGAGGCACTGGCACTGAAAACCATGAATCCACGCCTGGGCATTCTTGGCGGTCTGTCGATCCTCGGCACCAGTGGTATCGTCCGACCGTTTTCCTGTGCGGCCTACATCGCCTCGATCCACCAGGGTATCGACGTGGCGAAAACCAACGGTTACCTGCACATCGCCGCCTGCACTGGCAACGCCAGCGAAGACACCATGCGCCGGGTCTACAACCTGCCGGAAATCGCCCTGATCGAAATGGGCGACTTCGTTGGCGCCGTGCTCAAGCACCTGCGCAAAGTACCTGTGGATAAACTCAGCCTGTGCGGTGGTTTCGGCAAGATCAGCAAACTGGCGGCCGGGCACATGGATTTGCACAGTCGCCATTCGAGCATTGACCTGCCGCAACTGGCGTTATGGGCGGCGCAGGTCGGCGCCGATGCGGCGTTGCAGCAGAGCATCCGCGAGGCCAACACCAGCCAGCAGGCACTGGCCATGGCCGCCACAGCCGGGGTCGCCCTGGGCGATGCCGTCTGTCAGCACGCCCTGGATTTTGCCCGCAGCGTGGTGCCGGCGCAGGTTCAGGTGGAAGTCTTCGCCATCGATCGCCAGGGCGGGATCGTTGGCCATGCGGGAGCCTTTCAATGAAGCGCATCCTGTTGCTCGGCGGCGTGACCGAAGCCATGGCCATTGCCCGCACGCTGGGACCGCAGCATATCTACAGCCTGGCCGGTGTCGGTCGGATTCCGACGGATCTGCAATGCCAGGTGCGCGTCGGCGGCTACGGTGGTGCCGAGGGTCTGGCGCAATTTATTCGCGATGAAGGCATCGATCTGCTGCTCGACGCCACTCACCCCTACGCCGCCCGGATCAGCCAGAACTCCGCGACCGCCGCGCGCTTGAGCGGCATTCCCTGCTGGGCGCTACGGCGTCCGGCCTGGCAAGCCCAAGCGGGTGATGACTGGCGGGAAGTCAGCGATTGGGCCGGACTGATCGACGCCCTGAAGCCCTTCCGTCGACCGCTGTTCACCCTCGGTCGCGAGCCCCTGCAACACCTGGACGAAATTCCAGCGGAACAATTCTGGACCCTGCGCGCACTGGATGTGTATCCGGGCAACGAGCGCTGCGAAGTGATTGGCGCACGTGGGCCCTTCCTGATCGACGATGAACGTGAGTTGTTCGAACGGCGAAACATCGACGTGCTGATCAGCAAGAACAGCGGCAGCACGGCGACCGAACCGAAACTGGAAGTGGCGCGTGAGCGGGGGGTGCCGGTGATCGTCTTGAAGCGGCCGGTGTTGCCGGGGGTTGATCGAGAGTTCCTGACGCCTGAGGAAATACTTGGCGCGTTGTCGGTCTTCGTTCATTAGGTCAGGATCATTGGCTTGCATGATAAGTAACCTATTTGTTACCGTCAGGGCCACCTGTGATCACACTCGAAGAATACGTACAGGACAACGAAACCAGCCCCTTCAGTCACTGGTTTTCCAACTTGAATGCGCAGGCAGCGCTCAAGGTATCCACCGCACTGCTGCGCCTTGAGTTAGGAAATACATCAAACATCAAGTGGTTCGACGGGCTCGGCGAGTACCGGATAAATTGGGGCCCGGGCTATAGAATCTATCTCGTTCAAGAAGGGAAACACCTGATCATCCTTTTTGGTGGCGGTGACAAGTCCACACAAAAAACTGACATCAAACAAGCGAAAGTACTGATAGCCGAGTTTCGATCCCGAAAAAAGACTGAACGGCACCGGAGATAACGTCATGGCGCTCACCCGAAGTTACAAACACACCATTGCCGAGCGTGCCCAACGTGATCCCGAGTTCGCCCAGGCACTGTTGGATGAGGCTGCTACTCTGTTTCTTAACGGCGAACCCGAAATGGCCCGGATCATCCTGCGCGATCTCATCAACGCCACCGTTGGTTTTGAAGAACTGGCAAAGGAAACGGCAAAGCCCAGCAAAAGCCTCCATCGAATGTTGTCCGCCAAAGGCAACCCAAGCATGGACAACCTGGCTGCAATATTCGCCGTAATTCGCGCTACGCTTGGAGTAGAAATACAAGTACATGCGGTACGTGCGCACTGAGCTGACGTCTTTTTGCTGCGACACCACACCGCACGCCGCCTTTTTACTTATCGGCCCTGATCAGGCTAAATAGCCCGCGCCTGATCGCCCACCCAAACGGATTTTGTCCCATGTCCCGACAACGGCTCGCAATTGCCTGGATAGCCTGCTTCGCAGTGCTGTTCAACATGCTCGCCATGCCGATGTCCGGAGCGATGGCGCAAACGGCGAAGTCATCCGCCGAACAGTTGTTGTGGGGCAGCTTCTGCAGCTCCAGTGGCACCAGGATGGTGGCGATTTCCATCGGCGACCTTGAACAGAAAGCCCCGCAAAGCGACGATCATTCCAACATGCAGCATTGCTGGTGCTGCTCGGGTTCCGCGCCATTGGTGGCGTTGCCGGGGCATACGCCACAACTGTATTTCGCGCACTTCGAGTCCAACCGAAGCCTGCCTGCCACCTCTCTGGAAAGCCCGTCACCGCGCCAGCAATGGCCGAGTCTCAACCCCCGCGCGTCCCCTCTGGTGTGATTTTTTCTCGCAATTGACTGCGTTTTAAATCGTTCCGGAGAATTGCCATGTTGAACAAACTCATCGTTCTGGCTGCGTTGCTGCTGCCTGCCTGCTTTGCCAATGCCCACGAATACAAGGTCGGCACACTGGAAATCGCTCATCCGTGGTCCCAGGAGTTGCCGCCCAATGCGCCCACCGTTGCGGCGTATTTCGTGATCAACAATCAAGGCAAGACCGCCGACCGCCTGCTCAGCGTCGACACCCCCATTGCGGGCGAAGCGCAATTGCATGAGCACGTGATGCAAGGCGACATGATGAAAATGCAGCACGTACCGAGCGTGGAAGTGCCCGCCGGTGGCGAGGTCACTTTCGCACCCATGGCCTATCACGTGATGTTGCTGGGCCTCAAGGACCGCAGCCTGCTCACTGACGGCAAGCGCTTCCCCATGACGCTGCACTTCGAAAAGTCCGGTGACGTGACGGTCGAAGTCGCGGTGCAGAAGCAGGCGCCGGACGCCATGCAAGAACACAAGCACGCGCAATAACCACCCGCGCTGAATCCGCCATGCGCCCGCTTAGCGCCAGGTCATCCGGGTCACGCAATCAGGCATTGAGCCTGACACGTGGCAGCTGGATCAGCCTGTTCGCCATGCTGATGATCTTTATCGGTCCGCTGATTTCTCAGTCGATGCCGATGGATTCGCGCGCCATGTCGATGAACATGCCTACGGGTATGAGCATGGACATGTCGGCGATGGAGCATGCCGACCATGCCACGCAAGCCACGCAAGCCACCACCGAGCATTGCCCGCCAGCCCCCGGGCACCATGTGCTGTGGGAAAAGTGTGGCTATTGCAGCCTGCTGTTCAATTGCCCGGCGCTGACCGGTGGCGTGTCTTTCGCCAACTTCGTCATCCCGCCCATCAATACCTTCACCACACCCTCTGCGCGCCAGGGCCATGCCCGGCCAACCTTCTTCCCCGGCGCCCGCACCCGCGCCCCACCCGTCGTCGCGTAAACACTCACTTCTGATTTCACACGGTCCGCAAGACAGCCAAAGCAACCTGTGGGAGCGAGCTTGCTCGCGAAGAGGAAGTATCAGTCAACGTTGATGTCGTCTGGCACACCGCTTTCGCGAGCAAGCCCGCTCCCACAGGGACAGCTTCAGGCTGCCGGCCGTGTCGTTTACGACTGTTCGATGGAAATTGTCATGTCCAGGTTTTCCGCTGTCCCGTGCTTGAGCCCTGCCCAAGCCTCTTATGCCCTGAACGAATCCGGCGTTCGTTTCAGACACGCCACCGCTATCCTGTGCGGTGCATTGCTGGCGCCTTCTGTGCTGGCCGATGACCATGCCGGTCACACCGAAGAACTGAGCCCGACGGTGATTACCGCCGTTGCGCCCAGCTCGCCCCTGACCATCGTCACCAACCCCAAGGACCCGCGACAACCGGTGCCCGCCAGCGATGGCGCCGATTACCTGAAGACCATCCCCGGCTTTGCCATGGTGCGCAATGGCGGCACCAATGGTGACCCGGTGCTACGCGGCATGTTCGGCTCGCGGCTGAACATCCTCACCAACGGCAGCATGATGCTCGGTGCCTGCCCGGGCCGGATGGACGCCCCGACCTCATACATCTCGCCGGAAACCTACGACAAGCTCACCGTGATCAAAGGCCCGCAAACCGTGCTGTGGGGACCGGGTTCCTCGGCTGGCACTATCCTGTTCGACCGCGAGCCGGAGCACTTCGGCGCACTCGGCACCCGGGTCAACGCCAGCGTGCTGGCCGGTTCCAACGGCCGCTTCGACAAACTGGTGGACGCTGCCGCCGGTGGACAATCGGGTTATGTGCGGGTCATCGGCAACACCGCACACTCCGACGACTACCAGGACGGCAACAACGACACCGTGGCGTCGCGCTATGACAAATGGAACGGCGACGTGGCCGTCGGCTGGACGCCGAACACCGACACCTTGCTGGAGCTGACCGCCGGCCGTGGCGATGGTGAAGCCCGCTACGCCGGGCGCGGCATGGACGGCTCGCAGTTCCTGCGCGAAAGCCTTGGCCTGCGCTTCGAGCAATCCAACATCGGCGAGGTACTGGATAAGGTCGAGGCGCAGGTCTACTACAACTACGCCGATCACGTGATGGACAACTACACCCTGCGCACGCCCTCCGGCACCGGGATGATGGCCGGCCCCATGGCATCCAACGTCGACCGCCGCACCCTCGGCGCCCGGGTCAAGGCCACCTGGCGCTGGACTGATGTGCAACTGATCGGCGGCATCGACGCGCAGACCAACGAACATCGCCAGCGCGGCGCCATGGGCGTCGACACCTACAAGGACCTGCCGTACACCAAGGATGCCGACTTCCATAACTACGGAGTCTTCGGCGAATTGACCTGGTACGCCGCCGACCGTGACCGCCTGATGAGCGGCGCACGCCTGGACCGCGCCTCGGCCAAGGACTATCGGCAGACCACCGGCTCGGGAATGATGACCCGCCCGAACCCGACCGCCGACGACACCCGCGCCGATACCCTGCCGAGCGGTTTCATCCGCTACGAGCACGACCTGGCCGACAGCCCGACCACCCTGTATGCCGGCCTCGGTCACTCCCAGCGGTTCCCGGATTACTGGGAGCTTTTTTCTCCCAAGTCCGGCCCCGCCGGTTCGGTGAATGCCTTCGACTCGATCAAACCGGAAAAAACCACCCAGCTCGATTTCGGCCTGCAATACAAGACCGAAGACCTCGAAGCCTGGGCCTCGGCTTACGTCGGGCAGGTGCGCGATTACATCCTGTTCAACTACACCCCGACAATGATGGGTACGACCTCGCAAGCCGAAAACATCGACGCGCGAATCATGGGCGGCGAACTGGGCGCCGCTTACAACTTCACCGACAACTGGAAAGCCGACGCGACCCTGGCCTACGCCTGGGGCAAGAACAGCAGCGATGGCAGTGCATTGCCGCAGATGCCGCCGCTGGATGCCCGTTTCGGCCTGACCTACAGCGAAGACAACTGGAGCGCCGGCGCACTGTGGAGAGTGGTTGCCGCACAAAACCGCATCGACCAGAACAAGGGCAACGTGGTCGGCAAGGACTTCGACAAGACGCCGGGCTTCGGCGTGTTCTCCCTCAACGGTGCCTATCGGATCAACAGCAACTGGAAGGTCAGCAGCGGCGTCGACAACCTGTTCGGCAAGGCTTACGCCGAGCACTTGAACCTGGCCGGCAACGCCGGTTTCGGCTACCCGGCCAATAACCCGCAAGCCATCAAGGAACCGGGGCGAACGCTCTGGACCAAGGTGGACATGAGTTTCTAAAAACTTCGCGAGCAAGCTCGCCCCTACAGGGGAGCGAGCCTGCTCGCGATCGGTTGCGCAGCAACCGCAAAAACAAACAACTAAAAGATCCAGCCAAGCGGAGCACACGTGATGAAACAGCCCAAAGTGAATTTCTACAACCTGGCCTGGCGCTGGCATTTCTATGCCGGATTGTTCGTTGCGCCATTCATGGTGATGCTGGCGTTGACCGGCACCGTCTACCTGTTCAAACCGCAGCTCGACTCGCTGATGTACAGCAGCCTGCTCAACGTCCCGGCCGGTCATCACACCGTCCCGGCCGACGACCTGCTGACACGGGTGAAAACGGCTTATCCACAAGGTCAGGTCACCCAGTACCTGCCACCGGTCAATGCCGAGCGCAGCGCGCAGTTTGTCGTGCTCAACGATGAAAAGGAGCTGAACGTTTTCGTTGATCCGTACCACGGTGACATCCTCGGTGAACAAGATGCCAAGAAGAACCTGCAAGCCATCGCCCGGTCGATTCACGGCGAGCTGATGATCGGCACCGTTGGCGATCGGCTGATCGAACTGGCCGCCGGGTGGGGCGTGGTGCTGGTGGTGTCCGGCATTTTCCTGTGGTGGCCGCGCGGTCAGGCGGCAGGCATTTTGTGGCCACGCCTGAACAGTCGAGGTCGCGTATTGTGGCGCGACCTGCACGCGGTCACCGGGTTCTGGGGCGCGTCCCTGCTGCTGGTGATGCTGCTCAGCGGCATGACCTGGACCGGTTTCTGGGGCAAGCAATACGCCGAAGTGTGGAACGTGTTCCCGGCGGCCATGTGGGATGACGTGCCGAAGTCCGACGTCGAGGCACGCAGCCTCAACACCGCCACCCGCCAGACCGTGCCGTGGGCCATGGAAAACACCCCGATGCCGATGTCCGGCGACCATGCCGAGCACATGGCCCACGACGGCGCAGCGGCCGGTCCGGCATCGCCGACCATCCGCCTGCAGGACGTACAAAACATCGCCAGAGAGCGCAAGGTCGAACCGGGCTACAGCATCACCCTGCCGACCACCGCGACCGGCGTGTTCACCATCGCCGTATTCGCCGACGACCCGCGCAATGACGCCACGCTGCACATCGATCAGTACACCGGCAAAGTCCTGGCCGATGTACGCTTCGAGCAGTACGGCACCGTCGCCCGCGCCACGGAAATCGGCGTGATGCTGCACGAGGGCAAGATGTTCGGCGTGTTCAACCAGATCGTCGTATTGCTGATCTGCCTGATGATTTTGCTCAGCGCGGTCAGCGGCGTGGTGATCTGGTGGAAGCGCCGTCCGCAAGGAAAACTCGGCGTGCCGCCGCTGCGCCATGACCTGCCAAAATGGAAAACCGCGATGGTGATCATGTTCGCCCTGGCAGTGGCCTTCCCGTTGGTGGGTGCTTCTCTGGTGGCGGTGTGGGTGCTCGATCGCGTGCTGCTGTCGCGCTTTACCCGGCAAACTGAGTCGGCTTCATCTTCATCTTGAAACAGGCGAGATGCGCCGGGAGAAAGGCACTGTAAACTCCCCGCGCATCACCTCAGCCCCATCGCGAGCAAGCTCGCTCCCACAGGGATTGCGTAAGACCTGTGGGAGCGAGCTTGCCCGCGAAGGGGCCATCAGCATCACCTCAAGAGTCACTGCATGACCTCGCTGAATCTGACAAACCTTACCTGGTCCCCACTGGGTCACGGCCATTGCCACCACCAATTCCAGCTGCGTGACGCCTCGCTACACGTGGCCGCCGGTGAGTTCGTCGGGCTGATCGGCCCCAACGGCAGTGGCAAGACCAGCCTGTTGCGGTGTGCCTGGCGCTTCAATCAACCGGAAAGCGGCGAGGTCAGACTCGATCACCAGAACGTCTGGAAGCACTCCTCGCGCTGGTGCGCGCAACGCATCGCCGTGGTGTTGCAGGAGTTCCCTGATGCCTTCGGCCTGACCGTCGAGGAGGTGGTCGCCATGGGCCGCACGCCGCACAAAGGCTTGTTCGATGGCGACACCCTTGAAGACCGCGACCTGGTCAATCAGGCCCTGGAATCCGTCGGCCTCAAGGGCTTCGAAGACCACGGGTTCGCCACTCTCTCCGGTGGTGAAAAACAGCGGGTCATCCTCGCCCGCGCTCTGGCCCAGCAACCACAACTGCTGATCCTTGACGAGCCGACCAACCACCTCGACCCGCGTTATCAGCTTGAGCTTTTGAAGTTGGTCAAGCGCTTGAATATCGGCACCCTGGCGAGCATCCACGACCTCAATCTGGCGGCGGCTTTTTGTGATCGACTGTACGTGATCAACCATGGTCGTATCGTCGCCAGCGGCACGCCGAAAGAAGTCCTGACCGCTGCGCTGCTGCGCAATGTGTTCGGCGTCCAAGCACTGATCGATGAACATCCACTGCACGGCTACCCACGAATCACCTGGATAACCCAACCATGACTTTGCGTTCCCTGCTGCGCTCCTGCCTCTCTCTCGTGATGCTGCTGGGCAGCGTCCAGGCATTGGCCGAAGCCACCCGTTACCCGCTGACAATCAAAAGCTGCAACCGCGAAGTGACCTTCAAGCAGGCACCAAAACACGCGCTCAGCCACGACATCAACATGACCCAGATGATGCTCGCCCTCGGCCTCAAACCACGGATGGCCGGTTACAGCGGCATCAGTGGCTGGAAGGCCGTGACGCCCGAGATGCAGGGCATTCTCGAAGGCCTGCCGGAACTGGCGGCCAAGTACCCGTCGGTGGAAACCCTGCTCAATGCCAACGTCGATTTCTTCTTCGCCGGCTGGGACTACGGCATGCGTATCGGCGGCGATCTCACGCCGCAAACCCTGCAACCGCTGGGCATCAATGTGTATGAGTTGAGCGAGTCCTGCGCCTTCGTGATGAAGCGCCCGCCGGCCAGCCTCGAAGACACCTACAACGACCTGCGCAACCTCGGCAGAATCTTTGACGTGCAGGACCGCGCCAATGCCCTGATCACCCACATGCAGGCGCAAGTGGCAGACATTGGCAAAGACCTGCCCGCGGAAAAACCGCGGGTCTTCCTGTACGACAGCGGCGAAGATCGCGCCATGACCTCAGGAAGCCAGGGTATGCCGCAAGCGCTGATCGACGCCGCTGGCGGGCGCAATGTTCTGGAGGATGTCGACGCAAGCTGGACCCGGGTCAATTGGGAAACCGTGGTCGAGCGCAACCCGCAGGTGATCGTGATCGTCGACTACAGCGAAGTCACTGCCGATCAGAAGATTCAATTCCTGCTGAGCAACAAGGCCCTGCAATCGGTGGACGCGATCAGGCACCAGCGCTTCATCGTCATCCCTTACGTGCAGGCCACGCCGGGGATCGATAACGTGCTGGCGGTCGCAACCCTGGCCAAGGGTTTCCACGGCGAATGACCAACCGTCGCTACGCCCTGATGCTGATCGCACTTGGTGCCCTGTTGCTAGTGTCGTGCGTGGTGTCCCTGGGTTTCGGCCCGGCGCGGGTGCCGCTGGATGTGGTGTGGCGCATCCTGTTGCATAAACTGTTCGGTTTCGGTGTGACGGACTGGAACCCCGGACAGGAACATATCGTCTGGCTGATCCGCGTCCCGCGCATGCTGCTCGGCGCGCTGGTGGGCGCGGGCCTGGCGTTGATCGGCGCGGTGCTGCAAGCAGTCACGCGCAACCCGTTGGCTGACCCGCACCTGCTCGGCGTGACTTCCGGTGCCACACTTGGCGCGGTGATCGTGGTGCTGCATGTCGGTGAAATCGTTGGCCTGCTGACCTTGCCGATCGCGGCATTCATCGGGGCATTGCTGAGCATGCTGGTGGTGCTGATGATTGCAAGTCGTCATGGGCGCCTGGACAGTGACCGCTTGCTGCTGTGCGGCGTGGCGGTGTCGTTCGTGATGATGGCGATTGCCAATTTGCTGCTGTTCATGGGCGACCATCGAGCCAGTTCGGCGGTGATGTTCTGGATGCTCGGCGGGCTCGGGTTGGCACGCTGGGAATTGCTGGCGGTACCGACAGCCAGTGTGTTGTTCGGGCTGATATTGCTGCTGGGTATGGCGCGACCGCTGAATGCACTGATGGCCGGTGAGCAGACAGCGGTGACCCTGGGCCTGAATGCACGCACCGTGCGCCTGCGGGTGTTTTTGATTGCCTCGTTGATGACCGGAGTGCTGGTGTCGATCAGCGGCTCGATTGGTTTTGTCGGGTTGATGGTGCCGCATATTGCGCGGCGCCTGGTCGGGGCTGAACACCGACGGTTGCTGCCGGTGTGCGTGCTGCTTGGCAGCGTGTTTCTGGTTTGGGTGGATGTTGCCGCCCGAACCATGATCGCCCCGGAAGATCTTCCCATCGGCGTCGCAACCGCCGCGATTGGCGGACTGTTCTTCATCGGCCTGATGCGCCGTCGCTGATCCCTGTGGGAGCGAGCTTGCTCGCGATGGCGGCGGCACATCCAACATAACGGTGTCTGACCCACCGCTATCGTGAGCAAGCTCGCTCCCACAGTTGATTGAGGTTGCCCACAAGATCTGCGCTCCAATCTGGCGCACCTCTTCGCACCAACACGCCTGTCGCGATCCTTCATGGTGCGCCATCAAACCGCACGACCGCTCTAAACCGACATTTCCCTGCCTTTGCCGACCGGGCACAGCCCTTGCAAAACACACCTTCAGTAGTCCGCATCTGCCAACCAAGAAAACTCATAAGTTCATGGAGATCGCACAATGAAGCGTCGCAGTTTGATCAAGGCTTTCACACTCTCGGCATCCATTGCCGCGATGGGCATGACCTGGACTGTCCAGGCCGCCGAGACCATCAAGGTCGGTATTCTGCATTCGTTGTCCGGAACCATGGCGATCTCCGAAACGTCGTTGAAAGACATGGCGCTGATGACCATCGACGAGATCAACGCCAAGGGCGGCGTGAACGGCAAGATGCTCGAGCCGGTAGTGGTCGACCCCGCCTCGAACTGGCCGCTGTTCGCCGAGAAGGGTCGTCAATTGCTGACCCAGGACAAGGTCGCCGTGGTGTTTGGTTGCTGGACTTCCGTATCGCGTAAATCGGTACTGCCGGTGTTCGAAGAACTCAACGGCTTGCTGTTCTACCCGGTGCAATACGAAGGCGAAGAGATGTCGCCGAACGTCTTCTACACCGGCGCTGCGCCGAACCAGCAGGCGATCCCTGCCGTTGAATACCTGATGAGCGAAGAAGGCGGCAGCGCCAAGCGCTACTTCCTGCTCGGCACCGACTACGTCTACCCGCGAACCACCAACAAGATCCTGCGTTCGTTCCTGCACTCCAAAGGCGTGGCCGACAAGGACATCGAAGAGGTCTACACCCCGTTCGGTCACAGCGACTACCAGACCATCGTCGCCAACATCAAGAAGTTCTCGGCAGGCGGCAAGACGGCGGTCATCTCCACCGTCAACGGCGACTCCAACGTGCCGTTCTATAAAGAACTGGCCAACCAGGGCCTGAAGGCTACCGACGTGCCGGTCGTGGCGTTCTCGGTGGGCGAAGAAGAACTACGTGGCATCGACACCAAGCCATTGGTGGGCAACCTCGCGGCGTGGAACTACTTCGAGTCGGTTGAGAACCCGGCGAACAAGAAATTCGTCGCCGACTGGAAAGCCTACGCGAAGAAACACAACCTGCCGGGCGCCGACAAAGCGGTGACCAACGATCCGATGGAAGCCACCTACGTCGGCATCCACATGTGGGCGCAAGCGGCTGAAAAAGCCAAGTCCACCGACGTCGACAAAGTTCGCGAAGCCCTGGGCGGCCAGACCTTTGCCGCGCCGTCCGGATACACCCTGACCATGGACAAGACCAACCACCACCTGCACAAGCCGGTGATGATCGGCGAGATCCAGGCCGACGGTCAGTTCAATGTGGTGTGGCAGACCGAAGGCCCGATCCGCGCCCAGCCGTGGAGCCCGTTCATTCCGGGTAACGACAAGAAACCGGACTACGCGATGAAGAGCAACTAAGCCACTGGATGTCGGCGCCAGGCTCAGTGCCTGAGGCCGACACAACTCCCTGTGGGAGCGAGCTTGCTCGCGATGAGGTCGGCACATTCGACATCTCTTTGACTGGGCCACTGCTATCGCGAGCAAACCCGCTCCCACAATGTCCCCGTCAAGGCGACTCTCTATGCCCACCGCCCTTTACCGCATCATTTTCGCCATTGCACTCTTGCTGCCGATGGCCACTTTCGCCGGCGACGCCGAAGACTTCGTCGCCGCCAATCCCGTGCAGCAAGCCAGGCTGCTGGAAGCCTGGGCCGCGCAGCCCGATCCGGCCCGCATCGAATTGATCAA
Organism: Pseudomonas sp. GW456-L13; assembly: GCF_017350115.1. Taxonomy (NCBI): domain Bacteria; kingdom Pseudomonadati; phylum Pseudomonadota; class Gammaproteobacteria; order Pseudomonadales; family Pseudomonadaceae; genus Pseudomonas; species Pseudomonas sp. GW456-L13. Next base: position 2,620,478 of record NZ_JACNAS010000001.1, read on the forward strand.
CGCCCTGCAACAAGGCGAACTGACCGTCGACGGCCAGCCGAAAACCTTGCGCCTGAACAATCGCTTGCGGGGCTTGATCGACACCGCCCTGGCCAGCCACCAACTACTCGCCGCCGACGCCAAACTGCGTCTGGCCGCTGCGCAGCAACTACAGAAAAGTGCCAAACCGGCGCAGTTGAAATTCCTCGACCAGCAGCTGGCGGGCGAAAAGGACGAAGGCGTCCACAGTGCCCTGAGTCTCGCCCTGGCCAACCTGCAATTGGTCGACAGCGACCCGTCCGTGCGCCTCGCAGCCGTCCGCCTGCTCGGTGAAACCGGTGACCCGCTGGCCCGCACCCGTCTCGAAGGCTTGCTCGAGCCTGGCGTTGAAGCCGATGCCACCGTACGCACTGCGGCCGAAACCAGCCTCGCTCAAGTCAAACGCAAACTGCTGGTCGGCGAGATGCTCGGCCAGGCATTCAGCGGCATGTCCCTGGGCTCGATTCTGCTGCTCGCGGCCCTGGGACTTGCGATCACCTTCGGCCTGCTCGGCGTGATCAACATGGCCCACGGCGAGATGCTGATGCTCGGCGCCTACTCGACCTACGTCGTGCAACTGATGTTCCAGCGCTTCGCCCCGCAGGCCATCGAGTTCTATCCGCTGATCGCGCTACCGGTGGCGTTTTTCGTCACCGCGGCCATCGGCATGGCGCTGGAGCGCACAGTGATTCGCCACCTCTATGGCCGCCCACTGGAAACCCTGCTCGCCACCTGGGGCATCAGCCTCATGCTGATTCAACTGGTTCGTCTGGTGTTCGGCGCGCAGAACGTCGAAGTGGCCAACCCCGCGTGGCTGTCGGGCGGTATTCAAGTGCTGCCGAACCTGGTGCTGCCGTACAACCGCATCGTCATCATTGCCTTTGCGCTGTTTGTGGTGGTGCTGACCTGGCTGCTGCTGAACAAGACTCGCCTGGGCCTGAACGTGCGCGCCGTCACCCAGAACCGCAACATGGCTGCCTGCTGCGGCGTGCCCACCGGACGCGTGGACATGCTCGCCTTCGGCCTCGGCTCGGGCATCGCCGGCCTTGGCGGTGTGGCGTTGAGCCAGATCGGCAACGTCGGCCCGGACCTCGGCCAAAGCTACATCATCGACTCGTTCCTGGTGGTGGTGCTCGGCGGTGTCGGTCAGTTGGCCGGTAGCGTGCTGGCGGCGTTTGGCCTGGGGATCGCCAACAAGATTCTCGAACCGCAGATCGGTGCCGTACTCGGCAAGATCCTCATCCTCGCGCTGATCATTCTGTTCATCCAGAAACGTCCGCAAGGCCTCTTCGCACTCAAAGGACGGGTGATCGACTGATGAACCAGCCCCTGCTCGTTACCGCGACCCAAAAAGCCGGCCCTAAAGCCTCGATTGCCGTCGGTGCCGTGATCCTCGCTCTACTGTTGGCGCTGCCGCTCCTGTCGTTGTTACCGGTGGACAGCACACTGCATGTTTCAGCCTATACGCTGACCCTGGTGGGCAAGATTCTTTGCTACGCCATCGTCGCACTGGCGCTGGACCTGGTGTGGGGTTACGCCGGCCTGCTGTCCTTGGGGCACGGCCTGTTCTTCGCCCTCGGCGGCTATGCCATGGGCATGTACCTGATGCGCCAGGCCTCGGGCGATGGCTTGCCGGCCTTCATGACGTTCCTGTCGTGGACCGAAATGCCGTGGTTCTGGACCGGTACCAGCAGCTTCCTCTGGACCCTGTGCCTGGTGGTTTTGGCGCCGGGGTTGCTGGCCTTGGTGTTCGGCTTCTTTGCCTTCCGCTCGCGGATCAAGGGCGTGTATTTCTCGATCATGACCCAGGCCCTGACCTTCGCCGGGATGCTGCTGTTTTTCCGCAACGAAACCGGCTTCGGCGGCAACAACGGCTTCACCAACTTCCGCACGATTCTCGGCTTCGGCATCACCGAGCCGGGCACCCGCGCGGTGCTGTTTTTCGCCACGGTGCTGTTGCTGGTGGCGAGCCTGTTTATCGGCTGGCGCCTGGCGCAAAGCAAATTCGGACGAGTACTGACTGCGCTGCGCGATGCAGAAAACCGCCTGATGTTCTGCGGCTACGATCCGCGCGGGTTCAAGTTGTTTGTCTGGGTATTGAGCGCGGTGTTGTGTGGCCTGGCCGGTGCGCTGTACGTGCCGCAAGTGGGGATCATCAACCCGAGTGAGATGTCGCCGACCAACTCTATCGAAGCCGCGGTATGGGTGGCCCTTGGCGGTCGCGGCACCTTGATCGGTCCGTTGCTCGGTGCCGGTGTGGTCAACGGCATGAAGAGCTGGTTCACCGTGGCATTCCCCGAATACTGGCTGTTCTTCCTTGGTGCACTGTTCATCGTCGTGACCCTGTACCTGCCCAAGGGCGTGATCGGTCTGTTGAAGAAAAGAGGTGAGCAATGAGAGTCACTGCAACCGCTGAATTCATGCTCGAACCGGCGTTCTTTCCGCCACTGGAACCCAACCGCGACGCCGGCAGCAGCCGCGATGCCATCGGCCTCGGCCAACGTGCCGGCAAAGGCCTGAACACGCGCCACGGCACCATCCTGACCCTGGAAGACATCAGCGTCAGCTTCGATGGCTTCCGCGCGTTGAACAATCTGAACCTGTACATCGGCGTCGGCGAACTGCGTTGCATCATCGGCCCCAACGGTGCGGGCAAGACCACGCTGATGGACGTGATCACCGGCAAGACCCGCCCCAGTCACGGCAAGGCCTGGTTCGGCGAAACCCTGGACCTGACGCAAATGAGCGAAGTGCAGATCGCCCAGGCCGGTATCGGCCGCAAGTTCCAGAAGCCCACGGTGTTCGAAGCCTTGAGCGTGTTTGAAAACCTTGAGCTGGCGCAGAAAACCGACAAATCCGTTTGGGCCAGCCTGCGGGCGCGCTTGAGCGGCGAGCAGAAAGACCGCATCGCCCAAGTACTGGATACCATTCGCCTGACCTCGTCGGTCAATCGCCCGGCCGGCCTGTTGTCCCACGGCCAGAAACAATTCCTGGAGATCGGCATGCTGCTGATGCAGGACCCGCAATTGCTGCTGCTCGACGAACCGGTCGCGGGCATGACCGACGCCGAAACCGAATTCACCGCCGAGCTGTTCAAGAGCCTGGCCGGCAAGCACTCGCTGATGGTGGTGGAACACGACATGGGCTTCGTCGGCTCGATTGCCGACCACGTCACGGTGTTGCATCAGGGCAGCGTGCTGGCCGAAGGGTCGCTGGAGCAGGTGCAGGACAACGAGCGGGTGATCGAGGTGTATCTCGGTCGCTAAACCTGCAAACACCTATCCAACTGTGGGAGCGAGCTTGCTCGCGATAGCGGTGTATCAGTCAACAACAATATTGAGTGTGCCGACGCCATCGCGAGCAAGCTCGCTCCCACAGGGGATCTGAGGAGAATCTGGAAATGCTGCAAGTCGAAAAGCTGCACCAGTACTACGGCGGAAGCCACATCCTGCGCGGCCTGACGTTTGACGTGAAGGTCGGTGAAGTCACCTGCCTGCTCGGGCGTAACGGAGTGGGTAAGACCACCTTGCTCAAATGCCTGATGGGTCTGCTGCCGGCCAAAGAAGGCGCGGTCAATTGGGAAGGCAAACCAATCACCGCCTTCAAGCCGCACCAACGCGTGCACGCCGGAATCGCCTATGTGCCGCAAGGCCGGGAAATCTTCGGCCGCCTCACCGTGGAAGAAAACCTGCTGATGGGCCTGTCGCGGTTTCCCGGCAGCGAAGCGAAGGAAGTGCCGGCGTTCATCTACGAGCTGTTCCCGGTACTGCTGCAAATGAAGCAACGCCGAGGGGGTGATCTGTCCGGTGGCCAGCAACAACAACTGGCCATCGGCCGTGCACTGGCCAGCCGCCCTCGCCTGCTGATCCTCGATGAGCCCACCGAAGGCATCCAACCCTCGGTGATCAAGGAGATCGGTGCCGTAATCAAAAAACTCGCGGCCCGTGGCGATATGGCCATTCTGCTGGTGGAGCAGTTCTACGATTTCGCCGCCGAACTGGCCGATCAATACCTGGTGATGTCCCGGGGCGAAATCGTGCAACAGGGTCGCGGCGAGAATATGGAAGCTGAAGGGGTGCGCGGGCTGGTCACGATCTGAGCTTCTGTCCACAGCGGGCTCGAAGCACCATTTTGTCGCACCATCTTCCACGCCGCGCCCTCAACTGGTGCGCGGCGACGTTCAACAGCGCTCTCCTTCCAGTGATGCCCTGCGGCACAGCCTTTGCAACCCTCCTGAGGACCTCTCGATAAGCACTGACCATGACTCTTCCTGCATCCGGCGTTTTGTTTACCCCCAGTTGGCATGCCGAACTGGAACTGGGCTACGCCCGATTCGACAACACCACCCGCCCGGTCCAGCGCCGTCACAAAGGTCCGTTGCGGGTGCAAAAGCACCTGTATGCAGAGGGGCCAGAGGTCTGCCAGCACATCATCGTCCACCCTCCCGGCGGAATAGCCGGCGGTGATCGGCTGGACATTTCGGCCAGCGTCGAGCGTGATGCCTGGGCACAAATCACCAGCCCCGGCGCGGCCAAGTGGTATCGCGCCGCTGGCCCCGCCTATCAGCAGCTGAAGTTGAAGGTGGCGGCCGGTGCGACACTGGAATGGTTGCCCCAGGAGACGATCATTTTCAGTGCGGCGCAGGCTGAACTCAGCACCGGGATTGAGCTTGAAGGCGATGCCCGTTTGTTCTACTGGGACGTCGTGGCCCTGGGCCGTCCGGCCAGTGGCGAACGCTTCGACCTCGGGCATTTTCAGGCACAACTGGATATCCGCCGCGACGGCCAGTTGCTCTGGCACGAACGCCAGCGCATTGTCGGGGCGGACGGTTTGCTCGATTCGCCGATTGGGCTGGATGGGCAACCGGTGTTTGCGACATTGCTGGTGACGGGTGAAATTGATAGCGAACTGCTGGAGCGCTGCCGCTCGCTGAGCCATGACGTGCGCGGGGATCTGACGCAGTTGCCGGGGTTGTTGGTTGCCCGATGCCTGGCCAGTGAGGCGCTGTTGGCGCGAGGGTGGTTGATTGAACTCTGGAAGTTGTTGCGTCCAGTCTTGCTTGGCCGTGAAGCCTTGCCACCCAGAATATGGAACACCTGAATTGCTTTTCTGTAGGAGCGAGCCTGCTCGCGATAGCGGTGTATCAGGCGCCATTTATGTTGAATGTGCCGACGCCATCGCGAGCAGGCTCGCTCCTACAGGGGTTCTGTGCAAGCAGATCCCACTCTTTTTAATCTGCCCGGATGGATGTCTACGATGGACCTGACCCCACGCGAAAAAGACAAGTTGCTGATCTTCACCGCCGGCCTGGTGGCCGAGCGGCGTTTGGCTCGCGGCGTGAAACTCAATTACCCGGAGGCCATGGCTTACATTTCCGCCGCGCTGCTTGAAGGCGCCCGCGATGGCCAGACCGTGGCCGACCTGATGCACCTGGGCACCACCCTGCTGAGCCGCGAACAAGTGATGGAAGGCATCCCGGAAATGATCCCGGAAATCCAGGTCGAGGCCACGTTCCCCGACGGCACCAAACTGGTCACCGTCCACCAACCCATCGCCTGAGGCCGCGCCATGACCTACCACATCCGCGATGCCGTGCATGCCGACCTGCCAGCCATCCGTGACATTTACAACGACGCGGTACTCAACACCACGGCGATCTGGAACGAGCAGGCGGTCGACCTCGGCAACCGCCAGGCCTGGTTCAGCGCCCGGCAATCCCAGGCCTATCCGATTCTGGTGATTGTCGATGCCGACGACACAGTGCTCGGGTACGCCTCGTTCGGCGACTGGCGCCCGTTCGACGGCTTCCGCCACACCGTCGAGCATTCGGTCTACGTGCGCAGCGATCAACGCGGCAATGGCCTCGGTCCAAAGCTGATGGACGTGCTGATCGAGCGCGCCAGAGACTGTGGCAAACACGTCATGGTCGCGGCCATCGAAAGTGGCAACGCCGCCTCGATTCGCCTGCATGAGCGCATCGGTTTTATTACCACCGGGCAGATGCCACAGGTGGGCACCAAGTTCGGTCGCTGGCTGGACCTGACCTTCATGCAACTGACCCTCAATCCTGGCGCACAGCCACCTGCCGCCAACAAGGAGTGATTGCCCATGAACCCCGCCCAACTGCGACGCGTCAATGTAGAAAGTTTCGCGCACTACCGTCAGGGCCTGATTGATCTGCTACTCGACGCCGTCGGCTATGACGCCAGCGTTGGCTTCATGGCCGATCTCGATGCGACGCAGGCACACGCCTATTTCGATGAGGTTCAGGACAATCTGATCAAGGGCAATGTGTTGCTGTGGGTGGTGGTCAAGGACGAACAGGTGCAAGCCAGCGTGCAATTGGGGTTGTGCCGCAAAGCCAACGGTTTGAACCGCGCCGAAGTGCAGAAACTGCTGGTGCGCGAGCATGCCCGGCGGCGTGGTCTAGGCCAACAGTTGATGAGTGCGCTGGAACAGGCCGCCCTGCAACACAAGCGCGGCATGCTCTTCCTCGATACTGAAGCAGGCTCGCCCGCCGAAGATTTCTACAAAGCCCTGGGTTACACCCGGGCCGGGGAAATTCCCGATTACGCCTGCGACCCGAGCGGCCGCTACAAGCCCACTGCCTTCTTCTACAAGATTCTCCAAGGAGCCCATTGATGATTCCCGGTGAATACCAGATCCAGCCCGGCGACATCGAACTTAACGTCGGCCGCCGCACGATCAGCCTGACGGTGGCCAACAGCGGTGACCGGCCGATCCAGGTCGGTTCGCATTACCACTTTTTCGAAACCAATGACGCCCTGAACTTCGACCGTGCCGCCAGCCGCGGCATGCGCCTGAACATCCCCGCCGGCACCGCCGTGCGTTTCGAGCCGGGGCAGAGTCGCCAGGTCGAACTGGTCGATCTGGCGGGGCATCGTCGGGTGTTCGGGTTTGCCGGGCGGATCATGGGCGATCTCTGATTAATGCGTTGTCAGTACCGCCCCCATCGCGAACAAGCTCGCTCCCACAGGGGAACGCGATCAACTGTGGGAGCGAGCTTGCTCGCGATGTGAGCGCAGCGAACGGTTTCAAATTCAATTGAATCTCAAGGCGAACACATGAAGATTTCCCGTCAAGCCTACGCCGACATGTTCGGTCCCACCGTCGGCGACAAGGTGCGCCTGGCCGACACCGAGTTGTGGATCGAAGTGGAACAGGACTTCACCACCTACGGCGAAGAAGTGAAATTTGGCGGCGGCAAAGTCATCCGCGACGGCCAGGGCCAAAGCCAGCTGCTCGCCGCCGAAGTGGTCGACACGGTGATTACCAACGCACTGATCATCGATCACTGGGGCATCGTCAAAGCTGACGTCGGCCTCAAGGACGGACGGGTCGCCGGCATAGGCAAGGCGGGCAATCCGGACGTGCAACCGAACGTGACCATCGCCATCGGCGCCAGCACCGAAGTCATCGCTGGCGAAGGCATGATCCTCACCGCCGGCGGCATCGACACCCATATCCACTTCATTTGCCCGCAGCAGATCGAAGAGGCATTGATGAGCGGCGTCACCACCATGATCGGTGGCGGCACCGGACCGGCCACCGGCACCAATGCGACCACATGCACCTCCGGACCGTGGCACCTGGCGCGCATGCTCCAGGCCGCCGATGCCTTCCCGATGAACATCGGCCTCACCGGCAAAGGTAACGCCAGCCTGCCCGAACCGTTAATCGAACAGGTCAACGCCGGCGCCATCGGCCTCAAGTTGCATGAGGACTGGGGCACCACGCCGGCGAGTATCGACAACTGCCTGAGCGTGGCCGACCGGTTCGACGTGCAGGTGGCGATCCACACCGACACCCTCAACGAATCCGGCTTCGTCGAGACCACCATTGCCGCCTTCAAGGGCCGCACCATTCACACCTATCACACCGAAGGTGCCGGTGGCGGTCACGCGCCGGACATCATCAAGGCCTGCGGTCTTGCCAACGTGCTGCCAAGCTCCACCAACCCGACCCGGCCGTTCACCCGCAACACCATTGATGAACACCTGGACATGCTGATGGTCTGCCATCACCTTGACCCGAGCATTGCCGAGGATGTGGCCTTCGCCGAAAGCCGAATCCGCCGCGAGACGATTGCCGCCGAAGACATCCTCCACGACCTCGGTGCGTTCTCGATGATCAGCTCAGACAGCCAGGCCATGGGGCGGGTCGGCGAAGTCATCACCCGCACCTGGCAGACTGCCGACAAGATGAAAAGACAACGCGGGCCGCTACCCGGCGATGGTGCAGGCAACGACAACTTCCGAGCCAAACGCTACATCGCCAAGTACACCATCAACCCGGCGATCACCCACGGCATCAGCCATGAAGTGGGCTCGGTCGAAGTGGGTAAATGGGCCGACCTGGTGCTCTGGCGCCCGGCGTTTTTTGGCGTGAAACCGACGCTGATTCTCAAGGGCGGCGCCATCGCGGCCAGCCTGATGGGCGACGCCAATGCCTCGATCCCGACGCCACAACCGGTGCACTACCGCCCGATGTTCGCCAGCTACGGAGGTTCGCTGCACGCCACCAGCCTGACCTTCATCAGCCAGGCGGCGCAGGATGCAGGCTTGCCCGAAGCCCTGGGTTTGAAAAAGAAAATCGCGGTGGTCAAAGGTTGTCGCGACGTGCAGAAAACCGACCTGATCCACAACGACTACCTGCCGAACATCGACGTCGATTCGCAGACCTATCAGGTCAAGGCCGACGGTGTGTTGCTGTGGTGTGAGCCAGCGCAAACCTTGCCGATGGCCCAGCGTTACTTCCTGTTCTGAGCCGTTTGTTGCACCCCACACAAAGGCCTCGCACCCTGGGTGTCGAGGCCTTTGTTTTTTCCGTGACTATTGATCGGCCCCAATCCGCAGCCGGTCCAGCCTGGCCCGCGTCATCGCTTCTTGGGTCAGGTTTTTCAGCTGCTGCGTGATCTGTCGGTCGATGTCATTCAAGGCTTGACCATACGCCTCTTCAGTCATCAGCCGGCCATCCGCAAAGTCAGTTTCAGGTTTGTCCAATTCGCTGCACAGCCCCTTGATTTCCAACTCCACTGCAGCCTTTTCCTCGGTGGTGAGCCGCGTACCTTCAGCCCTGCGCTGCAACGCGTCCTGCAAATCGGTGGTGGCGTCGATCCGGCGTTTCAAGCCATTCAATTCCTCGCGGTAAGTCGACTCCAGCCAGGACTTCCAGAGCGGTTGCTCAAAGACCCGGTCGATCAGCAGATCACCCTCCTCCAGCGCCTTGATCCGCTGGAGCGCTGCCTCGATCATCTCTTTGCTGACCTCGGCGATGCTGCGAAACTGCATGCCCCGTGCCTGCCACGGCAAATCCAGGCGCTGCGCCAGATCGGTCATGTAGGCCAGGTGTACTTCCACTTCATCGATAGTGCCGGTCACTTCGCCATCGGCACCGGTCCGACGGAACTGTTCTCCCTTCGCCAATCGCTCAGACACCCGGTGACGGGCGATGGCGCCGAGTTCATCGAGCCGGGATTTCCCCAGGGCCAGCTCAAGCAATTGCGTCTCGATCAGATCCGCGCGCACGAGGGCGTAGGCCTCGTGAACCATCACCTGCACGCCCATGGCATTGAACAGTTGCGTCCCGCCATCCACGCATTCGGTGGGGGTTGCGGCTTCGTTGAACAACTTGATGCGCAGTTCAGTGTCGCTGGCCATGGCCTCAAGCATGCGCCAGACCTTGGCCGTCAGTTCCGACTGATAGGTATCGCCGGCCTTGAAGTCGGCGGATTGGGTGAGTTTGCGGACTTCGTTGAAAAACGGCACCGAATCGAATTCATCCTCGACGGCGTTCCAGACTTCCTGTTTTTCCTGCCATTGCCGCTCGGTCATGCCCGCCGCCCATTCCGAACTGTCGAGCACACCGCGAGGTGGATAAGGACGCTCCGGATCCATGCCGACCGACTCGATGTAAGACTTGAGGATGTCGAGGTTTTCCGGCGAGATCCAGTGCGGCCCCCGGCTGATCACCGTGCGCGCCAGCAACTCGGCGCGAAACGATCCGGGTGCGACTTCCGGTATCCGGTTGATCGGATTGCGGCTCAGATCAATGAAAATACTGCGAGGCCGCGATTGGGAAAACAGTCCGACAGGCCAACTGTCCAGACCGGCGTCACTCAGTATCAGCACCTGCAAATGCGGCATCCGGCTGACATCAGGAATGAGCTTCAGCGGGTTGCCGCGCAGCCCCAACGACCTCAAGCGTGTCAGATTCTTCAGGCGATCCACCGCCAGCACATCCATCTCAATGCGGTTGTCGTTGAGGAACAGGTCGGTGAGATGACGCATGTCCTTCAGCCCTTGCGGAATGGCCGTCAGCAGATTGTCTTGCAGATTGAGGTAGCGCACCTGATGGAACGAGTCGAGGAACGACATGTTCCCGGAACGCAACTGCCCACCGCGTAGGCTCAGGCTGGTGACATGATCGAAGTTGGCCTCGAGCCTCGGCAGGGTTTCAAGCAGCTGGCTCAACTTGGGAATGTTGTCCAGTTTCAACGCTTGGGGCCGCATGATACCGGAAGCCTCGATGCCCTCCGGCCCGGTGCGCTGCCAGCATTGCCTGAGCGCTTTGTAGATGTTGTTTCGCGCATGCCACTGCGCCACGCCCGCCGGGCTAAAACGAAAGGACTCGGTCGGCGAGTTCATCCAGCGTTGCATGGCGCGGTTCAACTGATTGAGCTCGGCCTCCAGCGCGGCCAGGCCTTCATGGACCGAACCACCGTTCTGGCTGAACCCGGTCAACAGCGTTTCGATTTCCTCCGGGGTGAAGGCCGGATACAGCGAGCGAGCCCGCCGGCGCAACCCCATGCCGCGCGGGACCTGTTGCGCATAACCCGGCATGCCGCCGCGCAAGCGCATGACGGTCGGGTCGTAGGACGGTTTGAGCACCGGGTTGTCGCGCAGGATCGGCTCGAGCACAGCTCGATCCAGTGGCTTTGTCTTTACTGCCTGCTCAAGGCCTGCCGCGTCATGAATTTCAAAACCCAGGGCGACACGCTGGGAGTCGGGCAATGCGTGCAGCACGGCGGCATACAGATTGTCCAACCCGTGCAGGTGTTGATCGCCCGCGTCCCGTGCTTCATATCGGAGATCCGAACTCTGGATCAACACTCTGCGGATGGGCGCGTCCTGCGGGCCGAGGCTGTCTAGCAGCGTCCCTGAAAAAGAACGTTCACGGATTTCCAGGCGCAGGTCCGAGGGCCAGCCCGGCAGGGCTGCCAGTGAGTGCAGCTCCAGACGCTCGGTGTCGGTGTTGTGCAGTTCGCCGAGGTACAGGCCTTCATACGCTCGCGCCACTCGCAGCTGGTCCGCCGCTTCGAAGGCCTGTTGGGACAACCTCAAGGGCACGCGCTGTTTCTCGGCCCAATGTTGCAGGTCCGAGGGGTGTGCGTGTTCCACAAGCGCTTGCGCCACACTGGTCGAAAGCGACGACTCGTGCCCCTTGAGCAAGCTCACACGGGGATCGTCTGCACGCTCCCGACGCTCGTACAACTTGTCGAACAAACGCCTTTTGCTGCCCCGCGCCTGCTCGGCCAGGCGATCGCGCAAGGCCTTGGTGCGCGCCGTTTTGTCTCCGGAAAACCACTGCCCCAGCATCTCGCGAAGGGCCTGTTCATCCAGGAACCCGACCACACGTGCAGGCAGCGCACCGGCGAGCAAATCCTGCCAGGTCATCTGCAAGGTATCGGCGGGCAACGCGCCGGCATAGCCTTCCTTGAACGCCGCCCCCGACAGGCCCGGCCCCTGGAACACTTCGATGGCCTTGCCCTCGGGCCAGCCCGGCAACTCAGTCATGAAGCGCACGGCAAGATCGGCCCACTCCTGGCCGACCCGGTCGGCCAGGATCTGCTCTGCGCAAGCTTCGGCGTCGGCGTACGCCTTGAAGCGCTTGAGGGTATCGGTCAGCAGCGCGGGTGGGGTTTCGTGCTCCACGTGGAGCCGGCGCAACGCATTTTCGTTAACGCCACTGACGGTCAGGATCTGCTCCAGTGTTTCATCGCTGAACCCATCCACCGAGGCGCCCAGACGCTGGAGCAATTGACGCCGATCCCATTCCAGCGGTTGATCGAGTTCAGTTTTCCACAGGCCGGTGCCGTTGTGCTCCAGCAAGGGCTGATAGGCATCGGCTCGCGAGGGGTGTTGCAGGCGATGCTGGCCAGTGTTCGGGTCCTGTTTGACTTCGTAGCATTTGTCGTCGAGATGCAGCAGGTCCTGATCCTGGTGCCGGTACAAGCCTTTTTCACCGACGACGCCATCCCTGGGCAAGGTGACCGATTGTTGATATGACGTCAGGTCCGGATTCCACAAACGCTGCTTGCCGGCGACCTCCACAGGCTTGAGCCCTTCGACAAAGGGCGAGACCTTGATCGGCGTCAGCTGGCCGCCTGGCAACCCGTGACCGGCGCCCATGAGCGCCAACTGCGCAAAGTTGATCAGCACGCCATTGAAATAGGCAGAGGCCTCTTCCTTGTCGCCTTTGCTCCAGTCTTCGATGCCTTCGGCAACCTCGGCGAGCATCTGCGCAATCATGATGCCCAGCATCGCTTCGCCCAGACCGGGCACCAGCATCGCGGCGAAATTGAACAGGTTCCAGCCAATGTTCAGGTAACTGGTCAGGCGCTTGAAGCGGGCGCTGGCGTCCTCGTCGCCGGTCGGCACCGCGATGCGTCGGGCATCGACGATGGCCTTGTCGCGGCGTTCAACGAACAATGTCACCCACAGGTCGCCCGTGATCTGATTGGTAACGGGTTCTGCATCGGGATTCTCGACCGCCGTTTCACGCCACCATGGCCCCATGTCCAATGGCTCGCGTTGCTGCCAGGTAAACGTCTTCAGACGTTCGTTGACCCGGCTGAAAAACAGCCCCTTGTCCTTTTGCGCCACGAACCGGCTGAAAAACGCCTGGTATTGCGTGTCTCGCAACTGACCGATCAGGGTTTTCATGAACGCGGCCAGCGAAGGGTATTCCTTGAGCGGATGTTGCGGATCATCCGGTACATAGGCGATCACGTGGCCGGACAAACGACTCTGATGGTAGATGTCGTCGCGGCGCAAAAGCTCATCGTTGAGCCCCTGCGGCCCATTGGCGAAAAACGCCTGCAGTAATTTGAACCGCTCGTACTCCGCACCAGGCAATATCGAGAGGCGCTGCGACCATTCGCTCCAGAATTTCACTGAGTCGGGGGTCAAGGCATCGATCGCCTGCTTGATCTGCGACGGATCGCTGACGGCACTGAACAGCACGATGCCCGTCAAGCGAAAGCCCATCAGCGACAATCGATGACCATGCAGCGGCCGGTCGTACAGCGTGGTATCGGCCTGGCTCTCGCGTATCTGCCCGAGTTTGCCGTAGGCATGGTCGCTGATATCGCCTTTCAATCGGGCGACCAGTGACGCCACCTGGAAAGCGGCTTTTTCACTGGCCACCGACTCGTCCTGCAAGGCGCGTCGTGCTTCAGCTGTCGTCGGCAGCAGGATGGATTTGATATGCCGCTGGTACTGTCCGCCAATGTCGAGGCTGCGGCACATCGATGCAAACCTGGGCAAGGAAATCGCGGGCTCAAGCGCAAGGCTGCCGCGCTCATCCTTGCGATAGATACCGGAGCTGCTGCGCCAGGCGTCTTCAGTAGTTTCTGCCTCCTCGAAATTGTGCAACGCCGCTTCCAGCAACGTGGACTGTCGAACGCGACTGGCCCCGGTATCAATGACAAAGGCAATTTTATTGGGTACTTCAAGTTGCACGCTGAGTGCGTCGAAGTTCTCCACAGTATTGAAGTTCGCCTGCATCGACGCACTGAGCAGCGGTTTGGCGAAGGCATTGATGTCGTGTTGCAAGTTGCCCAGGGTCTTGTCCAGAGTGCCTTGCAAGCGTCCCTGCTCTTCAATCAACTCCTTCAGGTATTGACGGTCGATTTCCCGTGCAGCGCTGTACCACTCGGGGATCTCGGGCCTTAGTGTTTCGAGGGTTTTCATTCTCGACATCGACGCCTTTTTTATCGCGTCGGGTATGGCGCCCAGTACACGCTCGTAATGAACGCCGTTGTTTGGGGCGGGCGTTTCCAGCGAGTTGCTTCCATGCAAATCAGACACTGTTTTTTCACCTTGATGGCTGGGTTGGAGCTAACAGACTTATCCACCCGCGCCTGAAACAAAAGTCCAAATTACTGTTGGGCCAAGGCTGAAAAAAGGCCCGCAAGGTTCGAAAATCAAGGAGCCATCGATAGATATGTACCACCAGAAATGCCTGCGGTTATGCCGCTGCATGAGCGGTCGTGTTTTTTCCGGCAAAGGGACTACTATTCGAATCGCTGTCCCCGATTTGCTCAGGTAACCGCCATGCGTCTTTCCGAATTCATCGTGTTACATGTTGATCGCATCGTCGATGAGTGGGAGCAGTTCGCCATGACCATCACCCCGGCCGCCGAAACCATGGACAGCGCTGCCTTGCGCGACCATGCCCGGTCGATCCTGCTGGCCTCGGCGCGGGACATGTGCAAGCCCCAGACACCTGCCGAACAGGCGGCCAAGTCGCGCGGCGAAGGACCGGAGAAAACCCCCAGCCTCGACGTGGCCGGTGCCAGCCACGGCGAACTGCGCCATACCGTGGGTTTTGATCTGGTGCAAATGACCAGTGAGTTCCGTCACTTGCGCGCCTGTGTCATCCGCCTGTGGGTCAACAGCCTGCAATCGCCTGACCTGGCCTACTTCCAGGACATGATCCGCTTCAACGAAGCCATCGACGAAGCCCTGGCGGAGTCCACGGCCACTTATGCCGAGCAGGTCAATCGCTCTCGGGACATTTTTCTGGCGATCCTCGGCCACGACCTGCGCGCGCCCCTGCAGGCGGTGAGCATGTCCACCGAACTACTGCTGCGCAAAGCCGTGCTCGAAGGTGATGCGCTCAAGTGCGCGGTCAATATCCAGCGCAGTACCGGGCACCTGGCGGTGATGGTCGGGGACTTGCTTGAACTGGTGCGCAGCCGCCTGGGCAAGCGTCTGCCGATCGAGCCGGCGCCCATGGACCTGGCCGAAGCGGCGCGCGAAGCGATTGCCCGGGCCAGTGCCGGTCAACCGGAATGCGAACCGACCCTGGATGTACAGGGTGACACACGTGGCACCTGGGACCAGCGCCGGCTCGATCAGATGCTGCAGAACCTGATCGGCAATGCCTTGCAGCATGGTTCAAGCAAACGCGAGGTGAAGTTGACTCTCAAGGGGGAGATCGACAGTGTCCGACTGACAGTGCACAACGACGGAGCCCCGATCCCCTCCGATGCGATCCCGACCATTTTCGACCCGCTGGTGCGCAGCGCCAGTGAAGGGCTCGGCGAGCCTACTACCAGCCTTGGGTTGGGGTTGTTTATCGTCAAGGAAGTGGTCGACGCCCATGAGGGGACAATTGAAGTCAGCTCCCATGAGCTTGATGGCACGACGTTTACCGTGGAGTTGCCCAGAAAGGTCTGATGCTTTTGTGCTTGTTGGAAATCATTCGACCACCAAGCGCCCCAATCGCTGCTTGAGCATGCGGTTCTCGGCCCGCAATTGCTGGACTTCTTCAAGCAGGTCCAACGCCAGGGCGACGCCTTCCCATTCCAGGTCCAGATCGCGCCGCAGCTTGGCGGCGCGCTTGGCCAGGGTCAGCTCGTAGTCGTTGAAAACCCAGTCCTTGGGCTGAGCACCCTGAGGTTCGAGGATGCCGTGCTCGACGATTTCGATCACGTAGACGTCCGACAACTCGGTCGCCTCACAGAATTCGGCCATGTCCAGTTGAACGATCAGGGGACTGCTCATAGTCAGTGACTCCTCGGTTCCAAGGGATCAGAAATGCTCTCGCGGGTCGAACGCGGCTTTTTTCGCCAGCTCCTGCCACAGGGCCTTGATGTCATCGTCGGATTTCTTCGGCATCACAGCCTTCAACTGCACGAACAGGTAACCGCGCTCACCGGCCTTGTTCATCAGACCATGGCCCTTGGCGCGCATGCGCTGACCGTTCTGGCTGCCGGCCGGGACCTTGAGGTTGATCTTGCCGGTCAGGGTCGGCACGGCGACTTCGGCGCCCAGCGCCAGCTCCCACGGTGCCAGTGGCAAGGTGATGATCAGGTTCTCGCCTTCGACGTCGAACTTCGGGTGCGGCGCAAAACGGATCGTCAGGTACAGGTCGCCATTGGCCCCGCCACCCACGCCCGGAGCACCCTGCCCCTTGAGGCGAATGCGCTCACCGTCGCTCACACCGGCCGGAATCTTCACGTTCAGGCTTTTGCTGGTGTTGCTCACATGCTGGCCGGCCGCGTTGTACTGAGGTACCTGGAAGGTCACCTTCTTCGACTCGGTCGACAGCGTTTCTTCGAGAAAGACCCCAAGCTCCATTTCCACGTCCTGCCCTCGACGTCCGGTGCTGCGACGCGACTGTCCACCACCACCAAAACCTGGCCCACGGTTACCGAAGATCGAACTGAAGAAGTCCGAGAAATCGCCCGTGTCCTGGCCACCGCCACCGAAGCCACCACGGCTCTGCCAGCCCGGAGGTCCCTGGAACGGTTGGCCGTGCTGGCCATAGCGACGCAAGTCATCATATTCGGCACGTTTGTCGGCGCTTTTCAGCGCTTCATAGGCTTCCGAGGCATCCTTGAACCTGGACTCGGCATCCTTTTCCTTGCTGACGTCGGGGTGGTATTTGCGCGCCAGCTTGCGATAGGCGGCCTTGATCGCCTTGTCGTCTGCGGTCGGCTCCACACCGAGAATCTTGTAATAGTCTTTGAAGTCCATCGAGGGAATCACCATCCGTTATCAGAATCGCGCCACAGGCCACAGCATGCGCTTGTTTGCAGCCATTGGTTTGACCGATCTCAAGTTTGTGACCGGGTGGCGCAGCAGAAGTTTATCGGCAGCAGGCGGGGCTTCTTGCGAGCACTCCCGCGGCTGTCCGGTTGATGCAGGGTAGTTTGGGGGGGATGCCCCATCTTTCAAGGCATTGTCTGCGAAGAATTAGCAGATAACCGGCCTTCGAATCTGGCGCGCTCTGACATACACTGCGCGGCCGTTTTTTAACCGGAACCTGAAAGACATGAACAACGCATCTCCAGCCCGTGCCTTGGGTATCGACTTTGGCACGTCCAACTCCACTGTCGGCTGGCTGCGCCCCGGCGTGGAAACGCTGATCGCGCTGGAGGACGACAAGATCACCCTGCCGTCGGTGGTCTTCTTCAACATCGAAGAACGTCGCCCGGTGTACGGCCGGCTGGCGCTGCACGAGTACCTGGAAGGCTACGAAGGCCGCCTGATGCGCTCGCTCAAGAGCCTGCTGGGTTCCAAGCTGATCAAGCACGACACCAGCGTCCTGGGCACGGCGATGCCGTTCAAGGACCTGCTCGGGCTGTTCATCGGTCAACTCAAGAGCCGCGCCGAAGCCGCCGCTGGTCGGGAATTCGAAGAGGTGGTACTGGGTCGGCCAGTGTTCTTCGTCGACGATGACCCGATGGCCGACAAGGAAGCCGAAGACACCCTGGTAGACGTGGCGCGCAAGATCGGCTTCAAGGAAGTCTCGTTCCAGTACGAACCGATTGCCGCCGCGTTCGACTACGAGTCGACCATCGAGAAAGAAGAGCTTGTCCTGATTGTGGACATCGGCGGTGGTACATCAGACTTCTCGCTGGTGCGCCTGTCGCCGGAGCGTCGGGGTGTGGATAACCGCCACGAGGACATCCTCGCCACCGGCGGTGTGCACATCGGCGGAACCGACTTCGACAAACAGCTGAGCCTGCAAGGCCTGATGCCGCTGTTCGGCTACGGCAGCCGCATGAAGAGCGGCGCCTACATGCCGACCAGTCACCACATGAACCTGGCGACCTGGCACACCATCAACTCGGTGTACTCGCAAAAGTCGCAACTGGCCCTGGGCAGCATGCGCTATGACATCGAGGACACCGGCGGCATCGATCGCCTGTTCAAGTTGATCGAACAGCGCGCCGGACACTGGCTGGCCATGGAAGTGGAAGAAACCAAGATCCAGCTGACCCACGCCGACAATCGCCACGTGCCGCTGGATCGCATTGAAGCGGGCTTGAGCGTGGACCTGAGCCGTGCGCTGTTCGAGTCAGCCATCGAGAGCTTGCTGGAGCGGGTGCGCAACAGCGTCACCCAACTGCTGGCAGACGCCGATGTGCGGGTCGATCAGGTCGATACGGTGTTTTTCACCGGCGGCTCGAGCGGGATTCCGGCGCTGCGCAACAGTGTTTCGGCGATGTTGCCGAATGCACGGCATGTGGAAGGGAACATCTTTGGCAGTATCGGTAGCGGTCTGGCGATTGAAGCGGCCAAGCGTTACGGCTCTATGGACTGATCCAGAACCGAGGTGCCTCTATCGCGAGCAAGCTCGCTCCCACATTAGTCCTGCGAGCACAGGTCCATTGTGGGAGCGAGCTTGCTCGCGATGGGGCCAGATCAGCCAACAAAGATCCAGCGGATCAAACCATCCCCACCTGCTTCAACTCACTCTTGAGATACGCGTAGTAAATCGGCCCCGCCACCACCCCCGGCAGGCCGAACGCGGCCTCGAACACCAGCATCGCCAGCAGCAACTCCCACGACTTGGCACTGATCTGCCCGCCGACAATGCGCGCGTTGAGGAAGTATTCGAGCTTGTGGATAACAATCAGGTAACCCAGCGCCGCCACAGCGACCCAGATCGACAACGACAAACCGACGATAGTGATCAGGGTGTTCGACATCAGGTTGCCGATCACCGGCAGCAGGCCGAGCAGGAACGTCAGCACGATCAGGGTTTTGGTCAGCGGCAGCTTGATACCGAACATCGGCAAGATCACCGCCAGGAAAATCCCGGTGAAGACGGTGTTGAGCAGGGAAATCTTGATTTGAGCGAACACGATGTTGCGAAACGCCTGGACCAGCAGGTGCAGACGTTCGAACAACGCCGCGGCCAGCGGTTTGCGCTTGGTCAGGTCCGGCACGCGCTGCAAGGCAATGATCGCCCCCAGCACCATGCCGATCAGCAAGGTCACGAACATGTGTGCCGCGTCCTTGCCCACCAGTTGCAAATCACTGAGGTGTTTGCTGACCCATTCGCCAATCGCCACGCGGAACTCCGCGGCACTGGCCGGCAGATAGGCGTCGATGAACGGCGGCAATTGCCCGCGCGCACGGTCGACCACTCCCATGAACTTGTCGAGGGACGCGCCGGGGTTTTCCGCCTCGTGCAGCAGGAAGCTGAAGGCACCGGCAAAGATCAGCGACAGCACGCTGACAATCAGAGTCCCCAGCAACGCCACCGCCAGCCAGCGCGCACGCCGGCCTTCGATCAGCCGTTGCAGTTGCGGGGTGAGCATGTTGACCAGTTCGAACACGAGCAACCCGGCGAGCAGGCTGGGCAGCAACCGCAGCGGCAGGACCAGCAGCAGTCCGCCAAAAATGATGACCCAGCTGATGACCAGCAAGACTTGACGCTGAGAAAACGTTGGCATACAGCCTCAAAAACGAACGGCGTAAAAAGGATTGGCAGTCTGCCAGCGATCCGGTGCGAGCACTAGGGATTGTGTGGGGCGACCTTAGTGGTGGTTCAGGATTTCTTGCAGCGCCTTCTGCGGCCCCATCGTCGGAGCGCCGCCCGGAGCAAGCTCGCTCCCACAGTGGAACTGAGTACACCGGACAAATGTGGGAGCGAGCCTGCTCGCGATGGAGCCAGCACAGCCACCACTGTCCTTGAGCCGATCTTATTTCTTCTTCAGGCAATCACTCATGAATGCCTTGCGCTCGTCACCCTTGAGGGCTTTGGTGGCGGCGTCGGCGTTACAGGTCTTCATCTTCTCTTGCTGTGGGGTCAAGGCTTTGCCGGCACCGTTGGCCGCCGGGGTGGCCTTGAGGCAATTGCTCATGAAGGCTTTGCGCTCATCGCCCTTGAGGGTTTTTGCAGTCGCCTCGGCGTTGCAGGTGGTCATCTTGTTCTGTTGGTCTGTGGCGGCGAAGCTTTGGGAACAGAGCAGCAAACCGATCATCAACAAAGGGGCACGCATTATCTTCATGGAGTTTTCTCCGTGTCGCCGCATCGAGAGATGCGGCCTCCACGAGGAGTGTAGTCAAGCCTTGTTACACCTTCCTCCAGCCACAGATGATCATTCGCCCGGTGAGGTACCAGCGGACTGTTGCTCCAGCAGGTTCCTGAAGGCGTGTTGATAGTCTCGCCAGGCTGACAGGCGCTTTTCGATCACGGAAACCGGCAACCGCTCGAACGACACCCAGGCTTCCCCAGGCAAACTGTATCGTGTCGCCAACGTCTTCAATGACGTGAATTGAGCATAAGCCCCCGACTTGTACAGCTTGTTTACGGTTATCTGCCTGATGGTGTTATCGCGGGAAACCTCCGGCAGCGCCGTCGGGCCTGCCGGCACATCGTTGATAAAGGCAAAATCCGCGCTGGCCGGACCAGGCTCAAGGGTTGCAATGGGCGGCAGTTCAAACTTGAACTGACCATTATCCGCCGTATGGGCGGCAGGGAACTCCGGCCACGAATCGGCAACCACCAGTTGCTTGAGATCGGTCAAGTCATCGCCAATGACCACGTACTGATGATCGAATGCGGTGGCTTTGACGAGGTGGATCCGCGAGGTTCTCGGTTGGCTGGCCAGCAGCGCGAAGGTCACCTTGGAGTTTTCCGAACAATTGCCACCCTTGATTTCAATGGCTTTACGCGCGTGTTCGGCGAGAGACAGCTGTGCGGTGAATTGGCCTTGCTGCAGATCCAGCCCTCGCAACCCCTTGATTTTCGCGATCGCTGAACCGCCGTTTTCCCAGATGCTCGGCAACTGGTTGCCCGACAGAGGCAACAGTTCTTTGGCTCGATGGATGGCACGCTGTGCCTGTCGCAGATTGGCCATGACCTGGGGTGTCACTTCAATTGGCTGCGCGGCCGTCGTGACGTCGCTTTCAAGGTCAGCGGCATACTTCTGCAACGGCACCCATCGGTCGCTGGACACCGGGAGGTTTTCCCGCACGGCGCGTTGCAGTGCCTGATAGTCATCGAGCCGCCCGGTTTGCTCGAGATCGCGCGCGCGGGCGCCCAGATTGCGCTCGGACTCCGTGAGCTCTACCAGACCGTGTTTGGTGAACAACCGTTCGACCAATGCCTTGAACTGCTCAGGCGGCATCAGCTTTTGCAGATCGGGCAGTACTTCAATACTTTGTACCGTTCGCAGATTGGAGCCATCGGCATTCGCCTTGTTGAGTCCATCCCAGAGTAATTTGAAACAATCGTCGGGCAAGCTTTCTTCCATCAACTTGAGCCCGCGCAGATAGTTGTATCGTTCGAACGAGGGGACGCTCGGATGGAACGCACCATCGACAAAAACCACGCCGCGTCGCTCGACGTCCTGCAGTTGCGCAATCTCACCGGTCACGGTGGGAGCACCTCCGCGCAGGCGCATGATTGCCGGATCGAATGTCGGAATTTTCAGCTCCGGCAAACCGGAAAGAACACTTAACAGCCTGTAGGGTTTCAGGGCATGGTCGCGCAATGCAGCCTTCAGGACCGGGCCCTGACCGATATGAATCCGCAACGCATCACGCTCGACATCGGGTAATGCCTGCAGGATTGAGGTAAACATATCACCGCCCGAATGCAGGGCATTGCCTTGCTCGTCGCAAGCCTGGAACACCCCGTTTTCGCTTAAGACGAGCGTACGCCGGATGGCGGCATCCTCGGGGCCGATGCTGTCCAGTTGTTGGCCATCGAAACGGTAGTGACGCAGCTCGATCCTAACATTGGCATTCCAGCCCGGCAGGTTTTCCAGGGAATGCAACGCCAGGGCGTCGAAGTCCGGATTGTCGACCGACTCCAGATAAAAACCCTCGTACGCACGGCTGATCCGCACGTCCCTGAGCGCCCAATCGGCGCACCCTTGCAGTCGCTCGGGAAGCCTGCGCAGCTTGAGCTCCTGCAACTCCTCCGGGCGCGCCAGCGCGACCAGCTCTTGTGCAACGACACCGGGAATTCCTGGCACCTCACCCTGGATGAACCTTGCCTCGGCACTGGCGGCTTGCCCGACATCCCGGTAACGTTTGTCGAACAACGAGGCCTTGCGCCGATCTGCCAATTGCGCGAGTTGCCCCCTCAAACGCGTGGCATTTTGTGTGCGGCTGCCGACAGGTGCATCTGGCTCATCACCCAGCAGTTGCCGGGTCTCGGCATCATCGAGAAACAACAGCAAGGTGTCGATCAGGTCGGTATCCGCCAGTTGGTTCACAGAGAAAGAGACAGGTTCGTCATCGACCCCGATGGCGTACAGCACTCGTCCATCGGCCCCCTTGAGCTCAATCGCTCTGCCGGGCCACAAGCCGTCCAGCAATTGAAACTGCCAGAGCGGGTCGGCCTGCAAATAATCCTGTGCACGGGCGCTGCCGATGTTTTGGATGAAGGTGTGGATATCCCGGTCGATCCGGAACCGGGTAACCGTATCGCTGAGCAAAGGGATCGCCCGCTCGTTATCGGCGTACATGCGTACCAGCGCACCGACATCGGCACGGCTGACAGTGCGAATGTCGCCGAACTTGTCGGTCAACCCCTCCACCGACGGACCGAGTCGCTTGATCAGCGCATCGGCATCCCAGGTGTGAGGTGTTTCACCCTCGATTACAAAAGCGCCAGTACCGTTACTCTCCGCCACCGGCTGATAGGCCTCGGGACGGGTCGGATGCTGAACCCGGTGCTTGCCGGTTTGCGAATCGAACCTGAGTTCGAAATGATCATCGTCCAAAGACAGAATCTTCCGGCCCTGATGCTGATGCAGACCGTAAAGGTCAGGTTTGGAATCCGTCGCCAGACGCAGGTTTTGTTGCAGGTACGGCTGCAGATTTTTCCCCCATAGCCGCTGCTCACCGTTTCGGAGCGTGACTTGACGGGCGCCTTCGAGGAAGGACGACAACCTGGGCTTCACCACTTGAGTGGCGATAGCACCGCCCACGGCAAACGTGCCCAACTGAACCAGGTTTTCAGCGACGCCGACCAGATGCTCCGCCGCTTCAACGTACTCGCCCTGGGTGAGTTCAACGACACCTTCCACGACCCCGTCTACTAGTTGATAGGCGATATACCCCAGCATGAGCTCCCCGAGCACCGGGACAAAGGGGGTCGCGACGAGCAAGGCAACCTGCATGATGTCGGAGAGCATTTTTTCCAGGTTTTCGATCCACGCCCAACGTGCGGCACTGTCCGCATCGGCGGTGGTCACGGCCAGCGCGCGCCCGTCGGCAAAAATCTTGTCAACTTGCTGCTGATAGAGATAAACCCACGGATCGCCGTTATAACGGCTGACGGTATCGTTTTCGAACGATACCGCGGCTATCCGCAAATCGGGGCGATCTACTTGAGTTTCGCGCCAGGCAGGCAGATTGGAGCCCGGTTGTGTGCCGTGGTAAGTGATTTCCCACAGTTTCGCGTTGAGCGCGGCGAAGAAATGACCACGCTGGTAATGATCCACGAACCGACTGAAAAACGCCTGATAGCTGCGCCGGGAAGCGCCGGATGCCTGATCGTTGCCCCGTAGCTGGTGAGTCAGTTCGAGCGCGAACTCGGCCGTCGAGGCATACTCTTTCAGCGGATGCTCGGGATCGTGCGGTACGTAGGCAATGACGCGCCGGACATTCGCACCGGGGGTATCGAGATCGGCGGCGATCAGTACAATCCCGGTCAGACGGGTGTCGAGCATGCTCAAGTGGTAGAAACGCACGGGACCGCCATCCCACACCAGTCCCTTTTTACCCAGGACCATGTTCAACACGGTCAGGTAGGCCGCTGCCCCGATGTCCTTCTTCATCAATGCCAGATGTGCTGCAGCTTTCATGGCGCTTTTCTGACTGGCGACGATGCGGTGCTGCACCGCCTCCCGGACCATGGCACCTTCGGGAGCCAGATAACTTTCCAGATACTTTTTATATTGGGACCCAATATCCAGAGTTCGGCACAGCGTCTTGAACTGTTCGATCGTTATTCCCAACTTCTTTATTTCAAACCGCCCGATGTCGTCGGGCCTGGTGATAAATGCAGAGTCGCTGGTAAATACTTCGCCCTCGGCAAAATTTTGCAGAGACGCGTTAAGTAACGAGACAGTTCGACTGCCGACACCGCCGGTGACATTGAATGCCCAAGCGGATGTTTTAGCCGAAAAATACAACCGCAGAAAAATTTCACGAACATCGACCACTACACCGAATTGCTTCTTGAGGGCATTGGTCAGCAGTGGCTGGGCAAAGGATTCGGCATCTTGCAGCTTCCCGAGCATCCGGTCGACCTGGTTCTGCGCCTGCCAACTGACCTTTGTGGCTTCTTTCGCTGCCACATGTTCCGTATGGGACGCCGCTTTGCTCCAGGCGGGAATAACTTTGGGTGTGTTGCGTAAATCACCCACCCGCTGAAGCGAAGAATCGACAATCCAGTCGGGAATGGCGCTTTTGATAAAGTTGTAGTGAGTACTGTGCTCTTGGTTTATATCGAAATAATCTTGGCTACTCGCAGACTTCAACAAAAAATTTTTCACAATCATTACTCGCAAACTTAGAGAGAGGATCGAAGCCTACAGCGCCCCAATTCTGTTCCCATGAAGTTTGTTTCGGATAATGCTGTATGAAAATTCTTAACGAGTGCGTTAAAACTTCTTGTTGCGTCGATAGTAGTCGGGCGTGCACCCGGCCTGACGCTGGAACATCGCGATAAACGCCGAACCGGTGCTGTAGCCCATGTCGAAGGCGATTTCCTGAATGCTGCGATGGCTGTCCAGTGCTTCAATCGCGGCCAGGAATCGCAGACGCTGACGCCACTCACCAAAACTCATGCCCAACTCGCGGACAAACTGCCGCGCCAGGGTCCGTTCACTGACGTGAACCTGCGCCGCCCAATGCGCCAAGGGCCGGTTGTCACCGGGTTCGGCTTGCAGGGCCTCGCATATGCCCAGCAGTCCCGGTGTGCTGGCATAGGGCAGGTAACACTCATGCACCGGCGCCTGTTGCAACTGATCCACCAGAACCTGAGCCAGGCGTTTATCCGCGGCCTGCTCGGGAATCTTGACGTCACGGACGGCGAAGTCCTTGAGGATCGCCTTGAGGATGTCACTGATGGCGAGCGTGCAGGCCTGTTGTGGCAGATCCTCGCAGACCGCCGGCGCCAGGCAAACGGCACGGTAGTTGATCGGCTGGTGGCTGTAGAAACTGTGCTCGATTTCGGGGGGCACCCACACCGCGTATTGCGGCGGCGAGAGGAAACGGCTGCCGTCGACATCCATGTGCAACACCCCGTGGGCCGCATACTCCAGAGTGCCCCACGGATGACGGTGCGCAGCGGCGAATTCGTGGGTATTGAAATCGGCGTAGCGGAAGTACACCGCCGAAGGCAATTCGCTGAAATCCAGCAGATCGATGTGTTTACTGCGCATGCTGTCCGTCATCAGGGGCCGGTTGTCTGGATCGAAGTATAGGCTTGCATCCAGACAAGCGGATAATTGCCCTTCATTAACGTTCTGGTTTTTCCCGATGCAATACGCTTATCCCCTGCTGGCCATTTTTATCTGGGCCGGCAACACCGTGATCACCAAAATGTCGGCCGGGGCGATCTTCCCCGCCGAGATCGGCTTCTACCGCTGGCTGCTGGCCGGGTTGCTGTTCACGCCCTTCATGCTCAAACCGGTGCTCGCCCATTGGTCGCAGATCCGCCCGAAACTGGGCAAGATCTTTGTCCTCGGTGTGCTCGGCATGGCGGTCTATCAAAGCCTGGCGTACTTCGCCGCGAGCCTGACCTCGGCCACCAACATGGGCATCATCCTGTCGCTGATGCCACTGATGTCGCTCGCCATGGCGATCATCAGCCTCGGCCAGCGCCTGACCATGGGTGCCCTGGCCGGTGCGGTGCTGTCGTTTGCAGGTGTACTGGTGGTGGTGTCGTCCGGCAGCCTTGGCACATTGCTCGAACACGGGGTCAACCTGGGCGATGCGATGATGCTGATCGCCACCCTGGCCTACGCGGTCTACAGCACCCTGTTGAAAAAGTGGCAACTGAAACTGCCGCCGCTGGTGCTTCTGTATCTGCAGGTGCTGGTGGCCGTGGTGGTGCTGTTCCCGCTGTTCATCGCCTCACCGAAAGTCGGCCCGACCCTGCAGAACATTCCACTGGTGCTGTACGCCTGCCTGCTGGCTTCGATGGTCGCGCCGCTGGCGTGGATGCAGGCCGTGGTGCGTTTGGGACCGAGCCGGACCACGCAGTTTTTCAATTTGCTGCCGCTGATTACCGCATTGATTGCGGCGGTGGTGCTGCATGAGCAACTGGCGATGTATCACCTGGTGGGCGGGGTGTTGACCTTGGGCGGGGTGATCGTTTCCGAGCGTTGGACGACGGTGTTGGGGCGCAAGGTCAGTGTTGCCTGATCTGACGCCATCGCGAGCAAGCTCGCTCCCACAGGTGTTGTGTCGAACCCGTCTGTTGCGAACGACCGAAAACCTGTGGGAGCGGGCTTGCCCGCGATGAACGATAACTCGGTCTAAAGCCCCGCCGCATTCAACCGCGCCGCATGCTCGACAAATAACCGGATCGGCTCAGCCCCCTTGCCCACCAGCCCCAGCGACTGGTTGACGATATCGAAGTGATCCAGCGGATACTCATCGCCAATCACCGTGCCCAAGTGCGAGCTGTAGCGCCCGACCATGCCGTCGCAATGCCCGGCTTCGCGGACGAAGGTTTTAGCGAACAGCCGGCAACTGCGGTTGGTGCCGTCCAGCAGGTTGCGCCCGCGATCGGTAATGCCCGGTTGCAAGGTGCCGGACCAGGAGTAATAGCGCACGCCGTTGACCTCCTCCGGCCCATGACCGCCCCAGGTGTCGGGCAGCCCCTGTGGATAACGCTGGTTGAACAGCGCGACGCCAGCGCTGGTGAGGGAGTGATGGGACGCATGGATATCCACCGGCAGCTTCGGCCCACGGTAACCGGTATCCAACCACCCCATCAGCGCGCCGACGATCCGCAGCAAAAAGCACAGCAGACGACCACGGACGCTCTCGTGGGGATAATGTTCGTGCAGGTAATCGGCGAGCTCCGAACCATGGTTCGGCCCCGCCACCGAGGTCACCGATGCCACCAGGTCCGGGCGCTTGGCCGCTGCATAACGGGCGGTCAGCGAGCCCTGGCTATGACCGATCAGGTTGACCTTGTCGGCCCCGGTTTCCCGCAGGATTTCTTCGACACGCGCCAGTAATTGCTCGCCCCGCACTTCGTTCGAGTTAAGCGGCGAGACCTGCACCGCGAACACCACCGCACCGCCATGGCGCAACGCCTCGACGATCCCGTACCAATACGGATAAAGCACCAACCGGATGAACCCGAGCATCCCCGGGACCAACACCAGCGGGTAGCGCGGGGCAGAACCTTGCGACATGGGCGGACATCCTTGTGGTCGGGCGGTGACGCAAGGCTGGATGCAAGACATCCGCCAAGCATCACCAGCGAAGATGACAAGTCTATGTCATCCGCCCTACTTCAACCCTACCACGCCCGCCACGATCAGCCCGACCGAGACCAGTTTGATCACGGTCAGGCTTTCACCCAGCAGCGCGAAACCGAGAAACACCGTGCCCAGCGAACCGATGGCGGTCCAGATCGGGTACGCAATGCTCACCGGCAGCTCGCGCATGGCCAGGGTCAGAAAATAGATCCCGCCCACAGCGGCCACTACGGTGACCAGCGAAGGCCAGAGCCGGGTGAAGCCCTCGGCGTACTTCATGCCCATGGCGAAGGTGACTTCGAACCCGGCGGCGACCAGCAGAAACAGCCAGGCCATCTAGAACTCTCCGGCCAGCGCCAACAAGCGCTGCTCAGCCTCGGCGGCAGAGATTTGAAAGCTGCGCTCGGCGGACTCCTCGCCCTCGGCAGCCACCACGGTGACGTCCGTGATGCCAATGAATCCAAGCACCGTACGCAGTAGCGTGTCGGCATGGTTCATGGCTTCCAGCTCGCCGCCCGGGCCAAAACCGAAGCCGCCACGGCTGGTGATGATCAGGGCCTTTTTACCCAGCACCAACGGCTCGTACTGGGCCACGCCATTGTCCAGGGTGTGATCGAAGGTCACCCCCACCCGCACGATCTGATCGATCCAGGCTTTCAAGCCGCTGGGGACGCTGAAGTTGTGCATCGGCGTGGAAATCACCAGCACATCATGGCCAAGCAGTTCGCCGACCAGTTCGTCGCTGAACGCCAGATCGGCCTGCATCGACAGCGGCCGAGCGGCGGGCTCGGGGTAAAACGCGGCGGCCACGAATGCCTCGTTGACTGGCGGAATCAGCGCCCGACCGACTTCGCGTCGGGTCAGTTGCGCGTGTGGATGACGGGCCTGCCAGGCCGCCAGAAACACTTCGGCCAAACGCCGGGAGTGCGAACGATCACCACGGGGGCTGGCGTGAACAGCAAGAATTCTACTCATCTGTCTCTCCTCAGGGCTAAACTCAAACGGCCTGTGGTTTGCAGCTTGAGGCTCACTACCGTCCTCGCTCAAATGAGCAGAAATCAGTCTGGATGAATCCATTTCATCCATGGAGTGTTCAATGTTCGCCTCGTTGCCGCTGACCGCCCTGCGCGCTTTTGAATCAGCCTCACGCCTGCTGAGCTTCAAGGCTGCTGCCGAAGAACTCTCGGTGACGCCGACGGCGGTGTCCCACCAGATCCGCTCACTGGAAAGTTGGCTCGGCGTGCCATTGTTCGAGCGTCTGCCGCGCCAGGTGCGCCTGACCGAATGCGGCGAACGGCTGTTCCAGAGCCTGCATGGGGCTTTTCTGGAAGTGGCGCAAAGTGTCGATACACTGCGTCCGCAACGCAGTGGCGCCAGCCTGACGGTCTCCACTACCGCCGCCTTCGCCGCCCTGTGGCTGGTGCCAAGGTTGGGACGTTTCTACGCCCGACACCCGAACATCAACGTGCGCCTCGATACTCACTGCGAAGTCATCGATCTGCATCAGGACGCCAGTGTCGACCTGGTGCTGCGCTACAGCCTCGATGATTACCCCAACCTTTACGGCCAGTGCCTGTTCGATGAGTCCTTTGGTGTCTACGGTTCGCCTGAACAAGTGGCCCTGGCGTCGAGTCGCGCTCCGACGCTAATCAGCGTGCGCTGGCACAACTCCAAACTCTATGCCCACGGCTGGGAGGCCTGGTGCGCTCGCTCCGGCGAAACCTGGCTGAGCGGTCGGCCGGCCGTGCGCGAATACGACGAAGAGCATTACGCCCTGCAAGCGGCGATTGCCGGCCAAGGCCTGGTGCTGGCAAGCAATATTCTGGTGTCGGAAAGCGTGGCCAGTGGTCTGTTGTTGCCGTACCGGGGGGAAATCCAGGTCGATGGAGCCGGCTACAGCGCACTGTGCGTGCCGGGGCGTGAGCGACATCCACCGGTTCGGGCTTTTTTTGCGTGGTTGCGTGAAGAGGCATTGTTGTCCGGGCATGCGGTGCGCTGACCAGCGCCTCGACAACAGTTCAAGTGTTTCAAGTTTAACGACTGCTTAAGTTCACCACTACGAATTAGAACAATCACAAACGCCGAATAACAAACACAACTAAAACCTGAAGTTACAAACCAAAACTAGACTTTTAAATCTATAAACCTACTCTAACAACCACAGCCAGCCGGCTGCTCACACCAATAAGTAAAGGATTACTTTCATGCTACTTGAACAACGACTCGAATTTATTGATTCCCTGCCAGCATTACCTATCATCACGCAGCGCTCGGCACCTGTATTTTCTACGCTCTTGAACAAACCTGAACATGATATCAACAAACCAACTGCCAGCGTCATGCCTGATACTATCGATGCCTTCCTGCCCGGCGTTTCGCAGGAAATCATCGACGACGTCAATTTGTGCAAACTGGTCATGCAAAACGCCGCCACCAAACTCTACCCCGAAGATGAAAAACTCTTCGAGTGGTATCGCTACTATGTTGACGGCCTGAGCAAACTGGGCTGGGTGACTCAAAACCGGAACATCCAGGAGGTCACGATCAAGAGAGTTGGCCTGACGATGGATCAGGTTGCCCTGGAAGTGGCTGCAGGATTGATTGGCGGTAATGCGGCTCAAATACTGAGCAACGTTGCGAAAAAAGCAGTTGAGATGGTGCAAAACAATCCGGGTGCCATCACCATTTTTGAGAAAAACAAAAAGCTTGGCACTCAGGCAAAATTCGATATCGCACCCATCTGGGTCGATAAAAATGGGCAACCCAACATGATCCTTAACTGCATATCCCTCGATGCGAGGGAAAGCACGCGCGGTATCCTGTTCTGGAAATCGACCCGACAGTCCACCACCATCAAAACAGGTGCTGTTCGTACTCACCTTGATATTAAAACGTTCTCCGGGATACGCAACGCCGTATATAAAAAATATCAGGCAGACGGACAAAAATTCATCGAAAACCTGCCGGACTTCTAATCGCTTTACCACATATTTAAATCGGCAATAAAATTGCCGATTTAAATATGCTACCGCGCAAGCCTCTGCGCAGGAAAAACTTATGAAAAAAGCACCGCTCGATATTTACCTAGTCAATGGAAACATCACGATCTTTTGCGGCTCGCACACGGACAGCTTTAAGAAAGACATACTAGCCTCCAGCCTGCTGGGCGATCTGGTGGCCTCAAAGAAAAGTGGCAACCGTGAAATATCGTGGCCAGCTTATACAGATACCGTTCAAAAAGTCGGCTGGGCTGTTGGCAGCCGAGAGACTCAGCAACTCAAGTTTGAAAACAGCAGCCTTTTAAATATTGTTGAGCAAAGCACCGGGAGTGCCCTGCCACAAGATGAACGGCTAGCGCTGGCCAACGCATTTGAGCAACTGACAAGACTCCAGCCTGACTCACTGGCGGTCAGGGCAATCGTCGAGAAACTCCAAAGTAACGCCACCGTGAGCAATGCCTACGCAGACATAGCGGTTTCCACGGCCGCATTACTGACGATCATTCGCAACAATAAGACCGTGGTAACCCTGCAAATGGCGTTCAAAACAGATCAGGAGATTGCAATCGATATTCTCGACCAGCCGGTTTTGAGCGTCACCCACGAACACAAGACCAACATTTGGCTGATGAGTAGCGTCCTGGATGGGCGCTTTTACAATCAGGTAAGAGATGACGTTCTCAAGAAAGTGGGGCTTAACATCGAAACAAAACTGCTGCATATCCCTGCCCCCCCGGCTTGAATTGAATGATCCAGCCTCGCAAGACGTTCAAGCGCCCCTGAATCGGAGCGTTTGAACTGTCTCCGGCAACCTTCAGTTTTTTACCGTCTTCGGCGCCTTGCCCGCCTTCATCTGCTCCAGCAACGGCGCGCACTGGTTCGGCTCGCCGCCACTCGGCGCTATCAGCGCCAACAACCCTGCCGCCGGTGCGGCGATCGCGCCTAACGCGACCATCCCGGCTCCACGCAACATCAACGGCACGGCCTTGACCCCCGCATCGGGCTTGATGAACTTGCCCCGCACGTACAGCGGCGAACGCAACGAAATCAAACGCCAGCCCTTTGATTCCGGGGTGATGGTCAGGTCCAGTTGTTCGGTCGCCATGTTCGCCGTGCCATCGATGTAAACAATGGCGTTCTCGGTGTCGAACACAAACAAGCGGGTACTCGCCAGGCCGGACTGGATGCCGAAGTCGGCGGCGGCGCAGTTGATCTTCACTTCCTTGTCGCCAAAGATCTTGCCGACCACGTAGTTGCCGACGTTCAGCCCGGCCAACTCCATCAATTCGCGACTGATAGCACCATCGTTGATCAGCATTTTCAGATTGCCATTGGCGCTGCCCAGCAGTTTAGCCACCGAATTGCCGTGCCCGCTGATATCACCGTCGCCGTTGAGTTCGCCGAAACTGGTTTTCATCGGTTCAAAGCCGGGGAACAACTGCTTGAGCTTGAAGCCTCGCGCCGTGAGTCTGGCATGGCCCTCCAGCGGATCGGTGTGGCCGTTCAGGCGAATCTGCGCATCCAACTTGCCGCCGGCCACGCCGAAACGCAGCGGCTCGAGGCTGAGCACTCCATCGGTGAGTACCAGATGGGTATAGAGATCGTTGAACGGCAGTTTTTCGCTGTGCACGATGCGCTTGCCGGTGAACTCGACATCGGCGTCCATATCGCGCCAGCGATCGGTCTTGAACTCTTCGACCGGCAGCACTTTGTCCGCCGGTTGTTTGCTGTCACCGCCTCGGGCCTTCTGCTCGGCGTTGGAGTCGGCACCAATCAGCGGTGCCAGGTCATCGAACAGCAATTGATTGGATAACAGCGAACCGCTGAGCTTTGGCCGTGGCTGGCTGGCCACGTAGGTCAGGTTGCCATGGATGTCACTTTCACCGATCTTGCCGTTGAATTCTTCATAGTGGAATACCGCGCCACCCGGCTCGTGTAACTTGGCGATCAGATGGCCGTCGGTGGCATAGGGTGGCGTGTCCGGCAGGATCACGCCGGTCAGCGGGTAGAGATTGCCCAGACTGGTACCGGCCAGTTTCAGGCGCAGGTCCAGGGCGCCGAGGTTCAGCGGATCGGTCAGGGTGCCGGCCAGTTCGACGCTGGAATCGGCGATTTTTACCTGTGCCTGAAGCGGAAACGGCCGTGCCGCGTCCTGCAACGCCAACAGCCCGCCAATCTTGCCCTGGCCCGCGAGTTTCTGGCCGTGGTACTGGCCGTTGACCTTGAGGGCGAATGCATAGTCCTGGGGTGACGAACCCTTCTCCTGCGCGGCTTTCGCCGCTTTGTCGCCGACGATATCGCTGAACGGAATCGGCTTGCCCAATGGGTCGATCAGTACGTCGAGTTGGGTCTTCAGGTTCTGGTCGTCGAGGGTGACATGCCCCTTGTCAAAGCCGATCGCTCCGATATCCACCACCCAGCTCGAAGGCTCGGCGTCCGGGTCCTTTGGGTCGAATTTGAAGGTCCAGTTGGCGCGCCCGTCAGCCAGGCGTTGCAGGTGGGCATTGGGCTCGGTGAGATCGATACGCGGGATCACCACCCGCTGCGCCAGCAATGCCAGGGGTGAAATACGCAGTTCCACCCGTTTGAGGGTGATCATCTGCGGCTGTTTCGACCAGTCGGGATTGCCCAGGCTCAAGTCTTCGGCCACCACATGAGGCCACGGTACCCAGGCGCGCCAGCCGCCTTCATCGGGCTCGGGTTGCCAGACCACTGACAGATTGCCGTTGATGGCGAAAGCGCGGTGCATTTCTTCGGAAACTTTGGCGTTGAGCGGCGCTTTGATCCGGTTCCAGTCGAAGAACACGATGATCAGTACCAGCATCACCAACAAGGTAAGGAAAGTGGAAAGGGTCCAGACCAACGTCTTTTGAGTGCGCGTCATTGCACAGGGCTCCTGATACGACCGAGCGCCCCGACTGCGACGCACATGTGAAACGGTGAGCCGCAAACGGCTCGCCATGCAAACTACGACTGATAAAAACCCGACAGGTTTAATCGGTAGACCGATTTCGCCGATTTCGCCCAGTCCAATACTGACCAGTCGGTCGATCTGCGTTACCGAACCTGCACTTTTGCACAACACAGGTGGGTCGAAAACACCCACAAGAGTGCAAGACAACTCGCCGGAAACGCCCGGCCTAGGGCCTCCGCAGCAAACAATCAATTCCGTTGATTATTACCATTGCGTTTATGAACTTTCATATCGATTTATCGAGAGTAGCATTGCTCTCGTACCCACTTATTCGCACCCCCACGGAGCAAAACAATCATGAAACGCCAACTACTGCTTAGCCTTACACTTTCGATGCTGGCCAGCACTGCCTTTGCCCTGCCAGCAGCTGACCAGGCCACCCCACAAGTGAAACAAGACCACTCGGTGTTCAGCCAGACCGTCGCCGCCGATGGTTCCGACCGCACCCCACAAGGCCAGACCCTTGCCGAAGGCGGTAATGATCGCCTGAAAGAAAAAGGCCTGATTACTCAGGATGGCTCGGACCGTACTCCACAGGGCCAAACCCTGGCTGCCGATGGTTCCGATCGTACCCCACAAGGCCAGACCCTTGCCGCTGACGGTTCGGATCGCACCCCACAAGGTCAAACCCTGGCTGCTGATGGTTCCGACCGTACTCCACAAGGCCAGACCCTTGCCGCCGACGGTTCGGATCGCACTCCACAAGGTCAAACCCTTGCTGAAGGCGGTGGTGACCGCGTGATCGAACGCAACAGCGCCGTGAGCTAAGCTCCATGGCCGCCTTGAAAAAAAGCCCAATCCCCGGATTGGGCTTTTGAATTTTCATAGGCTCGCTCGATAGATGCCACACATCCCCGCGTGATCCCCCCACAGTCGTTCGACGCCGGCAAAGCCGATTTGCTAGAGTGCGCCGCGTCCCTGTCCAGAAAACGCCCTTGCGATGCTGCCCCGCGCCGAACAGAAACAACAAACCCGTAACGCCCTGATGGACGCTGCCCGGCGCCTGATGGATGGCGGCCGAGGATTCGGCAGCCTGAGCCTGCGCGAAGTCGCGAAAACCGCCGGCATCGTACCGACCGGTTTCTACCGCCATTTTGCCGATATGGATGAATTGGGCCTGGTACTGGTCAGCGAAGTCGGCCAGACATTCCGCGAAACCATTCGCCTGGTACGACACAACGAATTCGTAATGGGCGGCATCATCGATGCCTCGGTGCGGATCTTTCTTGATGTGGTTAGCGCCAACCGTTCGCAGTTCCTGTTTCTTGCCCGTGAGCAGTACGGCGGTTCAGTGCCGGTGCGCCAGGCCATCGGCCGTTTGCGTGAAAACATCAGCTCGGACCTGGCGGCGGATTTGTCACTGATGCCGAAACTGCAGCATCTGGACATCGCCGACCTGAGCGTCATGGCGGATCTGATCGTCAAGAGCGTGTTCGCCACCCTGCCGGACATCATCGATCCGCCAGCCGAAGCCTTGCCAGAGCACCTGACGCCCCAGGCGAAAATCACCCAGCAGCTGCGGTTTATCTTTATCGGCCTCAAGCATTGGCAAGGGCTCGGCAGCACTGAGTAACTTTCTGTGGATGAAATCCCTGTGGGAGCGAGCTTGCTCGCGATGAGGGCATGACATCCACCATCGATGTGACAGTTCCACCGCCATCGCGAGCAAACTCGCTCCCACATTAAACCTCGCCGCTTTAACTTGGTGCGCAAACCAAAAACAACGCACCAACTTCAACCAAAATACTCACTCCATCGATACCAGTCCTACGCCACCGTCAGGCATTTCCTACACATCATGCCGATTGGCAAGCCCCTTGCTCTAGCCTGAGCATTGTCCATTGCTGGAAGCCTTCCGATGCTGGTGATTCATCGCAGAATCGACCCTCAACCCGTTTGGGCCGCCGAGCTGCACCTGACGTTCGAAGCCCGCAGCAAAAGCCGATTGCGCTGTTTCAGTGCCGAGGGTGAAGACGTCGGGTTGTTTTTGGAGCGCGGCCAGCCGCCGTTGCGTGACGGCGAATGCCTGCAAGCCGAAGACGGGCGAATCGTGCGCGTCTGCGCCCGTCCCGAACAACTGCTGCATGTCACCTGCGCCAATGCCTTCGAACTGACCCGCGCGGCCTATCACCTGGGCAACCGCCATGTCGCCCTGCAAGTCGGCGACGGCTGGTTGCGCCTGCTCGACGACTACGTGCTCAAGGCCATGCTCGAACAACTCGGAGCCGTTGCCGTGAACATCGAGGCGCCATTCCAGCCGGAACATGGCGCCTACGGCGGTGGCCATCACCACTCGCGTCACGGCGATGAAGACTTCAACTACGCGCCGAAACTGCACCAGTTCGGCGTACGCACATGAACCCGGCCTGGGCGCTGTTGCGCCTGGCCAGTCCGCAATTGCCGATTGGCGGCTACAGCTACTCCCAGGGCCTTGAAATGGCTGTGGATAACGGCCGTGTTCACGACCCCGACAGTGCGCGACGCTGGATCAGCGATCAGTTGCTGCTGAATCTGGCACGCTTCGAAGCACCCTTGCTGCTCGCCCATTGCGTGGCCGCCAGCGAGGAAAACTGGGACGAATTGCTGCAGCGCTGCGAGGAACACCGCGCCAGCCGCGAAACCCGTGAGCTGCATCAGGAGAGCCGGCAGATGGGCTATTCGTTGCAGCAATTGCTCAATGGCTTGCCGGAACTCGACGCCCCCGCCCGCGCCTTCCTCGAACAGCGCAGCGAGCCACATCTGGCCCTGGGTTGGGCGTTGGCCGCGCGCGCCTGGCAGATCAGCCCGCAGGACGCCCTGGCCGCATGGCTCTGGAGCTGGCTGGAAAACCAGTTGGCGGTGCTGATGAAGACCCTGCCCCTGGGTCAGCAAGCTGCCCAACGCCTGACCAGCGAACTGTTGCCGCTGCTTCAACAAGCTCAACAGAACGCCACTCAAGTCGATCCCGATCATTACGGCAGCGCCGCTTTCGGCCTGTCCCTGGCGTGTATGGGCCACGAGCGCCAGTACAGCCGTCTGTTCCGTTCCTAGGGCCATTTATTTTGGAGAATCACATGAACGCACAACCCCTGCGCGTCGGTATCGGCGGTCCGGTCGGCTCCGGCAAAACCGCCCTGACCCTGGCCCTGTGCCTGGCCCTGCGCGAGCGTTACAACCTGGCCGTCGTGACCAACGACATCTACACCCGCGAAGACGCAGATTTTCTGGTGCGCAACGAAGCCCTGGCACCGGAGCGCATCATCGGCGTGGAAACCGGTGGCTGCCCGCACACGGCCATCCGCGAAGACGCCTCGATCAACCTCGAAGCCGTGAATCAGCTCAACCGCCGTTTTCCGGGGCTGGACCTGATTCTCGTAGAGTCCGGTGGCGACAACCTCTCCGCGACCTTCAGCCCGGAACTGTCCGACCTGACCATCTACGTGATCGACGTCTCGGCCGGCGACAAGCTGCCACGCAAGGGCGGGCCGGGAATCTGCAAATCCGACCTGCTGGTGATCAACAAGATCGACCTGGCACCTCTGGTCGGCGCCTCGCTGGAGATGATGAACAGCGACACCCAACGCATGCGCAACGGCAAACCCTTTGTCTTCAGCAATCAGAAAACCGGCCTGGGCCTGGAAGAGATCATTGCCTTCATCGAACGCCAGGGTTTGCTGACCGCGGCCTGATCACGACTTATCAACAAGGAAGCTTATCCATGACACTCAAACGCATTTTCGGCGCCCTGGCCCTGCTGCTGACTCCGACCCTCGCCTTCGCCCATCCGGGACACGGCGACAACGGCTTGATCGCCGGTATCAGCCACCCACTTGGCGGTCTCGATCACTTGCTGGCAATGCTCGCGGTCGGCCTGTGGGCAGCACAGCAGCAAGGCGCCGCACGCTGGGCGCTGCCATGTGCCTTTGTCGGCACTATGTTGATTGGCGGGCTGTTGGGTTTTGAAGGATTGAACCTGCCGGCACTGGAGAGCGGGATTGCCGCTTCCGTGTTGGCTTTGGGGCTGGCGGTTGCCCTGGCAGTGCGTCCACCGTTGGTGATGGCGGTGGGTGCGACTGCGTTGTTTGCGCTGTTTCATGGTGTCGCGCACGGGCTGGAACTGCCGGAAATGTCGAGCCCCTGGACCTACGCCGCAGGCTTTGTTGCGGCGACGGCGGTATTGCACGCGGCGGGTTATGCGCTGGTGCGGGTGTTGCCGCAGGCCGCAGCGCCCCTGGTGCGACTGGCGGGCGCGGCTTCGGCGGCGACTGGGGGGTGGTTGATGGCGGGTTGATTTTTTGTTGCCTGTGGTGGCCCCATCGCGAGCAGGCTCGCTCCCACATTGTTCCTGTGGATATAGTTCCATTGTGGGAGCGAGCCTGCTCGCGATGGCGGCCTGACAGACACCACCCCTCTCAGGCCTGTTAACATGTCGCGCAATCGCCCCTGCCGTGACGACGCCAGCCAATGCCGCCTGTTTCCCGCTCTGCCTCTCAGCCTGAACTGACCGCCCTGTTCGCCTCGGTGCAACAGCATTTCCTGAACGTCATCGTGCCGCTCTGGCAAGGTCCGGGCTGGAACGCCGATATGGCGTTGCCTTATGAGGCGCTGGATGCCAAACACCAACCGCTGCCACCGCAACGCTACCGGGCCATGGCCTGTGCGCGGCAGTTGTATCTGTTTGCCAGCCTGATCGGTCAGGTACCGGGCGCCGAAGAGCGTGCCGCCGCGTTGTTCCGCTCCTTGCAGCGGCACTTCCACGATGCCGAGCACGGCGGCTGGTTCTACAGTGTCGATGCACAAGGTGCGCCGCTGGATCAGCGCAAGGATCTCTACACCCACGCCTTCATCCTGTTCGCCTGCGCCCATTACTGGGACAAGGTTCGCGAGCCGCTGGTGGAGTCGGTGCTCAACGCCTCGCTGGAAGTGGTCGCGCAGCGTTTCGCCACGGACGACGGTCTGTACGAAGCCACGCTCGTCCGCGACTGGGCATCGCTGGACAGCGGCCCTTTGCAAAACCCGCTCATGCACCTGGCCGAAGCTTTCCTCGCCACCCTGTCGGTGCGTGAAGACCTCGACGTGCAACAGGCGCTCGTCGGGTTATGCACAGCCATGCACGCGCGCTTCATCGATCCACAGCACGGCGTGTTGATGGAAAAACCGCTGGGGTCTGTGGATAA
Source organism: Pseudomonas sp. GW456-L13 (assembly GCF_017350115.1). Lineage (NCBI taxonomy): Bacteria > Pseudomonadati > Pseudomonadota > Gammaproteobacteria > Pseudomonadales > Pseudomonadaceae > Pseudomonas > Pseudomonas sp. GW456-L13. The sequence goes on from NZ_JACNAS010000001.1 coordinate 2,659,133, forward strand.
CTGGTTTGAACCGGGGCATCAGTTCGAGTGGTATTTCCTGTTGGAATCCTCGGCGCTGTTGCGCAATTCGACGCTGCATGCCGATCTGGAGCGGGCCTTCGCCTTTACCGAGCAAGTGGGCGTTGATCAGCAGACTGGCGCCGTGCGGGCGATGCTCGATTTCGCAGCCGATGGCGGCACCCGGGACGCCACGCAACGCATCTGGGCCCAGGCCGAGTACCTACGCGCATTAACGCTGCGCCCGGACAGCGAAGCGGCTGTACTGCGTCAATTGCAGGCATTGCAGCAGCGCTCGCTGCATGCCGGCGGCTGGTACGAATGCCGTGACGAGCACGGAGAAGTCAGCCGCCGCGACATGCCGTCAACCACGCCCTATCACCTGGCGACCTGTTATCGCGGGTTGGCGGAATATCTCGGCTGACTGTTCGGCCGCTTTCGCGAGCAAGCCCGCTCCCACAGGTTGCATACAATCCCTGTGGGAGCGGGCTTGCTCGCGAATGACCTCGAAGAGGTCGCCTTGTCACTCAATCCACTTGCGGTCCCCGGTAAAGCTGATGGTCAGCCATCGCGCAGCATCCGCCTCGCCAAGCTTCGTGGAAATTTCCTCGCGCAAACTGTCCAGTTGCCCCACACCGTCCAGCCAGTAATCCTTCGGCAATACGATGTGAATCTCGATAAAACAGGCTCTGCCGTGTTTCTGCACGTAGGAAATGTAATCGTCGAAACCATGCTCGGCCTTCGCCACTTCCATCACCTGACGCACCTTGTCGTCCAGTTGATCCGGGACGATCCCCAGCACATCGCGCAAGGCCGGCCCGAGGATTTTGAACGCCGGGGGGAGCATGCCCAAGGCCAGCAGAATCAGGATCATCGGGTCGACATACACCGCCCACTTGTCGTACCCCTGAGTCTTGAGCAGCAGTGCGATCAGGAAACTCACCAGCAGTCCCGCCGACAGCATCGCGTCCACCAGCCAACTGATGTTGTCGAACTGGATCAGCGATGAGTTGAGCGTGCGATTGCGTTGGCGGACGTAGAAGAAATAAATGAGCTCAACGACAGTGAAGAAGGCCGCGTAGAAAATCACCAGACCGAGTTCGACTTCGCGACCACCACTGATGATGCCGAACACACCGTTGAGAAAGGCATAAACGGCCACCAGGAATATGAAACTGCCTTCGATCACCAGCACCATGGGCTCCAGGTGCCAGGAACCGAACTGAAAGCGATGGTTGCTTTCCTTGGCGATCAGCCGGGCGGTGATCAGCATCAGGACCTTGATGAAGGCCGCGATCAACGAAAAGAAGCCATCGAACAGGATGGATTGGGCGCCCGAAACAAAACCGGTGATGATCCCGGCGAATGTCACGGCGAGCATCAGGAAGGTCGATTGTTTGAGCAGCGCCTGCTCGCCTCGATTACTCACTTGATCTCCTCAGATACCTCTAGACCGCCGGGTGCGGCGGATTGCTTGAGGGAGGAGTCTAGCTGATGTCCGGTTTTGACCGCTCTTGTGGCGAGGGGGCTTGCCCCCGTTCGGCTGCGGAGCAGTCGTAAACCGGTGGATGAAGTACATCTGAAAATTGAGCGCTATGGTTTCGGGGCTGCTCCGCAGCCCAACGGGGGCAAGCCCCCTCGCCACAATTAAGACTTACGCTCGATTGCAAAACCAGCCCAGGTCTGGCTCACCGGCATCAGCTCCAGGCTGTTGATGTTGATGTGCGCCGGGGCATTGAGCACCCAGAAGATTGTCTCGGCGATGTCTTGCGGCTGAATCGGCTCGGCGCCAGCGTACGTGGCGTTGTAGCGCTCCTGGTCACCGGCAAAACGCACCAGCGAGAACTCGCTCTCGCACAGGCCCGGCTCAATGTTGCTGACCCGCACGCCCGTGCCTTGCAGGTCGCAGCGCAGGTTCACGGAGAACTGTTTGACGAACGCCTTGGTCGCGCCATACACGTGGCTGCCCGGGTACGGGTAGTTGCCGGCGATGGACCCCAGGTTGACGATACCGGCACCACGACCGTGGGCAATCAGGCGAGGCAACAGCAGACGGGTGCTGTACATCAGGCCTTTGACGTTGGTATCGACCATGGTGTCCCAGTCGTCCAGGTCGCACTTGGGCGCCGGATCAACCCCCAGGGCCAGCCCGGCGTTGTTGATCAACCCGCGCAGCTTTGCAAAGGATGGCGGCAGATTGGCAATCGCCTCCTCCATGGCCTTGCGATCACGCACATCGAGCACCAGGCCATGGACTTCGGTCTGCTTCGACAGCTCGGCGCACAACGCATTGAGGCGCTCTTCACGACGGCCAGTCAGCACCAGTTTCCAGCCGGCCTCGGCAAAACGACGGGCACAGGCTTCACCAAAACCGGAGGTCGCGCCGGTAATAAACAGGGTGTTGGACATCGTGTTCTCCTTGCTTCGGCTGATCGCCAGCCATTGGAATAGAAAATCAGCAGGCAGCATGCCCGGCCTTGTTCACAGCGGCAACCACCGTTCAATCTGTTCAAAAAACGCTCAATCCCGGCAACCCCTTGACCAGCGTGGCCTACAGCCATGTGCGCGCACGTTATCCACAGGCCGGTCCACAGTCTTTGGGGGCAAGTGGAAAAGCTGCAAGCCGCTATCCACAAGGCTTTGCGCGGGGTTTTGAAACTTTTTTGCTTGACCCTCAACCGCCTGCTGTGTAGCCCTTGGCCATTTTCATGACTGACGGGTCAAACCGGCGATGGCGCCAAGCCAGTAACCACGGCCTTCAGCCGAGTCTTTCCAGAGTTTAGTCACAGACTTATCCACAGGCTTGTCCACGCCGATTCCATGCATTTTCATCCCGAACAAAAAGGTTGACAAAGACGCCTGCAAGCTGCGCAAAAACACCTGATCAAAAAACAACCACACCTCTGCAAGCCACGGTTTAAAAGGCCTGCAGCCAGCTACTCCCACGTTATTCACAGCCGGTTCCACAGCAAACGGGGACAAGTCAAAACCGTGGCAAAACAACTATTTGCAGCGTCTTTATGTCGCGCTTTGCGAGCATGAGAATATTGTTTTCCACAATTTCCCAGAGGCATGCCAAAACCTGTGGGAGCGAGCTTGCTCGCGAAGACGGCGGCACAGCTTGCATCGTGGAGACTGACACACCGCTATCGCGAGCAAGCTCGTTCCCACAGGGTTCAGTGGTGTTTAGAAGATGTAAAAAAACCCCGGCGATTGCGCGCCGGGGCTTGTGCATAACAAAGCAGACTCAGTGCCCGCCGAGATAGGCGCTACGCACATCCTCGTTGACCAACAACTCTTTGCCAGTGCCGGTCATGCGGATTTCGCCGTTGACCATCACGTAAGCCCGGTCAGACAACCGCAGGGCGTGGTTGGCGTTTTGCTCCACCAGGAAGATGGTCATGCCGGTCTTGGCCAGTTCCCGCAGGGTGGCGAAGATCTGCTTCACCACGATCGGCGCCAGGCCCAGGCTTGGCTCATCGAGCAGCAACAACTTGGGCCGGCTCATCAGGGCCCGGGCGATGGCGAGCATCTGCTGCTCGCCGCCGGACATGGTCATCGCCCGCTGGGTACGCCGCTCTTCGAGCCTGGGGAACAGCTCGAACATGCGCTGCATGTCCTCCTTGGCGTACTTGTCGCCAATAGGGATAGTGCCCATCAACAGGTTTTCTTCGACTGTCATGTCGGGGAACACCCGCCGCCCTTCCGGCGATTGCGCAATGCCGTTGGAGGCGATGTAGTGGGACGACTTGTGGGTAATGTCCACGCCCTGATAGAGGATCTGCCCGTCCGCCGCCCTTGGCTGGCCGAAGATCGACATCAGCAGGGTCGACTTGCCGGCACCGTTGGAGCCGATCAAGCTGACGGTTTCCCCTTCGTTGATGTGCAGCGAGACACCTTTAAGGGCCTGGATCGGCCCGTAAAACACGTCCAGTTCCTTGAGCTCGAGGATGGGTTTACTCATACCACCTCCTCTTCTTCCGCGCCCAGATAAGCGGCGATCACTTTCGGGTCGTTGCGAATGTCGTCGGGGCCACCCTCGGCGATGACGATGCCGTGGTCCAGCACCACAATGTGGTCGGAGATACTCATAACCATGCCCATGTCGTGTTCGATCAGCACCACGGTCAGATCGTGCTCGTCGCGCAGCAGCCGGATCATCGCGCTCAGCGCTTCGGTTTCCTGAGGGTTGAGGCCGGCGGCCGGTTCGTCGAGGCAGATGATCTGCGGACGGGTGCACATGGCCCGGGCGATTTCCAGGCGGCGTTGCTGACCGTAGGACAGCTCACCGGCCAGGCGGTTGGCGCAGTCCACCAGATCCACCACTTCCAGCCAGTAGAACGCGTGGTCCAGCGCATCGCTTTCGGCCTTGCGGTAGCCCTTGGTATTGAGAATGCCGGCCAGCATGTTGCGGTTGACCCACATGTGCTGGGCCACCAGCAGGTTTTCCAGCACCGACATTTCCTTGAACAGGCGAATGTTCTGGAAGGTCCGTGCCAGGCCGGCGCGGTTCACCAGGTGGGTGCCGCCGAACATCTTGTAGCGCATCCGGGTGATGAAGCTTTTTGGCGAAACGAAGTCGGTCGGCTTGAACGATTCGCCGAGCAACTGGATGACATTGGTCTGTTGCCCACGCACGTTGAGTTCGATCTTGCCGCCGGAGGCCTTGTAGAACCCGGTCAGGCAGTTGAACACGGTGGTCTTGCCGGCGCCGTTGGGGCCGATCAGGGCGAAGATCGAGTTGCGCTTGACCTTCAGGCTGACATCATTCAACGCCTTGATGCCGCCGAAGTGCATCATCAGTTTTTCTACACTGAGTACGACTTCGCTCATGGCGCTACTCCTTTACGCGGGGTCACACCGGTACGGCTGATCCGAATCAGGCCGCGCGGTCGCCAGATCATCATCAACACCATCAGGATGCCGAACAGCAGCACGCGGTACTCGGCGAAGCCACGCAGCAGCTCCGGGGCGACGGTCAGCACGAAGGCTGCAATTACGACGCCTATGGTCGAACCCATGCCACCCAGTACCACGATGGCGAGGATCAGTGCCGATTCGAAGAAGGTGAACGAGGTCGGGTTGACGAAGCCCTGATAGGTGGCGAAGAACACCCCGGCCAGACCGGCCGTCGAGGCGCCGATGGTGAACGCCGAGAGCTTGACCAGCACGTGGTTCAGACCCATGGAGCGACAGGCGATTTCGTCCTCACGCAGCGCTTCCCAGGCACGGCCGACCGGCATGCGGGTCAGGCGATGCTTGATGTGCAGCACGGCCAGGACCACCAGGAACAACACGGCGTAGATGAAGTAGTACTTCACGTCAGGGTTGTAGGCGATGCCGAAGAACTCATGGAACGGCACCCCGCCCTCTTTCGCCCTTTTTCCGAACTCGATGCCGAAGAAAGTGGGCAACGGCGCTGCCATGCCATTCGGGCCGCCGGTCAGGGTCAGCCAGTTATTGAGGATCAACCGAATGATTTCACCGAAGCCCAGGGTCACGATCGCCAGGTAATCACCGTGCAGGCGCAGCACCGGGAAACCGAGGATGCAACCGGCCAGTCCGGCGGTAATCGCCGCCAACGGCAACACCGTCCAGAAGCCCAGCCCAAGATATTGATAACCGAGCGCCAGGCCGTAGGCACCGATGGCGTAGAACGCCACGTAACCAAGGTCGAGCAGACCGGCCAGGCCGACCACGATGTTCAGCCCCAGCCCCAGCAGCACGTAGATCAGCCCGAGGATGACCACGCCCAACAGGTACGAGTTGGAGAAAAACGGGAACACCACCGCGATAACAATCATCAGTGGGATGATCCAGCGCAGCCGGGATTTGTAATCAGGCGGCAGTACATGGACCCCGGACCCGGTGGTTTCAAAACCCTCGAGGATTCTCAGGCCCTTGGGGGTTTGCAGGAACAGGCTAAGGGCAAAGCGACCGGCCATGACGATGGCGACAATCCAGGCCACCCGGCTCGTTTCCATATTGAAGCCATAGCCATCGAGGACTACGCCGACAATCGGGCCGAACACAATCAGGGCCACCAGGCCGGCAAGAATCGCGTCAACCAGGCTTCTTTTGAGATCAATGGTTTTTTTAGTGGTTGAAGACATCGCTTACACCTTCGACACAAGAGGACGGCCGAGCAGGCCTTGAGGCCGAAAGACCAGAACGAGAACGAGCAGCGAGAAGCTGAAAACGTCTTTGTAGTCCGAGTTCACCAGACCGGAAAACAGCGACTCGGAAATCCCGAGAATGATCCCGCCGAGCATCGCGCCAGGCAGTGAACCAATCCCGCCGAGCACCGCGGCAGTGAACGCCTTGATCCCGATGATGAAGCCGGCATAGAAGTCGAATGTGCCGTAGTTCATGGTGATCAGCACGCCGGCCAAGGCCGCCATCGCTGCACCGATGATGAACACATAGGAAATCACCCGATCGGTGTTGATCCCCAGGATCGAAGCCATCTTGCGGTCTTGCTGGGTTGCACGGCACATGCGGCCGAGCTTGGTGTACTTGATGACGTAGGTCAGCAGGCCCATCCCGACGAACGCTGCGACCAGAATGAAGACCTTGGTGTAGGTCAACTGAACGAAACCGGTACCGATATCAACGCGCCAGGCACCCGAGAGCAAAGTCGGAACGCCTTGTTGCTTCGCGCCCTGGGAGATCTGTGCGTAGTTTTGCAGGATCAGAGAGATACCGATCGCACTGATCAGCGGGGCGAGTCGAGTGGAGTTACGCAGGGGTTTGTAGGCGACACGCTCGATGACCCAGCCATACACCGCCGTGACGACGATGGTGAAGATCAGTGTGCCAAGCATCAGCAGCGGGAAAGATTCGATACCGAAGTAAGCCAGCAGAGCCAGACTGATTGCCGCGAGGTAAGCGGAAATCATGTAAACCTCGCCGTGGGCGAAGTTGATCATGCCGATGATGCCATAGACCATTGTGTAGCCGATGGCGATCAGGCCATAGACCGACCCGAGGGTCAGGCCGTTGACCAGTTGCTGCAGGAAAATACCATCCATAACGCAATCTCACGCAATGAGAACCTGCACATGTGGCTGTGCGGTTCCTCTAAGGAAAATACAGATATACGTCGGAGCAATGTCAGCCACGATCAGGCAGGCCACCACGGCCCCCTGTAGGAGCGAGCTTGCTCGCGATTGCGGTTTGACATTCAACGAATGAGTTGCCTGCCAGTCCGTCATCGCGAGCAAGCTCGCTCCCACAGGGGAACCGTGGGGTTCACCCAATTGAGTCAGCCCTTACTTCTGTTTTTCCAGCTGGTGGTATTTGCCATCCTTGTCCCACTGGTAAACCACGTAGTCGGAGATTTTCAGGTCGCCCTTGCTGTCCCAGGTCTTCTCGCCCATGACGGTCTTGACCGGGTTTTTCTTCAGCCATGCAGCCGCTTCTTCGCCCTTGTTGGACTTGGCGCCGTTGAAGGCTGCTGCCAGGGTCTGGACCGAAGCGTAGGCGTACAGGGTGTAGCCTTCAGGCTCGGTACCGGCCTTGCGGAAGGCGTCTACCACGGTCTTGCTGTCTGGCAGCAGGCGTGGGTCGGCGCCGAAGGTCATCAGCACGCCGTCAACGAATTGCGGGCCGCCAGCGGTGGTCACCAGTTCGTCGGTCACGATGCCGTCGTCGGACATGAACTTGACGTCCTTGAGGCCTTGTTCACGCAGTTGACGCACCAGAGGACCGGCTTCCGGGTGCAGACCACCGAAGTAGACGACGTCAGCGCCGGCACCGCGGATCTTGGTCACGATGGTGCTGAAGTCTTTCTCGCCACGGGTCAGGCCTTCATACAGCACAGGAGTTACGCCGCGCTTGACCAGTTGAGCCTTGGTAGCATCCGCCAGGCCCTGGCCGTAGGTGTCCTTGTCGTGCAGCACGACAACTTTCTTGCCCTTGAGCACGTCGACGATGTAGTCGCCGGCCACGATGCCTTGCTGGTCGTCACGCCCGCACATACGGAACATGGCGCTCAGGCCGCGTTCGGTAACGGCCGGGTTGGTGGAACCCGGGGTGATGGCGATGATGCCCGCTTCGTCGTAGATCTCGGAGGCCGGAATGGTCGAGGAGGAGCAGAAGTGACCGACTACGCCGGCGACTTTCTGGTTGGTCAGGTCCTTGGCGACCGTCACAGCCTGTTTCGGTTCGCAGGCGTCATCGCCCTTGACCAGTACGATTTTTTCCCCGTTAACCCCGCCAGCCGCGTTGACCGCATCGGCCGCGGCCTGTGCACCCTTCATGTACTGTTCGCCAAATGCCGCGTTGGCGCCCGTCATTGGTCCCGCTACGCCGATCTTGATGTCAGCCTGAGCAAACGCAGAAACACCCAGCGCAGTTGCCACTGCGAGGGCCAGAAAGCCTTTCTTGTAAAACGTCTGGGACATGAGGTGGTGCTCCATGGTTTTTTTAATTGGCACTGCGACTTCACTGAATGCTCAGAGCAAGGGCCGTGCCATCGGTTTTTTATTCTGAAAAAAGTCGCTGCTTTCTTGTTATTTCGACTGTTTCGGTCCCATTTTCATTGGGCGTGCAACCGTCTAAACCGCGGAAGGTAAAACCATTTTTTATTTGAGGCGCAACCCGACTGCGCCATCATTGCAACCGCGGCTTTAAACAACGTGCAACCAGCCTGTAACAACGTGCGTCACCGAAGTGCACACTGCTGGTGCGGAACTGCTACAACCCGCACCACTACAGGCTAGCCGCAGATCGAAAAAGCGCCGCCTCCCACTGCAAAAATCAACATTCAGATCACGATCCGCAGGCACTGGCCCGCGTGATACAGCGAGAATCCCGCCTCATACAGACAGCTGCGCAACCCCACCCCGGCCAATGGCTGCATGGGTGCAAAGGGAATCGGTAGCGCTTGAGGATTTCCGTTACACAGGTAATCGGCAAAGGCCTTGCCGACCACCGTGCCCGTGGTCACGCCCCGGCCGTTGTAACCGGTGACTGCCACCAAACCGGGCGCCGGCTCGAACAGGCGCATCAAATGATCGGGGGTGAAGGCGATGCAACCGGTCCAGGTGCACTCCCATTCCACCGGTTTGAGGTACGGAAAATAGTGTTGCTGCACGCGGTCGGCCCAGGCCTTGAGGAACCAGGCCGGTTTCTGATTGCCATTACCGAGACTGCCAAGCAGCAGGCGACCGTCTTTGTCTCGACGGATACTGCTGAGCACTTGGCGGGTGTCCCAGGAACCCTGGCCACCGGGCAGAATTTGTCGGGCGGCTTCTTCGGTCAGCGGCACCGAGGCCACCTGATAGTAATAACCGGGGAAGAAATTGCGCCGCAGCTCCGTCCAGTCGCCTTCGGTGTAGGCATTGGAGGCAATCACCACTTTCTCGGCCATGACCGAGCCCTGGGCAGTCTGTACTGACCAGCGCTGACCCTGGCGTTCGAGACGGGTGACCGGGGAATGATCGAACAATTGACCGCCCAGGCCGATGGCCGCTTTGGCCAGCCCCGTGGTGTAGGCCATCGGGTTGAGTGTGCCAGCGCGGCGATCGAGCAATGCCGCGGCGATCTTTTTCGTGCCGGTGGCTTGCTCGCAGGCCTGACCGGTGAGCAGCTCTACGGGCGCACCGCGACGTTTCCATTGTTCTTCACGACTGCGCAAGTCGGCCTCGCCACGGGCGTTATGCGCCATGTGCAGCGTACCTTCGCGGCGCAACTGGCAATCGATGTTGTACTTGTCCACAAGGCTGAACACCAGGGAAGGCGCCGCCCCCAGCATGCGGTTGAGCTGGCTGCCAACCGCCTCGCCAAACCCGGCTTCGATCTCGTCCGGGGGAATCCACATCCCGGCATTGACCAGCCCGACGTTGCGCCCGGAACCACCATGACCGGCGCGATGGGCCTCCAGCACGCAAACAGTCTTGCCTTGCTCCAGCAGATGCACCGCCGCCGACAAACCGGTAAACCCGGCACCGATGACGCAGACATCCACCGTGACCTCACCCTTGAGGGCCGAATTGTCCGGCCTTTGCGGCGTCAGTTTTTCCCACAGACACTCTTCGCGTAACGGCATTGCCAGACTCCAAGCAGAAACCTAACAAACACATACTTCAAATGTGGGAGCGGGCTTGCTCGCGAAAAACGTCAGGGCAACACGGTTATGCAGCAAACACGCGTTATCGTTGACGTCCATCGCGAGCAAGCTCGCTCCTACAGGAAGGCACCTGTCAATCGAACGTGATGCCCTGCGCCAACGGCAACTCCAGCGAATAGTTCACGGTGTTGGTCTGGCGGCGCATGTAGCCGCGCCATGCATCGGAACCGGACTCACGACCGCCGCCGGTTTCTTTCTCGCCACCAAACGCGCCGCCGATTTCCGCGCCGCTCGGGCCGATGTTGACGTTGGCAATGCCGCAGTCGCTGCCCACCGCCGACATGAACTGCTCGGCTTCACGCACGTCGGTGGTAAAGATGCACGAGGACAGGCCTTGTGGCACGGCGTTGTTCAGGCGCAGGGCTTCCTGGAAATCGCTGTAGCCAACCACGTACAGGATTGGAGCGAAGGTTTCGTGGCAGACCACATCGCTTTGCTCCGGCATTTCGACGATAGCCGGCGACACGTAGTAGGCATTCGGGAACTTGTCTTGCAGCTGACGCTCACCGCCAAACACCCGGCCGCCCTCACTCAAGGCCTGCTCCAGAGCGTCCTGCATGTTTTCGAAGCTGTGCTTGTCGATCAGCGGACCAATCAGATTGCCTTCCAGTGGGTTGCCGATACGCACTTTGGAGTAAGCGGCTTTCAGGCGAGTGACGATTTCTTCTTTCACCGATTCATGGGCAATCAGGCGACGCAACGTGGTGCAGCGCTGACCGGCGGTGCCGACGGCGCTAAACAGAATCGCGCGAACGGCCATGTCCAGATCGGCGCTTGGGCCGAGGATCATCGCGTTGTTGCCACCCAGTTCGAGGATGCTGCGGGCAAAACGCGCGGCGATTTTCGGTGCTACTTCACGGCCCATGCGGGTGCTGCCGGTGGCGCTGACCAGCGCGACACGCGGATCATCGACCAGAGCTTCGCCGGCATCGCGACCGCCAATAATCACCTGGCTCAGGTGCGGTGGCGCATCGCTGAAGTTTTTCAGCACGCGATCGAACAGCGCCTGGCAAGCCAGTGCGGTCAGTGGCGTCTTTTCCGACGGCTTCCAGATCACCGGGTTGCCGCAGACCAGCGCCAGCGTGGCGTTCCAGGCCCAGACCGCCACCGGGAAGTTGAACGCACTGATCACCCCGACCACGCCCAGCGGGTGCCAGGTTTCGCGCATGTGGTGGCCAGGACGCTCGGAGGCGATGGTCAGGCCGTACAACTGACGGGACAGGCCGACGGCGAAGTCGCAGATGTCGATCATTTCCTGAACTTCACCCAGGCCTTCCTGGGTGATCTTGCCGGCCTCCCAGGACACCAGCTCGCCGAGGTCGGCCTTGTATTCACGCAGGATGTCACCCAGTTGCCGCACCAGCTCGCCACGGCGCGGTGCCGGAACCTTGCGCCACAGTTCGAACGCATGATCTGCGCGACTGATGTGTTGCTCGACTTCAGCTGCGCCTTCCCAGTTGACGGCGGCGATCCTGCTGCCATCGATCGGCGAATGCACCGGCACTTTGCCGTTCTGGTACAGGGCCGGGTTCACACCTAGACGATCAAGCAATGCGGCAACCATGGGTCACTCCTCAAGCAAAAGACAGAACACGTGCAGCCGGAAAATCACGGCTGATCAGACCTGTAGTTTTAGCTGCCCGGAGGTTACTCAACAAACGACCTTTAAGAGAGATATCATTCCGTTTATTCATGCTGTGCATTGCTGGCAATAAGAAACAAGAACCAAGGACCGCCCATGCTGAATAAACGCTACTTGCCATCGATCGCTGCATTGCAGTGCTTCGAGGCCGTCACCCGGCATTTGAGCTTCACCCGGGCCGCCGAAGAGTTGAACCTGACCCAAAGCGCCGTGAGCAAACAGGTCGCGCAACTCGAAGAGCTGTTGCAGCACCTGCTGTTTCGCCGGGTGCGCCGCCGCCTGCAGATGACGCCGGCTGGCGATCTGTACCTGGTTGAGGTGCGAAAAATCCTCACGCAGGTCGAGATGTCGACCCATTACCTGCGCTCCTACGGTGGCGAAACAGAAGTCCTGCGGGTTTCGACGCCCCCCACTTTCGGTGCACGCTGGCTGGTGCCGCGCCTGAAAGGCTGGCGCCTGCGGCATCCGTCGATCCATCTGGACCTGTGCAGCGAGCAGGAAGCCGACGACCTGCTGCAAGGTCGCAGCGACCTGGCGTTCTACTTCGGCCAGGGCTCACGGCCCGGCACCGAATGCCTGAAGCTGTTCGGCGAAGAGTTGGTGCCGGTGTGCGCCCCGGGCAGCCTGCCGGACGCACCGTTTACCGATCCGACACAACTGACTGACCTGGTCCTGCTGCAAAACGCTTCCCGCCCCCAGGCCTGGCATGACTGGTTCGACCATCAGGGCTACCACACCGAGCACAGCTACCACGGACCGCGCTTCGAAACCTTTTACATGTGCATCCGCGCCGCCCAGGTCGGCTGCGGCGTGGCGCTGTTACCCCGTTTTCTGGTGGAAGAGGAACTGGCCGACGGCAAGCTGGTCATTCCCTGGCAGCATGCAATGCCCAGCACCGACGCCTACTACCTGGCGTACCCGGAGCACTCGGCGGAAGTCCCCAAGGTGCGGGACTTTGTGAAGTGGATGCTGGAGCAGATCGATAGCCCGGATGTGATGCAACATTAAACCCTTGCACAATCCCTGTGGGAGCGAGCTTGCTCGCGATGGCGTCATCACATTCAACATTTATATCGCCTGACCGGTTGCTATCGCGAGCAAGCTGGCTCCCACTGGGGAATTGCAGCGGTCAAAAAACTGCTGGCAATCCTGCCCAGTGATATGCGCCACTAGCGCCACTGATCAATACCGCTGCAACGCCGGAGATTCCCGTTATGAGCGAGAGTGTGTTTGCCGATCGCATCGTGCAGAACCTGCTCGACACCGACTTCTACAAGCTGACGATGATGCAGGCGGTGCTGCACAACTACCCGAACGTCGAAGTCGAATGGGAGTTTCGTTGCCGTAACAGCGAGGACTTGCGCCCGTACCTGGCGGAAATCCGATTCCAGATCGAGCGCCTGGCCGAACTGAGCCTGAGCGCCGACCAGTTGAGCTTTCTGGAACGCATCAGCTTCCTGAAGCCGGACTTCCTGCGCTTTCTCGGGTTGTTTCGCTTCAACCTGCGTTACATCCACACCGGCCTCGAAAACGGTGAACTGTTTATCCGCCTGCGGGGCCCCTGGCTGCATGTGATCCTGTTCGAAGTGCCGCTGCTGGCGCTGGTCAGCGAGGTGCGCAACCGCTATCGCTACCGCGAAGTCGTGCTGGAACAGGCCCGCGAGCAGCTCTACCGCAAGTTCGACTGGCTGAGCGCCAACGCCAGCAGCGACGAATTGTCCGAATTGCAGGTGGCCGATTTCGGCACCCGTCGTCGCTTTTCCTACCGCGTGCAGGAAGAAGTGGTGAATGTGCTCAAGCACGATTTCCCCGGACGCTTCGTCGGCACCAGCAACGTTCACCTGTCCCGGGAGCTGGACATGAAACCCCTGGGCACCATGGCCCACGAATGGATCATGGCGCACCAGCAACTTGGCCCGCGGCTGATCGACAGCCAGATCGCCGCACTCGATTGCTGGGTCCGTGAATACCGTGGCCTGCTGGGGATTGCCCTGACCGACTGCATCACCATTGATGCCTTCCTCGGCGATTTCGATCTGTTTTTCGCCAAGCTTTTCGACGGTTTGCGCCACGACTCAGGCGATCCGGTGGTTTGGGCGGAAAAAGCCATCGCCCACTATCACAGGCTCGGCATCGACCCGATGAGCAAGACGCTGACTTTCTCCGACAGCCTGACCCTGCCCAAGGCTCTGGAGATATTCCGGGCGCTGCGCGGTCGGATCAATGTCAGCTTCGGCATCGGCACCAACCTGACGTGTGATATTCCGGGTGTCGAACCGATGAGCATCGTGCTTAAAATGACCGCCTGCAACGGCCAGCCGGTGGCGAAGATCTCCGACGAGCCAGGCAAGACGCACTGTAAAGACCCGAATTTCGTCGCTTACTTGCGACACGTTTTCCAGGTTCCTGCCGCCCTTTCAAGTACATCAAGCAAGGAGTGAATTCATGCAAGCCGTACAGCGTGAGATTGCTGAACAGCTCAAGGTCCAGCCGCCATTCGCCGACGAAGCCGCCCTTGAGGCCGAAGTCGCCCGGCGGGTGACCTTCATTCAGGACTGCCTGGTCAATTCCGGGCTCAAGACCCTGGTACTGGGCATCAGTGGTGGTGTCGACTCCCTCACCGCCGGCCTGCTGGCCCAACGGGCCGTCCGTGAACTGCGCCAGCGCAGCGGTGATGCCGCCTACAAATTCATCGCCGTGCGCCTGCCCTACGAAACCCAGTTCGATGAACACGACGCCCAGGCTTCAGTGGATTTCATCAAGCCGGACGAGCGCCACACCGTGAACATCGGTCCGGCGGTCAAATCACTGGCCAATGAAGTGGCGGCCTTCGAAGGCAAACATGCGGTGTCGGTGGACTTCGTGCTCGGCAACACCAAGGCGCGCATGCGCATGGTCGCCCAGTACACCATCGCCGGCGCGGCCCATGGCCTGGTGATCGGCACCGATCACGCGGCGGAAGCGGTGATGGGTTTCTTCACCAAGTTCGGTGACGGCGCCTGCGACCTGGCGCCACTGAGTGGCCTGGTGAAAAATCAGGTCCGCGCCATCGCCCGCAGCTTCGGCGCGCCGGAGTCGCTGGTGGAGAAAGTCCCGACCGCCGATCTGGAGGACCTGTCGCCCGGCAAACCGGACGAAGCGTCCCACGGCGTGACCTATGCCGAGATCGATGCGTTCCTGCACGGCAACCCGGTGCGCGAGGAAGCGTTCAGGATCATTTGCGACACCTACAACAAGACCCATCACAAGCGGGTGATGCCGTTTGCGCCTTGAGGCGTGAGTGAATGAAAAAGCCCGCTGAGGAGTGATCCCCAGCGGGCTTTTCTTTGGCCAAAACATGCGTTGATGCTTCTGGCCCCTTCGCGAGCAAGCCCGCTCCCACAGGTACGGTGGTGGCCCTGTGGGAGCGTGGCTTGCCCGCGATGAACGATAACGCGGTGGTCAGTCTTACTTCAGGGTCACGGTGCCTTTCATCATCGAGATGTGGCCCGGGAACGAGCAGAAGAAACCGTATTTTTCATTGGCGTCGAGCTTCGACACGTCGAAGGTCACCGAGTCGGTTTCCTTGGCGCCGATGATCTTGGTGTGGGCGATCACGCGGGCGTCGCCTTCCTTCAGGTAGTTCTTGTCGATGCCGGCGCTCAGGCCGTCGGTGGCGATCGGCTGCATGTCGGCTTCTTTACTCAGCACCCAGTTATGGCCCATGACGTTCTTCGGCAAGCTGCCGGAATGCTTGAGTTCCACGGTAAACGTCTTGCAGCTCTTGTCGATTTCAATAGCCTTCGTGTCGAAAGACATCTGGTCGGTGGAGTCGACGGTGACTTTGCACTCTGCAGCCATCAATTGGCTGCTGGCCAGTGTCAACAGGGATACCGCAACAAGTTTGGCAAACATGGTGAATCTCCAAGGCAGGGTTAAGGAAATCGCGAATAAACAGAAGACTGCCTGAAAACTTCGCAAGTTCATATGACTTGAATCAAAAATTGTATACAACTTTCGCGCTATGGCACCGATGCGAAATATCTACCGGCCAAGTGTCTGGCCCGGGCCTATCATCAGGCCGTCCCCCTTCAAATGGAATGTCTGTCATGTCGATCAACAGCTTGTTGTGCAGTTTGCTGGCCGCCTACGCCTGCGGCGCCAGCGGCACGTACGAAACCCCGGAACACCAAGTCTAGCCCTTGGAGTGCCGCGCGCCTGCCTTTACTCTGTGGCCCTGATCGACCAAGGAGCAAGGCATGTCTTTAACATCCGTTTGTGTATTTTGTGGTGCCAGCACCGGCACCAACCCGGCTTACCGCGAAGCAGCCGTGGCCCTCGGCCGGGCGTTGGCCGAGCGCAAGCTGACCCTGGTGTATGGTGGTGGCGCCGTGGGCTTGATGGGCATCGTCGCCGATGCGGCCCTGGCGGCCGGCGGTGAAGTGATCGGCATCATCCCGCAAAGCCTCAAGGACAAGGAAATCGGCCACAGCGGCCTGACTCGCCTGGAAGTCGTCGATGGCATGCACGCGCGCAAGGCGCGGATGGCCGAGCTCAGCGATGCCTTTATCGCACTACCCGGCGGCCTTGGCACCCTCGAAGAGCTGTTCGAAGTCTGGACCTGGGGCCAACTCGGCTACCACGGCAAACCGCTGGGTTTGCTGGAAGTGAATGGTTTCTACAGCAAATTGACGTCTTTTCTTGATCACATCGTCGGCGAAGGCTTCGTTCGCGAGCAGCACCGTGACATGCTGCAAGTGAGCGAATCGCCGCAAACCCTGCTCGATGCTCTGGATGCCTGGCAACCGTCCATAGCGCCAAAATGGGCCGAGCAAAAACCCAGCTAACGGCTCGGCACCGATACAGGGCAGAATATGCGCCGCTCAACCTCACCTTCGACCCCAGAGGATCGCCCATGGCCAAACCTAATTATTCCTTCGCCAAACGTCAGAGAGACTTGGCCAAGGAGCAGAAGAAAGAGGAAAAGCTTCAGCGCAAGAAAGCTACAGCTGAAGAAGCGACACTGAACCCTGAGGGTGAAGTGGCGGCAGAAGACGATGTTGATGCACCGAAAGACTCGGCGCCCGACGCCTGAGAACCTCCGGGCCGGTTGATCTGATCAGGCCCACCGGATCTGTGTCCAGGGTTGGCAGCTTTGCTGCCGACCCTCACAGGCCAGTCTGAAACACCCCTATCCAGAAACCACTGCACATCCCCTGTGGGAGCGGGCTTGCTCGCGAAAGCGCAGTGTCAGGCAACATCCTTGTTGAATATGAAATTGCTTTCGCGAGCAAGCCCGCTCCCACATTTTGATCCCTGTTACTCCAGTGGCATCACCGTCACCCGAACTTCCGGGTCGTGGTTCCCTCCCCCAAGAATCACCCCCCGCAACGGCGACACATCGGAAAAATCCCGGCCCCAGGCCAGGGTGATGTGCTCCAGTGCCGGTTGCACATTGTTGGTCGGATCGAAATCCACCCAACCCAGCACCGGGCAAAACACCGAGACCCAGGCGTGGGATGCATCGGCGCCAATCAGCCGTGGCTGGCCAGGTGGCGGCTGGGTCAGCAGGTAGCCGCTGATGTAGCGCGCGGCCAATCCACGGGAGCGTACACAGGCGAGCATCAGGTGGGCAAAATCCTGGCAGACCCCGCGCCGACGCTCCAACACTTCTACCAGCGGCGTCGCCACCTGAGTCGCTTCGGCATCGAAGGTAAATTCGCTGAAGATTTTCTCCATCAACGCCTGAACGCCGAGCAACAGCGGCCGCCCCGTCGGAAAGCAGCTCTCGGAAAATTCGACGAAGTTGCGCTTTAGATGCACGTAAGGTGATTCGAAGCGGTAACGGCAGGCTTCAAGCAATTCGGGCGACAGCGGCTGACTGCTGTAAGTCAGCGCGCTACGGGTGTCTTCCCATGGGGGTGAAAGATTGAAGTCCAGCACGGGCCGGGGAAGTACCTCGATCGTGAGGCTGGCATTGACCAGCAGCTCATCATGAGGACGTTCAAACGCCAGCCGGGTCAGCGGATTGCCGAACACATCCAGCTCATCGCGGCGCGAAGTGGGGTCAGGGCTGATCTGCAACTGCTGAGCCGTGCAGCGCTGCCACACGCAAGGCCGCGGCCACAAATGCGCCAGTTGCTGAGCCAGGGACACCGGACTGTCGTAGTGATAATGGGTGTCGTGGAAAATCTGGTAGTGGGCGCTCATCAGACGGACACCGTGCGCTGGCTGACATCGTCGACATGGGCGAAATGCCGCAGCGCCAAGCGATCGGAAACTTGCCCGCTGGCGTCGGCGATCTCTTGCAGCAGCGCGGCCAGCCCCTCGATGGCAGCGCGAACACTCGCGTCGCCGAACAGCGGGTTTTCCAGGCAACCCAGATCGAATCGGGCCAGACGCTCGACCAATTGCGGCAGCGCTGCTTCACGCGGTACGCCAAAGTCATCGTTGAGGCGTTTGAGTGTGCGGGTCACCAGTTTCAATTGGAACAACACGGCGTGAGGGTTCTGCTCGTCGAGCAATAGCAGGTCGAGCACCGGAATCAGCTGCGCCACCGCCAGGTATCGAGAACGGTAAGTGATGCTGCTGTTGCCCAGTTCCAGCAACCACTCCAGCCCGGCCTGATCGAAAGCCCCGGCGCCCCGCAGGAACGCCGCCAGGCTGCCGCTGAGAAATTGCAGGCGTTCGATTCGCCGACCAATCATCAGGAAACGCCAGCCTTCATCTCGGGTCATGTCGTCCAGGGCAAAGCCGGACAGCGCCGCCAGGGACATCACCAGACGATTGAGAAAATCCAGCAACTCACCGAAATCCGGCTCTTCGGTTTCCAGCTCCATGGCTTCGCGCTGCAACTCCACCAGCGCCTGCCAGTTTTCCCGCGAGAGCTTGCCGCGCACCTGCGAAGCAGCCCACTGCAAGCGTTGCAGGTTGGAACGCAGACTGAACGGCCAGTCATCGCCGAGCAGCGCCGCCAACAGGCGTTCCGGCAACTCGCCCTCCTCGGGCAGCAACATCAGTCGTTCGCCGAGGTCCACCGCTGCCTGCAGGGCTTGCGGGTCGTCGCCGTCGACATAGCGCGCCAGCATGATGCGCAGCAAACGGGCGCTGTCGTCGCAACGCTCGCAATAACGACCGAACCAGAACAGGTTTTCCACCACCCGCGATGGCAGGTACGGATCGCGCCGCACCAGGTCATGCACACCGATGTTGCGTTGGGCCTTCCATTGTTCGCCGCTAGGCGCACGATCGCCCAGCACCCAGGTGTCTTTACTGGCGCCGCCGCGCTGCATCGACACCACTTCGGCATCGGCTTGGGCGGCGACCCGGGTCAAGCCACCGGGCAGTACCCGATATCCCTCGCGGCTGGCCACTGCATACACGCGCATGCCGATGGCACGGGGTTGCAGTTGACCGTCTTCGGCTTGCCAGATCGGCGCCTGGGACAATTGCGCAAGCTCTTGCGCCACATAGGCATAAGGACGCGCCTGCATGCGCTCTGCGAGCTCCTTGCGCTGTTTTTCACTCAAATCACGGCCAAATACCGGTGCAAAGCTCTGGGACGGAAACGCCGGCTTGATCAGCAACTCTGGAAGTTTCTCCAGGGCCTGGGCCAGAACCGGCGCTTCACCGCACCACCAAGTGGCGATGGACGGCAGGATCAGTTCTTCGCCAAACAGGAATTGATTGATCTTCGGCAGAAAACCCAACAAACCCGGCGACTCCAGCACACCGCTGCCGAGGGCGTTGGCCACCAGCACCCGCCCCTGCCGCACAGCCTCAAGCAGGCCAGGAACGCCGAGGGCGGAGTCGGTTCGCAGTTCCAGCGGATCGCAGAAGTCATCGTCGAGCCGGCGCATGATCGCGTGGACCCGACGCAGGCCACTCAGGGTCTTCAGGTAGACCGTGGCATCGCGTACCGTCAGGTCGCCGCCCTCCACCAGCGGATAACCGAGCTGACGAGCCAGATACAGATGTTCAAAATAGCTTTCGTTGAAACGCCCCGGTGTCAGCAGCACCACCAACGGTGCGTCTCCGTCACTCGGGGCCTGACGGACCAGGGTTTCCTGCAAGGTGCGGAAGAACCCGGCCAGGTGCTGCACTTTCAGATCACGGTACAGCTCGGGAAAGGCCCGGGACACAATCGTGCGGTTTTCCAGCGCATACCCGGCTCCTGAAGGCGCCTGGGTACGATCCGCCGTCACCCACCAGCGGCCATCGGGTGTGCGCGCCAGATCCACGGCATACAGATGCAGAAAGGCTCCGTCAGGCGGGCTGATGCCCTGACAGGGCCAAAGGAAGTTGTTGTGACCGAACACCAGCTCGGCGGGAAGCAGACCTTCGGCAATCAGCCGTTGCGGACCGTAAAGGTCAGCCAGCACGGCATTGAGCAACCGCGCCCTCTGAGCGATGCCGGCCGACAACTGTTGCCACTCGTCAGCCGCGATGACATGGGGCAGCAGGTCCAGCTCCCACGGCCGGTCCGCGCCCTTGGGGTCGGCATAGACGTTATAGGTAACGCCGTTTTCCTGAATCTGCCGGGTCAGCAGGGCCTGACGCTGCACCAGTTGTGCCGGCGTGCTGCGTTGCAACTGTTCGAACAGCCGGCGCCAGTGCGGGCGCACGGCGCCACTGTCGTCGAGCAGTTCGTGATAGGTGCCCGCCGTCAGCGGGTAGCGGTCTAGCAGGTCAGGCATGGAAAGCTCGGCAGACAGCAATGAACGGTCAGACTAACGCAGGCTCGTGACGCCCGGATATACGAAAAATCCGAGCGTCGCGTACGGTTTAGAAACGTCGCAAATCGAGTGTCATCGGCAACTCGTCGCTGATTTCCAGATTGGGTACAGGAAACTTTCCCGGCGTGTGTCCGATGCGGAAAAAGCGCGCCATTCGCCGGCTCTCCGCTTCGTTGGCATTCACCGGCAAACTGTCGTAGTTGCGCCCGCCCGGATGGGCGACGTGGTACTGGCAACCGCCCAGCGAGCGCTGCATCCAGGTGTCGAGCAGGTCGAACACCAGGGGCGCGTGGACCGCAATGGTCGGTTGCAGGCAGTTAGCCGGTTGCCAGGCACGGAATCTCACGCCCGCGACGAATTCACCTACACGCCCGGTGGGCTGCAATGGCACCGGAATGCCGTTGCAGGTCAGCAGATATCGCTGGGGCGGCAAGCCGCTGAGCTTGACCTGCAAACGCTCCAGTGACGAATCCACGTAACGCACCGTACCGCCCATGGCGCCCTCTTCGCCCAGCACGTGCCAGGGCTCGAGCGCCTGGCGCAGTTCCAGCGCAATACCACTGACGGCGTAATCGCCAACCTTGGGGAAGCGGAATTCCAGATGCGCGGCGAACCATTCGGCCCGCACCGGATAACCCGCGGCGTTGAGATCGACGATGACATCGGCAAAGTCTTGCTCGATAAAGTGCGGCAACAGGAAGCGATCGTGCAGCTCCGTGCCCCAGCGCGCCAGTTTCGGCGGCGCATAGGGCTCGCGCCAGAACCGCGCAACCAGCGCCCGCAGCAACAATTGTTGCGCCAGGCTCATGCGCGCATGGGGCGGCATCTCGAACGCACGTAGCTCCAGCAATCCGAGGCGCCCGGTGGCACCGTCCGGCGAATAGAGTTTGTCGATGCAGAACTCGGCGCGGTGGGTGTTGCCGGTTACATCGATCAGCAGGTTGCGCAGCAGTCGATCCACCAGCCATGGTGGGCACTCCTCACCCGCTTCAGGCATCTGCGCGAAGGCGATTTCCAGCTCGTACAAGGCATCGTTGCGCGCCTCATCGACCCGCGGCGCCTGGGACGTCGGGCCGATGAACAATCCGGAAAACAGGTAGGACAGCGACGGATGGTTATGCCAGTAGCTGATCAGGCTGCGCAGCAGATCCGGGCGACGCAGAAACGGCGAGTCCCCCGGTGTCGCGCCACCCAGCACGAAATGGTTACCACCGCCCGTGCCGGTATGGCGGCCATCGATCATGAATTTTTCAGTGGTCAGCCGAGTCTGGCGCGCTTGTTCGTAGAGGAATTCGGTGCGTTCGACCAGCTCATCCCAGGTCGCGGACGGCTGCACGTTGACCTCGATCACCCCCGGATCCGGAGTAATGCGCAAGTTGCTCAGGCGTGGATCACTCGGCGGCTCATAGCCCTCCAGCAACACCGGGCACATCAGCTCTTGCGCGGTGGCTTCGATGGCAGCGACCAGTTCGAGGTAATCCTCGACCCGTTCCAGCGGCGGCATGAACAGGTACAAACGGCCTTCCCGCGCCTCGGCACAGAGCGCCGTGCGGGTCAGCCAGTCGGCGGATTCGTCGATGTTTGGCGCACGGTCTTCTGCGACGGCTGCGCCTTGGCTCTGAAGCTGCCCTGTGTCGGGCAGCGGCGGGAAATCCTGATTCGGGTCCTGCGGATAAATGAACGGATACTCCGCCGCCTTCACCCAAGGCTGCGAACCCAGCGGCAAGCGATAACCGAGTGGAGAATCCCCCGGCACCAGACGGCAGTGCTCGTCGCGCAGATACCAGCGCCCGCTCTGCCACTGGTCGCCCTTGGCGGTGCGCGCCAGTGGCAGAACCTGGCCGATGACCTTGTCCAGGCCTTGACTGAAGACCTTGCGCAGGCGCTTACGCTCCAAAGGCTCTTCCAGGCGTGAGTCTTCGGCGCTGACGTTTTGCGGCAACATTCCTTCGCGCCAGAGGTAATAGAAATTGTCTTCGTAGGCCGGGAACACAAAGCGTGTCGGAATCTTCAAGCGTTCGGCGACACTCGCCAGAAAACGCCCGGCCAGCGCACCGTCGGCGCCATAATCCTCCTGCTCGTCGGCGATCAGCGCGCTGTTGTGCCAGATCGGCACGCCGTCACGGCGCCAGTAGCAATTGAGCGACCAGCGCGGCAGTTGCTCGCCGGGATACCACTTGCCCTGCCCGAAATGTACCAGCCCCTGGGGCGCGTAGTGCTTGCGCATGCGCTGGAACAGTTCGGCGGACAACCGTCGTTTATCCGGCCCCAGTGCCGCGGTATTCCACTCGGCGCCGTCCGGGTCATCAATGGACACAAAGGTCGGCTCGCCACCCATGGTCAGGCGTACATCGTCTTCCAGCAAGTCGGCATCGATCCGTCGGCCCAGGGCCTGGATCGCCAGCCACTGATCGTCGCTGTAGGGCTTGGTGACCCGTGGTGCTTCCCAAATCCGCTCCACGGACATTTCGTGGCTGAATTCGCACTCGCAGGGTTCCACCAAACCACTGATCGGCGCCGCAGAGGACGGATCGGGACTACAGGCCAATGGAATATGTCCTTCACCGGCAAACAGTCCGGAGGTCGCATCCAGGCCGATCCAGCCGGCGCCGGGCAGGTACACCTCGCACCAGGCGTGCAGGTCGGTGAAATCCACGTCGGTACCGGACGGACCGTCGAGACTTTTGACGTCGGCGGTCAGCTGGATCAGGTAGCCCGACACAAAACGCGCCGCCAGCCCCAGGTTGCGCAGCAGTTGCACCAGCAACCAGGCGGAGTCGCGACACGAACCGGAGGCCTGGTCGAGGGTGTGCTCAGGTGTTTGTACGCCGGGCTCCATGCGGATCAGGTAGTCGATGTCTTCGCTCAAACGCTGGTTGAGCGCGACGAGAAAGTCCACGGCGGGTAACGGTGTGCGGTCGATGCCGTCCAGGTAGGCCTTGAACTTCGGCGTCAGGGGCAGGGTTTCCAGGTACGGCGCCAGCTCCTTGCGCTCATCCGCGGCATAGGTGAAGGGGATTTTTTCCGCATAGGGCTCGAGGAAGAAGTCGAACGGATTGAAGATCGCCATTTCGGCCAGCAGATCGACTTCGATTCGCAACTCTTCGGTTTTTTCCGGGAACACCAGCCGCGCCAGGTAATTGCCCTGAGGGTCCTGCTGCCAGTTGATGAAGTGCTGTTCGGGGGAGACTTTCAACGCATAGGACAGAATCCGCGTGCGGCTGTGGGCGGCGGGACGCAGGCGAACGATCTGCGGGCCGAGTTCGACAGCGCGGTCATAGCGGTAATGCGTGACGTGGTGCAATGCGACATGAATCGACACGGCGTGCCTCCTGCGAGCCTTGAGCGTATTGGAAAGCGCGCAAGACTTATGCCATCCAGCAGCGCTGGCGCTTTCTTCGGTTGCCTGAGGCAGTACAGCACCAAAATCGGGCGATGCGCAGAATTGGCTTGCAAGAGTTGCACGTATTTGTGGCGTTCAGCTGCATAGTCGCTGCCAAACCCGGCCTCTTCGCGAGCAAGCCCGCTCCCACAGGGATCTGCTGCGAACACACAATCGCGGGCAACCTCGAACACTGTGGGAGCGGGCTTGCTCGCGAAGAGGCCAGTTGCCACACCCCACTTTCAGGCTGTGATACAGCCTTTACTCCTCCAGAAACGCAAAACGCCAACCCGAAGGTTGGCGTTCTGTTCAGTTCAAGCGAGGCTTAGCGCGGCACGACCGGCTTGCGGGTCGGCTTTGGCCCCTTGCCTTTGGCCGCATCCTTGCGTTCCTTGGCCGCCTGCTGGTTGCGGGCGAATGCCGCAGCCTTGGCCTGTTCGCGCTTGTCCCACGGGTTGCCGCCATCGCTGGCACGCGGTGGCAGGCCGGTGTGCTGGGTCAGGATCTTCGTGGTCTTTTCCCCTGCAACCTTATGGCTGCCCGCCGGTGTCGAGTTCTTGCGACGGGCGCTCTGGTAGCTGTCAGTCGACGGCTGATGCAAAGGAATCAACTGGTTCTTGCCCGGCCCGATCAGGTCGGCGCGGCCCATGCGGGTCAGTGCCTCACGCAGCATCGGCCAGCCTTTCGGGTCGTGATAACGCAAGAACGCCTTGTGCAGTCGGCGCTGCTCCTCGCTCTTGACGATGGTCACCGCGTCACTCTTGTAGGTGACCTTGCGCAGCGGGTTCTTGCCCGAGTGGTACATCGCGGTGGCGGTGGCCATCGGCGACGGGTAGAACGCCTGCACCTGGTCGGCACGGAAGCCGTTGCCCTTGAGCCACAGGGCCAGGTTCATCATGTCTTCATCGGTGGTGCCCGGGTGGGCGGCGATGAAGTACGGAATCAGGTACTGCTCCTTGCCCGCTTCCTTGGAGTACTTCTCGAACATGCGCTTGAACTTGTCATAGCTGCCGATGCCCGGTTTCATCATCTGGTTGAGCGGACCTTCCTCGGTGTGTTCCGGGGCGATCTTCAGGTAGCCACCGACGTGGTGGGTCACCAACTCCTTGACGTACTCCGGCGACTCGACCGCGAGGTCATAGCGCAGGCCGGAAGCGATCAGGATCTTCTTCACACCCGGCAATTCACGGGCACTGCGGTACAGCTGGATCAGTGCCGAGTGGTCGGTGTTCAGGTTCGGGCAGATGCCAGGGAACACGCACGATGGCTTGCGGCACGCGGATTCGATTTCCGGGCTCTTGCAGGCAATGCGGTACATGTTCGCGGTCGGGCCGCCGAGGTCGGAAATCACGCCGGTAAAGCCCGGGACCTTGTCACGAATTTCTTCGATTTCGCGAATGATCGACTCGTGGGAACGGTTCTGGATGATCCGGCCTTCGTGCTCGGTAATCGAGCAGAAGGTGCAACCGCCGAAGCAGCCACGCATGATGTTCACCGAGAAGCGGATCATGTCGTAGGCCGGGATCTTCTCCTTGCCGTACGCCGGGTGCGGAATGCGCGCATAAGGCATGCCGAACACGTAGTCCATTTCTTCGGTGGTCATCGGAATCGGTGGCGGGTTGAACCAGACGTCGACTTCGCCGTGCTTCTGCACCAGCGCACGGGCGTTGCCCGGGTTGGTTTCCAGGTGCAACACGCGGTTGGCGTGGGCGTAGAGCACTGCGTCATTGCGGACCTTTTCCACCGACGGTAGACGAATCACGGTCTTGTCGCGGGTCATGCGCGGGCTGGCCAGGATCTGCACGACCTTGGCTTCCTGCGGATCTTCAACCGGACCTTTTTCCTGCTCGATGGCGCAGGCCTGGGTGTCCTGGGTGTTGACGTACGGGTTGATGATCTTGTCGATCTTGCCCGGACGGTCGATGCGCGTGGAGTCGACTTCGTACCAGCCTTGCGGTGTGTCACGACGGATGAACGCGGTGCCGCGCACGTCGGTGATGTCTTCGATCTTGTGACCGTAGGACAGGCGCTGGGCGACTTCGACAATCGCACGCTCGGCGTTACCGTAGAGCAGGATGTCGGCGCTGGCGTCGATCAGGATCGAGTTGCGTACACGGTCCTGCCAGTAGTCGTAGTGGGCGATGCGGCGCAGGGACGCTTCGATGCCGCCGAGCACGATCGGCACGTGCTTGTAGGCTTCCTTGCAGCGCTGGCTGTAGACCAGGCTGGCGCGGTCCGGACGCTTGCCGGCCAGGCCACCCGGCGTGTACGCGTCGTCGGAACGGATTTTCTTGTCCGCGGTGTAGCGGTTGATCATGGAGTCCATGTTGCCGGCCGCGACACCGAAGAACAGGTTCGGCTCGCCGAGCTTCATGAAATCGTCTTTGGACTGCCAGTTCGGCTGGGCAATGATCCCGACGCGGAAGCCCTGGGACTCCAGCAGCCGGCCGATGATCGCCATGCCGAACGACGGGTGGTCGACGTAGGCATCACCGGTGACGATGATGATGTCGCAGGAATCCCAGCCGAGCTGATCCATCTCCTCCCTGCTCATGGGCAGGAACGGCGCTGGCCCGAAACATTCGGCCCAGTACTTGGGATAGTCAAATAACGGCTTGGCTGCTTGCATGTCGATAACCGGTGTTGGCTTTCATTGAATTTCGCGGGCGCGGAATATAGCACAAATTTTGACCAATTCCGACGGCCATGGTCGGAAATTGCGGCGACCCCATCGAGCAAGCTCGCTCCCACAAGTTCGGCGTGATCCATGTGGGAGCGAGCTTGCTCGCGATGAGGACCGATCAGACGCTACAAATTATTCGTCATCGTCGAAGTTATAGCTACCCGGCGCCAGGTTCTCGAAGCGGGTGTACTTACCGATGAAGGCCAGGCGGATAAAGCCGATCGGCCCGTTACGCTGCTTGCCGATGATGATTTCGGCGATGCCCTTGTGCTCGGTCTCCGGGTGATACACCTCGTCGCGGTAAACGAACATGATCACGTCGGCGTCCTGCTCGATCGCTCCGGATTCCCGCAAGTCGGAGTTCACCGGGCGTTTGTTTGGCCGTTGCTCCAGGGAACGGTTGAGCTGCGAGAGCGCCACCACCGGACAGTTGAATTCCTTGGCCAGGGCTTTCAGGGATCGGGAGATCTCGGAAATCTCGTTGGTCCGGTTGTCACCGCTGGAGCCCGGGATCTGCATCAGTTGCAGGTAGTCGATCATGATCAGGCCGACATCGCCGTGTTCACGCACCAGACGGCGGGTCCGGGCGCGCATTTCCGACGGGCTGATGCCGGCGGTATCGTCGATGAACAGCTTGCGGTCGTTGAGCAGGTTGACCGCCGAGGTCAGGCGCGGCCAGTCGTCATCTTCCAGCTGGCCGGAACGGACCTTGGTCTGGTCGATACGCCCCAGGGAAGACAACATACGCATGATCAGCGATTCACCTGGCATCTCGAGGGAGTAAACCAGGACGGCCTTCTCGCTGCGCAACACGGCGTTTTCCACCAGGTTCATCGCAAAGGTGGTTTTACCCATGGATGGACGGCCAGCGACGATGATCAGGTCGGACGGTTGCAGGCCGCTGGTCTTCTCGTCGAGGTCGGTGTAGCCGGTGGACAGGCCAGTGATGGCGTTGTCGGTGTTGAACAGGGTGTCGATGCGGTCGATGGCTTTGGTCAGCAGGTCGTTGACGCCCACCGGGCCACCGGTTTTCGGTCGGGCCTCGGCGATCTGGAAGATCTGCCGTTCAGCCTCGTCGAGAATCTCGGCGGCAGTGCGGCCTTCAGGGTTGAACGCGCTGTCGGCGATTTCGGTACTGATACCGATCAGCTGGCGCAACGTCGCCCGTTCGCGAACGATCTGCGCATAGGCCTTGATGTTGGCGACGGACGGGGTGTTTTTCGCCAGTTCACCGAGGTAACCGAGGCCACCGACTTGCGAAGTCTGACCTTCCTTGTCCAGTTGCTCGGACAGGGTCACGACGTCGATCGGCATGTTCTGATCGGCCAGCTTGGCGATCGCACGGAAAATCAGGCGGTGGTCATGTCGATAGAAATCGCCGTCGGAGACTTGATCGAGCACACGCTCCCAGGCGTTGTTGTCCAGCATCAGACCACCGAGTACAGCCTGTTCGGCTTCGATGGAATGCGGCGGCACTTTCAGCGCGGCGGTTTGCAGATCGTATTGCTCAGGAGCGGAGATATCGTTCATGGCCACTTGGTTCTTGGTGATAAAAAGCAGAGGTTTCAGAAAGACAAAGGGCACGACCTGTAAACAGGATCGTGCCCGATGTTACCGGCAAGCACCCGAGGGTGCCAGCCGACAAGTGCTGCTTAAGCTGCTACCACGACAACGCGTACGGTGGCTTCAACTTCGGCGTGCAGGTGCACGGCTACGTCGAATTCGCCTACGTTGCGGATGGTGCCGTTCGGCAGACGAACTTCGCTCTTCTGCACTTCAACGCCGGAGGCGGTCAGTGCGTCAGCGATGTCGTGAGTACCGATCGAACCGAACAGCTTGCCTTCGTCGCCAGCGGTGGCAGTGATGGTCACTTCCAGCTCGGCCAGTTGGGCAGCGCGGCTTTCAGCCGATGCTTTGCGATCTGCTGCAGCTTTTTCCAGCTCAGCGCGACGCTCTTCGAACGCAGCCAGGTTGGCTGGGGT
Source organism: Pseudomonas sp. GW456-L13 (assembly GCF_017350115.1). Taxonomy (NCBI): domain Bacteria; kingdom Pseudomonadati; phylum Pseudomonadota; class Gammaproteobacteria; order Pseudomonadales; family Pseudomonadaceae; genus Pseudomonas; species Pseudomonas sp. GW456-L13. Next base: position 2,687,665 of record NZ_JACNAS010000001.1, read on the forward strand.
CGCAGCGGTAGCTTTGCCGTAAGGCAGCAGGTAGTTACGACCGTAACCAGCCTTAACGTTCACTTTGTCACCCAGGTTGCCCAGGTTGGTGACTTTTTCCAGAAGGATCAGTTGCATGTGAAAATCCTCTTAACTTTTAACCTTCACCGTTCGCGTTATCGGCATCTTTCGGTGCCGAACGACCGCGAAAATCAATCAGGCTGTCGACGATGGCCAGGACCACCAGCAACGGATAGATCAGTTGCATGAACAGCAACAGCGTCACGTACAACCCCACCAGCCAGAACCTGGCCAGTCGCTTCTGCGCCACCAGCCCGTGAATCAGGGCCAGCCCGGCGAACACCAGCGGTACGCTGCACAACGGCGTCAACATGGCCATCTGTGAACCGAGATTCGGCCCCAGAAGCATGCACGCCAGCAGCAACATCGCCGGCAACAGCGGGATGCGGATGGCGCGAAACTCGCGACCAAAACCGCCCGGGTTGTACAACAACGCCTGCCAGTAACGCCCGACAAGCAGGCTCAGCAAGCTGACGATTTGCAACAACGCCGCAATCAGGCCGGTCAGGACCGGTGCAATCAGGGACGCGAAACGCGCTTGTTCGTCTACCGACAACTTCTGGTAGACATCACCGAGTAGCGACGGCATGACTTTGATCAAAGCCTGCGCCAGCATCTCGATCTGGGGAGCAAAAGCTGTCCCCAACACCACTGAAAACACCACTCCCATCGCTATGCTGACCAGCAGCACGCGGTTCCAGGACTCGCTTGCGCGCAAAACCAACGCAAGGCTCGCAGACCCCAGCAGCACCAGAAGTGCCCGTGGGTCGTCGGAGTAAAGCCACCAGGCCAATGCCGGCAGCAGTCCCAGAGCAAGAACGCCCAGGGCGTCCCTCAATCCGCGCCGCAGGAGCACAAGGCATCCGGCGGCAGCACCCAACCAATACAACAACGGCAATGCCGCGCATCCAGCCACTACCAGAGTGGCCTGCATACGGCCGCGCATGATGAACTCAGCTATGGCCCGCATGCATTCAATCCTTTGCTACGTGTCGACTGCCTGGTCTCAGCGGCCGTGGCTGTCGGTGTAGGCCAGCAGGGCCAGGAAGCGGGCGCGCTTGATAGCGGTGGCCAGCTGACGCTGATAACGAGCTTTGGTACCGGTGATGCGGCTTGGAACGATTTTGCCGGTCTCGGATACGTAGGCTTTCAGAGTGTTGAGATCTTTGTAATCGATCTCTTTCACGTCTTCAGCGGTGAAGCGGCAGAATTTACGACGACGGAAGAAACGTGCCATGTAATTGGCTCCTTAAAAGGTCCGTGGATTACTCGTCAGCGTTATCGCTGTTGTCGCTGTCATCACTATCAGCGCTTTCAGCGCCTTCGTGCTCAGGACGGTCGCGACGCTCACGGCGCTCACTGCGGTTTTCTTCAGCCTTGAGCATCTCGGACTGGCCGGTAACGGCTTCGTCGCGACGGATGACCAGGTTACGGATCACTGCATCGTTGTAGCGGAAGTTGTCTTCCAGCTCGGCCAGGGCCTTGCCAGTGCACTCAACGTTCAGCATCACGTAGTGAGCCTTGTGAACATTGTTGATTGCGTAGGCCAGTTGACGACGGCCCCAATCTTCCAGACGGTGGATTTTGCCGCCGTCTTCTTCGATCAGCTTGGTGTAACGCTCAACCATGCCGCCGACTTGCTCGCTTTGATCCGGGTGGACCAAAAAGATGATTTCGTAATGACGCATGAATGCTCCTTACGGGTTGTAGCCTGCCGCTCAAAAGCGGTCAGACAAGGAGTGAATGACACTTATGGACTTGCGGACGCTAGACACGTTGGTGCCTGCCATCACAGCAAGGGGCGCAATTGTAGAGAAGGGGCGAGGGAGGCGCAAGGTAATTGGCGATTATTTGAACAATCCCAATCTTTCCCTCACTACAAAAACACTGTGGGAGCGAGCTTGCTCGCGATGGGGTCGCAACATTCGACATTAATGCTGAATGTTACACCGCTATCGCGAGCAGGCTCGCTCCCACAGGGACTGCAACTGGATCAGGATTTCTTGGCAGCAGCCTTGGCTTTGACGCTGCGCTGACGCTGCGCTTCGAACAGGCAGACACCCGTCGCCACGGAAACGTTGAGACTGCTGACGCTACCGGCCATCGGCAGGTTGACCAGGTAGTCGCAATGCTCGCGGGTCAGACGACGCATGCCCTTGCCTTCGGCACCCATGATCAGGATGGTCGGGCCGGTCAGATCCTGGTCATACAGGCTGACCTCAGCTTCTCCGGCCGTGCCAACAACCCACAAGCCGCGCTGCTGGAGCTTTTCCAGAGTGCGCGCCAGGTTGGTCACGGCAACCAGCGGAATCACTTCCGCCGCACCGCAGGCGATTTTTCGTACAACCGGAGTCAGGGTCGCTGACTTGTCCTTCGGCACGATCACTGCCAGCGCGCCCGCCGCATCGGCGGAGCGCAGGCAGGCGCCGAGGTTGTGCGGATCGGTCACGCCGTCGAGCACCAGCAACAACGGTGCGCCGTCGGTGCGATCGAGCAGCTCGTCGAGCATCGCCTCACCCCAGACCTGGCTCGGACTCACGTCCGCGACCACACCCTGGTGTACGCCTTCAACCCAGGCGTCCATTTCACGGCGCTCGGCCTGGCCGACCTGCACCCGGTTTTCGTTGGCCAGTTCGATCAGCGTCTGGACCCGAGGGTCATTGCGACCTTCGGCCAACCAGATCTGCTTCACGCGCTTTGGGTGGTGACGCAACAACGCTTCTACAGCATGTACGCCGTAGATCTTTTCCAACTGACTCATGGCTTGGCCTTAGGTTTACGCGCCCCGCCACTCTTGGCTGGAGCCGAGCCCGCTTTTGGCGGGCCTTTACGATGTTTGCTCGGTTTGGCTGGCTTGCCGCCGACGGCCTTGTCAGGCGTCGACCGATTGGTCTTTCCCCCAGACGCCGCTTTACCGCCGCTTTTCGCACCGGCGAGCAACGCCTGCTTCATTTCACGACTTTTGCGCAATTCGGCGTTTTTCGCCGCTGCATCGCTCGGGCGATAGGCCTCTACAGCCTTTTCCTTGGCAGGACGACGACCGGTTTTCGCCGGGGCCGGTTCTGCTTCGACTTTCGCAGCGGGCGCCGTGCTTTCGGCACCACGCTTCTTGCGGCCGATCGGCGCGCTGATGGTTTTCTCGGCCATCTCGAAGTCGATCTTGCGTTCGTCGAGGTCGACGCGCATGACGCGCACTTCCACGGTATCGCCCAAGCGGAAGCTGCGACCGGTACGCTCACCGGCCAGGCGGTGGTGCACAGGATCGAAGTGGTAGTAATCGCCCGGCAGCGCGGTGACGTGCACCAGGCCTTCGACGTAGATATCGGTCAGTTCGACGAACAGGCCAAAACCGGTCACAGCGGTGATCACACCCGGGAACGACTCGCCAACGCGATCTTTCATGAACTCGCACTTGAGCCAGTTCACTACATCGCGGGTCGCTTCGTCGGCACGGCGCTCGCTCATCGAGCACTGCTCGCCGAGTTGCTCCAGGGCCGCTTCGTCGTACGGATAGATGCGCGCTTTCGGAATGGTCATCGCACCGGCACGACGAACGTGCGGGGTGTCCTGTTTCGAATGGATCACGCTGCGAATCGCCCGGTGCGTGAGCAAGTCCGGGTAGCGACGGATCGGCGAAGTGAAGTGGGTGTACGCCTCGTAATTCAGGCCGAAGTGGCCCTGGTTATCGGCGCTGTACACCGCCTGGCTCAACGAACGCAGCATGACAGTCTGGATCAGGTGGAAATCCGGACGATCCTTGATGCCGGCCAGCAGTGCCTGGTAATCCTTCGGCGACGGACCATCCTTGCCTTTGTGCAGGGACAGGCCGAGCTCGCCAAGGAACGCGCGCAGCTTTTCCAGGCGCTCCGGTGGCGGACCATCGTGAACGCGATACAGCGCCGGAATTTCGTGTTTCTTCAGGAATTCGGCGGTGGCCACGTTGGCCGCCAGCATGCATTCCTCGATCAGCTTGTGCGCATCGTTGCGCACGGTCGGACGAATTTCGGCGATCTTGCGCTCGGAACCGAAGATGATCCGGGTTTCCTGGGTTTCGAAATCGATCGCGCCACGTACGTGACGGGCCGCCAGCAACACCTTGTACAGCGAGTACAGCTGCTTGAGGTGCGGCACCACGTCGGTGTATTCACCGCGCAGCTTGCGCCCTTCGGTGGCTTTCGGCGTTTCCAGCATCGCGCTGACCTTGTTGTAGGTCAGGCGCGCATGGGAGTGAATCACCGCTTCGTAGAAGCAGTAGTCGGTCATTTCACCGGACTTGGAGATGGTCATCTCGCAAACCATGGCCAGGCGATCGACTTGCGGGTTCAGCGAGCACAAACCGTTGGACAGCTGCTCAGGCAGCATCGGAATCACGCGCTCGGGGAAGTACACCGAGTTGCCGCGAACCTGCGCTTCGGCATCCAGCGCCGAACCGAGTTTCACGTAGCTGGATACGTCGGCAATCGCCACGTACAGCTTCCAGCCGCCCGAGAACAGGCGCAGCTTGCCCGGACGGGCTTCGCAATAGACCGCATCGTCGAAGTCGCGGGCATCTTCGCCGTCGATGGTGACGAACGGCAGATGGCGCAGGTCGATGCGCTTCTCTTTGTCTTTCTCTTCGACTTCCGGCTTGAGCTTGCCGGCTTCCTTGAGCACGGCGTCAGGCCAGACGTGAGGAATGTCGTAGGTACGCAGGGCAACATCGATTTCCATGCCCGGCGCCATGTAGTTGCCCACGACCTCAACCACGTCGCCTTGCGGCTGGAAGCGTGGCGTCGGCCAGTGAGTGATCTTCACTTCGACGAACTGACCGATCTGCGCGTTGGCGTTACGACCCGGCGTCACCAGCACTTCCTGCTGGATCTTCGGATTGTCGGCAACCACGAAACCGATGCCGCCCTCTTCGAAGTAGCGGCCGACGATGGTTTCGTGAGCGCGGGACACCACTTCGACGATCATGCCTTCGCGGCGACCACGACGGTCCAGGCCGGATACCCGGGCCAGGGCACGGTCACCATCGAACACCAGACGCATCTGCGCCGGGCTCATGAACAGGTCGTCACTGCCGTCGTCCGGCACCAGGAAGCCGAAGCCGTCGCGGTGACCGCTGATGCGACCCAGGATCAGGTCAAGCTTGTCCACCGGTGCATAAGTGCCGCGACGGGTATAGATGAGTTGAGCATCGCGCTCCATGGCGCGCAGACGGCGGCGCAGGGCTTCGATCTGGTCTTCTGTGGTCAGACCAAACTCTTCGACCAGTTGCTCGCGGTTAGCAGGCGAACCTCGATCAGCAAGGTGCTGAAGGATCAGTTCGCGGCTAGGAATAGGGTTTTCATATTTTTCCGCTTCACGAGCGGCCTCGGGATCGAGGGACTGCCAATCGGCCATTAGAGAGTTTTCACCTTGTCTATATGCGGGTTAGTTTGGCATAGGCGTAATGAAACGGGAAATTTCAGACTAATACGCCCCATCTAAAGCCCTGTATCGACACATCAAAGCTGAATTGCAGACCGCTGGTGAATTTTTTCAGGTTTTTTTGTGGCCGGGGGTTTACAGTTAAAAAGACGCTCCGTATAGTGCGCGCCATCGACGACGGACAACGTTGCCGATACTGCCCAGATGGTGAAATTGGTAGACACGCCAGCTTCAGGTGCTGGTGACCGCAAGGTCGTGGAAGTTCGAGTCTTCTTCTGGGCACCAATTTCGAGCTTGAGATTAGTTCAATTTCAAGGCTCACACAAAAACCCGCGAAAGCGGGTTTTTGCATTTTTGACCGCTGGTTTATTAATTTTAAAATCAGGGGTTTACAGATCAAAACGCTCTCCGTATAGTGCGCCACATCAACAGCGGCAACGCTGAAGATGAATGCCCAGATGGTGAAATTGGTAGACACGCCAGCTTCAGGTGCTGGTGACCTTACGGTCGTGGAAGTTCGAGTCTTCTTCTGGGCACCAATTCAAATTCAAGGTTACGACCTTGGATTTCACAAAAACCCGCGAAAGCGGGTTTTTGCGTTTCCGGGGTTTAAAAACACGCCTCCTCCCCCTGTAGGAGCGAGCTTGCTCGCGATGGATGTACAGGCGACGCATTTCCCCAGACACCCCTCGTTTTCGTTCACGCCCATCGCGAGCAAGCTCGCTCCTACAGGATTTATCGGCGCATTTGAGAAACAATATCGTTTATCATTGTTACAAGTTTTTGCAATGTGACAGTGAGGAACCCTGCGAATGATGTTTCGAAATACCCTGCGCCGCGGCCTGATCACCACCCTCCTCGGCCTGGCACTCGCCACTCCCCTCACCCAAGCCGCCGATCCGGTTGCCCTGACCCTCTACAACGGCCAGCACAAAGAAGTCGGCGACGCGGTCGCCAAGGCCTTCGAAGCCAAGACCGGGATCCACGTCAATGTGCGCAAAGGCAGCAGCAACCAGCTCGCCAGCCAGATCGTCGAAGAAGGCGATCGCTCCCCCGCCGACGTGATCTACACCGAAGAATCGCCACCCCTGAACAAACTCGGCGAACAAGGCCTGCTGGCCAAGACTGAGGACGCCACACTGGCCGTTCTGCCCAAGGAATACGTCGCCGGCAACGGCACCTGGATTGGCGTGACCGCCCGGGTGCGCGTCGTTGCGTTCAACCCCAAGCTGATCGATGAAAAAGACCTGCCGACCTCGGTGATGGAATTTTCCGACCCGAAATGGCAAGGCAAGGTCGGCTTCGTACCCACCAGCGGCGCCTTCCAGGAGCAAGCGGTCGCGATCATCAAGGTGCACGGCATGGACGCAGCCGAAGAGTGGCTGACCGGTCTGCGAGCATTCGGCAAGACCTACAGCAACAACATGGTTGCATTGAAAGCGGTAGAAAATGGCGAAGTCGCCACCGTACTCGTCAACAATTACTACTGGTTCGCCCTGCAGCGTGAAAAAGGCCAGCTCGACTCGAAACTGCATTACTTCAGCGGTGGCGATGTCGGCGGACTGATCACGGTTTCCAGTGCTGCGGTGCTCAAATCCAGCAAACATCCCAAGGAAGCACAGCAGTTGCTCGCCTACATGGCCAGCGAGGAAGGCCAGCGCGTGATCACCCAGACCACCGCCGAATACCCGCTGCACAAAGGCATGGAGTCTGATCGCGGACTCAAGCCATTCAGCGAGCTGCAAGCGCCGAAAGTCACGCCAGCCGACCTCGGCAATGCCGAAGAGGCCCTGGACCTGGAACGTGACGTTGGCTTGAACTGATGAGCGCATCGCTATCTGCCACCAGTCTGCGCAGCAACAACGCGCCCCACCGCAAGCGTCCACCGATAGGGTTGATGTTGCCGGTCTTGCTGCTGGTCGTCCTCAGCTTCCTGCCGCTGGCCTATGTCGGACTCAAAGCCTGGCAAGCAGGCTGGGCAGAAGCACTGCATTTGCTATGGCGACCTTATGTGTTCGGCTTGCTGCGCAACACACTCGCATTGATGATTGGCGTCACCATTGTTTGCGGGGTGATCGGCTTGTCGCTGGCCTGGTTGCTCGAGCGCAGCAATCTGCCGGGCCGACGATTGTGGGGCGTGATTCTCTGCCTGCCGTTTGCCGTACCGGCCTTTGTCAGCAGCTTCACATGGGTTTCCCTCAGCGCTCATTTCGAAGGACTCGGCGGGGCGATCCTGGTGATGAGCCTGTCCAAGTATCCGTTGATCTTTCTGCCCGTGGCGGCAACCTTGCGCAATCTCGATCCGTCCCTGGAAGAGTCGGCTCGCACGCTGGGGCAAAATCGCTGGGGCGTGTTCTTTCGCGTCACTCTGCCCCTGCTCTGGCCTTCGCTGCTGGCGGGTTCGTTGCTGATTGCCCTGCACATGCTGGTGGAGTTCGGCGCCTTGTCGATCATCGGCCTGCAAACCTTCACCACGGCGATCTATCAGCAGTTTGAGTTGGAGTTCAGCAATGCCAACGCGGCGATGCTCTCCGCCGTACTGCTAATGTTGTGCCTGGCACTGCTGTGGCTGGAGCTGCGTGTGCGCGGCAAGGGTCGACACGTGCGCACCGGACAGGGTGCGGCGCGACGCGCGGAACAGGTTCAACTGGGACCCTGGGCTGTGGCGGGACAGCTTTATTGCCTGTTGCTGGCAATCATTGGCAGCGGGATTCCGCTGGGGATGCTGGTCTACTGGCTGGCGGTAGGAACATCGGCAGCCTTTCCCGTAGCGGCAATCGGCGAAGCATTGCTGTCGTCCCTCGCTCTGTCGCTGGGTGGCGCTGCTCTGTGCCTGGTGCTGGCGGTGCCGGTCGGCCTGCTGGTCGTGCGCTACAAAGGCCAACTGGCGACCTGGGCCGAGCGCCTGCCCTATCTGCTGCACGCGCTGCCGGGGCTGGTCATTGCCCTGACCCTGGTGTATTTCGCCCTGCACTACGTGCCGATGCTTTACCAGACTTCGGCATTGCTGCTGATCGCCTATGCCCTGCTGTTTCTGCCGCTGGCCCAGGCGCCGATCCGCACCGCCCTGAACAAGGCGGCACCACAGCTTGAGGAGGCGGCACGCACGCTGGGAGCCTCGTCATTCAGTGCCTTCTGCCGAGTGACACTGCCGATTATTTTCCCGGCGCTGGGGGCGGCTTTTGCCCTGGTGTTCCTGGATGCGATGAAGGAGCTGACGGCGACCTTGCTGCTGAGCCCCACCGGACTCAATACACTGGCGACGGAAGTCTGGGCGCATACCGCGAATGTGGAGTTTGCGGCGGCGGCACCTTATGCGGCGTTGTTGATATTGGTGTCGGGGTTGCCGGTCTATCTACTGACGACCCGGATGTATCTGAGCCGCTAAGACCGTCATCGCGAGCAAGCTCGCTCCCACAGGTTTCGATGGTGGACACAAAGTTTGTGAACACCCCGGATCAAATGTGGGAGCGAGCTTGCTCGCGATGAGGCCATCCCTGAAACAGTATTAAGCCCTGAACTGCCCCAGGCTCGCCTTCAACTGCGCCGCCAGACCATCGAGCACCTTGCCGCTCGCCGTAGTCTCCACGACAGCTTGCGCCGCTTTCTCGGCCTGGGCATGAATGGTCTGCACCCGCCCCCGAACTGCCTGCGCGCCCTGCGCCTGATGCGCTGCAGCCTGGGTAGCCAAACCGATCGCCGCATGGACCTGCTCGACGGATGCCTGCACCGACTGCTGCAGCCGCGCACTGTCACGCAGCACCAGCAAACCCTCACTGGCCTGACGCCCGGCCTGACCAATCGCCGCCACCGCCTCACGCGCACCTTGCTGCAAGGCCACGATGTGCGCCTGAATATCGCCGGTGGAGCTTTGCGTCTTGCTCGCCAGCGCCCGCACCTCATCGGCCACCACGGCAAACCCGCGCCCGGTCTCGCCGGCACGCGCCGCCTCAATCGCTGCGTTCAGCGCCAGCAGGTTGGTCTGCTCGGCGATGCCGTGAATCACCGTCAGCACCACCTCAATTTGCTCACTTTGCTGCGCCAGGCGCTCGATCACTTGCGCGCCAGTGTTGACCTGACCCGCCAACTCCTCGATCAGGCTGCCGACTTTCGCCGAGGTCCGGGTGTTTTCATCGGTGGCCTGACGAATGTCCACCACCTGCTTCAGCGCCGCCTGCATGGCATGGCTTTCCGACTGCGCCTCATCAGCCATTTGCGACAAGGCGCGCAAACTCTCCGCCACCTCGTCGCGCTGCATGCCAGCCGCCGCGTCCGCACCGGCGTTGCGCAAGGTCATGGCGCCGATCTCCACGCCGGTACGCTGGGCGACATCCCCCGCCTCACGCACGATCGGCTGCAACTTATCCACAAAGCGATTGACCGCCGAGGCCATGTCGCCGATTTCATCCTTGCTGTTGATCTGCACACGTTTGGTCAGATCACCCTCGCCCGCCGCCAGGTCATCCATGGCAACGATCAGCATTTTCAGGCGATTGACCACTCGGCGACCGAGCACCACCGCCAACAACAGCAGGACACCGAAGCCCACCACCGCCAGACACACGCCGATGCGCCAGCGCAATGTCGTAGCAGCCTCCTGCACGGTGCTGGTGGTATTGGCCTTCATTTCCGCCGCCGTGGACTGCGCCGACTGCAGACGCGAGCGCATGGCCATTGCGCTGTCAGCAGCCGCACCCTTGAGGCTGTCGCCCACCAGTTGATCGCTGCTGGCGATCAACGCCGAGAAGCGCTTGTCGAGGGCCGCCAGATCAGTCTCCACGGAAGCCGTCGAGACCCCCATCAGGACCTTGCCGATTTCTACGCCGTTAGGATTGATCGGGGCCTCGATGTAGAACACCGAAGGATCGTTCTTCGCCGCATCCAGCACCTTGTCCAGCGCACGCTCGCCCTGGCCTTTTTCCAGCAGCGCCTTGTTGATCGGATTTTCCCGATTGAGGTAGCGCGTCAGGTGCTGGCCGGTGGCGTCGTCATACACCACGAACAGCACATTGGGATTGCGCTGGGCCCGGCGGGCGAACTCGGAAAGTGTCGGAATGTCGTTGTCCCACATGGCGCGAGGCGCGACGGAAGCCAGAAGCTGTGCCATGTCACTGGCGGAGTCCTTCAGGTCCTTTTCCAGGGCCGAACGCAATTGCGCCTGCTCCTGCTCAAGACGCGAGGACAAACCGGCGGTCAGGCGCTGACGCGTACTGGTAGAGAGACTGTCGAGGCTCGACGTGACTTCGCGTCCCGCCTGCTCAAGCTCAGCGGAAAGCTTTTGACTGTCCGCGCCCAGGCGCAGGCCCAGATCGGCTTCCAGCGCGGTCACCGTGCTCCGGGTCAGAGCGACAGCTACCAGCACCTGCACCAAAAGGGCGATACCAAGGGTAACGAACACGGGCCGCAACAAACGGCTCTGTAACAATGAGAGAACGGCTGACACTTGATATCCCTCTGCAAAAGCGCCATTAAATTGATGGCACGCCAAAAGTGACGTTTTAGGCAAAGCTAATAGCAAAGGTCATGCCGTCCAGCAGGCATAAACGACAAAGGCCCCAATGAAGGGACCTTTGTGTTTTACATCAAAGACTTATCAAGCAAACGGATGGCGCAGGACGATGGTTTCGTTGCGATCCGGGCCCGTCGAAATAATGTCGATCGGCGCGCCGATCAGCTCTTCGACGCGCTTGATGTAAGCACGGGCGTTAGCTGGCAGCTCTTCCAGGGTTTTGGCACCCACGGTCGATTCGGTCCAGCCCGGCACTTCTTCGTACACAGGCTGCAGGCCTACATAGCTGTCAGCATCAGTCGGGGCAACGGCCTTGCCTTCTGCATCTTTGTAGCCGACGCAGATGTTGATGGTTTCCAGACCGTCGAGTACGTCCAGCTTGGTCAGGCAGATGCCCGAGATGCTGTTCACATCGATAGCGCGACGCAGGATAACGGCGTCGAACCAGCCACAACGACGGGCACGGCCGGTAGTCGCGCCGAACTCGTGACCTTGTTTAGCCAAGTGTGCGCCGACTTCGTCGAACAGCTCCGTCGGGAATGGACCCGAACCTACACGGGTGGTGTAAGCCTTGGTGATGCCCAGGATGTAGTCCAGGAACATAGGGCCGACACCCGAACCGGTAGCAACGCCGCCAGCGGTGGTGTTGGAACTGGTCACGTACGGGTAGGTACCGTGGTCGATGTCCAGCAACGAACCTTGGGCACCTTCAAACATGATGTCTTTGCCAGCACGACGCAGGTCGTGCAGCTCGGCAGTCACGTCCAGCATCAGCGGCTTGAGCAGCTCAGCGTAGTCTTTGCACTCGGCCAGGGTCTTGTCGAAGTCGATGGCTGGCTCTTTGTAGTAACCAACCAGCATGAAGTTGTGGTAATCCACCAGTTCACGCAACTTGTCTTCAAAGCGTGGCATGTTGAGCAGGTCGCCAACACGCAGGCCACGACGTGCAACCTTGTCTTCGTATGCCGGGCCGATGCCACGACCGGTAGTACCGATCTTCAGCTCGCCACGGGCCTTTTCACGGGCCTGGTCCAGCGCAACGTGGAAGGACAGGATCAGCGGGCAGGATGGGCTGATACGCAGGCGCTCGCGCACCGGTACGCCCTTCTCTTCCAGCTTGGTGATTTCCCGCAGCAGAGCGTCGGGTGCAACCACCACGCCGTTGCCGATCAGGCACTGCACGCCTTCGCGCAGCACGCCCGACGGAATCAGGTGCAAGACGGTCTTCTCACCGTCGATCACCAGGGTGTGGCCAGCGTTGTGGCCACCCTGGTAGCGCACTACGGCGGCAGCATGTTCGGTCAGCAGATCAACGATCTTGCCTTTGCCCTCATCACCCCATTGGGTGCCCAGGACTACGACATTCTTACCCATAACACTTGTCCTCATTCGCGCAAACTTGGTGCCGGCGGCAGCCGGCAGGAAAACTCAAGAAGCCAGTGGCGATACTTGCCAAAGCCCGTTCTGCTGAATCAATTGCCGGTCGCAGTCCGCTTCACGGGCGGCGGCCAAAGGTTGTCCAGGCAAAGCCTGAACGACACGCTGACCCTCACTGCGCAACTGGCAAACCTGCTGCCAGAGTGCCGCATCCGTACTGTCAGGCATCCAGATACCGCCAGACGGTAGCTCGATCTCAGCACGCCCCAGGGTCACCAGGGTTTTCAAATCGGTGGAGAAGCCGGTCGCCGGACGGGCGCGACCGAAGTCGGCGCCAATGTCGTCGTAACGACCGCCCTGGGCAATGGACTGGCCAACACCCGGTACAAACACAGCGAACACCACACCGGTGTGGTAGTGGTAGCCACGCAGCTCGCCCAGGTCGAAATACAGCGGCAGCTCAGGGAAACGCACGGACAGCCGCTCGGCAATCGCCAGCAAATCGTCCAGCGCTGCCAGAACAGGGGCCGGTGCCTTGGCCAGACGCTCGCGGGCCGCAGCCAGCACTTCACGACCGCCACACAGGTCGACCAACGCCCGCAGCATGCCCGACAGATCGGCAGGCAAGCCTTCGGTCAAGGTAATGACCTCGTCGATGGCCTTACGTTGCAAGGCATCGAACAACTGCTGCTCGACTTCACCGGACAAACCGGCCGCACGGGCCAGGCCGCGATAGATGCCAACATGACCGAGGTCCATGTGCACATCCGGCACATCGGCCAGTTGCAGCATGGCCAGCATCAGGCTGATGACTTCGACGTCGCTGCTCGGACTGCCGTCGCCGTACAACTCGGCACCCAGTTGAATCGGGCTGCGCGAGGACGACAGGGCGCGAGGCTGAGCGTGCAGGACACTACCGGCATAGCACAGGCGGCTTGGGCCTTCACGACGCAGGGTATGCGCATCGATGCGCGCCACTTGCGGCGTGATGTCGGCGCGGAAACCCATCTGACGGCCCGATTGCGGGTCGATGACCTTGAAGGTGCGCAGATCCAGGTCCTGGCCCGCGCCGGTCAGCAGGGATTCCAGGTACTCGATATGGGGAGTCACGACAAACTCGTAACCCCAGCTCTGGAACAGATCCAACACCTGACGACGCGCGACTTCAATACGCGCAGCTTCCGGTGGCAGTACTTCTTCGATGCCATCTGGCAGAAGCCAGCGGTCTACCGTTGCCATTACGCCTTCCCCTATCTCCGGGCGACCAGCCTGTCGGCGAGCCTTGAGTGAAGCAGAAAATGGTCGGCTTGCGCACAAACCACGCGCATGAGCGACGGAGCGAAAAGCCCTTCTACCGGCTTCGCCAACCACTTTCCTCGAAAAACTGTCGAGCCAATCGGCCCGGCATCTGCTTGAACACAGCAATCAAACATGCAGACGCAAAAAAGCCGGGAATTTCCCGGCTGCCGCATCATACACACGTTTTCCCAAAGGATCACCCCGCCAGAGGTTTTAGCCGCCCGGCGGGGGATAATTCAGGTCAACGCCGTATCAAGGCTTGGCTTTTTCCAGGTAATGGAAGAAGTCGCTGCTTGGGTCGAGGACCATGACGTCGGATTTGTTCGCGAAGCTTTCACGGTAGGCGCGCAGGCTACGGTAGAACGCGTAGAACTCCTGATCCTGACCGTAGGCCTTGGAGTAGATCGCAGCAGCCTGGGCATCGCCATCACCGCGAACCTCTTCGGATTCACGATAGGCTTCAGCCAGCAGCACGCGGCGTTGACGATCGGCGTCGGCACGGATGCCTTCGGCCAGTTCGTTACCCTTGGCGCGGTGCTCGCGAGCTTCACGCTCACGCTCGGTGCTCATACGCTCGAACACACTGCGGTTCACTTCTTTCGGCAGGTCGATGGTCTTGACCCGAACATCGACCACTTCGATGCCCAGCTCTTTTTCAGCCATCTTGTTCAACGAAGCAGTAATGTCCGCCATCAGCGCATCGCGCTCACCGGAGACCACTTCGTGCAACGTGCGCTTACCGAACTGGTCACGCAGGCCCGACTCCAGACGACGGGACAAACGCTCGTCGGCGATCTGCTTGAGGCCGGAAGTCGCGGTGTAGTAACGCTCCGCGTCCTTCACGCGCCACTTGGCGAAGGCATCGACCATCACGGCTTTCTTTTCCAGCGTCAGGAAGCGTTGTGTCGGTGCATCCAGCGTCATCAGGCGTGCGTCGAATTTGCGCACCTGGTTGACGTAGGGCACTTTCACGTGCAGGCCTGGCTGAACATCGGTCTGGACCACGCGACCGAACTGCAGCAACACCGCACGCTCGGTCTGAGCCACGATGTAGAAGCAGTTCCAGGCAGCGATCGCCACGACGACGCCGACAATAAGGGCGATCAGCGATTTATTGCTCATCAGCGACTCTCCCTGGTACGTGCTGGCTGTTGCTGCAGATCAGCTGCCGCACGCGCATTCGCTTCATTGCTGGTGGCTGCCGCACTGCTCACCTGGGTGCTGGTGCTGCGACCACTTTCGACCATCTTGTCCAGAGGCAGGTACAACAGGTTGTTCTGGCCGTTCTTGTTGCCGGTCACGAGAACCTTGCTGGTGTTGGTGAAGACTTCCTGCATGGTGTCCAGATACAGACGCTGGCGGGTGACTTCAGGGGCCTTGCGGTACTCGGCGACCAGCTTGGTGAAGCGATCGGCCTCACCCTTGGCGCGCGAGACGGTCTCGTCACGGTAACCATTGGCATCCTCAAGGATGCGCTGGGCCTGACCACGAGCTTCCGGCACGACGCCGTTGGCATAGGTTTCGGCCTGGTTGCGCGAACGCTGTTCGTCTTCCCGGGCACGGATCACGTCATCGAAGGCTTCCTGGACTTCGCGCGGTGCCGCTGCGCTCTGTACGTTGACCTGGGTGACGGTGATACCGGTGCGATAGGTGTCCATGAAGCGTTGCAGACGCTCCTTGATCTCGCTGGCCATCAACTCACGACCTTCGGTCAGCACCTGGTCCATCGCGGTGGAACCCACCACATGGCGCAAGGCGCTGTCGGTCGCGTGCTGCAGGCTGATTTCCGGCTGATCGACGCTCAGCACGAAATCCTGCAGGTTGCTGATCTTGTACTGCACGGTCAGCGGCACTTCGACGATGTTCTCGTCTTCGGTCAGCATCTGGCCCTGCTTGGTGTAGGCACGCTCACGCGTGACGTTCTCCATGTACTTCTTGTCGATCGGCGGGAAGTAGATGTTCAGGCCCGGACCCACGGTCTCGTAGTACTTGCCGAAGCGCAGCACCACAGCTTGCTCCTGCTCGTCGACGACATAGACCGCGCTGTACAGCCAAACGGCCGCCAACACGACCAGACCGATGCCGAGCAGGCCGCCAAAGCCGCCACTCTTGCCCGGACCACCGCCGTCGTCGCCACCACGTTTCTTACCACCACCGAACAAACCGTTCAGGCTTTCCTGCAGCTTTCGGAAGGCCTCGTCGAGATCCGGTGGCCCCTTGCGGTCGCCGTTGTTACGACGCTTGCCACCCCAAGGATCCTGATTATTCGAGTTGCCACCCGGCTCATTCCAAGCCATAGCGCTCTCCATCTGATAAAGCAAAGACGCACCCACGGCGCGCCGACCAATGCTACAGAATGCCTGTCACCGCGGCACAACCGCTTTCTCAGGCTTTTATTGCAAAGTGTGTTGCTCGATGAACTCCATCGGTTGCAAACCTTCGCGACTCACCAGCCGATTCAATTCGGCCCGTGGCAAACGAACGGCCAGCAAGCTGATGCCTTCGTCATCGTGTTCTTCCTTTTGTACCGCACCGAGTTCGAAAAACTGCGCACGCAGTCGAGCAAATCGGTTCGGCAAGCGCAAGGTGCCAACAAACAATTCATCGCCAAGCAACTCGGCCACGGCCTGCTTGAGCAGATCAAGACCTGTGCCATCTTTCGCCGAAAGCCAGACCCGCTGCGGTTTGCCATCGGCATCGCGCTGGATCTGCGGCTCCACGCCCTCGAGCAAATCGAGTTTGTTATAGACCTCCAGGATCGGCAAGTCTTGAGCCCCGATCTCTCCGAGCACCACCATGACCTGTTCAATCTGGGCCATGCGCTCAGGCTCATGGGAGTCGATCACGTGCAGCAACAGGTCGGAGTTGCTCGACTCTTCGAGCGTAGCCCGAAATGCCTCGACCAGCTTGTGCGGCAAGTGACGAATGAAGCCCACGGTGTCAGCCAGCACGATCGGGCCGAGGTCATCGAGCTCGAGCCGGCGCAAGGTCGGGTCGAGGGTGGCGAACAACTGGTCAGCCGCAAAGACGTCTGAGTCGGTCACCGAGTTGAACAGCGTCGATTTGCCGGCGTTGGTATAACCCACCAGCGAAACCGTCGGAATGTCAGCCCGTTTGCGGCCACGGCGCGATTGTTCACGCTGGCTGCGGACCTTTTCCAGGCGCCCCTTGATCTGCCGCAGGCGAACCCGCAACAGGCGCCGGTCGGTTTCCAGCTGGGTTTCACCCGGACCGCGCAGGCCGATACCGCCTTTCTGCCGTTCAAGGTGAGTCCAGCCGCGAACCAGCCGCGTACTCATGTGCTCAAGCTGGGCCAGTTCGACCTGGAGCTTGCCTTCATGGGTGCGGGCGCGTTGGGCGAAAATATCGAGAATCAAACCCGTGCGGTCGATCACGCGACACTCGAAAATACGTTCGAGGTTACGTTCCTGACTGGGCGTGAGGATGTGATTGAAAATCACCAGATCGACCTGTTCGGCCTGGACCAGGTCGCGCAACTCTTCGACCTTGCCGCTGCTGATCAGGGTTTTGGCGGTTGGCCGATGACGCGGCACGTTGAAAAACGCGACGGTCTCGGCGCCAGCCGAAATTGCCAACTCCTGAAACTCCTGCGGATCTTCGCGCGCCTCAGGGTCCTGACCATCCAAGTGAACGAGAATGGCTCGTTCACCACCACCGTGGCGCTCAAAGAACAAAGGAGACTCCTATCAGGCGTTACCTGGCTCAGCATCACCTGCATCGGATTCGGTTGCGCTAGGCAGACGAATTGGACGAACCGGCACCACTGTAGAGATGGCGTGTTTGTAGACCATCTGGCTGACGGTGTTTTTCAGCAGGATAACGAACTGGTCGAAAGACTCGATCGTGCCTTGCAGCTTGATACCGTTGACCAGGTAGATGGACACCCCAACTTTCTCTTTACGTAAAGTATTCAAGTAAGGGTCTTGTAGCGAATGCCCTTTTGACATGTGCCGCACTCCTTTAAGGATTCAATATAAAAAATAGGTAATCAGATGGCTTTGGCCGTCACACCCCCAAGGATAGACGGCAATTGCAAGGACTCAGCTCAATATGGAGATGGTCCCAAGGTATTTCAAGGCGCGCGGCAGATTGTCGCAATCCAGACTGTCCAGCCAATGCAGATCAGTCCAACTGCGCAGCCAGGTGAACTGGCGTTTCGCCAATTGGCGCGTGGCAATGATTCCACGCTCCTGCATCTCGGCTGACGTCAGCTTGCCATCCAGGTAGTCCCAGACTTGGCGATAGCCTACTGCACGTATAGACGGCAACCCGGTATGCAGGTCTCCTCTATTACGCAGGGCTACGACCTCGTCAATGAATCCCTGTTCCAACATTAAAGTGAATCTTTGTTTAATTCGCTCGTGCAGTACCTGGCGATTTGCCGGAGCAATGGCCAAGTTCGCGACAGTATAGGGCAATTGTTGCAGTCCCGAAGCGGCTGCTTCAGTACTTTGCGCAGATTGTTGCAAACGCAGGGCGGTCATGCTTTGACCGCTGACACGATAAACTTCCAGCGCTCGACTCAATCGCTGGGGATCGTTCGGATGTATTCGAGCCGCGGACTCCGGATCGATCACCGCCAATTGTTCGTGCAAGGCTTGCCAGCCAAGGCGCGCAGCCTCTTCTTCGATTTGCGCACGGACCTCGGGATCGGCGGCCGGCATATCTGCCAGACCTTCAACCAAAGCCTTGTAATAGAGCATGGTGCCGCCCACCAGCAGCGGAATTTTTCCCCGTGCGGTGATATCGGCCATGGCTTCCAGGGCGTCACGGCGGAAATCCGCTGCCGAATAGCTCTCGGCCGGATCGAGAATATCGATCAGACGATGCGGAAATTGCGCCAGCAGTTCTTTGGAAGGCTTGGCGGTGCCAATGTCCATGCCACGGTACACTAGCGCCGAATCGACACTGATCAACTCGCAAGGCAGGACCTTGGTGAGCTCTATGGCCAGGTCGGTCTTGCCGGCGGCGGTCGGGCCCATCAGGAAAATCGCAGGTGGGAACTGGCTCATCAACGACCGCGCAAGAACAGTTTGTCCAGATCGTCCAGGCCCAGTTGGGTCCAGGTCGGTCGGCCATGGTTGCATTGACCACTGCGCTCGGTGTTTTCCATGTCACGCAGCAGACCGTTCATTTCCGGCAGGGCCAACCGCCGATTCGCACGAACCGCGCCGTGGCAGGCCATGGTCCCGAGCAATTCGTTCAGGTGCGCCTGAATGCGGTCGCTGGTGCCGAACTCCATCAGGTCAGCCAGGACGTCAGCGACCAGCCGGTTGGCTTCGGCCTGCTTGAGCAGTGCCGGAATCTGCCGTATCGCCAGGGTTTCCGGACCCAGACGCTGCAATTCAAAGCCCAGGCGCTGGAACCAGGCGACATGCTCCTCGGCGCAATCGGCTTCACGCTGGCTGACGGCCAGGGACTCCGGCACCAGCAACGGCTGGCCGCTCAGGCCCTCACTGGCCATCGCCACCTTCAGACGCTCATACATGATCCGCTCGTGGGCGGCGTGCATGTCCACCAGCACCAGGCCCTGAGCGTTTTCCGAAAGAATGTAGATGCCCTTGAGTTGTGCCAGCGCATAACCGAGCGGAGGGATGTCGTCCTGCCCGGCCGGCAGCGCGACGGCATTGGCCTCGGGCAGCGGTGCAAAAAACTCGCGATAGGCGGCCTGCGCTTCGGCGACAGGTGCACCGGACTGCGGTCGCGGCGTGTATTGATATTGATAACCCGCGCCAGCCCCCGAACCCGCCGGCGCATTGAACGACGGCTGAGCCTGAGGCTGTTCCAGCAGCGCATTGGCGGCCAGGCGCATTTCGCCCTGGGGTCCGAATTCACCGGCTTCGAGGCCGGTAGGCCGGACGATGGCCGTGGCAACCGGCGCCGCCAGTTGATCGTCGGGGCGCACATCGCCCAAGGCGCGGTGCAAGGTGCCGTAGAGGAAATCGTGGACCATGCGCCCTTCACGGAAGCGCACTTCGTGCTTGGTCGGGTGCACGTTGACATCGACGCCGGTCGGATCGACTTCGAAAAACAGCACGAAGGTCGGGTGCCGACCATTGAACAGCACGTCGCGATAGGCCTGGCGTACCGCGTGGGCCACCAGTTTGTCGCGCACGGCACGGCCATTGACGAAGAAATACTGCAAATCGGCCTGGCTGCGGTTGAAGGTCGGCAGGCCGACCCAGCCCCATAGATGCAGGCCGTTGCGCTCGATTTCGATCGGCAGCGCCTGCTCCAGGAAACCCGGCCCGCAGATCGCCGCCACGCGCCGGGCACGGGCCGCATCATCATGGGCCTCGTGCAGGCTGAGGATGGTCTTGCCGTTATGGCGCAGATGGAACGCCACATCGAAGCGCGCCAGGGCCAAGCGCCTGATCACTTCTTGCAGGTGATCGAATTCGGTTTTTTCGGTCTTGAGAAACTTGCGCCGCGCCGGCGTGTTGAAGAACAGGTCGCGCACTTCAACCGAAGTGCCCACCGGGTGGGCCGCAGGTTGCACACG
Source organism: Pseudomonas sp. GW456-L13 (assembly GCF_017350115.1). Taxonomy (NCBI): domain Bacteria; kingdom Pseudomonadati; phylum Pseudomonadota; class Gammaproteobacteria; order Pseudomonadales; family Pseudomonadaceae; genus Pseudomonas; species Pseudomonas sp. GW456-L13. The sequence goes on from NZ_JACNAS010000001.1 coordinate 2,707,845, forward strand.
GGGCGCCATGTCACGGCCCTCGGTCTCGACCTGCCACGCCTGATCGGCGTCGCGGGTGCGGGAGGTCAAGGTCAGGCGCGCGACGGAGCTGATCGATGCCAGGGCCTCGCCGCGAAACCCCAGGCTCATGACCTGCTCGAGGTCTTCCAGGTTGCGGATCTTGCTGGTGGCGTGACGGGCCAGGGCCAACGGCAGGTCATCGGCGGAAATGCCACTGCCATCGTCGCGCACCCGCAGCAGCTTGACGCCGCCCTGCTCCACATCGACGTCGATGCGTTTGGCGCCGGAGTCGAGGCTGTTTTCCAGCAGTTCCTTGATCACCGAAGCCGGGCGCTCGACCACCTCACCCGCGGCAATCTGGTTCGCCAGCCGCGGGCTGAGCAGCTCGATGCGAGCGCTGTTGTTCACAACCTGATTCATTCTTTGGCCGCCAGTTCAGTGCCCGGAATGGTCAAGTGTTGACCAACCTTGAGTTCATCGCTCGACAGGTTGTTGGCGCTGCGCAGGGTGGCCGGCGTAACCTGATAACGAACGGCGATCATCGCCAGCGTCTCGCCAGGGTTTACCCGATGGTCACGTGGACCTTGGGCGATTTTTCCGGAATCACGCAGCCAGGCAATGTAAGTGCCTGGCGGCGGGTTCTGCTGGAAGAACTGGCGCACGCCGCTGCTGATCGAACGCGCCAGCGCCTGTTGATGGCTTGACGCGGCAAGCTTCGAGGCTTCGTTGGCGTTGGAGATGAACCCGGTTTCCACCAGGATCGACGGAATATCCGGCGACTTCAGTACCATGAACCCGGCCTGCTCAACCCGCTGCTTGTGCAATGGCGTGACCCGACCGATGTTGCTCAAGACTTTCTGGCCAACGTTCAGGCTGGAGGTCAGGGATGCCGTCATCGACAAGTCGAGCAGCACGCCGGCGAGCATGCGGTCTTTGTCATCGAGGCTGACGTTGCCGGCACCACCGATCAGGTCGGAGCGGTTTTCGCTGTCGGCCAGCCAACGGGCGGTCTCGGAAGTTGCGCCGCGATCGGACAGGGCAAATACCGAGGCACCGAAAGCGGCGGCAGAAGGCGCGGCGTCGGCGTGGATCGAGACGAACAGGTCGGCGCCTTTCTTGCGGGCGATTTCGGTACGGCCGCGCAACGGAATGAAGTAGTCACCGGTACGGGTCAGTTCGGCACGGAAGCCTTTCATGCCGTTGACCTGGCGTTGGGTTTCGCGGGCAATCTGCAGCACCACGTCTTTCTCGCGCTGGCCTCGGGAGCCGGAAGCCCCCGGATCTTCGCCACCGTGACCGGCGTCGATCACCACAATGATGTCGCGTTTGCCGGCCGGAGCCGGTGGCAGCTTGATCGCCGGTTCCGCAGGCGTGACCGGCACGGCAGGCACCGTGGCGACCGACGGTGTCGGCGCAGGCGGTGGCGCGGCGTCTGCGGCGTTATCGAACAGGTCGACCACCAATCGGTTACCGTACTGAGCGTTCGGCGCCAGGGAGAAGCTTTTCGGCGTCACGGCCTTTTTCAGGTCGATGACCACCCGCAAGTCCGTCGGCGTGCGCTGGGCCGAGCGCATGGCGGTAATCGGGGTGTTCGAGGTGTTGACGTTGAGTGGCGCACCGAGGGTCGCGCCATTGATGTCGATGACCAGGCGGTCCGGAGCCGTCAGGGTAAAGACGCTGTGTTGCACCGGGCCGGTCAGGTCAAACACCAGTCGCGTGTTGTCCGGTGCCCGCCACAGACGAACACTGTTGACCTTCGAATCGGCCACAGCGTCGACGGTCACCGCCAAGAACAACACCCCTACGGCAGCCACCAACGCGCGAAAGCGCATACCTAACCCCATCATCTATTTGGATTCCAATGCCAAAGCGGCACACCAGGCCTCGCCACGCGAGCCCTGGGATAAAATTTTCAGCGAACGCCCGCTGTCTTGCGGGCTAATGGTAATGGTCAGGTCAGGCTTTGGCAAAAAGCCTGCACCTTTATCGGGCCATTCGATCAGACACAGGGCATCGTCTTCGAAGTAGTCGCGGATACCGAGGAACTCTAGCTCTTCCGGATCGACCAGACGGTACAAATCAAAATGGAAGGCGCGAATGTCGCCGATCTCGTAGGGTTCGACCAGGGTGAAGGTCGGGCTTTTGACTGCCCCGACATGCCCCAGACCGCGAATGATGCCTCGGGACAACGTGGTTTTGCCCATCCCCAGGTTGCCCTCAAGGAAGATCAGGCCATGGCCTTGGGTGATTCGGGCAATGCGTGCGCCAAAGTCGCTCATGGCCTGTTCATCGGCCAGGTACAGGGTTACTTCAGACACGGTGCTTGCTCCTCCAACAACTGACGAATGGCTGGGATCAGATCACTGGCCGCCAGCCCACGGCCCAATTTTCCTTGTTGCTCGCCGGCATTGGCGTGCAGCCAGACCGCCAGGCAGGCCGCGTCGAACGGCTCCATGCCCTGGGCCAGCAATGCGCCGAGCAAACCGGCCAGCACGTCGCCCAAACCGGCGGTGGCCATGGCCGGGTGCCCCTGATGACACAGCGCCAGACGTCCATCGGGATGGGCGATCAGGCTGCCGGCACCTTTCAGAACGACGACAGCTGTATATTTTTTACTCAATGCATGGGCTGCGGCGGGACGGTCAAACTGAACGTCGGCAGTGCTCACCCCAAGCAAACGTGCCGCCTCCCCCGGATGCGGGGTAATCACGCAACCCTTGGGCAGATCGACCTGTCCACCCGCCAACAGATTCAAGGCATCGGCATCCCAGACTTGCGGCAAAGGCGCATTGGCCGCAGCCGACAGCAGGCTGCGCCCCCACCCTGCCTGACCCAGGCCCGGCCCGACCACCAGCACCGATACCTTCTCAAGCAACTCCATCAGTTGATTGGCCGACGACGTGCCCAGCACCATGGCTTCCGGAATTCGAGAAAGCGCTGGCGAAACATGTTCCGGACGGGTGGATAGCGAAACCATGCCCGCACCGCTGCGCAGAGCACTTTGTGCACTCAGCAAAATTGCCCCACCGTAACCGCGATCACCGCCAATGAGCAGCACATGGCCGAACTTGCCTTTGTGGGATGCCGGTGCCCGGGACACCAGACGCGGCAGGTTAGCGATACACAAGCGCCGAGCCGTGAACGCAGTACCGTTCAGCAACTGCGGATCAGCCTGCAGATCGTTGAACACCAACTCACCCGTCACATCCGCGGCATCACCGGTGAACAACCCCACCTTCAAGCCAATGAACGTGACCGTCAGGTCGGCATGCACTGCATGACCAAGGATACGGCCCGTATCCGCGCACAACCCTGACGGAATATCCACCGCCGCAACCGGCAGTCCGCTGGCATTGATCGCGGCGATGGCGCTGACATAGGGGTCACGCACGTCACCGCTCAGACCGGTGCCAAGCAAAGCATCCACTACAATGCCGCGCAATCCGGATTGTGCCGTCCAGGGCTCGATGAGCACCTGTTCAGACACCGCCTCGGCATGGGCCGACGCCGCATCACCCTGTAAGCGCTGCGGATCGCCCACCGCCAGCACCCGCACCGACCAACCGGCACGCTGGGCCAGTACGGCCACCAGGTACCCGTCGCCTGCGTTGTTGCCATGTCCGGCCAGCACGCTCAGCTCGTTTGCTGTCGGCCACTGCCGCACCAGCGCCCGCCATGTCGCCCGCGCCGCGCGCTGCATCAATTCGAAGCCCGCCGTGCCGGCGGCGATCAGGCTCGCGTCGAGTGCTCGCACCTGGGCGGTGCTATACAGCACGTCGGGTAATTCATCTTTAGTGTGCGGCATGCGTCTTCGGGCTCCGATGTCTGGCAGAATTATACGCATCTCAGCCCCGGTTTCTCTCGTCTCATGCCCGCTATTACCACAGATCTGCCCGCCCTCGCCCAATCCATCAAGGACTGGGGCCGCGAGCTGGGCTTTCAGCAAGTCGGCATCAGCGGCCTCGACCTGGCCGAGCATGAGCAGCACCTGGAGCGCTGGCTCGAAGCCGGCTACCACGGCGAAATGGATTACATGGGCGCCCACGGCAGCAAACGCTCGCACCCCGAAGAGCTGGTGCCGGGCACTTTGCGCGTGGTGTCCCTGCGCATGGACTACCTGTCCGGCGACACGCAGATGGCAAAAATGCTCGCCCAACCGGAAAAAGCCTACGTCTCGCGTTATGCCCTGGGCCGCGATTACCACAAGCTGATCCGCAAACGCGTGCAACAACTGGCGGAAAAAATTCAGGCGCAGATCGGCCCGTTTGGCTACCGCGCCTTCGTCGACAGTGCCCCGGTGCTGGAAAAAGCCATCGCCGAACAGGCGGGGCTTGGATGGATCGGCAAAAATACCCTGGTCTTGAACCGCAAGGCCGGCAGTTACTTTTTTCTCGCCGAACTGTTCGTCGACCTGCCGCTGCCGGTCGACCCGCCCCATGCCACCGAACACTGCGGGCGCTGCAGTGCCTGCCTCGACATCTGCCCGACCAACGCCTTCGTCGGCCCCTATGTGCTGGATGCCCGACGCTGCATTTCCTACCTGACCATCGAACTCAAAGGCGCGATCCCTGAAGACCTGCGGCCACTGATCGGCAACCGGGTGTTCGGTTGCGATGACTGCCAGATTGTCTGCCCGTGGAACCGCTTCGCCCGCCCTTCCGGTGAAAGCGACTTCAAGCCGCGGCACAATCTGGACAATGCCGGGCTGGCGGAACTGTTCATGTGGGATGAAGAGAAATTCCTGAGCAGCACCGAAGGCTCGCCGCTGCGCCGGACGGGCTATGAAAACTGGTTGCGCAACCTGGCGGTGGGCTTGGGCAATGCGCCTTCAACGATCCCGGTGCTGGAGGCGCTGAAGGCGCGACGGGAACATCCTTCGGAACTGGTACGTGAACATGTCGCGTGGGCGTTGCGGCAACACGCCGAACGTCAGGCTTCGTCGTTATAGACGAACTTGGGCATTTCCCAATGAAAACGGATCGCCAGCAAGCGCAGCAGAAAACCGCCGAACAAAGTGATCAGAATCGATTGTTCGTCGGGTAATTGCAGATAGATGCAGAGCATGTAGCACCACGCCGCGGCGAACGAAACGCTGGCATAAAGCTCACGCCGGAAGATCAGCGGAATATCGTTGCAGAAAATGTCCCGCAGGATGCCGCCGAAGACGCCGGTGATCACACCGCTAACGGAGGCGACCAACATGCCATGGCCCATTTCCAGGGCGGTGATGCAGCCGATCAGGGTGAACGCCACCAGGCCCATGGCGTCGAGCACCAGGAACAGTGAGCGCAAATGCCGCATCCAGCGGGCCGTAAACACTGTGATCATCGCGGCTGCCGTGGTCAGCACCAGATACTCCGGGTGTTTGACCCACGTCAGAGGGTAATGCCCGAGCAGCACATCGCGCACCGACCCGCCACCCAGCGCCGTGACGCAAGCGATCAGCACCACACCAAACCAGTCCATGCCTCGTCGGCCGGCAGAGAGGGCGCCAGTCATGGCTTCGGTGGTGATGGCGATCAGGTAGAGCATCAGCAGCATAGGGGCGATCCTTGCAGAAAGGCGCGCAGTCTACTCAGTTCACCCAGGCACCAAAAGAGGGCGCCTGAGATTCGCTCCAACCATCTAAGGTGACTGAACTGACGCCATCGCGAGCAAGCTCGCTCCCACAGGGGCGGCGTTGCACCTGTGGGAGCGAGCTTGCTCGCGATGGGGCCGGAACGGACGACCGTGAATCAGAACTTGATGAAATGCTTGCGGTAGTGCTGCAGCTCAGCGATCGATTCGCGGATGTCGTCCAGGGCCAGGTGCGTGCTGCCCTTCTTGAAGCTGTCACGCACATCCGGTGCCCAGCGCGCAGCCAGCTCTTTGAGGGTCGACACGTCGAGGTTGCGGTAGTGGAAGAAGCTTTCCAGGGATTTCATGTGGGTATAAAGGAAGCGACGATCCTGGCAGATGCTGTTGCCGCAGATCGGCGACTTGCCCCTCGGCACCCACTTCTCCAGGAAGGCGATGGTTTCGGCTTCGGCTTCGGCCATGCTGATGCGGCTGTCGCGAACCCGCTGGGTCAGCCCGGAACCGCCATGCTGACGGGTGTTCCACTCGTCCATGCCGGCAAGGATTTCGTCGCTGTGGTGAATGGCGATCACCGGGCCTTCGGCCAGGGTGTTCAGGTCACTGTCGGTGACGATGGTGGCCATTTCGATGATGACGTCGGTGTCCGGGTTCAGACCGGTCATTTCCAGGTCGATCCAGATCAGGTTCTGTGGGTTTTGCATGTGTCGGCTCCTAGGCAATGCTGCGCAGTTTAGCCTAGGCCGGTGGCCGGGCGTGCTAAACTCGCGGCCGTTTTACCTAATCGCTGCATTCTTGATACGGAACACCCATGGCCAAACGCCAACTCAATCGTCGTCAAAACTGGCGCATCGAAAAGATTCAGGGCGAACGCGCTGCCCGCGCCGCCAAACGCGAGTCCTCGGCCGTCGAGGCACTTGAGGGCGGCGATCTGGGCCCGGAACAGCACGGCCTGGTGATCGCGCACTTCGGTGTGCAGGTCGAGGTCGAGGCCCGCGACGGCGAACTGGCCGGCCAGGTATTCCGTTGCCACCTGCGCGCCAACCTGCCGGCGCTGGTGACCGGCGATCAGGTGGTCTGGCGTGCCGGCAACCAGGGTATCGGCGTGATCGTGGCGCAACTGCCGCGCAACACCGAGCTGTGTCGCCCGGACAGCCGTGGTCAGCTCAAGCCGGTTGCGGCCAACGTCGACATGATCGTCATCGTGTTTGCACCGCTGCCCGAGCCCCATGCCAACCTGATCGACCGCTACCTGGTGGCGGCCGAGCATGCAGGCATCAAGCCACTGTTGCTGCTGAACAAATTCGACCTGATCGACGAAAACAACGCTCCTGCACTGAATGCCTTGCTCGCCGTATACCGCACCCTGGGCTATCCGGTGCTGGAAGTGTCGGCGCACCACGGCAACGGCATGGAGCAATTGCAGACACAGCTGGACGGACGCATCAGCGTATTCGTCGGCCAGTCCGGCGTCGGCAAGTCGTCGCTGGTCAACAGCCTGCTGCCGGATGTCGAAACCCGCGTCGGCCCGTTGTCCGAACTGTCCGGCCAGGGCACCCACACCACCACTACCGCGCGGTTGTTCCACTTCCCCGGTGGCGGTGAGTTGATCGACTCCCCGGGTATCCGCGAATTCGGCCTGGGCCACGTCAGCCGTGCCGACGTCGAAGCCGGCTTCATCGAGTTCAACGACCTGCTTGGCACCTGCCGTTTCCGTGATTGCAAGCATGACCGCGAACCCGGTTGCGCCCTGCTCAAGGCCCTTGAAGACGGCCGCGTGCAGCAACAGCGGATGAACAGCTACCGCTCGATCATCGCCAGTCTGCCGGAAAACGGCTACTAAACAGACGTGTCGACCACCCTGCCTTCAGCGGGGTGGCCGGCGGCTGGATCTTCCCCCCGCTTAAACATCAGACCTTTCTGTAAGACCTGTGCACGCTCGCTTGTAGGGCATTTCTCTTTCCGCACCACCCCCTTGTAGCCGCCCTGTATTCGCCTAAGTTCTAGCCCTCTTCGCACTCCAGCGACTCCGAGGGACACCTATGCAAACCTACCACCTGTTCATCAGCCACTCGTGGAACTACTCCGACGCCCACGACAATCTCGTGCGCCTGCTCAACGCCAAGCCTGGTTTCACGTACAAGAATTTTTCGGTTCCACCGGACAACCCGATTGTCGGCGCGAAAACCGACAAACAACTTGAGGAGGCCATCGAAAACAAGATTCGCCCGTGTTCGGCGGTATTGATCATGGCCGGGATGTACTCCACCTACAGCAAGTGGATCAACAAGGAAATCGAAATCGCCAAGCGCATGGGCAAGGTGATCATTGCGATCAAGCCGTTCGGTGCCGAGCGCATTTCCACGGTGGTACGTGACGCGGCACATGCCGAATGTGCGTGGAACACCAACAGCATCATCAGCGCGATTCGCCAGCATACGGCGGTGTAACCATGCGCAAGGGACTGTTTATCGGCATCAACGACTACACCCATGTGTCGCGCCTGAGCGGTTGCAGCAATGACGCCATGGCCATGGCATCCGTGCTGAAAACCGACGCCAATGGCGATCCGAACTTCAAGAACATCGTGCTGACTTCCGCCGAGGACTTCCTGAGCAGGGAAAAACTCGAAGACCAGATCCGCGAGCTGTTTTCCGGTGACTGCAACGTCGCGCTGCTGTATTTCGCCGGCCACGGCAGCTTCGACACCGACACCGACGAAGGCATGTTGATCCCGCAGGATTACAAGAGCGCCAAGGACGGGATTCGCCTCAGCGACATCCTCAACTGGGCGAGCAAGGCCACCAAGATCAAAAACAAAGTGATCATTCTCGATTGTTGCCAGAGCGGCTCGGCCGGCGAACTGCGCGCCTTGCGCAGCGAAGGCAGCGTGGTCGGCGAAGGCATGACCATTCTGACCGCCTGTAAAAAGGAAGAGCCGGCAATGGAGGGCATGCAGCACGGCGTGTTCACCGGATTGCTGCTCCAGGCCCTGCACGGCGGAGCCGCGAACATCCTGGGCAAGATCACCCCCGGCAGCCTCTATTCGTTTGTCGACAATGCCCTTGATGCCTGGGAACAGCGTCCGGTGTTCAAGACCAATGTCTCGCAGTTCATTTCCCTGCGCGAAGTGTCACCACTGATCCCCAAGGAAATCCTGCGCAAACTCCCCGAATGGTTTGCCGAAGCCGAGTCGGTGTACCCCCTCGCCCCCAGCTTTGAGCCCACCGAGCCCGAGTTCAACCCGGAACAGGGCGAGGTCTTCGCCCAGTTGCAAAAGTGCAACCGCCACAGCCTGGTCGAACCGGTGGACGCCGAACACATGTACTACGCCGCCATCCACTCCACCGGCTGCCGCCTCACCGCCCTCGGCGCCTATTACCGCGAACTCGCGATCAAGGGACATTTCTGATGCCAGTGTTTATCAGCTACCGCCACATGGACCGCGCCCACGCGATCAACATCAACACGCGCCTGATGCAGGCCAACATCAAGACCTACCTCGACGTACTGGATGCCGAATCCCAGACCACCGACGACATCACCGGAGTGATCACCCGCAATATCAGCGAATGCACACACCTGCTGGCGGTAGTGTCGGAGAAAACCGCACTGTCCTGGTGGGTGCCGTTCGAAATAGGCGAAGCGACCATCACCAACCGGCGCATCTGCTCGTTCAAGACCGGCCCGACAGAGCTGCCGCTGTACCTCGACAAATGGCCGAAGCTGACCAGCGACCGGGACATCGAGTTCTTCATCGATGCCTATCGCAACGAGTCGATGCTCAAGCGCTCGATGTCACTGGATTCGGTGACCGGTAGCGAGTCGGTGCGCAGAGTTAACAAATCCAATGCGGATCGCTTTCACGCAGACCTCAAGTCCCGAATCATCCGCGGCTTTTAACGTAGGAAACACCCACAAAAAAGCCGACATCGCTGTCGGCTTTTTTGTGGGTCACTGCTTGGGCGGTTCAGCCGGTTTGGCTGGCTCACCCGGCTTCGGTGCCGGATCATCGAACAGGTTCAGACGCTCGCGCAGTTCGTGCGCCGGCAGCGGTTCCTTGTCCGCCGGCAACGCGTTCGGGTCGACCGGTGCAGCCGGTGCGGCTCCCGGCGCAGGCGAACCTTGCGGTGCATCGGGAGCAGGTTCAGCACCTTGCGAACCTTCGATGGCACGCTGGGCTTTCTTGGTCAGCACCACGATGTCGATACGGCGGTTCACCGGGTTGAACGGATGCTCGCGATCGAACAGGGCCGACGAGGCATAACCGACCACGCGCGCCACCTGCGCATCCGGATAGCTGCCCGCCACCAGCGCACGCCGTGCGGCGTTGGCACGGTTGGCCGACAGTTCCCAGTTACCGAAATCACCGGTGCCGGTGTATGGCTTGGCATCGGTGTGGCCGCTGATACTGATCTTGTTCGGCACTGCCTTGATGGTGTCGGCCATGGCCAGCAGGATGTCTTCGAAATACGGCTTCAAGCGCGCTGAACCTGAATCGAACATCGGGCGGTTTTCCGCGTCCATGATCTGGATTCGCAGGCCGTCCGGCGTGATTTCGAACAGGATCTGATCCTTGAACTTCTGCATCTGCGGGTTTTCTTCGACCTTGTTCTGCAGTTCTTGCAGCAACAGCTCGAGGCGCTCTTTTTCGACCTGCTCGGCCATGCCTTCGACCTGATCGGTATCGATGGTGACCTTGTCCGGCTGCGGCTGGGACTTCACCTCGGGGTTGAGAGTGTTTTCCGGCGCCAGGGTCGGCGTGCCACCCAGATCGATGATGTAGGGCGTGCCACTTTCGGAAAAGCCGATCGGGTCCTTGAAGTAACCGGCGATGGCAATTTTCTGCTCCGGCGTGGCGGTGGACAACAGCCACAACACCAGGAAGAACGCCATCATCGCCGTGGCGAAGTCGGCGAAGGCGATTTTCCACGCGCCCCCGTGATGTCCGCCGGCGATGCGCTTGACGCGCTTGATGATTATCGGCTGGTTATTTTCCATGGTTTAACGACCGCGAACCGCTTGTTCCAGCTCGGCGAAGCTTGGACGATGCGCCGGGTACAGGACCTTGCGCCCGAACTCCACGGCCAGCGATGGCGGCATGCCGGAAGCCGAAGCCACCAGCGAGGCCTTGATGGCTTCGTAGACGTTCAGCTCTTCCTTGGCATCATGGGCCAGGGAATGGGCCAGCGGGCCGAAGAAGCCGTAGGCGGCGAGAATACCGAAGAAGGTACCCACCAGTGCCGCACCTACGTGCAGGCCGATGGACTTCTGGTCGCCTTCACCCAGCGAAGCCATGGTCACCACGATACCCAGTACCGCCGCGACGATACCGAAACCGGGCATGGCGTCGGCGATGCCGTTGACCGCGTGGGATGGGTGTTCGAGGTCTTCCTTGAGGCTGAACAGCTCCATGTCGAACAGGCCTTCCAGCTCGTGGGGAGCCATGTTGCCAGAAGACATGATGCGCAGGTAATCGCAGATGAACGCGGTCATGCGCTCGTCCTTGAGTACCGTCGGGTACTTCGCGAAGATCGGACTCGCAGCGGCATCTTCGATGTCGCCTTCGATGGCCATCATGCCTTCGCGGCGGCTCTTGTTGAGGATCTCGTAGATCAGGCCCAGCACTTCAAGGTAGAAGGCGTGGTTGAAACGTGAACTGAACATGCTCAGGGACTTCTTGAGCACGTGCATCGTCATGTAGCCGGGGTTGGCCTGCAAGAATGCGCCGAGGGCAGCACCGCCAATGATCATGACCTCGAAAGGTTGTATCAGGGCGGCAATCTTGCCGTGGGAAAGCACGTATCCGCCGAGCACGCTCGCGAATACGACGATGATGCCGATAATTTTAGCCATAGGTTAGGAGAGCACTTACTGAGTCGGGTTCAAGGTCATATTCGGAAGTTAAAAAATCTCTTCTTCTACTTATCGGCAAAACTGCGCCAGACTATAGCCCGTTCAGGCGAAAAGCTAATTTGACCCCATCCGGGCACAGGTAATGTTGACGATGATCGCCTCCCACCATGGTTAACGAAACGAACGTTCCAACGCCAAAACCAACGACCCTCGAAGGCTGGGTCAAGCTGCTCGATGGCGTACGTCTTCCCGTCCCGCAAGCCAGCCATGACCGTGTCTGCAAGGCCATCCGAGATAATCGCAGCTCGCTGCGCGACATCGCCGACCTCATGCAAGGCAGCCCGGCCCTGGCCTTGAGCGTGATTCGCGAAGCCAACCGGCATACCCATGGCAGCATGACCGAGCCTGCGGAAAACCTTGAAATTGCAATCAACCGCCTCGGTTTGAAGCGCACCGACGAGCTGCTCGCGCGGCTACCCGCCGAACCCGAGCTCGAGATTCCCAAAGCCCTGCGTCAGTTGCAGATGATCAGCCAGCACGCCACGCAACAGGCCAACGGTTTTTTTGCCAGCCGCCTGGCGCGCCTGTGGCAGGACATCCACTGGGGCAGCCTGCTGTTTCTTTCGCCCCTGTGGCCGCTGGCACTGACCCATCCGAAACTGCTCGAAGACTGGGAGCTGCGGGTCATCCATAAAGGCGAGTCGGCACGCAAAGTCGAGCAGCAACTGTTTGGCGTACGCCTGCTGGATATCGGCCAGGCGCTGGTGGAGGTCTGGCGCTTGCCGATCTGGGTGCAGCAAGGCTATCGATTGCTGCTCACCGAGCAGCGGGAACTGGTGAAAGTCCTGCGCATCGCCCGTGACAGCGACCATCCACTGCGCCAGCAGAATCGCCTTGATGACGATCCGACCCTGCGCCGCTGGCTCAATCAACCGGCCAATACAGTGCTGCTGGCCAATGGGCTGGCGCTGTCGGCGCAGCACGCCTGGGACAGCCCCCACAGCGAGCGCTGGCAGTACCTGACCAGCCTTTACCTGCAAATGCCGATGGACGAACTGCAGCAGCAATTGCACCAGCAAGCCGCCAACAGCGCACGCCAACACGCCATGCCCGACCTCTGGCACCCTGCCGAGTCGCTGATCTGGCCGTGGGGCATGAACCGTGTCCACGCAGGCTTGCTGCCGGCAGCGGCACCTACCGCCGAAGACCTGGCGAAGTGGCGCAAGCAATGCGCCGAGTTGCTGGTCGAGCCGAGCCGTTTCACCAACGCCATGCACCTGACCATCGCCGCCCGGGACGCCCTCGTGGCCTGCGGCATGCGCCGGGTGATGATCCTGATGGCCGACCGCACCCACGCCAACCTGCGCGTGCACCAGACGGCCGGCCTGTCGAAGGAAGTGGCCGGGTTGAATTTCGTGGTCAGCCAGAGCAACGTGTTGCAACGCCTGCTCGCGCAGCAGGCCCAGGTGCGCCTGACGCCTGCCAACAACGCGCAATTCTCGGCCATGTTGCCCAACAGCCTGCGCTCGCAGTTCAGCGGTGAACACTTGCTGCTGCGTTCGCTGATCAACAATGGCCGGGTGATCATGATCGTCGTGGCGGATCAAGGCGGCGGGCCGTTTTCGGAAATTTCCGTACAGGCCTTCGGCAAAACCGCACAGTGCATCGAGAAAGCCCTGCACAGCTTTAGCCACCGTGGCCAATAAGCTGCGTTACAATCCTCCCTTTTGTGCTCTGGAGACCTCACATGTCTGACTTCTCTGGCTTGCCGCTGGTGATCGAGCCGAGCGACTTGCTCCCTCGCCTCGACGCCCGCGAACTGATTCTGGTGGACTTGACCAGTGCCGCCCGCTACACCGAAGGGCACATTCCCGGCGCGCGCTTTGTCGATCCAAAGCGTACGCAGCTCGGCCAGGCCCCCGCCCCGGGGCTGATGCCCCCCCAGGCAGCACTCGAAACGCTGTTTGGTGAGCTGGGGCACAACCCCGATGCGGTCTACGTCGTGTATGACGACGAAGGCGGCGGTTGGGCCGGACGCTTCATCTGGCTGCTGGATGTCATCGGCCACAGCAAGTACCACTATATAGATGGCGGCCTGCCGGCCTGGCTGGCGGAAGGTTCGCCCATGTCGATCCAGGTCCCGCCACCGGTGGGCGGCCCGGTTCCACTGACCTTGCACGATGAACCCACCGCCACCCGCGAATACCTGCAAAGCCGTCTCGGCGCCGCCGACCTGGCAATCTGGGATGCGCGCGGGCCGCTGGAGTACTCCGGCGAGAAAGTCCTGGCAGCCAAGGGCGGACACATTCCCGGCGCGATCAATTTCGAATGGACCGCTGGCATGGATCGGGCACGCCAGCTGCGCATCCGCACCGACATGCCGCAGATCCTCGAACAACTCGGGATCAGCAAAGACAAAGAAGTGATTACCCACTGCCAGACACATCATCGTTCTGGTTTCACCTATCTGGTGGCCAAGGCTCTCGGTTATCCGCGGGTCAAAGGCTACGCCGGCTCCTGGGGCGAATGGGGCAATCATCCCGATACCCCGGTAGAAATTTAAGATTTTTAAGGACCGTTAATGAACAAGCGTCTGTTTCTCCTCGGCCAGTACCTGCTGCCCCACAACTTGCTCTCGCGTCTGGCCGGCTGCATCGCCGAATGCCGCGTGCGCTGGTTCAAGAATGCCTTTACCGCCTGGTTCGCCAAGCGTTATCAGGTGGACATGTCCCAGGCGCTGGTCGAAGACCTGACCGCCTACGAGCACTTCAACGCGTTCTTCACCCGCGCACTGAAAGACGGTGCCCGTCCGCTGGACGAAACCCCGGACGCGATCCTCAGCCCCGCCGACGGCGCGATCAGCCAGCTCGGCCCGATCGAGCACGGCCGCGTGTTCCAGGCCAAGGGCCACAGCTTCAGCGTGCTGGAACTGTTGGGGGGCGATGCGGCAAACGCTGCGCCGTTCATGGGTGGCGACTTCGCGACCATCTACCTGTCGCCGAAGGACTACCACCGCGTGCACATGCCACTGGCCGGCACCCTGCGCGAGATGGTCTACATCCCGGGCCGTCTGTTCTCGGTCAACCAGACCACTGCTGAAAACGTTCCGGAATTGTTTGCCCGCAACGAGCGCGTGGCGTGCATTTTCGACACCGAGCGCGGCCCGATGGCCGTGGTGCTGGTGGGCGCGATGATCGTGGCCTCGATCGAAACCGTCTGGGCGGGCCTGGTGACGCCGCCGAAACGCGAGCTGAAAACCTTCCGTTACGACGAAGCCGCACGCGCGCCGGTCCACCTGGAAAAAGGTGCGGAACTGGGTCGGTTCAAACTGGGTTCGACCGCCGTCGTGCTGTTCGGGCCGGATCAGGTGAAGTGGGCTGAAGAAATGACCGCTGGTACAGCGGTGCAGATGGGCCAGGGCATGGGCTCACCAAAAGCCTGATCAACGCACATACCTGTAGGAGCGAGCCTGCTCGCGATGAGCGTTAACGATGACGCGGGCAATCTGAATGCCCGCGTCGCCTCGCCGCTCATCGCGAGCGAGCTCGCTCCTACAGTTGTTTTGCGGTGTTACAGCTGGCCGTCGCGATCGCGGAAACCCAGCAGGTAGAGCACACCATCCAGCCCCAATGTGGAAATCGCCTGCTTGGCCGACTGCTTGACCAGCGGCTTGGCCCGGAACGCCACGCCCAACCCGGCAATCGCCAGCATCGGCAAGTCATTCGCACCATCGCCGACCGCAATGGTCTGCTCCAGGCGCAAGCCTTCCTTGTGTGCCAGTTCCTTCAGCAAATCCGCCTTGCGCTGTGCATCGACAATCGGCTCGACCGCCACGCCGGTGACTTTGCCGTCGACCACTTCAAGTTCGTTGGCGAACACGTAGTCGATACCCAGTTTGGCCTGCAACTGCTTGGCGAAGTAGGTGAAGCCGCCCGACAGGATCGCGGTCTTGTAGCCCAGGCGCTTGAGTTCGGCGAACAGGGTTTCTGCGCCTTCGGTCAGGCGCAGCGAGGCACCGATGGAGTCCAGCACATTGACGTCCAGACCTTTGAGCAAGGCCAGGCGCTCCTTGAAGCTGGCGCGGAAATCCAGCTCACCGGCCATTGCCCGCTCGGTGATTTCCGACACTTTGTCGCCGACGCCGGCCGCCTTGGCCAGCTCATCGATCACTTCGGCTTCGATCAGCGTTGAATCCATGTCGAACACCGCCAGGCGACGGTTGCGACGGAACAGCGAATCTTCCTGGAAGGCGATGTCGACGTTCAGTTCCTGGGCGACGCTGAGGAATTCGGCACGCAGCGCCTGCGGATCAGCCGCCTCGCCACGCACGGAAAACTCGATGCAGCCCTTGCCCTTGTCGGCTGGTGTGTCCAGCGGCATGCGCCCGGACAGGCGATCGATGTGATCGATGTTCAGGCCATATTTGGCGGTGATCGAGCTCACGGCCTGCAACTGCCCGGCTGTCACCTTGCGGGTCAACAGGGTCACAATGTGGCGCTTTTTGCCCTGATTGCCGACCCACTGCTGGTAATCCTGTTCGGACACCGGCGTGAAACGCACTTGTTGATCGAGTTCATAGCCCTTGAACAAGATGTCCTTGAGCACGGACTTGCCTTGCTCGGTGTCGGGAATTTCAACCAGGATGCCGAACGACAAGGTGTCGTGGATCACCGCCTGACCGATGTCGAGAATGTTCACACCACCCTGGGCCAGAACGCCGGTAATGGCTGCAGTCAGACCCGGACGGTCGACTCCCGTGATGTTTATCAGGACGATTTCGCGCAAGGCGCACCCCCGCAAGTGGAAAAAAACCGCATTCTACCCACTTTCAGTGACCATCGGGCACCGTGAGCGCTTTGACGGTCTAGGGCCTGTCGCTATACTGCGCGTCAACTTCACGGACAAAAGAGCCGAGCTCAAGTGAACCGGCCCACGCCAGTAAAAACCGACAACTTCTTCCTGCTGATCTTCCGGGCACTGCGCCACCGCCGTGTACCGATTGCATTGCGCATCGCCAGCCATAACGTGATCCTGGTCGCCCTGGCTCTGGTCATCTATGCCGGTGTGATGGGCCTGCAGTTCAAGCAGGCCATGCACGAGCAGGCGGATGCGCTGGGCGAAAGCCTGACCACGCAGACGGCCACCTCGGCCACCGAGCTGTTGGTGTCCAACGACATCCTCAGCCTCAACGTGCTGCTCAACAACCTGACCAAGAACAAGCTGGTGGCCCACGCCGCCATCTACAGCCCGGACAACCGCATCCTCGCCGAATCCGGCCAACGCCCCAAGCATGGCCTGCTGGGCGAAGCCGAGGGCATGTACCAAAGCAAGATCACCTTCCAGGACGTGACTGCCGGGCAATTGCGCATCAGCCTGGACATGGACCAGTTCCAGCAACCGATGACCATCAGCCTGCAAAGCATGGGCATTCTGAGTGCAATCCTGCTGGCCCTGTCCCTGGCCCTGAGCCTGCGCATGGGGCGTTATCTCTCCACGCCGCTGCTGCAATTGCGGGTGTGGCTGCGCAATATCGATGAATTCACCCCGGCCACTGACCGCCAGGACGAAATCGGCGACCTGGCGCGCCAGCTGCACGCCAACTTCGCCCCGGAACCGGCCCCTGTGCCAGAACCGGAACCGGAGTTCGACGACATGGATGACGAGGCCGACCCGGCCTTCGAAGTCCGTAACCTGCGCGATCCGAGTTTCGACGAGAGCCGCCCGGTAGCGGCGCTCAAACCAGCGCCACGACAGATCGTCAGCACCGTTGAAGACGACGATGACGAAGACCCGTTCGCCGATCTGCGCGACGAGTCGCTGGACAGCCCCCCTCAACCGGTGATTCGCAAAGCCACGCCGAGCGTACCGCAACACAGCGCGGTGCTGGCGGTGCAACTGGGCTCCCAGGAGCAACTGCGACGCCTGCCGCGGGCGCGTCTTGAAGAACTGCTCGAGCGCTATCGCGATTGCCTCGACCAGGCAGCTTCCCTGTATCAGGGCGAAGTAGAGACCTTGAACGATGGCAGCACGCTGATGCTGTTCCACACCGAAGACAGCGGCGACGATTACCTGACCAACGCCATTTGCTGTGGCGAGCTGCTGCGGGCCCTGGGCCACCAATTGCAGATCGAAGTCGCGGACAGTGGCATCACCCTGCAATTGCAGCTGGGGCTGACCCTGGGCGACGAACTGTTTGGCCTGAGCCAGATCGACTTGCTGCTGACCGACCCTGCCCAGGACGCGCTGGCCCTGTCGCAACACAGCCGCAACCTGCTGCTGGTGGAGCGCAAGATCAGTGACGACGCGTTGGTCCGCCAACGTGCACGGATCCGCCCGATCGCCAGCCCTGAAGGCGCGTGCTGCGTAGAGCGGTTGATGGAGCCGTATCCGTCGATGCTGGAACGGCAACTGGCGCGGATGCATGAGCGTCGAGCTTAAGCCTTAACCTCGATATGAAGAAGCCCGCAGATGAGTGATCGTCTGCGGGCTTTTTTGTTGCCTGTTCTGGCCTCATCGCGAGCAAGCTCGCTCCCACACTTGATCCGGGTTAGCCCAAGGGTGTGCTCACTGAAGATCCCCTGTGGGAGCGAGCTTGCTCGCGAAGAGGCCAGAACAGGCGCTAGATATCTCCAACCTGTAAAAACAACAAAGCCCGCATCAATGCGGGCTTTGTATGGATTCAGTCCAGACTTAGAAGCGGAACACTTCCATATCCGTACGAATAGGCGCGGCCATCGGGATCTTCGGCTGCTTTTCCTGTTCTACCGCAGGTGCTGCCGCCTTGGCTGCCGGCTTGCGTGGGGCTTCGGCGATCGGAGGCTGATTGGCCAAGGGCTTGAGCGCCACCGACAGTTGTTCGGCCAGGCGCTGCAACAACACACCCTGTGCCTGGACCTGAGCCGCCGTGGTACCGGCATGCTGTTCCTGCAAATGGATGATGCGGTTGTCGCGGACCTGCCCGCGACGGTCGATCAGGCGCCATTGCGCGTCGAGGATCGCCGGTTGTTTTTCACCCGAATCCAGGCGCGTGATGGTCAGCAGCACCTGAACGTCCGGGGTGAAGCCCACTGTCGCCGGGGCCAGCACTACGCGCTGACTGTCCAGGCGACCTGCGACCTGGCGCAGCAGCAGCTGATCGATATCCGACGAAAGGCTGCCAGCCCAACGACCATCGGTCGAGGCTTGCAGGCTGCCATCGGGCTGACGCTGCAACAGGGTTTCGCGTTGCAGGTAGTCGGCCACGGTGACCGGCCCCAACAATACCGCCATGCCCGCGTTCTGTGCGGGCTGAACCGGACTACCAGCGTCCAGTTGATACAACGACACCGGCTGGTGAACGCTGCAACCCGCCAGGCCAAGAACGCCGGCGAGCAAAAGAATAAAAGGAAGGCGCAGAGCAGTCATCGTCCCATCCAGGTGGTCGCTAAAAGGCTGACCACAGTGAAAATACTCAATAAATATGAAGAACGCGCGGCAATGCCGGCGCTTGAAAGGCCATATCATCCGTGAATATGCGTTCCGACTCCAGCGTAAAGCGCCGAACTACGGGTTAATTCGTAGTTCGGCGCTTCTAAGTCGCCTAATTGAGGTTTTCGACGAGCAGCGCATCGACCCTCTGGAAGCCACGCGGCAACTTGTTGCCACGACGACCACGTTCACCCTTGTAGTGTTCAAGATCGTCCGCTTTCAGTGACAAGGTACGTTTCCCGGCCTGCAACACCAGTGTTGCACCGTCCGGCAATACGGCGATGTCCGTCACATACTCTTCGCGACTGGCCACTCGCTCACCGGGAATCCCGATGATCTTGTTGCCTTTGCCTTTACCTAATTGTGGCAGGTCGCTGATTTTGAAGATCAGCAGGCGACCTTCGGTCGTCACCGACGCCAGCCAGTTCTGTTCACGATCGGCCACAGGGCGCGGCAGCATGACCTTGGCGTTGTTCGGCAGGCTCAACAGGGCCTTGCCCGCCTTGTTCTTGGCCTGCAGGTCTTCACCCTTGACCACGAAGCCGTAGCCGGCGTCGGAGGCGATCACGTACAGCGCATCGTCTTCCGGCATCAGCACGCACTCGAAACTCGCCCCTGGCGGCGGCGTCAGGCGACCCGTCAGCGGCTCGCCCTGGCCACGGGCCGACGGCAAGGTGTGGGCGGCCACCGAATAACTGCGGCCCGTGGAGTCGATAAACACGGCAAACTGGTTGGAGCGCCCGGCTGCCAGTGCCTTGAAGCCGTCCCCGGCCTTGTAGGAAAGCCCGGTGGCGTCGATTTCGTGGCCTTTGGCGGAGCGAATCCAGCCTTTTTCCGACAGCACGACCGTCACTTTCTCGTTCGGCAGCAGATCGTGCTCGGTCAGGGCCTTGGCTTCGGCGCGCTCGACAATAGGCGACCGGCGGTCATCACCGTAGGTTTCAGCGTCCTTGATCAGTTCGCTGCGCACCAGTTTTTTCAACTTGGCTTCGCTGCTCAGCAGGGCTTGCAGCTTGGCTTGTTCCTTGAGCAGTTCATCCTGCTCGGCACGCAGCTTCATCTCTTCCAGTCGCGCCAACTGACGCAGACGGGTGTCGAGGATGTAGTCGGCCTGGATTTCGCTCAGGGCGAAGCGCTCGATCAGCGCGGCTTTCGGCTGCTCCTCGGTGCGGATGATGTGGATCACTTCATCCAGGTTGAGGTAGGCAATCAGCAAACCGTCCAACAGATGCAGGCGACGCTCGACCTTGTCGAGGCGGAATTGCAGGCGACGACGCACGGTCTGCACCCGGAACTCCAGCCATTCGACCAGCAGCGCCCGCAGGTTTTTCAGCTGCGGCTTGCCGTCCAGGCCGATGATGTTGATGTTGACCCGGTAGCTCGACTCCAGCTCGGTGCTGGCGAACAGGTGCTGCATCAGCGCATCGTGGTCGAAGTTTTTCCGTGCGCCCGGAATGATCACGATCCGGCACGGGTTTTCGTGGTCGGATTCGTCACGCAGGTCGGCAATTTGCGGCGCCTTGGACGGCTTGGCCTGCATCATCGCGGCGATCTGCTCCAGCACCTTGGCGCCCGAGACCTGATGCGGCAGCGCGGTGACGATGATGTCGCCGTCTTCGATGTGATACACGGCGCGCATGCGCACAGAACCGCGACCGGTTTCGTAGATTTTCAGCAGGTCGGCGCGCGGGGTGATGATTTCCGCTTCGGTCGGGTAGTCCGGGCCCTGGATGTGTTCACAGAGCTGCTCGACCGTGGCCTTGGGCTCATCGAGCAAACGCACGCACGCCGTGGCGACTTCCCGCAGGTTGTGCGGCGGCACGTCGGTGGCCATGCCCACGGCGATACCGGTGGTGCCGTTGAGCAGGATGTTCGGCAGGCGGGCCGGCAACACCAGCGGCTCGTCCAGCGTACCGTCGAAGTTCGGGCCCCAATCCGCCGTGCCCTGGCCCAGTTCGCTGAGCAGCACTTCGGAATAACGCGACAGCCGCGCTTCGGTGTAACGCATGGCGGCGAAGGACTTGGGATCATCCGGCGCACCCCAGTTGCCCTGGCCGTCGACCAGCGTATAGCGATAGCTGAACGGCTGGGCCATCAGCACCATGGCTTCGTAGCAGGCCGAGTCGCCGTGGGGGTGGAATTTACCGAGCACGTCACCGACGGTACGTGCCGACTTCTTGTGCTTGGAATCAGCGTCCAGCCCCAGCTCGCTCATGGCGTAGACGATACGCCGCTGTACCGGTTTCAGGCCGTCGCCGATATGCGGCAGGGCACGGTCCATGATCACGTACATGGAGTAGTTGAGGTAGGCATTTTCGGTGAAGTCAGCCAGTGACCGGCGTTCT
This sequence comes from Pseudomonas sp. GW456-L13, assembly GCF_017350115.1. Taxonomy (NCBI): domain Bacteria; kingdom Pseudomonadati; phylum Pseudomonadota; class Gammaproteobacteria; order Pseudomonadales; family Pseudomonadaceae; genus Pseudomonas; species Pseudomonas sp. GW456-L13. The sequence continues at coordinate 2,729,087 of NZ_JACNAS010000001.1, forward strand.
ACACCGTCCAGGCTGAGATCAAGGGAGTCGCTCATGCGGGCCTCATCGGTTCGTTGTCTGGCGCAGCAGCATGGTGCCACCGCGCTGGGTAAATTCAAGTTTGTTCAGTGCGCTCATGCCGAGCAACACTTGATCGCCATGCAGCCCCGGGGCCACCAGTGCGCGTACATCCCGCAGCACGATGTCGCCCAGTTGCAGGCGCTCGATACGGGTGCGATAGCCCTGGCTCAGGCCATTGGCCGTGCTCAGGGTCACGCCGAATCCTTCTTCCAGCTTCAAACGCTTGGCCAGGTCCGCCGGAATCGACACATCGGTCGCCCCGGTATCGAGCATGAAGTCCACCGGATGGCCGTTGATCTGACCGCTGGCGACAAAATGCCCCTGCGCATTGCTCACCAGTTTCACCTCAATGAAACCCTCGCCCTGCTCCGAGCTGACCACCACGTTCGGATTTTGCTGACGCGCTTCCCACTGGCCGAAAAAACGCGTGGCCAGAAACAACGCGGCACACCAGGCCAGTACCATAAACACCCGGCCGATGCGCTGCCCCGGGCTTCGTTGTCTCATGACTTGGCACTCCAGCCACCTTCCGGTGCAGCAAAACGCCAGACCACCGGACGGACTTCGCCATCGGCGCGAGCACCGTTGTTGTTGTCGATACCGATCCAGGCACCGTCAGCGTCCACTACCAGCGCTTCCGCGAGGCCATAATCCTGTGGATAACGCCGATTTTCCTGCAATGCCTCTTCGGCAAACGACCAGCAACGCTCGACCTTGGCGGTCAGCGCATCTCGGCGGCAGACCTCGAACGCATTGCGCTCCAGGGTAAACAGCTTGCCGTTGAACAATGACAGATCGGCAAAATCCCGAGGCATCGCTCTGGCGTGGGGAAACTGTGCGGGTTGCATTTCTTTCCCGGCCTCACTCAGCAGCACGCATCCACCATCGCAGTCCCACACCGATTGCTTACGCTTGATCAGCAGCAACCCGCGGCTCTCGCGCTCGGCAGCCAACCACAACTGGTCACCTTCAGGATTGATTGCCAGGCCTTCGAACAGTGCATTGAAGCGCAACAACATGCCTCTGGCCCGGGCTTCACGCGCCATGAGCGGCGAAATCTTCAGCCAGGAAGTCGGCCCGGTTGGTGGTATTTGCAACACCGCTGCATGGGATTCGCTGACCACGTAACGACTGCCGGCGCGGTCACAGGTGATGCCTTCGAAATCCAGATTGCCGTCACGCACGAACGAGGCGGCCCAGGTCCGCGAACGCAATCCCCAGGGCAACCCGCTGTCAGGTACTTCAGGTACGCCGATGCCCACGGCCTCTGCGCGCCAGACGTTGGCCCGGGTATCGAGACGATAGATCTGATCATCGTCACGGTCGGAGACCGTCCACAGCTCCTTGCCGCACTGGGCCAGCCCGGACAGGTTGCCGCCGCGCATGCCATCGACGGCATGCTCGGACAACAGACGCAGTTGCGGTGTCGGTTCGCCAGACACCGTCATTGAGGTCAGCAGCAACGCACATGCCAGGGCAAAGCCCAAGCGCATCAGCCCAGCACCTCGGCCAGGTTGCCCTTGGACTCCAGCCAGGTCTTGCGGTCACCGGCACGCTTCTTCGCCAGCAGCATGTCCATCATCTCCGAGGTAGCCTCGAAATCTTCCAGGGTCAACTGCACCAGACGCCGGGTGTTCGGGTCCATGGTGGTCTCGCGTAACTGCGGCGGGTTCATTTCACCCAGACCCTTGAATCGGGTGACCTGCGGCTTGCCGCGCTTCTTCTCGGCCACCAGGCGATCGAGAATCCCGTCGCGCTCGGCTTCATCGAGGGCGTAGTAGATCTCTTTGCCCAGGTCGATGCGGTACAACGGCGGCATCGCGACGTAGACGTGACCGGCATCGACCAACGGGCGGAAATGCTGGACGAACAAGGCGCACAGCAAGGTCGCGATGTGCAGACCGTCGGAGTCGGCGTCGGCGAGGATGCAGATCTTGCCGTAGCGCAGCTGGCTCATGTCCGCCGCGCCCGGATCGACACCGATGGCCACGGCGATGTTGTGCACTTCCTGGCTGGCCAGCACTTCGCTGCCGTCGACTTCCCAGGTATTGAGGATCTTGCCGCGCAACGGCAGGATCGCCTGGAACTCCTTGTCCCGCGCCTGCTTGGCCGAACCGCCGGCGGAATCACCTTCGACCAGGAACAGCTCGGAACGCATCGGGTCCTGTCCGGCACAGTCGGCCAGTTTGCCCGGCAGCGCCGGGCCTTGGGTAATGCGTTTGCGCTCGACCTTCTTGCTGGCCTTGAGGCGACGGCCGGCGTTGTTGATCGCCAGTTCCGCCAGCAACATGCCGGTTTCCGGGTTGGCATTGAGCCACAGGCTGAACGCATCCTTGACCACACCGGAGACGAACGCCGCCGCTTCACGGGACGACAGGCGCTCCTTGGTCTGCCCGGAGAATTGCGGTTCCTGCATCTTCATCGACAGAACGAAGGCGATGCGCTCCCAGACGTCTTCCGGTGCCAGCTTCACGCCGCGCGGCAGCAGGCTGCGGAATTCGCAGAACTCGCGCATGGCGTCGAGCAGGCCCTGACGCAGACCGTTGACATGGGTACCGCCCTGGGCCGTCGGGATCAGGTTGACGTAGCTTTCCTGCACCGCATCGCCGCCTTCCGGCAGCCACAGCAGCGCCCAATCCACGGCTTCCTTGTTACCGGCAAAAGCGCCGCAGAACGGTTCGCTCGGCAGGCGCTCGAATTCGCTGACCGCATCCACCAGATAGGAACGCAGGCCGTCTTCATAATGCCATTCGACCTTCTCGCCGGTGGCCTTGTCTTCAAAACTGACCAGCAGGCCCGGGCACAGAACGGCCTTGGCCTTGAGCACGTGCTTGAGGCGGCTGATGGAGAATTTTGGTGAGTCGAAGTATTTCGGGTCCGGCGCAAAGAACACGCTGGTCCCGGTATTGCGCTTGCCGACAGTACCGACGACTTCAAGCTCGGTGGCCTTGTAGCCATCCTTGAAGGTCATCTGGTATTCGTTGCCGTCACGTTTTACACGCACCCGCACTTCGGTGGACAAGGCGTTGACCACGGAAATACCCACCCCGTGCAAGCCGCCGGAGAACTGGTAGTTCTTGTTGGAAAACTTGCCACCGGCATGCAGCTTGGTGAGGATCAACTCGACGCCCGAAACACCTTCCTCGGGGTGAATGTCCACCGGCATGCCTCGGCCGTCATCGCTGACCTCCAGGGAATGGTCGGCATGCAGGATCACCTGCACCGATGTGGCATGCCCGGCCAAGGCTTCGTCGACACTATTGTCGATGACTTCCTGGGCAAGGTGGTTCGGCCGACTGGTGTCGGTGTACATGCCGGGGCGCTTGCGCACCGGGTCGAGGCCCGAGAGGACTTCGATGGCGTCTGCGTTATAAGAGCTAGCGCTGGGAGTGGCCATGGGGTCTCGTCGTCAGTGTTCGGTGAAAAAAGAATTCATGGGGCTATCGCTCACAGTGCGGTGAAATCGATTGCCTGATACAAATCGGCGCCAATGCCGGCAAAACTCAACATGGCCGGCAATTGCCCGGCAAAACCCTGGAAACTGTGGTCGCCGCCGGCCTGGATACGCAAGGCGCATGCCCGGTAATACTGCTGGGCGAGGCGATAGTCCAGCGTTTCGTCAGCCGTCTGCAACCATACCTGATAACGCTGTGGATCCCGGGGCGCCGGCACTTCCAGTTCGGCCAGGGCCACCACGTGGTCGTGGGTCATTTCCCAGGTCTCTTCGGTATACAGGTTTTTCTGCGTCCCCAGATAGCCGTCGAACATCCGGTGCGGGCTGACGGCAGGGTTGATCAACAGGGCTTTCAAGCCATGGCGCTCGGCAAGGTGAGTGGCATAGTAGCCGCCGAGCGAGCTGCCGACCAGCAGTGGCCGACCCAGTTCGGCAATCGCCTGCTCCAGCTGCTCGATAGCCTGGCGCGGGTGATGGTGCAATGCCGGAACGCGCAAGTGTTCGCTCAGGCCCAGACGCTCCATCACCTCGACCAACTGACAGGCCTTCTTCGACAACGGCGAGCTGTTGAAGCCGTGGATATAAAGGATCGAACCGGACATTTGAGCTCCCTGTGCGTCGGCTAAAGAGGCGGAGTTTACTGTAGGAGCGCGCTTGCTCGCGATGGTCGTCAACGATAACGGTGCAAACCTGGCGCCCCGCGGCGCTCTCAGGCTAATCGCGAGCGAGCTCGCTCCTGCAAGGGATTTATGAACAACACAGATCCAATGTGGGAGCGAGCTTGCTCGCGATGGTCGTCAACGATAACGGTGCAAACCTGACGCCCCGCGGCGCTCTCAGGCTAATCGCGAGCGAGCTCGCTCCTACAGGGGGGGGTCAGTAGCCGTTGGAACCGTAATCCACGGTGAAATCAAACCCGGTGACCCGCTCGACACCCGTTTCCAGCCGCCCATCGGGCAGCAACCGCAGCCAGCGATATCCGGGGGCCTGTTCCCCGACCTTGAAATCCTCACTGCCGGGCTCGAACTGGATGCAGGTCGAGGGCGAGGCGATCAAACGTACGCCGTTGCGCATCCGGTCGATTTCCTGGTGCACATGCCCCCACAACACCGCACGTACCTGCTCGAAGCGATCCAGCACGGCGAACAGCGCCTCGGGATTGCGCAAGCCGATCGGTTCCATCCATGCACAACCGATGGACACCGGGTGATGGTGGAAGCACACCAGATGATGGCGTTCCGGCGCTTCGCTCAACGAGCGGGCGAGCAACTGCAGCTGTTCATCCTGCAAATAACCCGGCACCGAGCCTGGCACCGCCGAATCGAGCAACGTGACCCGCCAGTTGCCGATATCCACCACCGGTTCGAGCAAAGCGCTCTGCACCGCCGCCTCGGCCATGATCTGCGGCTCATCGTGATTGCCGGGAATCCAGCGCGCCGGCGCATCAAGCTGACGCGTCATGTCGCGAAATTGTTGGTAGGACTCCAGCGTCCCGTCCTGGGACAGATCACCCGTGGCCAGGATCAAGTCAATCCGCGGCTGTTGCGCGCGCACCAGCTCGATGACCTTTTGCAGGCTGTCGCGGGTGTTCATGCCCAGCAACGCGCGGTCCGCTTCGGCAAACAGGTGACTGTCGGAGAGTTGCACCAGCAACGCCGGATCGGCGGTGGTCAATGTGGATACGCTCGGCAAGGCGTTCTCCCAGGGCGTGATCACGGGGATGGGTAAGTGCCGCAATTATGCTGGGGGACGATCGAAAGGGGAAATCTGTGAACCTGACGCAGTTCACAACTGCTGATCACAATTAACGTACCACTTCGTACTCATGCCCCAGCGCCAGGCAATGGCTCAGCCACTCGCCCAGAAACATGTTCAGCTGGGCCTTTTCGTCCGGCTGGTGCATCGAGGCGTTCGGGTAAGGATAGATGCCGCGAAAGCGTCGTGCATGTTCGGCGCTGACCACTTCGGCCATGCGCGCGTCGTGATAGACCTGCACTTCCAGTTGCGGCACCGGCAGCCAGGGCAGGCTGTGTTCCTGACGCACTTGCAGGGTCGTGGTGTAGGGGCAGGTCAGCAGGACTTCCAGGGCCAGCACACCGAGCATCTGGTCGCCATGGGTCACGGCGATGCGCCGCGCGGCGGGCTCGCTGCGCATGTCCGGCAGCAGTCGCATCAAGCGCGCGTAGTTCGCCTCGCAGGACGCTTGCAGCCCCACCAGGTCCACCCGATAGCGATCGCGCAGCTTGTTTACGACCATAACCCCCTCACTTCAACGCGGTTCAAAGCCAGCCATTGCAAGGCAATGATGCTCGCCGCGTTGGCAATACGCCCGTCGCGCACGGCTTGCAGGGCATCTTCGAAAGCCCAGACCGTGACGCGGATGTCTTCTGCCTCTTCCTCCAGCCCATGCAGGCCGCCAACCCCGGTAGTGTCGCAACGCCCCAGGTACAGATGCACGAATTCGTTGCTGCCGCCCGGCGATGGAAAGTATTTGGTCATCGGCCAGAGCGCCCCGATTTCAAGCCCAGCTTCCTCCTGCGCTTCGCGGTGAGCAACTGCTTCCGGCACTTCATCCTTGTCGATCAGACCAGCGACCAGTTCGATCAGCCACGGGTTGTCGGTCTTGCCCATGGCGCCGACGCGAAACTGCTCGATCAGCACCACTTCATCGCGTTGTGGATCGTAAGGCAGCATGCATACCGCGTCATGGCGAACGAACACTTCACGATTGATCTCGCGACTCATGCCCCCGGCGAACAATTCGTGGCGCAAGTGCACGCGTTCGAGTTTGTAGAAGCCCTCGTAGCACTTTTCGCGCCGCACGATATCAACGGCGGTCGGAATGGCGTTGGCAAAATCCGTCATGAGTATCCTCTTTTACTGCAAATCCTGTTCGAGGTTGCTTTTTTCCTGGGCCTCGACTTCGCGCCATCCTAACGCGCCCGTGACGTTTGATGCAGCCCCTTTCCCGTCAGCGGGATGGACGGTGAGGGCGAAACCCACTCTAATTAGCTTAGTGGCGAACTGACTGCTTTGTTGAGAGTCGAAGCCGGTAACTTTTTGCCTTCCCTGTTTCAGAAAGGACGCTCATGTCGCTTTTCAAAATCGCCTCCGTGGCCGCTATCGCCCTGACCCTGGGCGCTTGCGCGAGCCTGTTCCAGCCCAACTACCGGACGCCGCTGGAAACCACCCGCGACGCCTCCGAGCAACTCAAGCCCGGTTGCAGCAACCCGGATTGCCCGCTGGTCAACATCGACACCCTGCACTTCCCGGACGAGCCTGCACTGGACGGCATCATCGAAAAGCGCCTGCTGCAAATGACCCGCACCTCGCCCGACGCGCCGGTCGCCCCGACCCTGGCGGCCTATCGCGAAGAGTTTTTGCGCACCGCCGGCCCGCGCTTCAGCAGCTATCTGCAGGCAAAGGTACGTGAGCAGCATGACGGCTTGGTGATCGTCGAATTGTCCAGCTACCTGGACACCGGCGGTGCCCATGGCACCCCAGGTCGAGGGTTCATCAACTATTCACGCCAACAGCATAAAGTGCTGACGCTGTCGGACATGCTGGTGCCAGGGCAGGAAGACGCGTTCTGGAAAGCCGCGCAAGTGGCGCACAACAGCTGGCTGATCAGCACCAAGCTCGATCAGGAACCGGAGTTCGTGAAGAGCTGGCCGTTCCAGACAACCCAGAACGTGGCGCTGACCTACGGCGGGGTAATCCTCAAATACGAAACCAGCACCATCGCGCCTTACGCGCTGGGCCATGTCGAACTGAAGATCCCCTACCCTCGCCTGAACGGCATCATCAAGCCCGAGCTGTTTCCCGGCCGTAACTGAAGGCCCGACCCAGCACTAGCTGGAGCAACCCTGCCACTATCAGTGCCGGCAGGGTTGCGCCGACATCCGGATACAGGTTGGCCAACAAGTGATAGGTGCTGACCCCGCCCAGCCAGGCGAGCAGCGCCGGCCAGCGCAACGCGGCTGACGCCACCAGGCCACTGCGTTTGCGCAGGATGAAGTGATCCACCAGCACCACGCCGAACAACGGCGCAAACACCGAACCGATCAGCAGCAGGAAGTTCTGGTACTGGGCCAACGGCGCCAGCAGGGCAATCAGCGTGCAGATAACGCCGATGGCCAACGCCAGGTGCTCGACTTTGGCGCGCAACAGAATCCCGCTGGACACTGCCGCCGAGTGAATATCGGCAAAGGCGTTTTCCGATTCATCCAAAAGAATCAGCAGCAGCGGAATCCCCAGGCCGGCGCCGGCCAGCGCCAGCAGCAAGGCATTGACTTCGCCGCTCGGCGCGAACGCCAGAGTGTAGGCCACGCCCAGGCTCATCAGCCAGAAATTGCCGATGAAGAAGCCGATGGCGGTGCCGCCGAAGACGTTTTTCGCCCGCTTGCCGAAGCGCGAGTAGTCGGCGATCAGCGGCAACCACGAGAGCGGCATGGCAATGGCGATGTCGAAACCCACGGCGAACGGCATCGAACCGTCACCGGCCTGGGCCCACAATGCGGCCAGGTCAGCCTTGGCGAACAGGTTCCAGGTCAGCCAGACACACGCGGCCAGCAGCAGCCAGATACCCCATTTGCGCAGGATCTGGCGCACGAAAGTCAGCGGACCGCTGACCGCGAGCAAGGTCGCAAGGGCACCGAAAAACAGCGTCCACAGCACGGGATTGGACAGCAGGCTACCTTCGTTGAAGGCCTTCGCGCCCAGCAGGCTGGCAGCATCGCGCATGACGATGATTTCGAACGAACCCCAGCCGATCAATTGCAGCAGGTTCAGTACCGCCGGCAGGCTTGCGCCTTTGGCGCCGAGGCTGAGTTTGAGCGCGGCCATCGACGACAGGCCGGTGTCGCTACCGATCACGCCGACGGCGGCCAGCAGCAAAACGCCGACCAGGGTGCCGAGAAAAATCGCCAGCAACGAACCGGACAGGCCCAGGCCTGGGGCAAGCAAGGCACCGGTCTGCAACACCATCAGGCCGATGCCGAGGGAGAACCACAGGGAAAACAGATCGCGGCCGCCGAATACACGTTTGTCGGTTGGCACCGCGATATCGGGGGAGTAAGTGCTGGGTTGAATGCTCAAGGGTGTTATCTCAGAGGGACATTTGTTGTTTGTATGATCGTCATCGCGAGCAAGCTCGCTCCCACAGGGGACTTGCGGCGCTCACAAATCCCTTGTGGGAGCGAGCTTGCTCGCGATGGCGGCGGTGAAAACACCGCCGACCTCAGCTCAGATCAAACTTTCTGATACAGCTGACTGCCTTCCTGCTTGAAGCGCTCGGCCTGTTCGGCCATGCCTTGGGCGACGTCCACGTCGACCGCGTCGATCCGCTGGTTGGCCGCATACTCGCGGACTTCCTGGGTGATCTTCATCGAGCAGAATTTTGGCCCGCACATGGAGCAGAAGTGCGCCACCTTGGCCGAATCCTTCGGCAGGGTTTCATCGTGATACGAACGCGCGGTGTCCGGATCGAGCCCCAGGTTGAACTGGTCTTCCCAACGGAATTCAAAACGCGCCTTGCTCAAGGCATTGTCGCGGATCTGTGCGCCCGGATGCCCCTTCGCCAGATCGGCGGCATGCGCGGCGATCTTATAGGTGATGATCCCGGTCTTCACGTCATCCTTGTTCGGCAGGCCCAGGTGCTCCTTCGGCGTCACGTAGCAGAGCATCGCGCAACCAAACCAGCCGATCATCGCCGCACCGATACCGGAGGTGATGTGGTCGTAGCCCGGCGCAATGTCGGTGGTCAGCGGGCCAAGGGTGTAGAACGGCGCCTCGTCGCAGCATTCGAGCTGCTTGTCCATGTTCTCTTTGATCAACTGCATCGGCACGTGGCCCGGGCCTTCGATCATGCACTGCACGTCGTGTTTCCAGGCAATCTTGGTCAGCTCGCCGAGGGTCTCCAGTTCGCCGAACTGCGCTTCGTCGTTAGCGTCGGCAATCGAGCCCGGACGCAGGCCATCGCCCAGCGAGAAGCTGACGTCGTAGGCCTTCATGATTTCGCAGATGTCTTCGAAATGGGTGTAGAGGAAGTTCTCTTTGTGGTGCGCCAGGCACCACTTGGCCATGATCGAACCGCCACGGGAAACGATACCGGTCACACGCTTGGCGGTCATCGGCACGTAGCGCAACAGCACGCCAGCGTGGATGGTGAAGTAGTCGACACCCTGCTCGGCCTGCTCGATCAGCGTGTCGCGGAACAGCTCCCAGGTCAGGTCTTCGGCCACGCCGCCGACTTTTTCCAGGGCCTGGTAGATTGGCACCGTACCGATCGGCACCGGCGAGTTACGGATGATCCACTCGCGGGTTTCGTGGATGTGCTTGCCCGTGGACAGGTCCATGACCGTGTCCGAGCCCCAGCGAATGCCCCAGGTCAGTTTCGCCACTTCTTCTTCGATGGACGAACCCAGTGCACTGTTGCCGATGTTGCCGTTGATCTTCACCAGGAAGTTACGGCCGATGATCATCGGTTCCAGTTCGGTGTGGTTGATGTTGGCCGGAATGATCGCGCGGCCACGGGCGATTTCGTCACGGACGAATTCCGGGGTGATGATTTTCGGCACACTGGCACCGAAGCTGTGGCCGGCGTGTTGCTGGTCCAGCAGGCCGGCGGCGCGGGCCACTTCCAGCTTCATGTTTTCGCGGATGGCGACGTATTCCATCTCGGCGGTGATGATGCCTTTGCGCGCGTAGTGCATCTGGCTGACGTTGGCGCCCGGCTTGGCGCGGCGCGGGTTGTTGACGTGGGCGAAGCGCAGCTTGGTCAGCTCCGGATCGGCAAGTCGCTCCTGGCCAAAATTCGAACTCAGGCCGCTCAGGCGTTCGGTGTCGCCACGGGATTCGATCCACGGCGAACGCACATCGGCCAGGCCTTTGCGCACATCGATGATGACATTGGGGTCGGTGTACGGGCCCGAGGTGTCATACACCACCACCGGTGCGTTGACCTCGCCACCGAAGTCGGTCGGCGTCACGTCCAGGCTGATTTCGCGCATCGGCACGAGGATGTCCGGGCGAGTGCCCTGAACATAGATTTTTTGCGAGCGGGTAAACGGCTGAACCGATTGCTGATCGACCTTGGCCGAATCACTCAGGTTGGTGGCGATTTTTGCTTTTGTAGTCATCACGGGCTCTCCAGACACACATCCAGGCAGTGGATTTTTGTCGGAGCGAACCTGTAAACGAATGGACGCACGGGCGCTGGGAAAACCAGCTGTGCTGTGCTCAGTGCTCGAGGGGTGTTCGATTGTCGAACAACATCCCGGACGAAGCACAAGAGGACTCGCCGGGTGACGAGAAATCTTGTTCCCTACGCAGGCGCTAACCTGATCAGGTTCAACGGGATCCGAAATTATTCGATCTCAGCCTCAAAGCAAGGCACCCCGACAAGAACCCGGCCAGTCTAGACACAACTGGCAAAGAACGCCAACCCCACGGCAAACACCATGATGAATGGCGTAATTACACGCAGTATCAGGATTGTTGCCGTCCGAATGCACAACTACACTCGCTACGCTGAGCCGCGCATTGACGCTGTCAAAGCAGGGCCTTAGCCTTGGCGCTCAAATTACCTCTGTAATATCAATTCTAGGGATCGTCTATGCTGCGCAAACTCTCACTGGCCCTCGCCGTGTCTTGTGCGTCCAACGGAATGGCCTGGGCAGCAGATGTGCCCTTATCGGCCAAGACGGACCTGGTCAGCGTGTATCAAGAAGCCGTCAACAACAACGCCGACCTGGCGGCTGCCATCGCCCAATATGGCGCGCAGAAAGAAGTCGTGCCCCAGGCTCGCGCCGGGCTGCTGCCGAACCTCTCGGGCGGCGCCAATGTTTCCGAGGTGCGTACGTCGCTCGATCAACCTTCGGGCACGACCAACCGCGACGCTCATTCCTACCAGGCCACTTTGGCGCAGCCGTTGTTCCGCGCCGATCGCTGGTTCCAGTTCCAGGCCGCCAAGGAAGTCAACGAACAGGCCGCCCTGCAACTCTCGGCGACCGAGCAAAACCTGATCCTGCAAACCGCTGACAGCTATTTCAACGTGCTGCGCAGCCAGGACAACCTGGCCTCGACCAAGGCCGAAGAAGCGGCGTTCAAACGCCAGCTCGATCAATCCAACGAGCGTTTTGATGTCGGCCTCTCGGACAAGACCGACGTATTGAACTCACAAGCCAGCTACGACACCGCTCGCGCCAACCGCATCGTTGCGCAGCGCCAGGTGGACGACGCCTTTGAAGCATTGATTACCCTGACCAACCGTCAGTACAACTCGATCTGGGGCATCAGGCATGACTTGCCGATCCTGCCGCCAGTACCGAACGACGCCAAGGCCTGGGTCGAAACCGCGGGCAGGCAGAACCTCAATCTGTTGGCCAGCAACTATGCCGTCAGCGCCGCCGAGCAAACCCTCAAGCAACGCAGGTCCGGGCACTTGCCAACGGTTGACGCGATCGCCAAGTACGAGAAAGGCGACAACGACGCACTGGGCTTCAGCAACCCGAACAACCTGCCCCAGGCCCAGGCGTATGGCGGCAACGTCGAGCAAACGACCGTGGGCCTGCAACTGAACATCCCGATCTACAGCGGTGGCCTGATCAACTCCCAGGTGCGTCAGTCCTATGCACAACTGGACCAGACCGAACAGCAACGCGAATCCCTGCGCCGCAGCATCGTGGAAAACACCCGCGACCTGCACCGCGCGGTGAACACCGATGTCGAGCAGGTACAGGCGCGCAAGCAATCGATCATCTCCAACCAGAGCGCGGTGGAAGCGACTGAAATCGGCTATCAGGTGGGTACGCGAAACATCGTCGACGTGCTGGATGCGCAGCGCTCGCTCTACACCTCGGTGCGCGACTACAACAACACCCGCTACGACTACATCCTCGACAACCTGCGCTTGAAGCAACAGGCCGGTACGTTGAATCCGGGGGACCTGCAAACCCTGGCTCGCTGGCTCAACCCGAACTACAACCCGGACAAGGACTTCCTGCCTCCGGATCTGGCCAAGGCGGCAGAGGAGCAGTTGAAAGCGCGACCTTGACCATCAGAGTTCAAGGCAGCACAAACCTTGTGGGAGCGAGCTTGCTCGCGATAGCTGACTGACAGGCAACTTAGGTGTTGGATGTACAGCCGCCATCGCGAGCAAGCTCGCTCCCACAGGATCAGCGGCGAATTGAAGACTTGTCGATCAACCGCCCCAACCCATCCAGCAACCGCTGCAACGCCCCCTGATTGGTGCGCATCACCGTCAACCCGGCCTCTGCCATGCACTGCGCATCTCGCGGCAGTTCGAACAGTCGCTGCACCGCCACCGCCAACCCTTCGGCATCTTCCACTTCCTGCAACGCCCCGGCACTGCGCAACTGCGCGGCGATTTCGAGGAAGTTGAAAAGATGCGGACCGCTCAACACCGGTTTAGCCAGGGCCGCCGGCTCCAGCAGGTTATGCCCGCCATTCGGCACCAGGCTGCCACCGACAAATGCGCTGTCCGCCAGAGCGTAGAGAAACAGCAACTCGCCCATGGTGTCGCCCAACAGCACTGAAGTATTCGCACTGACCGCATCGCCGCTGGAGCGCCGAACCGTGGCAAACCCTTGTTGCTGACACAACCCGAACACCGAATTGAAGCGCTCAGGATGACGCGGCACCAAAATCAGCAGGGCATCGGGGTGACTGGCCAACAACTGACGGTGGGCCGCCAGCACCACCTCGTCTTCGCCGTCATGGGTACTGGCCGCGATCCACACCGGTCGTTCCAGCGCCTGCCATTGCCCGCGCAACTCAACGGCGCGCTCCAGCAGTTGCGGGTCGATGGTCAGGTCGAACTTGATCGACCCGGTCACTTCGACGGTTTCCGTCCGCGCGCCCAGGTCGCGCAAGCGCTGGGCCTCGGCTTCGGTCTGCACCGCGAACAGACTCATCTCGGCCAGCATCGGCTGGGTCAGCCTGGGGAACCGGCCGTAACCTCTGGCCGAACGCTCGGACAGCCGCGCATTGGCCAACGCCACGGGGATCCCGCGCTTGGCACATTGATGGATGTGGTTGGGCCACAGTTCGGTTTCCATGATCACCGCCAATTTCGGCTGGACCCGATCAAGGAAGCGCCGGGCAGCGCAAGGCAGGTCATAGGGCAGATAGCAGTGCTGGATGCGCGGCTCATTGACGAACAGTGCATGGATGCGTTCCGAACCGGTCGGGGTCATGCAGGTCACGGTGATCGGCAGATCCGGATAACGCGCCAGCAAGGCGCGAATCATCGGTGCGGCCGCAATGCTTTCGCCCACCGACACGGCGTGCACCCAGATGCCGCCCGGTTTCATCGTCGGCATCCCGTAGGAAAAGCGCTCGCCGATGCGCCTGGCATACGCCGGCGCCTTGCGCGCGCGCAGCCAAAGCCGAATCGCTACCAATGGCAGCCCCAGATAAAACAGCGCGGTGTAGAGAGTTCTATTCATGGCGGCGGAGTTTATCGGCTTTTTTCGCCAATCGTCTGCAAGTGCACGGCAAAACGTTCGGCGAGCCAGCGCGCGGCCGGACCGAGCGGTTCATCCCGGCGCCATACCAGTTCCACCACCAGGGCCGGCGGGGTCCATTCGCTGACCAGTTCGACCATCTGGTTCTGATAGGTCGGGTACTGCACCACGTGGCGCGGCAACCAGGCCCAGCCAAGGCCGCGCACCAGCCATTCGGCCATCACATAGAAGCTGTCGGCGCGCCAGACCTGCGGGCTGGCCGGATCACTGCCGGGATAAATGCTCGACTCTGTGGACATCAGCAACTGCCGATGTTGCGCCAGTTGCTGGCCGTCCACTGCGCCCTTGCGCGCCAACGGATGATCCTTGCCGCACACCGTGACCATTTCCACGCTGCCCAGCACCCGCCGCTCAAGAGCCTCGGGAATCTGATCGTGAAAGAACAGCAGCCCCAGATCGGCGCGCCGCTCCACCAGCTTGCGCGCGACATCGCCTTGGGCAGCGCTGGTCAGTTGCACTTCAAGGCTGGGGAATTTTTCCGCCAGGGCTTCGAAGCTTTCGATGATCGGCTGATAAGGCATCGCCTCATCCTGCGCCACACGCAGTCGAGCTTCCTGCCCGCGCATCATCGCCAGCGCCCGGCCATTGAGCCGTTCGCACTGGCGCAACACTTCCCGCGCTTCGTCCAGCAAAGCCGTGCCGGCTTCAGTGAGTTTCGGCTGACGGCCGCTGCTGCGGTCGAACAGGCTGACGCCCAGGTCTTCTTCCAGCAACGCTATCGAACTGCTGACCGCCGACTGCGCCTTGCGCTGATCGCGCGCCACAGCAGAAAACGAACGCTGCTCCGCTACGCTCACAAACAACCGCAGCTGCTCCAGACTCCATTGCATGCTCATGGCTCAACCCATCTCTCAAACAGATAGGTAATGACTTTACCGCATCTGGCGAATCTCTAGAATGCCGACCTCAGAGAGCAACACTTCACACGAGGATTGACCCATGACCGCTTACTACTACCTGGCCATTGCCATCTGCGCCGAAGTGATTGCCACTGTTTCGATGAAAGCGGTCAAAGGCTTCAGCACCCCGCTGCCACTGGTGCTGGTCATCGTCGGGTACGGGATCGCCTTCTGGATGCTGACCCTGGTGGTGCGCAGCGTTCCGGTGGGCGTGGCGTACGCCGTGTGGGCCGGCATGGGGATCGTGATGGTCAGCATCGCAGCGCTGTTTATCTATGGGCAGAAGCTGGACGTGCCGGCGATGATGGGGATGGCGCTGATTGTGCTGGGTGTCGTGGTCATCCAGCTCTTCTCCAAGACTGCCGGGCACTAGAGTTCGAAACACGACCCCCTGTGGGAGCGAGCTTGCTCGCGATGACGGCATGGCATTCAGCATCAATGTTGACTGACCCACCGCTATCGCGAGCAAGCTCGCTCCCACAGGGTTACTCGTTGGCTCGAGAGTACTGGCGTCAGCCCCTCCAATCTTCGAGTCTGTATACTGCGCCCTCGTCTTGAACACAGAGGTCGCCGAATGCCATCCGTTATTTCCACCGACGTGCTGATTGTCGGCGCTGGTGTCGCCGGCCTCTGGCTGAATGCGCGCCTGCGTCGCCAGGGTTTTTCGACCGTGCTGGTGGAAAGCGCCAGCCTCGGCGGCGGGCAGAGTGTCAAGTCCCAGGGCATCATCCACGGGGGCGCCAAATACGCGCTGCATGGCGCCCTGACCGGTGCCTCGGAAGCCATCGCCGACATGCCGCGCCGCTGGCGTGAAGCCTTGGCTGGCGACGGCGAACTGGACCTGTCCGGGGTGCGCCTGTTGTCCGAAGCCCATTACCTCTGGTCCCCTGGCACCCTCGCCGGCAACCTCACCAGTTTCTTCGCCAGCAAAGCCGTGCGCGGCCGCGTCGATCAGGTCAAGGGCGAGCAATTGCCGCCAGCCCTGCAAGACAAACGTTTCAAGGGCAAGGTCTATCGCCTGGCGGAACTGGTGGTCGACGTGCCAAGCCTGATCCAGCGCCTGGCCGATCTGGCCGGAGATGGCTTGCTCGCCGGGCAGAAGATCGAGCCGCTGCTCGAAGGCGGCGTGCTGGTCGGCCTGAAGGTGGACGAGCGCGAGATCCGTGCCCAACGCATCGTCCTGAGCGCCGGCGCCGGAACCGCGGCATTGCTTGAAACGCTGGGCCTGAGCCAGCCCGCCATGCAGCGCCGCCCGTTGCACATGATCATCGCCAAGGGGCCAAGCCTCAAACCGCTGTACGCCCACTGCCTGGGTGGTGGCACCAAACCGCGCATCACCGTGACCACGCACCCGGCGGCGGATGGCCAATGGGTCTGGTACCTGGGCGGCGATATCGCGGAATCCGAAGGCGTGACCCGTGAGCCCGCCGAGCAGATCGCCACCGCACAGAAAGAACTAGGTCAATTGCTGCCATGGATCGACCTGAGCACAGTGCAATGGGCCACCTTGCGCGTGGATCGCGCCGAACCGCTGCAATCAGGCCTGACCCGTCCCGACAACGCCTTTGTGGCCGAGGAAGGCCGACTGCTGGTGGGCTGGCCGACAAAACTCGCCCTGGCCCCGGACTTCGCCGACCGCGTGATCGCCAGCCTGACCCGCGACGGTATCCAGCCAAGCCACCCGGCAGCACTGCCTGAACTGCCAAAGCCGCCGATGGGCGTACCGGCCTGGGAGCAACTGCTGCCATGAGCCAACCGACCCTGCACGACCTGCATCGCCCGTTGGGCAGCACCGGCCTGCTGGTTTCACCCCTGGGCCTGGGCACCGTGAAACTGGGCCGCGACCAAGGGGTGAAGTACCCCAACGGCTTCCAGATTCCCGATGACGATGAGGCGCGCAGGCTGCTCAAACTCGCCCGCGACCTGGGCATCAACCTGATCGACACCGCCCCGGCCTATGGTCGCAGCGAAGAACGCCTCGGTCCGTTGCTGCGCGGTCAGCGTCAGGATTGGGTGATTGTCAGCAAGGTCGGCGAGGAGTTTGCCGACGGCCAGTCCCGTCACGATTTCAGCGCCGCACACACTCGAATGTCGGTGGAACGCAGCCTGCACCGCCTGGAAACGGACTTCATCGACCTGGTGCTGGTGCACTCCGATGGTAATGACCTGGCAATCCTCAATGACTGCGAAGTCTACGACACCCTCGCCGCGCTCAAGGCCGAAGGCAAGATTCGCGGTTTCGGGTTTTCCGGCAAAACCGTCGACGGTGGCCTCAAGGCACTGGAGCAAGGCGATTGCGCGATGGTCACCTACAATCTGAACGAACAAAACGAGAAGGCCGTCATTGACTATGCTGCTGCACACGGCAAAGCCATTCTGGTCAAGAAAGCCCTCGCCAGTGGTCATGTCTGCCTGAGTCCGGGCGTGGATCCGGTGCGCGCCAGTTTCGAGTTGTTGTTTGAACATCCGGGTGTTGCCAGTGCTATTGTCGGGACCATCAATCCGCTGCACCTCGCCCACAATGTCGCGACCGTTGCCCAGGTCCTACGTAGCCACTGACGCCGCCCACGCGGCCTTAAGCAGGAGCCGACATGTCGCGTACGCTCATCAGAAAGAACCCGAGCAACTTCAAGACCCTGCCGTTATTCGTCGAAGCGACCCCCGAAGGCCTGGCTTACCAGAGCGTCGGCAGGCCGCTGAATTTCTCCCAGACTCTGCAACGTCGTCGGCCGGTGACGGTTGGCGACAGCGAACGGTTTGCCCTGGAGTTGGCCAACCTCGGGGTTTCGGTGCGCCTGACCCTGCATTGGCAGAATCGCGACTATTGGGTGCTGGTGCGCCAACGCCGGCAGGACCGTGGCGATGTGGTGCTCAAGCTGATCTCCGGTTACGTGCCCGCCCATGAACTGAATCTGCCCTTGCACACGGCGATCCAGGAGATAGCCGAAGAATGCCTGCTGGAAACCCCGGAAGGCTGGCTCGGTGGGCGGTTCAACGACACCTGGCTGCCAGCGCCCTACTCGGCCGCCCTGCATTACCGTGAAGCCCTGCCGTTTCGCTTGTCGCCACTGTCTGGCTCGGCGCGACCGGTACGTTGCGCCAACCTGATGCTGATGGAGCGTCCGCGGGCTTACGTGCATTTGCCAACGGCGTCACTGCAACTGATCTACGACTTGCGCCTGGACGTTCCCAAGGAAGCCAAATCCCTGAGCCTGTTCCATGTCGATGAACGACTGGAAGGCGATCAACTCGTCGCCCGCCTCGATCGCAAGCGCCCCGATCTGTACTTGATGCCCTTGCAGGACGGCCACCCGATGGCTGAGCTCTACACCTTGAAAAAGGATCAGCTGTGTCCCGCCAGCACGCGCGGACTGTACCTGGCCGAGAGTTTTGCCCGACAGGAAGGCTGGCTGGTTCGTGACGAGCGAATTCGCTGGAAGGACTGGGTGAGGCAGCAGGGCCTGACCCCGCCGGGGAAGGATTCGGGCCTGGCGCGGTTACGCGGGAAGGCCAAGCTGTTGCTGAAGAAAATAGTGCCGCGTAAAGCGGCACGATAGGAAGATCACGTGGATTCTTGTGGCGAGGGGGCTTGCCCCCGTTCGGCTGCGAAGCAGTCGGAGAACCCGTGCATGCGGTGTACCTGATACCCTGCAGTTGAAGGTTTTAGGGTCGCTTCGCAACCCAACGGGGGCAAGCCCCCTCGCCACAACAAGCCCCCTCGCCACAGGTGGCCGCAGATTATTCGGACTTGCGGATCTTCTCGACAATCGCGGTGGTCGAGCTGTTTTCCACCAGCCCCAGCACTTTCACGGTACCGCCATAGGCCGTCACGATGTCCGCGCCGACCACCTGGTCGATGCCGTAGTCGCCGCCCTTGACCAGCACGTCCGGCTTGACCGCGCTCAGCAGGTTTTCCGGGGTGCCTTCCGAGAAGCTGATCACCCAGTCCACCGCACCCAGGCCGGCCAGTACGGCCATGCGCCGGTCGACACTGTTGATCGGACGGCCTGGCCCTTTCAGGCGGCTGACCGATGCATCGTCGTTGATCGCCACGATCAGGCGATCGCCCTGGGCCCGCGCCTGCTCCAGATAGGTCACGTGACCGGCGTGCAGGATGTCGAAGCAACCGTTGGTGAACACGATCCGCTCGTTGTGCGCACGGGCATCATCGACCGCCAGCAACAGTTGCTCAAGGCCCAGCACTCCACGCTCGGAACCTTCCTCGCGCTGAATCGCACGACGCAGTTCAGGCGCACTGATGGCCGCCGTACCGAGCTTGCCGACCACAATACCGGCCGCCAGGTTGGCCAGGGCCACCGCGTGGGGCAACTCCTCACCCGCAGCAATCGCGGCCGCCAGGGTGGAAATTACTGTGTCGCCGGCACCGGTCACGTCAAACACTTCACGGGCCCGGGCCGGCAAGTGCAGCGCTGGATGATCCGGGCGCAGCAAGGTCATGCCGTGCTCGCCACGGGTCACCAGCAAGGCACCGAGGTCCAGGTCGTGCATCAGTTGCGCGCCCTTGCTCACCAATTCGTGCTCATCGGCGCAACCACCGACGATGGTTTCGAATTCGTTGAGGTTTGGCGTGATCAGGCTCGCACCACGGTAGATCGAGAAATCCTTGCCCTTGGGATCGGCCAGCACCGGAATGCCTCGGGCACGGGCAGCCTGGATCAGCGTCTGATGGTTTTTCAGCGCGCCTTTGCCGTAGTCGGACAGCACCAGCACCTTGATGCCTTCGAGCAACTCATCGACCTGCGCGGCCAGCGCCAGTGCGTCGGTGGCGAAGGGTTCTTCGAAGTCGATGCGCAGCAATTGCTGGTGACGGCTCATGACCCGCAGCTTGACGATGGTCGGCTGGTGCGCAATGCGCTGGAAGATGGCCCGCACGCCGGCGCCCTTGAGGCTGTTGACCAGGCTGTTGGCGGCTTCATCGTCGCCGGTGACACCGACCAGCGAAGCCGGAGCCCCCAGGGCGGCAATGTTCAAGGCAACGTTGGCAGCACCGCCCGGGCGGTCTTCGATGTGATCGACCTTGACCACCGGCACCGGTGCCTCAGGAGAAATCCGTGAGGTACCACCATGCCAGTAACGGTCGAGCATGACATCGCCGACCACCAAGACAGGGGCTTGATCGAATCGCGGCATGGACAACTTCATGGTGCAACCCACATACAGAATGAACAGGGGCGCGATATTAACACAGGGTTGGTGTCGGCTAGTGCGGTGGCTGCAACGGGATGATTCGCCAGCATTTTTTGCTCATTTTTTGAGCAATAAACCCGCTAGGCGAAATCATCAAAGTCACGGTAGTGGCTGACCGGTTTCGACGGGAGTGCGAAAAGGGCGAGCCAGGCTCGCCCTTTCGGGGTCAGGCGATGTCTTCGGCCGGGGCGTCCAGGCCCATCGCGTTGAGGCGCGAGTAGTAGCCGTTTTGCGCCAGCAGTTGTTCATGGGTGCCGCGCTCGACGATTTTCCCCTGATCC
Source organism: Pseudomonas sp. GW456-L13 (assembly GCF_017350115.1). Taxonomy (NCBI): domain Bacteria; kingdom Pseudomonadati; phylum Pseudomonadota; class Gammaproteobacteria; order Pseudomonadales; family Pseudomonadaceae; genus Pseudomonas; species Pseudomonas sp. GW456-L13. The sequence goes on from NZ_JACNAS010000001.1 coordinate 2,749,536, forward strand.
ATGACCAGGATCAGGTCGGCCTTCTCGATGGTCGACAGGCGGTGAGCGATCACCAGCGTGGTGCGACCTTTCATGACCTGGTCCAGGGCTGCCTGAATATGCCGCTCGGACTCGGTATCGAGCGCCGAAGTCGCCTCATCGAGGATCAGCAGCGGAGCATTCTTCAACAGTGCCCGGGCAATCGCCAGGCGCTGGCGCTGGCCACCGGACAGCAGCACGCCGTTTTCCCCGACCTGGGTGTCCAGGCCTTCAGGCAATTGAGCGATGAAGTCCATCGCGTAGGCATCCTTGGCCGCCTTTTCAATGTCTTCACGGGGTGCGCCAGCCAGATCGCCATAGGCGATGTTGTTGGCCACGGTATCGCTAAACAGGGTCACGTGCTGAGTCACCTGGGCGATATGCCGACGCAGATTCAACAGCTTGTACTGCTCCACTTCGACGCCATCGATCAGGATTTCGCCCTTGTCGTGGTGATAGAAACGCGGAATCAGGTTGGCCAGGGTCGACTTGCCGCTGCCCGAACGTCCCACCAACGCCACCATTTGCCCGGGCTCGACCGAGAAACTGATGTCATTGAGCACCTGACGCTCGGTGTCAGGGTAGGTAAAGCTGAGGTTGCGCACATCCAGGCGACCGCTGACCACATCACGCTCGACGGTGCCGGTATCGACTTCAGGCTGGACATCCAGTTGCTCGAAGATACTTTCAGCGCCGGCCACACCCTTCTGGATGGTCGAGCTGACTTCGGACAGCTGGCGAATCGGCTTGGGCAGCAGGCCAGCCAGGGTGATGTAGGCCACCATGTCGCCGGCCGACGCATCGCCCCGCAGGAACAGCACCAGGAACATCAGCACGGCCATGGCGGTGTAGATCACCAGTTGCAGCAACGGCGTGTAGATGGCGCCGGTGCGGGTCATGCGCAATTGCTTGTCGGTGTTGCCCTGGCTGGCATCGAAGAAGCGTTTCTCTTCGTACTTTTCACCGCCGAAGCTGCGCACCACGCGATAGCCCTGGATTGTTTCGGACGCCACATGCGTCACGTCCCCCATGGCCAGCTGGATTTTCTTGCTCTGCTTGCGGAATTTCTTGCTGGCCGTGCGCACCATCAGGGCGATCAACGGCAGGATGGCGACCATGACCAGCGTCAGGCGCCAGTTCATGTACAACAGCGAGGCAAACAGGAAGATCACCGTCATGCCTTCACGGATTACGACCTTGATCGCATCTGTTGCCGCCCCCGTGACCATGGTCACGTTGAAGGTAATACGTGAAATCAGGTGCCCCGAGTTATGCTTGTCGAAATACCGGTTTGGCAACACCAGCAGGTTGTTGAACAACTGGACCCGCAAGTCATGGACCAGGCCCAGGGAAACCTTGGCCAGGAAGTAGTTGCCCAGGTACGACCCCAACCCCTGCCACGCGGCGATCAGGATGATCAACAATGGCACCGCCTGCAGCAGTTGCAGATCCCGCAGGTAGGGCACTGTTGGAAACAGCACCGCTTCAGGATTGGATAGACCGTCGACGAAGTACTTGAGAATGTAGCCCAGCATTGGCTGTGTCGAAGCGAAAATCAGAAAACCGACGATGCTGATCAGAAACAGGCTGATATACGGCCGGACATAGCCGAGCAGGCGGAAGTAGATTTTCAAGCTCGATGGGCTTGCGCAGAGACTGGAGTCGGTCATATCACGCGAATGTCGATGAAAAGGACGCTGACTTTACCACAGCTTCCCCAGGGTTCTGGCAATCGCATACAGTCTGTGTATTGTGGCGCGTCAAACAGCCACCAGATGTCCCTGCCTTGGTATGATCGCTCAATTCAGGAATAAGTTACCCAGCATGCAATTAAACGTTTTGAACAGCACGTCCAACAGAATCTTCGATTTCATTTGTTTGTGGATCCTTCCGCTCGGTTATTTGTTCCTGCTTTGTGCGCTGTTTTTCCTGCCGGGGCGCAGTGTGCATCACAAGCTTTATTATGGCCTGTTCAGCATTCCGGCACTCTTTGCACTGTGCCTGCGGCCGCGGCTCGGCAAAGAGTTGCTGCGCGAGCCGATCGTCATTGCAGCCCTGCTATTTATGGCGTGGGCACTGCTCAGCCTGTGCTGGAGGCCAGACGACGACATCGACTTTGGCCAGTTCAAACCGCCATTGCACACCTTGTTGCTGTTCGTAGGCTGCTACCTGCTGGTGCGCTTTCGCAGCGAAATCATCCAGCCCCTGCTGTTCTGCGCCGCAACGGTGGCACTGGTCATCTCTGCCTACAACCTGTACAGGTTCGACCAGATCTACCAACCGGAAATGCGCTTGATCGGTGTAGGCGCATTCGACAATCCACTGCTCAGCTCCCACGTTTTCGGCTTTTTTTGTACCTATTGGCTGAGCCTGAGCATGACCTGCAGCCGACGCCAGGTACTTTGGCTGAGCGTACCGGCGATGGCGATCATGTTTGCCGCAGTGCTGGCCACCGGCTCCAGGACCCCACTGGTTGCACTGACGCTGGCGGCGCTATGGCTGTGTTTCATCTGCTGGAATCGACGCTCGGTCTTCATGCTTGGCGCCATGTTCTTCGCCGGTACGGCGACTTTCGCGTTGTTTGCGGACAAAATCTTCGAAAGAGGCAGTTCCTTCCGCATCGAGCTCTGGCAATTGACCCTGAACCGGATCGCTGAACACCCATGGATCGGGCACGGTTACAACGCCGCACTGAGACTGGACCCCGGCGTAGGCTACAACCTTCAGGAACCCCATAGCTTTGCCCTGGGCGTGCTCTACTACGTCGGCATTATCGGCCTGCTGCCATGGCTGTTCTTTGTTGTATGGAGCTTCATCAGCAGCCGGCGCCATCGTGTGCAACCGCTGTTTATCATCGCCTCAGCCTGGCTGGCCTTCGGTATCGGTGCAGGCCTGACTGAAGGTGGCGGGATCATCTCTCGCCCCAAGGAGCACTGGTTCCTGCTATGGATCCCCTTGGCGCTGATTGCCGCATTGAGCATCAATCAACGTGCCCGGCGCCTGCTGGACACGCCGATCAAGACGGCGACACCAAGCGCCCTGCAACAGCTGACTGCCGATGCCAGGGTCATCGAAGAGGATGGTCTGGGCCCAAAGGTCCTGCGCCTGACCGATGGCAGTTTTCTCAAGCTGTTCCGTCGCCGTCGCTGGTATACCTCGGGCAGTTTCACGCCCTACTCCGATCGGTTTGCCGTCAATAGCGTGCAACTGCGCGGCATGGGCATCCCGACACCGCACATCCTCGACCTTTACCGGTTCGAAGACGGCAGCACCGCCGTGCATTACTCCCCGTTGCCAGGCAACACGCTGCGCCAGATCCTGCAAGGCATCACCGCCCCGGCGGTGCGCCAGGCACTGGTGGAGCGCTTCGGTAAATTCATGGCTCAACTGCACCAGCAAGGGGTCTACTTCCGCTCCCTGCACCTGGGCAATGTGCTGGTGCTGGAGGACGGCGAGTTCGGCCTGATCGACCTGGCCGACCTGCGAATTTACCCCTCGGCATTGAGCCCTTCCCTGCGTCGGCGTAATCTGCGCCACATGCAGCGCTATGCATCGGATCGGCATTGGTTGTTCGAGGATCACTTCGAAGCACTGCTGCTGGGATACGCCGCGACGGCCTCGAAAGCCGACGTGGATAATTTGCACAGGCACGTGCTGGCCGGTAGTCCTCCGGCCCAGGCTCACTGATGACAGAAACCAACCCGCTTATCGCGATGGCGGCCTACCTGCTCGCCATCGCGACCGCTGCGCTACTGTTGCGCAGCGTGCCGAAAATCCCCCGAGAGCTGGAGCATTGGGGCGAAAGCCGCTTTGCCGGCATCGACGGCTTACGCGGGTATCTGGCCTTCGGCGTGTTCGTGCACCACTCGATCATTACCTGGATCTTTCTGAAAACCGGCGTGATCGACTTTCCACCGAGCAACTTCTACTCGCAGCTCGGCCAGGGTAGCGTCGCCCTCTTTTTCATGATCACCGGCTTTCTGTTCTGGAACCGCTTGCTCACCCACGGACGGCAGCACGACTGGCTGGCATTTGCGGTATCCAGGCTGTTTCGCCTCTACCCGCTCTACCTGCCGCTGATGTTGACCGTGTTTGTCTGTGTGTTCTATTTGCAGGACTGGGAACTCAAGGACTCCGGCACCCAACTCATTGGCCAGACCCTGGCCTGGCTGATCTTCGACCGGCCAGACGTCAACCAGTACCACCAGACCGGCATGCTGATCTCCAACGTCACCTGGACGCTGGGGTACGAGTTGTTTTTCTACCTGGCCCTGCCACTGGCCGCCATGGTGTTCATTTATCGCGGCGGCTGGATGCAGACGGTGCTGTGCCTGATCGGCATCTATACCCTGTACCAGGTTGTCGGCTGGGAACACTCGCTGAAGAAGCACTTCCTGGCCAGCTTCCTCGGCGGCATCGCTGCGGCGTACTGGATTCGCCGTCCACAATGCGTCGCCTGGAGCCTGTCTCCACTGGCGGGCATCGTCGCCCTGCTCGCGCTGGCGATCGCCTTTACGGCGTTCAACCGGGCATTCAACCTGGGGGCGCTGCTGCTGCTTTCACTGTTCTTTGTGATCGTGGCGTCCGGCAATACCTTGTTCGGCGCCCTGAGACCACGCAGCATCCGCTGGCTGGGGGAAATCAGCTACAGCACGTATCTGCTGCACGGTTTCGTGCTCTGGGTACTGGTGCAGCGACTACCGCCGATATTGCACCTTGATGTCCGGCAAGCCTGGGTCTTCCTGCCGTTGCTGGCCGTGTGCAGTTGCCTGCTGATCATCATCAGCAGCCTGGCTTACCTGTACATCGAAAAGCCCGGTATCAATGCCGGCAAGAAAACCCTGCACTGGTTGCGCCAGAACAGGAAGCCGAGGAAAGAACTTCCGGAGGAAACAGCTCAACAACGTTGAGCCGTTTCCGGGGCATGCCTCCGAGGACAATGCCCCGCCTTCCCCCCCTTGAATCCAGCCTCCGGCTCAGTCTTTCTCCAGCCGTGAGAAATACATCCGGCCCAGTCCACGCCAGGTTTTCTTGTTCCAGGCCTTGAACGGAATCTGCGCCAGCAACTCCCGCGCCAGCTTGCGATCACGGTTGGCGGTCTTGAGGAACATGGAATTGAGGAACTTGTAGCGCACCTCGTCATACAGCGGGTGATCGCTGAAGAGCGCGTAGGTGCGCAGGATGCTATCGATCATGAAGCGGTGATTCTTGTAGGAGTTGGTGGCGTGCTTGCGATAGCGCGCCATCAACACATTCAGACCGTCGATGAAGTAACCGGCATGGGTCACCTTCAGCTCGATCAGCAAGTCTTCCAGGCGAATGGTCGGGTCGAAACCGCCCACCTTGTCCAGCGCTTCGCGGCGGATCATCAGGGTAGGCGCCGGAGGATAGGGCTTGCGCTCGAGGAACATGTCGTCGAAATCCAGGCGACGGAACGGCACATCCCGACGCTGGCGCTTCTCGGGGTAGAGATTGCCGTCGGCATCGATCAGTTCGATGTTACCGGCGCAAATGCCGACCTCGGGCTTGCCCTCCATATGCGCGACCTGAGTGGCGATTCGCTCCGGCAGCATGATGTCATCCGAACCGAACGGCACGATCAGGCTGCCCTTGGCCCGGGCAATTGCACCGTTGAGGGTGTTGGTCAGCCCCTGGTTTTCCTGAACCCGGAAGTCGAAGCCATGGATGGCCTGCAATGCCTTGATCCGCGCGACGCTGTCATCCTTCGATCCGTCGTCGATCACCAGCAACTCGATGTTCCGATAGGTCTGGTTGAGGACGCTGAGAATGCTTTCCTCGATGTAAGGAGCGTGGTTGTACGACGCGATGATGACCGTGACGATGGGTTGCGCGTCGTTCATGGCTGCTCCTTGCGGGCCTGTTCCAGGCCGGAATCGATCAGATTGAGGTATTCGCGACGGAACTCCTCAATGTCATGGTGTTGCTGCAGATAACGGAAGGACTGCTCGCCCTTGGCCTTGAGCTCGTCATCCGAAAGGCCAAGATAAGTGTCCAGCGCCGCCTGCAGCGTCGGCACATCCTTCGGCGTAATCGCCAGGCCACCGGCCCCCTCGATGAGCGGCAACATGGCCGGCACGTTCGAGGCGATCACCGGCAAATGCCCGCTCATGCCTTCGAGCAGCGCCAGCCCGAGGCCTTCGGCCAAAGAAGGCATGGTCCAAATGTCGAAAGCCCGAATGTACTGCAGGGCAATTTCCTTGAACCCCAGCAAATGGGCGCGACCGCTGAGGCCGAGGCGGTCGATTTCCGCGGCCAGGCGCGACTCTTCGCGGCCGGCACCAATGATCGCCAATTGGGTATTGGGGTATTTGTCCTTGAGTGCCGCGAAGGCCTGCAGCAAATAGATATGGCCCTTGACCGGCACCAGTCGCCCCAACGCACCGATCAGCCGCACCGACGGATCGATGCCCAGCATTTCACGTGCCTTTTCACGACTGTGTTGCAGACCTTCGGCCTGCTCGATGTCGATGGCATTGGTGATGGCATAGGTATTCTGATCGGTGAAGCCACAGTCACAGTCCAGCAGATACTGTTTCACCGCTGGCGACACGCCGACGAAGCGCCAGTGACGATCGATCAGGCGCTGGGTCTGGCGGCGCCGGTAAAAACGGTCGTACTCGCCAAAGCCGTGGGAAATGCCGATGCACAGCGGCACTTTCAACCAGCGGTTGAGCGCCAGCATCATGTTCACCGGCTTGAAGCGGTTGCAGATCACTACATCGAATTTTTCCCGACGGCAGAACTTGTACAGCTGCCACATGGCCCGCAGGCGCATGCCCTTGAGGGACTTGTCGGAAAATTCGAAGTACACCGAACGGTCGGCTCGGCTCACTGCTTCGCCCGGCCCGGGTTTGCCGCGCAGAAACGCGGCGGTCACTTCATAGCGATCACCGGGTAGGGCCTTGACGATTTGCTCCGCGAGGTCGGCGAAATCATGGGCTTTGACGTTGTAGTCAGGCTGCAGCTGCAGGACCTTTGACCGCTGACTCATAACTCTCCCCGCTGAGAAACATTGCCTGGTGTGTGCTTGATGGACCACAAAAGCTCGTGGCGCCGGACGGCCTTGCGAAAGAATTCGTTCTGGCCATAGGTGGACGGCAACCGGCCGGCCAACAAACGTTGTATCAACCGACGCAAGCGACGCTTGAACGGCATCGCCGATTGCAGGTCGTGCATCATGCCCAACGCCATGGCCTTGTCTCGCTGCTGCTCCAGCGGCAAGGACAGGCAATAAGGCTGCATCGGCTGGGTCGGATCGAAGGCCGGCGGCAAGGCGATGCCATCACCGGTATCACCCATCGGCCAGCGGTCGTTGTCGTGCAGGTGGTTGGCATAGCCCAATAGCGTGGTCGGCTGCCAGTCCAGGCCTTGCAAGGCTTCGAGAACTGCCGCCTGGGCGCAGACATGGTCGGGATGCGGATCGAGGGTCGGATGCGGCAGGACGATGACCTCGGGGCGGGCCCGCAGCAGCAACTCACGCAGATCCGCCAGCAGATTGTTCCAGGTCGGCGCGCCATCGGCATCGCCCGGCAGCGTGAAAGGATTCAACTGACGGAACAGCCGGGTATCGTCCAGGTCCGCTTCCCGCGATCCCGCGGCCACCGCAGGCGCGGCCTGCATGCTCGCCAGTTGCAGACAGAAATAACCCAGTTGTACGCAGCGGGCCTCGGGTACACCGGCCCAACGTGGCACGGTGATGCTGTCCCAGGTGCGCAGGCGGCCTTTCAAGCGGGCCGCATCGACCTTGTTCAGTCCCATCTGCCGGTAGTGTTCGGCTTCGATTTCGCCCGCTGTCAGCGTGACGATCCAGGTTTCGTCGGCCTGGCTGTACAAACCGTAGGCTGCCAGCTCGGCATCATCGGCGTGGGGCGCGATGACCATCACCCGTTGACGCCGATAATCCGGATGTTCCAGTGCCCACAGCACAGGCTCACCGAACACACGACAGAAACGCCCGCGCAAGCGCAGCTCGCCACGCGACAGCGCCTGAGCCTGACCACTGAGATTGAGATAACGCAGGCCGTTTACGCCTCGTTCGAAGGTTTGTCGGTCAGGGTTTTCGCCCCCCACCAACTCGACCACTGGATCGATAAAACGTCCCAGCCATGTGCTTTTCACCCGCAGGGCCAGCACCAGCGTCGCATCGTCGACCAGCATCACGCCCTCGTCCAGCCGCAAATGTTCACCGTTCAGGTGCACTTTGGGCTGGGGCGTGTAGGGCGGAAAGCTGTACTGGTAATCGTCTTTCGGTGAGTAGAACAGGTGGTCGGCAAACCAGGCTTCGTGGGCAACCCAACCCAGAACCGCCAGCACCAGCGGCAACCACCAGGCCACCAGCACACCCATGACGATCAACAGCACCAGCGCAATCAGCAGGCCGATACGTTTATTGCGCCGATGGCGCTTGAGCAGTTGCTGTTTGCGGCTCATGGTTTGGCTCATACGGTGAAGACCGGCACGGGGTTGCACCAACGATCCTTGTATTCACGGTCGGCGCGACCGAAGGAAAAGCGCAACGGTTTGTCCTGCGCCCGGGCATGCTCCCAGGCACTTTGCGTATTGAGGAAGCTCAATACGCTACCGGGGCTGAATTCGCGGGTTTCGGGATCAACGCCGCCGTTGATGTACTCGACGCTGATCCATTCCGGCGCTTCGACGCGGTACACCAGTTGAATCGCAATCGGCGCATCGTTGAGGAAGATCACCGAACCGATCAGCAACTCGCGCAGCAGTTCGAGGACTTCAGCCATGCGCGCAGCGCCGGTGGCCGGGAACCCCCAACGACGCTGGAACAGATCACAGTAGATCGCCGCCAATTCAGCGCTGGAAAATTCGCCGACCGGACGCACCACACCGCCCGCCTCTTCCAGCAGACGCAATTCGCGGCGCTGGTTGTAGCGAAACTTCTTCGACAGCTCTTCCGGGGTACGGGCCATGGCCAGTTGTTCTGTCTGCAACTTCATGCCGCTGAAGCGGGTTTCGTTGAGTGCCGACAAGTAGCGTGCACGATGGCGCAGAGGAGCCTGAACATCAGCGGCGGCCGGCAAAATCAGCTCGGCATTGCCGAGATCGAACAGGCCTTTTTTGCCGTTGCGCTTGAGCACATCCTTGGACAGCGCCACATCGCGGCCCCAGGTCGGGATCGCGGCCTTGACTTCGCCCTGTTGCTCCCAGGCCAGGTATCGCACCGGGATGCCGGCAAGATCCGCCAGACGTTCGACCACCAGAGGGTGAGTCGCGACGCTTCCGCCAAATTGCTGCCAGGCTTTTGCGTAGGTAGAGGCGTCAACGGGCGACCAGCCACGTTCGCGCCAGCCTTGGAATCGGTTGAGCATCAGCCCCTCGGTGCCAGATCGGTAACTTGCGGCAGACGCCAGAAGGTGTCGCGCACCGCACGGTCGGAGAAACGCTCACGCAAGCGATCGAGCATCATCTCGGCGCATTGACGGCGCTGTTGATCATCCATACCCGCCAAATGTTGCAGGCCTTGTGCAAGGTGTTCAGCATCGCCGAGCGGGAACAGAATGCCCACGCCTTCGACCACTTCCTTCGCCCCGCCACACGCTGTGGCGAGCAAGGGTACGCCAGCGGCCATTGCCTCCAGCAGCACCATGCCGAACGGTTCGTGATCGGAACTCAGGGCAAATACATCAAAGGCGCGGAAGTAATTACGCGCGTCCGGCACCTGACCGAGGAACAGCACCCGATCACCGATACCCAGCTCCCGAGCCAGCTCCTTGAGATCCTGCTCCAGACGCCCCTTGCCGAGAATCACCAGTTGGCTGTTACCCGGAAGCCCCGGCAACGCCGCAGCAAAACCGTGCAGCAGAGTAGCCTGATCCTTGTCCGGGTGCAGTCGGCCAACGTTGCCGACAATCCACGCATCAGCCGAGAGACCGAGGGTTTCCCGAGCTTCGCGAGCGGAAACCTGACTGGCTTGCAGCGCAGGCACGTCAATGCGGTTGTAAAGGGTTTGAATACGCGTCGCCGGCCATTTCGGCAGGCATTGGCGCATGTCGTCGCGCACCGCATCGGACACACCGAGCAGGCTCAGACGCTTGCGGAAAATATGCGCGAACAGCTTGCGCGTGCCGCGTTTGTAATCGTCAAACGCGTGGTGCACGCCAATCACCGGCAACGAAGTGCCGAGCAAGGCGATGTAGATCGGCTTGAAGCGATGGGCGATGCAGAAACTGAAGTTGCGCGACGCGGCGATCTTGCGCAGATCGCCGATGGCACCCAGCTTCAGGCCACGAATGGCCTTGGAGCTGTATTCCATGAACAACACTTCATCGGAAGCACACGCTGCGGCCACCTCGCTATCGGCAGCCCCGGTCAGAAAGACCGTGGTCACCCGATAACCAGTGCCCGCGAACAGGCTGGCGTACTGCCGTGCGCAGTCCAGGAACGGCCCGTCATAGCCGTGGCAGAACTGCAGCACATGGCGTTCAGCCGAGCGAGTCATAAGCGTTTGCGCCCTCTTTGACCACCAGGATGTCTTCCATGATCAGGTACTGCAGATCGGAGCCGAAGAACATATTCAGCGCATCGGTCGGCGAGCAGATCATCGGCTCGCCACGACGGTTGAGCGAGGTGTTGAGCGACACGCCGTTGCCGGTGAGCACTTCCAGCGCTTTCATCATGTCGTAGTAGCGCGGGTTATATTCACGCTTGAGCACCTGGGCGCGGGAGGTGCCGTCTTCGTGGACGACTTCCGGCACGCGGGTTTTCCACTCTTCAGCCACTTCGAAGGTGAAGGTCATGAACGGAGCCGGGTGATCGATCTTGATCATCTGCGGCGCCACGGTGTCGAGCATCGACGGGCAGAAAGGCCTCCAGCGCTCGCGGAACTTGATCTGGTGGTTGATGCGGTCGGCCACGCCCGGCACGCTTGGGCAACCGATGATCGAACGCCCGCCCAGTGCACGCGGACCGAACTCCATGCGGCCCTGGAACCAGGCCACCGGGTTGCCATCGACCATGATTTTGGCGATCTGCTCCGGCATGTTGTCGAGCTTGCGCCACGTCGGCTTGTTGGCGTGACGGGCGCAGGCTGCGATCACGTCTTCGTTGCTGTACGACGGGCCGAGGTAGACGTGCTCCATCTTCTCGACCGGCACGCCGCGGGCGTGGGACACATAGGCTGCCGCGCCGACTGCGGTACCGGCATCACCGGACGCCGGCTGTACGAACAGCTCTTTGACGTCGTCGCGGGCGATGATTTTCTGGTTCAGCTTGACGTTCAACGCACAGCCACCGGCATAGGCCAGCTTGCCGGTTTCCTTGAGCACGTCGCCCAGGTAGTGGTCGATCATCTGCAGCGCAATCTTTTCGAACAGCGCTTGAATGCTGGCGGCGTAGTGGATGTAAGGCTCGTCGGCGATGTCGCCTTCGCGCTTGGGACCCAGCCACTCGATCAGCTTCGGCGAGAAGTAGTAACCCTTGCCCTTTTCTTTGTAGCGACGCAGGCCGATGACGTTGGCGTAGTCGGTGTTGATCACCAGTTCGCCATTTTCGAACGAAGCCAGGCGCGAGAAATCATATTTGCTGGCGTCGCCGTACGGCGCCATGCCCATGACCTTGAACTCACCGTCGAGCATATCGAAACCGAGGAACTCGGTGATCGCGCCATACAGGCCGCCGAGGGAGTCCGGATCGAAGAATTCCTTGATCTTGTGGATCTTGCCGTTTTCGCCGTAACCGAAGAAGGTCGTGGCGTACTCGCCCTTGCCGTCGATGCCCAGGATCGCGGTTTTCTCTTTGAAACCGGAACAGTGATAAGCGCTGGAGGCGTGGGCAAGGTGGTGCTCGACCGGCTCGATCTTGATCTTCTTCGGATCAAAACCCAGTTGCTCCAGGCACCAGACGATCTTGTTGCGATAGCGCTTGTAGCGACGGTTGCCCATCAGGATCGCGTCGAGTGCACGGTCCGGGGCGTACCAGTAACGCTTGGCGTACTGCCAGCGGGCCTTGCCGAACAGACTGATCGGTGCGAATGGGATCGCGACCACGTCAACGTCGGACGGCTTGATACCGGCCTGTTCCAGGCAGAATTTCGCCGATTCGTAGGGCATGCGGTTCTTTGCATGTTTATCGCGTACGAAGCGCTCCTCTTCAGCCGCCGCGACCAGCTTGCCGTCGATATACAGGGCTGCGGAAGGATCATGGCTAAGGGCGCCGGACAGGCCAAGAATCGTCAATGCCACAGGGGTCTAGCCTCTTTAGTCTGCATGCAGGCGCAAGCGCCTCAAAAATTAATGTGCCCTCGCAATGAGCGAGAGACAGCTAAAGGGCGGGATTATAGCGTAAAAGCGGCGGCAAACCTCTAGCAGCAAGCGGCATGCAACCACGGCCGGGACCTCACGGCATTTTTTATCCGCGCGCAGGCCGCCAATAGATGGAGATACTGCCGTCCACGCTTTGCCGGTAAATCGTGTACGGCAAGACAACGGTATCCAGCGCGCCAGACACGGCCAGATCCACCAATACGAGCGGCACAAGGATACCCGTAGGGTCTGGCGGTGCATTCAAGACACAGAAGTCGTAGGCGAGGCCGCTGTAGACCCGTGGAATGGATTGGCAATAGGTCTTTTGCCGACGCAGCCCCTGCGCGGCTTGGGCTTCATCCTGCAGGACGGTGGCGGCGGTCCCGCAACCCGTTAGCGACACTGATAAAACACCCGCTGAAACTGCCATTTTGATCGTCAAAATCTGCCCTCCGAGAACGTCAGGCAAACTAGCATCGGAGCGATTTTGGCCACAGTTCATGACTTCCCAAGATCGCGTAGGACGGTTCACAAGAACTTGTCTGCTTTCTCGGTTGGCAGTACCGGCCTCATCGCGAGCAAGCTCGCTCCCACAGTGGTTCTCGGTCGCACACAAAATATGTGCCCGACAAAGATTCAGTGTGGGAGCGAGCTTGCTCGCGATAGCGGTTTAAGCAGCGCTGGAGATGTCCTTGGGCAACCGCTGATCAATGACCTGATAAAGGGCACTGCCTTCAGGCCAATTGCGCATGAACCGCGCGCGATCCCTTGCATACGCTGGGGAGAAACTACCGAGGGAGCCGTGCTGGCACATCGAATCGAGGTCGATCAACGCCCAGCGATCCTGCTGCCAGAACAGGTTATGCCCCTTGAAGTCGCCATGGCTGATGCGTAGACGAATCAACTCGGCGAACAGATGATCCAGTGCCGCCAGTTCGGCTTCCGGTGCATCACCACGCTCCACATACGGCGCAAAACGCTCGATGATGTCCGGCCCCGGCAGGTACTCGGTGATCAGGTAAGCCCGGCTACGCAGCCACAGGAAACGCTTTTCCAGCAACGCCAGCGGCTTGGGCGTGGCAATCCCGAGGAACGCCAGGCGGTTGCCTTCGCGCCATGAATGCCAGGCCCGGCTCGGGCGCCAGAAGCGCTTGAGCCAGTGGGCAAAACCCTTGATGTTGTAGCGCTTGATCACCAGCGTGCGGCCATCCACCTCGACCTTGCCGACGCTCGCCGCACCGCCGGTCTTGTACAGGTGCCCCTGATCGAGCAAGGCATCGGCCTGCTCCAGCACAGGCACCATCGACGGCACTTCCTCGCGGCGAATCGCCCGTAACCCGAAGGCTCCGCGCTGGACGCTGAACAGCGTGCACTCGCGGCCGACCTTGATCAGGAAGTCCTTGAGGCGCCAACTGCGGACCTTGTCGATCTGCTTCTGCAACGCCTCCATGGGTAAGGCGTGTTCGCCGTTGCTAAGCAGGTAATACACCAGCAACTCTTCAATGAAGGGTTCAATCGACTTCGGCAACTGGGCGAAGAACACCCCGAGGTTTTCCAGGACCTTCTGCCGGGACAGCGGCTGGCCAGGTGTCTCGCAGCAGATACCTGCGCCATCGATCAGGTACAGGCGACCGCCCTGGCGCAGCAAATTGTCCAGGTGCAGGTCTTCCTGCCACAGGCCCTTGCGATGCATCTGGCCGATCGCGCCCAACGCCTCGGCCAGCACCGCCCCTTGCCCATCGGACAGTACGGGCTGCTGCTCCACCTGTTTCCAGGTGTCGCCCAGGCTTTCGGCATGCTCAAGGAAATCAAACAGCAGCCAGCCACCCTCGCCGTCCTTCAGGCCATCGGCCAACAGCTGCGGCGTGGTCAGCCCCTGGGCAGAGAGCAGGCGCACGCCATCCAGTTCGCGCTGAAAATGCCGTGCAGCCTTGCTGCCGACCAGCAATTTGGCCAACACCGGCCGGCCACGCCAGACGCCGGCACCGACATAACGCTGCCCCGGCAACACCCGCAACAGGCTCAGCAGTTGCAGCTCGGCGGGGCCGGCGGCGTCGGCCAACGAAACGCTCAGCGGCAAAACGGGAGTGCGGCCTGCGGTCTTCAGTTCGGATAAACGCATCAGCGCGGCCTCTTTTGGCTACGCCGCGCAGTCAATCGCTGCAGCCAGCTATCGATCAGCGAGCTGTCCTGCGGCTGATCCAGATAGGCGGCCAGCAATTGTCGCAGTTGCGACTCGCCCCACTCGGGCGCACGGCGCGTCAGCGGCTCCAGGTCCTTGATTCGGTCACGCTGCCCGTACAGCAGCGGCCGGGTCTTTTCCAGGTCGATCAATTGAGCCTGATAGCCGTTGCCGGTGGCGCGCATGAAAATGTGCTTGGGATAGAAACACCCATGCACCTGGCGTGCGGCGTGCAGCTGCCGGGCCAGTTCGCCACTGGCCTTGAGGATTTCCGAGTGCTGCTCAGGGCTCAATTGAGTCCAGCGCTGCAACAGCGAGTCGAGGTCGTCCCAACCGTCCAGCGCACGGGTCAGCAGGATCGCGCGGACCTCGCCATTGACCTTGCGCTCCCCGTAGAACACCGCTTCGAGCGCCGGAATGCCCATCTTCCGGTAACGGGAGATGTTGCGAAACTCGCGAGCGAAACTCGGCTCGCCGAACGGTGCGCGCAAGGTGCGGGTCAGGTAGTTGCTTTGACGCTTGAGGTAGAAACCATGACCTTCCAGATCCAGCCGAAACACGCTGCTCCAGCCGCCGCCAACGGTGTTGGGTTCGTCCACCGCATCGAGCTGTTTGGTCCAGAGTGCCTCGAACGTGCCGAGGCCATGGCGCTCAAGCAGCGCACGGTCTTCAGCAGCCAGAAAGTCAGTCATTCGCGTCCCTCGAAAAATCTCACCACGTGCCGGATGCGTTTTTTGTCCGCAGCGTTGAGCCGGGTCCGGTTGCGGTATTGCAGGTAAAAGCGCAGGCGCTGTGTAGCCGACAATTGATATTTGGCGACCTTGTCCAGGCACGCCAGATCCTTGGTAATACGGTACTTGAGCCAGAAACCGCGCCAGAAATCGCCGTTGGGGCAATCGATCAAAAACACTCGAGCCTGATCGTCGATCAGTAGGTTGCGCCACTTCAAATCATTATGGGTGAAGCGGTGGTCGTGCATGGTCCGGGTGTATTGGGCCAGCTGACGACTGACGGTATCGACCCAGGCGCGGTCCGACAGCTTCGGGTCGTGGCGCTCGGCCAGTGCCGACAAGTCCTCGGTACCCGGCAGCTCCCGGGTAATCATCGCGCCGCGAGCGTAGGCCGCACCGCGCCGCTCCAGCCCCCAGGCCACCACTTCGGCAGTGGGGATACCCCACTTGGCAAAGCGCTTGAGGTTCTGCCATTCCATCTTCACCCGAGGCTTGCCCAGGTAACGTCGCAAGCCTTTGCCGGCGCCCACATACCGTTTGACGTAATAGTTGACGCCATGGCGCTCGACACGGATGACCTCCGAGAGCGCGTCACGGGTCAAACGCTCGCCTTGCAGCGCAAACACAGCCTCGAGGCTGCCGAAGTCATCGGCCAGCTCGCTGTAGGCCGGTTCCAGCTTCCAACCCGACATCAGAGCGCATCCCCGTATCGCTGTTTACGCTCGTAGAGCTTGTTGGCCTTGCCGTCGAGCCATGCCAGCAAAGCTGCCTCTTCACACAGGATCTGTCGTATCGGTTGCTGGAAATAGCCTTTGAGGAAACGCAGCTTGTCGCGGCGGGTCAGGCCGATGTCCAGCGCGGAAAAGTACAGGGCAGCCAGGTCCTTGTTGCGCCAGCGCAAGGTGATCGCCGGGCGGGTCTGGGCACGGTGCAAGTCGATCACCGAAAGTTTGAAGTCGTCGGCGGTCACCGGTTTGTCGGTGTGCAGCAGGAAATGGCAGATGTAGCAGTCGCGGTGGTTGACCCCGGCGCGGTGCATCATGCCGGTCATGCGCGCGACTTCGGCGATCAGTGCGCGCTTGAGTTTTGGCTCCGGTGGCTGCCGGGTCCAGTTGATGCTGAAATCTTCCAGGCTGACCGTCGGCGCCAGCTCTTCGGTGACGATGAACGAATGTTGATCGGCCGGGTTACGGCCCTTCTCGCCATACGCGACGGCGGTCATGGTCGGCACGCCGACTTCCTGCAGGCGCTGAATCGCCTTCCACTCCTGACCGGCACCCAGTACAGGAAGCTTGGCCGTCAGCAGGTTCTTGAATATTTCGCCCCAGCCGATGCCACGGTGGATTTTCACAAAAAAACCGTTGCCGTCGACTTCCGTGCGTAATGTCCGGCGTGCTTCCAGCTCGCGGTACACCTCGCCCTTGAGCCCCTCGACTTCGGCGAACGGGTCGCGTCCGGCCCAGAGGCTCTTGAACGGTTCAGCCAGCATCAACTTCATTTAAGCGTGCTCCGCCAGAATCACATCCGCCGCGTGCTGCGGCATGCTGTAGAGGTCGGCCGTTTCGGCGAAGGCCAGACCATTGCGGCTCCAGGCCGCCCTTGCTTGAGCGTCGTTCAACATGCCGGTCAGGTACTGCGTCAGCTGTGCCTGATCGAACGGTTCGTCCAGCACCAGGCCAGCATCGGCCTCGGCGATGTAATGGGCGTAACCGCACACCGCGCTCACCAGCACCGGCAAGCCGGCCACCAGGGCTTCGAGCAGCACGGTGCCGGTATTCTCGTTGTACGCCGGGTGGATCAACAGATCGGCACCCAACAGGAAACGCGGAATGTCACTGCGCCCTTTGAGGAACGTGACGTTGTCGCCCAGCCCCAAGGTCGCGCTCTGCATCTGGAATAACTTGGGGTCATCCTGGCCAATTACAAACAGCCGGGTGCGCTTCCTCAAATCGGCAGGTAATGCCGCCAGTGCCTTGAGGCTGCGATCGACACCCTTGGTCTTGAACCCGGAGCCGATCTGCACCAGCAGCAGTTCATCGTCCTTGAGATTGAATTCAGCGCGGAACCCGGCACGAATTTCATCGGCATCGGCCGGCCGACGACGATCCTGGGCGATACCCGGTGGCAGCAGGTGAAAGCGTTCCAGCGGCGTGTCGTAATGCTTGATGAACAGCGGTTGCTGGACCTCGGAAATCATCAGCACTTCGGTCTTCGCCTCTTTGGCGAACACCGCCCGCTCGTATTCGGCGAAGTGGCGATAGCGGCCCCAGCGGCGATACAGCGAGTTACGCAGGTTCTGCGCCTTGTCTTCGAAACAGCCGTCGGCGGCGTAGTAGACGTCCAGGCCCGGCATCTTGTTGAAGCCGATCAGGCGGTCGACCGGGCGCTTGGCCAGGTCCGCTTCCATCCATTCGCTGAGCTTTTCGTTGCGCCGATGGTTGAAGAACGCCTTGACCGGCGCCACCAGCACTTCGAAACCCGGCGGTACGTCACCTTCCCAAATCAGCGTGTAGACGCGAATCTGATGGCCGCGCTTCTGGCACTCCAGGGCGATTCGCATGAAATCGCGCTGTAAGCCGCCAAATGGAAAATACTTGTACAAGACAAATGCCAATTGCATCAGCGCAGCTCCTCAGCCATTAACAACGTGCTCAGTCGGCTCGCGACACGCTCGGGATTCAGACGCGTGAAGCACAACGGCCACTCGCGTTTCAGGTCAAACTGACGGGCATCTTCAGCCGTCGGTTGATAAGTGCATTTCTTTTGCAGGCACGGCGCACAAGGGAAGTCGCTGGCCAGGTGAATCTGCACCTTGCCATAGGCGCCGGTCAGGCCCGGATTGGTCGGGCCGAACAGCGACAGCGTCGGCACATCCAGCGCGGCGGCCAGATGACCCAGACCGGTGTCCACCGCCACGCAGGCCTGTGCGCCCGCCAGTACCTTGCCGACACCGGCCAGGTTCAGTTTGGGCAACACTTCGGCGTGTTTGAAACCGGCTGCGATGCGCTCGGCCCGGGCTTTCTCCAGCGCATTGCCCCACGGCAGTTTCACCCCTACGCCCAGGTAGCCGACCCGTTCGGTCAGCTCGCGCCAATAGGCTTCGGGCCAGTGTTTGGTGTCCCAGGTGGTGCCATGCAGAAACACCACGTACGGATTCTTGCGCGGCAATTCCACCAGGCGCTCGATATTCAGGCCGTAGTCACCCAGGCCTTTGGGCAAGTCATAGCCCAACGCGATGGCGAACAACTGACGCACTCGCTCCACCGCGTGCTGCCCGCGGGCAACGGCCAGGCGTCGATCGTAAAAGCGCGCAGCGATGGGCTCGCGTGCAGAGCTTTTATCGAGACCGGCCACCGGCGCCTTGACGTAACGGGTCAGCCAGGCGCTTTTCAGCAAGCCCTGGGCGTCGATCACCAAGTCATATTTCGTGGCGCGAACGCTTTGCTTGAAGCGCTTCCACTCACCGCTCTTGATGGTCTGCCAGATGTTTTTGCGCCAGCGACGTATCGCCACCGGAATCACCTTGCCCACCGCCGGATGCCAGGTCGGGATCTCGGCAAAGCCTTCTTCCACCACCCAGTCGAATTTGATGCCGGGGATCGCCCGCGCCGCGTCGGTCAACGCCGGCAACGCATGAATGACGTCGCCCAGCGAAGAAGTCTTGATCAACAGAACCCGCAAGCTATTTGACCTCGACCGGAGTGCCTTGCAACCGCTGCAGGGCTTCGTTCACCGCTTGCGGCATGAGTTGGCGCAAGCAGTTGTAATGGCCGAAACGGCAGGTGCGGTCGAAGCATGGACTGCACTCGATGCCCAGGCGAACGACTTCGACGTGCTCGGCCAACGGTGGCGTGAAACCTGGCGACGTCGAGCCGTAGACTGCCACCAATGGGCGATTCAGCGCGGCGGCAACGTGCATCAGGCCGGAGTCGTTGGACACCACCGCATCGGAGCAGGACATCAGGTCGATGGCTTCGGCCAGCGAGGTGCCGCCGCTGAGGTTGACCGATTCTTCACGCAGGCCGGGAATCAGCCGCGCGCGGATGTCTTCGCCCACGGCGTGGTCGTTTTTCGAACCGAACAGCCAGACTTGCCAGCCTTCGCGGATCTTCGCTTCGGCAACCTTGGCGTAATGTTCGGACGGCCAACGCTTGGACTCACCAAACTCGGCGCCGGGGCACAGGGCCAACACCGGGCGGTCGAGGGTCAGGCCGAACTTGGCAAGCGCCGCTTCGCGGGTAACCGGGTCGATCTGCAGGCTCGGACGTGGATACGGCTTTGGCAACTCAAAGCCCGGCTCATAAGCCAGGGCCATGAAGCGCTCGATCATCAGCGGATAACGATCCTTGTCCAGCGTGCGCACGTCATTGAGCAGGCCATAGCGAAACTCGCCACGCCAGCCGGTGCGCTTCGGGATGCCGGCAAAGAACGGCACCAGCGCCGACTTCAGGGAATTGGGTAACAGGATCGCCTGGTCGTACTGGCCAGCCAGGGATTTGCCGATGCGCCGACGCGTTGCCAGTTCCAGGACACCGTGACCGAGCGGAAAGCTCAAGGCCTGGCGAACTTCGGGCATGCGCTCAAGAATCGGCCGGCTCCACTCGGGGGCCAGCACGTCGATTTCGCATTGCGGGTGGCGTTGTTTCAGACACTGGAAAAGTGTCTGCGCCATCACCATGTCACCGACCCAACTGGGCCCAACGATCAGAATTTTCATGTGGTTTCCATAAACGAACCGGGGAGGCCTACGCCTCCCCGCCTCGAAAATTCTACAGAACAACGCAAATCTACTGTAGGAGCGAGCTTGCTCCGGGCGGCGATCCGACGATGAACCTGAAACCCCTCAGGGTGTCAGGCTCGCCGCGTTATCGTTAACGACCATCGCGAGCAAGCCCGCTCCTACAGGGAATATTGGCGTATCAAATATCCCGTTTCAGCTTAGCCCCAGCTCACGCCAGATCCGCATAACCTGCCGCCGTTCGTCCGCAAACTGATCGCCCGGGATCACCCCGGGGTCCTTCTGCAAGGCCTGCCGGTGGGCAGCGGAACGGTACGCTTTATACGCTTCACGCAACAGGCTGGCATCTTCGACGGGCATCAGCCCTTCATGCTCCAGCTCTTCCAGAATGCGGATGTTGTCCGTCCAGCGTAGCAATGGCGGGTGTGTTTCGGACCACGCCAGGGCCGCGTATTGCACCATAAATTCAATATCGACGATACCTCCGGCGTCCTGCTTGATATCGAACGGCGCCGTGGTTTCGAAGGCATTTGCCCCGGTGCCGGCCGCGGTGCTCTTGCTGCCGAGGTTATCGCGCATCTTGGCACGCATCTCGCTGACTTCCTGGCGCAGGGTCGGCAGATCACGTGTTTTACCCAATATCGCGGCACGGACTTTCTCGAAGGCCTGGCCGACATCCTGACTGCCCACCAACACCCGCGCGCGCACCAATGCCTGATGCTCCCAGGTCCAGGCCTCGTTTTCCTGATAGCGGGCAAACGCGCCCAGGGAACTCACCAGCAAGCCCGACGCCCCGGACGGTCGCAGACGCATGTCCACTTCATACAACTGCCCGGAGTTGGTCTGCGCCGTCAGCAAGTGAATGATCCGTTGCCCCAATCGGGTGAAAAATTGCGCGCCATCGATGGGTTTGATGCCATCGGTTTCAGCCTGCGGATCGCCGTCGTGGATGAATACCAGGTCCAGGTCCGAACCATGCCCGAGTTCCAGGCCGCCGACTTTCCCATAACCGACAATGATGAAGCCGGGATCGCACAAGGTGCCATCGGTGCGCAGCGGCGTGCCGTACTTGGCCACGGTTTGCCGCCAGGCCAGTGCCAGCACCTGCTCCAGGATCGCCTCGGCGAGCCAGGTCAGGTAATCGCTGACTTTCATCAGCGGCAGGCTGCCGGCGATTTCCGAGGCGGCCACTCGCAAGCGGTGCGCCAGCTTGAAATGGCGCAGAGCTTCCATTTGCTGTTCGAGGTCGTCCTCGGGAATCCGTGTCAGGCGCTCGCGTAACTCTGCCGCCAGTTCTGGCGCCAGTGGCGGTTTGAACAGCCGGCCTTCGTTGAGCAATTCGTCGAGCAGCAGCGGGAAGCGGGTGATTTGCTCGGCGATCCACGGGCTCGCCGCGCACAGCGTCAGCAAACGCCGCAACGCACTGGGGTTCTCGGTCAACAGCACCAGGTACGCGGAACGACGGGCCACGGCTTCGACCAGCGGCAGCACCCGTTCCAGTACCAGGTCCGGATTGTCATGTTCCACGGCCTGTGCCAGCAAACGCGGAATAAAAGCATCGAGACGCTCGCGACCCAGACGCTGCATCGCCCTCAATTGCGGGCTGCCGCGCAAGCCGGCCAGGGCTTTCAAGGCTTTTGGGGCATCCTTGAAACCACCCTCTTCCAGTTGACGGCAGGCGGCCTCATCGTCCTGGGCCTCTTCCCACAGCGGCAACCACTCACCGCCGACCACCACTTCGCTTTCGGCGCCCTGCTCTTCGTCGGGATCGGCGATCACCTGCCCGAAGTGCCAGGCCACTCGGCCGCGCCAATACATCAGTTGTTCGTGGAACGCCGTCCAGTTCGCGAAGCCCAGCATAAAGGCAATGCGCGCCTGATCCTGTTCGCCATCGGGCAACATTTGCGTCTGGCGATCGGCAATCGCCTGAATCGCGTGTTCGGTGTAACGCAGGAATTCGTAACCTTCACGCAGCTCGCTGATCACGTTCGGCGGCAGGTACCCCTGACCTTCCAGCGTGCTCAATACCTTTAATAGTGGGCGCTGCTGCAAGCTCAGATCGCGGCCGCCGTGGATCAACTGGAACGCCTGGGCAATAAACTCGACTTCGCGAATACCGCCGGAACCGAGCTTGATGTTGTCGGCCATGCCCTTGCGCCGCACTTCCTGCTGGATCAGCTGCTTCATGGTGCGCAGCGCTTCGATGGCCGAGAAGTCCAGGTAACGCCGGTAAACGAATGGCCGCAGCATCTCTTGCAGTTGCGCGCCGGCTACTTGATCCCCGGCCACCACCCGCGACTTGATCATCGCGTAGCGTTCCCAGTCGCGCCCCTGGTCCTGGTAATACTGCTCCAGCGCGTTGAAGCTCAGCACCAGCGCGCCCGCCGAACCGTAGGGACGCAAACGCATGTCGACGCGAAATACAAAGCCGTCGACGGTCATCGGGTCCAGGGCCTTGATCAGCCGCTGACCCAGACGGATGAAGAACTCCTGGTTATCCAGCGGGCGTTTGACGCCAACTGTTTCGCCACCCTCGGGATAGGCAAAAATCAGGTCGATGTCCGATGACAGGTTCAGCTCCACGGCACCGAGCTTGCCCATGCCGAGAATGACCATCTGCTGCGGCTCGCCGCTGCGCCGCCCGGTCGGCACGCCGAACTGCTGGCAATGCCGCACGTACAACCATTGATAGGCCTGATCGATGCTGGCATCGGCCATGTCCGAAAGGTCGCGGCAGGTCTGGATCAAATCGGCCTGGCGGGTCAGGTCGCGCCAGATGATCCGCACCTGATGGCGTGCACGCTGGCGGCGCAAGGCGCGGCCAAGCTGATCATCGGTCTCGGCCACGTTCGCGGCGGCCGCGATCTGCCCGCACAACTCACCGGGAGCGAAGCCGCGGTCCAGTTCGCCGGACTGCACCAGCCCCAGCAACATCAAAGGGTCACGAACACACTGTTCAATCACGAAATCGCTGGCGGCGGTGACGCGGGAAAATTGCGCCCAGCGTTCCGGCGTCCAGGCGGACAGCCCGTGGTCATCGTCCAGAGCGGCGACGGCAGCCCGGAACGACTGCTCGGCACGGGTGACAAACGGCAGGAGAATGGCGGGCAGTTCGGCAAGCGAAGGGAGGCTCATGGTCTATCCTTGATCGGCGTGCAACGGGCTGCATGTAGTGGTTTTCGAAAACCCACTACCTGAGGGAGCGTCGAACAAAAGTTAGAAATAGCTGAAATTTCTTTTATTTTGGCAGCCAGCATCAAGCTTTTACCTTTTGTAGTTGGAAAAAGACCAACCTTAACGATTATTCTCACAACGCAGCCGGGGGCCACAAGCCGCTCTTCTGTAGTTTTACTACTCGTATATACATTAGACGGGCTGAAATGCCGGATGATTTGTAGTAAAACTACACGCCGCCGGAACAACCTGTCGGCAATCCAAGAATTCATAACGTCTGCCCACAAGGCCAGTCGCTAACTCAGGCAACCGATTCTGGTAGCCTTTCCGCCCTGGAGCAAGCCATGCAAGACCTCGATCCCGTCGAAACCCAGGAATGGCTGGACGCCCTGGAATCGGTTCTCGACAAAGAAGGCGAAGACCGTGCTCACTATTTGATGACCCGTATGGGTGAACTGGCGACCCGCAGCGGTTCGCAGTTGCCTTACGCCATCACCACGCCTTACCGCAACACCATCCCGGTAACCCACGAAGCACGCATGCCTGGCGACCTGTTCATGGAACGCCGCATTCGCTCGCTGGTACGCTGGAACGCGATGGCCATGGTAATGCGTACGAACCTGAAGGATTCTGACCTCGGCGGTCACATCTCCAGCTTCGCCTCCAGTGCGACCCTGTATGACATCGGCTTCAACTACTTCTTCCAGGCCCCGACCGAAGAACACGGCGGCGACCTGATCTACTTCCAGGGCCACACCTCGCCAGGCGTTTACGCCCGCGCATTCATGGAAGGCCGCATCACCGAAGACCAGATGAACAACTTCCGCCAGGAAGTCGACGGTCAGGGCCTGTCGTCCTACCCGCACCCTTGGCTGATGCCTGACTTCTGGCAGTTCCCGACCGTATCCATGGGTCTGGGCCCGATCCAGGCGATCTACCAGGCACGCTTCATGAAGTACCTGGAGCACCGCGGCTTCATCCAGCCAGGCAAACAGAAAGTCTGGTGCTTCCTGGGCGACGGCGAGTGCGACGAGCCGGAATCCCTGGGCGCTATCTCCCTGGCCGGCCGCGAGAAGCTGGACAACCTGATCTTCGTCATCAACTGCAACCTGCAGCGCCTCGACGGCCCGGTTCGCGGCAACGGCAAGATCATTCAGGAACTCGAAGGCGTGTTCCGCGGTGCTCAGTGGAACGTGACCAAAGTCATCTGGGGCCGTTTCTGGGACCCACTGCTGGCCAAGGACGTCGACGGCATCCTGCAACGCCGCATGGACGAAGTCATCGACGGCGAGTACCAGAACTACAAAGCCAAAGACGGCGCGTTCGTACGTGAACACTTCTTCAACACGCCAGAACTCAAGGCGATGGTCGAAGATCTGTCCGACGACGAGATCTGGAAACTCAACCGTGGCGGCCACGACCCGTACAAGGTCTACGCGGCGTACCACGAAGCGGTCAACCACAAAGAACAACCGACCGTCATCCTGGCCAAGACCATCAAGGGTTATGGCACCGGTGCCGGCGAAGCGAAGAACACTGCGCACAACACCAAGAAAGTCGACGTCGACAGCCTGAAGTTGTTCCGCGACCGCTTCGACATCCCGGTCAAGGACGATGAACTGGAAAACCTGCCATTCTTCAAACCGGAAGAAGGCAGCGCCGAAGCCCGTTACCTGAGCGAGCGCCGTACCGCACTGGGCGGCTTCGTACCTCAGCGTCGCGCCAAGAGCTTCAACATCCCGACCCCGCCACTGGAAACCCTCAAGGCGATCCTGGACGGCTCGGGCGACCGCGAAATCTCCACCACCATGGCCTTCGTGCGGATCCTCGCGCAACTGGTCAAGGACAAGGAAATCGGTCCACGCATCGTACCGATCATCCCGGACGAAGCCCGTACCTTCGGTATGGAAGGCATGTTCCGTCAGCTGGGCATCTACTCCTCCGTCGGCCAGCTCTACGAGCCAGTCGATAAAGACCAGGTGATGTTCTACAAGGAAGACCAGAAGGGCCAGATCCTCGAAGAAGGCATCAACGAAGCGGGCGCCATGAGCTCCTTCATCGCTGCCGGTACTTCGTACTCCAGCCACAACCAGCCGATGCTGCCGTTCTACATCTTCTACTCGATGTTCGGCTTCCAGCGTATCGGCGACCTGGCCTGGGCCGCTGGCGACAGCCGCACCCGTGGCTTCCTGATCGGCGGCACCGCCGGCCGTACCACCCTGAACGGTGAAGGCCTGCAACACGAAGACGGTCACAGCCACCTGCTGGCCGCAACCATCCCGAACTGCCGCACCTACGATCCAACCTACGGCTACGAGCTGGCGGTGATCATTCAGGACGGCATGAAGAAGATGACCGAAGAGCAACAGGACGTCTTCTACTACATCACCGTGATGAACGAGTCGTACCAGCAGCCAGCCATGCCGGCCGGTGCCGAAGAAGGCATCAAGAAAGGCATGTACCTGCTCGAGGAAGACAACCGCGAAGCGGCGCACCACGTTCAGCTGATGGGCTCTGGCACCATCCTGCGTGAAGTCCGTGAAGCAGCGAAGATCCTGCGTGAACAGTTCAACGTCGGCGCCGACGTGTGGAGCGTTACCAGCTTCAACGAACTGCGTCGCGACGGCCTGGCCGTTGAGCGCACCAACCGTCTGCACCCTGGCCAGAAGCCTAAGCTGAGCTATGTGGAAGAGTGCCTGAACGGCCGTCAAGGTCCGGTCATTGCCTCTACCGACTACATGAAACTGTTCGCCGAGCAGATCCGTCAGTGGGTACCGTCCAAGGAATTCAAAGTCCTGGGCACCGACGGTTTCGGCCGCAGCGACAGCCGCAAGAAACTGCGTCATTTCTTCGAAGTCGACCGTCATTTCGTGGTGTTGGCAGCCCTGGAAGCACTGGCTGACCGTGGCGATATCGAACCTAAAGTGGTGGCTGAAGCCATCGCCAAGTTCGGGATCGACCCGGAAAAACGCAACCCACTGGACTGCTGAGGAGAGATTCTGTGAGCGAACTCATTCGCGTACCTGACATCGGCAGCGGTGAAGGTGAAGTAATTGAACTGTTTGTGAAGGTCGGCGACCGTATCGAAGCCGACCAGAGCATCCTGACACTTGAGTCGGACAAGGCGAGCATGGAAGTGCCTGCGCCGAAGGCCGGTATCATCAAGAGCCTGAAAGTGAAGCTGGGCGATCGCCTGAAAGAAGGCGACGAACTGCTGGAGCTGGAAGTCGAAGGTGCCGCTGCTGCGGCCCCTGCGGCTGCCGCACCGGCGGCCAAGGCTGAAGCCAAACCGGCTGCTGCACCTGCCGCCGCTCCTGCTCCTGCTGCGCCGGCCGCTGCCAGCGTTCAGCAAGTGCACGTGCCGGACATCGGTTCGTCGGGCAAGGCCCAGATCATCGAGATCCAGGTCAAGGTCGGCGACACCGTCGCGGCTGATCAGTCGCTGATCACCCTGGAATCCGACAAGGCGAGCATGGAAATCCCGTCGCCTGCCGCTGGCGTGGTCAAGGCCATCAGCGTCAAGCTCAACGACGAAGTCGGCACCGGCGACCTGATCCTGGATCTGGAAGTGGCGGGTGCTGCTGCACCGGCTGCTGCTCCGGCCCAGGCTGCCGCTCCGGCACCCGCCGCTGCACCTGCTGCTGCCGCAGCCCCGGCCGCTCCAGTGGCCGACAGCGTTCAGGACATCCATGTTCCGGACATCGGTTCGGCGGGCAAGGCCAAGATCATCGAAGTCCTGGTCAAGGCCGGCGACACCGTTGTTGCCGACCAGTCGCTGATCACCCTGGAATCCGACAAGGCGAGCATGGAAATCCCGTCGCCAGCCGCTGGCGTGGTGGAAAGCGTTTCCATCAAGCTCGACGACGAAGTCGGAACCGGCGACCTGATCCTGAAACTGAAAGTCAAAGGCGCCGCTCCTGCTGCACCTGTTGCTGCGACCGCACCTGCCGCTGCTGCTCCGAGCGCTCCAGCTCCAGCCGCTGCTGCTCCGGCTGCCGCTGCTCCTGCTGCTGCCCCGGTTGCTGCTCCAGCCAAGCCTGGTGCAAAAGTTCACGCCGGCCCTGCCGTGCGTCAACTGGCCCGCGAATTCGGCGTCGAGCTGAGCGCCGTTGGCGCCAGCGGCCCGCACGGTCGCATCCTGAAGGAAGACGTGCAGGTTTACGTCAAAGCCATGATGCAGAAGGCCAAGGAAGCACCGGCCGCTGCTGCTGGCGCAAGCGGTGGCGCGGGCATCCCGCCGATTCCGGTCGTGGACTTCAGCCGCTTCGGTGAAATCGAAGAAGTGCCGATGACCCGCCTGATGCAGGTCGGCGCCGCCAACCTGCATCGCAGCTGGCTGAACGTACCGCACGTGACGCAATTCGACTCGGCGGATATCACCGAGCTCGAAGCGTTCCGTGTTGCCCAGAAAGCCGTTGCAGAGAAGGCCGGCGTCAAGCTGACCATCCTGCCGTTGCTGCTCAAGACCTGCGCGCACCTGCTCAAGGAACTGCCGGACTTCAACAGCTCGCTGGCGCCAAGCGGCAAAGCGATCATCCGCAAGAAATACGTGAACATCGGCTTCGCCGTCGACACCCCGGATGGCCTGCTGGTACCGGTCATCAAGAACGTCGACCAGAAGAGCCTGCTGCAATTGGCCGCCGAGGCTGCTTCCCTGGCTGAAAAAGCCCGGACCAAGAAGCTCTCGTCGGACGAGATGCAAGGCGCCTGCTTCACCATTTCCAGCCTCGGCCACATTGGCGGCACCGGCTTCACGCCGATCGTCAACGCGCCGGAAGTGGCGATCCTCGGTGTTTCCAAGGCAACCATCCAGCCAGTCTGGGACGGCAAAGCCTTCCAGCCGAAACTGATGCTGCCGCTGTCGCTGTCCTACGATCACCGTGTGATCAACGGCGCTGCTGCTGCACGCTTCACCAAGCGTCTGAGCGATCTGCTGGGCGACATCCGCACCATGCTCCTGTAACACCGACCGGCCCTCCTTCTCCGGAGGGCCTGTTGCGTTCCACGTTTCCGAGCGCCACGCTCGTACCTCAACCCCGCCAATTTGGCGGGGCTTTTTTTTGCCTGAAGTTATTACTTAAAACGTCTTCCTACATTTGTGGCTGATACCGCCCACAACTCGAGTCCATTTCTGCCAGATATTTTTTCGGGCCAAATAACTAGTCTTGGCTGGAAGACTACTTATTACATCCGAAACAACCATCTGACTAATTCATTAGCAGCCGAATGGACTCAAACATGTTCAAACCCACTGTCGGCCCGATTATTGGCCACACCACAACTAATCACGCCCGTATTTTTTTACGCGGCGAACACAACAAAGACACCTTGGCATTTGCTGGCATTCGCTATAGACGACAAGGTGAAGATCACTGGTCAAAAGGTAACTTTGCGAAACTCGAACCCGAGCACGACATGTGCGAAGTTATCGTGCTGAACAACCTGTCCGCCGACTCCGACTATGAATATCAGGCCGGGTGGTTCAGCCTGACCAGCCCGTCGCACACCGTCGACACGGTGAAGGAACTGCCGCTGCAATGGTCGCGGCAGGTTTATCACTTGCGTACCCGTTCCAGCCAGGCCAACCAGCCAAGGGCCTACATTGTCGGCTCTTGCCGATACCTGCGCATGACCGCAGGCATAGCATCCGCCCCTCACTTGGGCGACAGAGTCTTTGCTTCAATTTCACGTTTGGTGGAGCAAGGCACTCCTCCCGTCAGCGCGCTGGTGATGACGGGGGACCAAATCTATGTCGATGACTTGAACATTATCGCCCCTGATCGGGAACTCAAGGAAATCCTCCATAAATATCGCGTGGCGTTTTCGCAGATAAATATCGCCAGGTTAATGTCCAATCTGCCCACTTACATGATCCTTGACGACCATGAAATAGAGGACAACTGGCCCGCCAACAAGAGCAAGTCCGATGAGTACTTATATGCAAACGCAATCAGGGCCTATGAGTTGTATCAGGCCAGTCATAGTCCTGCCCATGCACTAACTGATGATGGACTGACAAATAAACGACTGGACAAATACTGGTATCAATTTACTGAAGGTGATATCGAATGGTTTGTTACCGACAGTCGGACCCGACGCAATCTGTCGGCCACTGACCGACGCATTCTCGACGCAGCCCAGGAACAAGCCTTGTGCGACTGGCTGATCCACAGCCCGGCACGGGTCAAATTCGTGGTCACCAGTGTCATGTTCTACCCTGACCGCAAACGCACGGATGATGACGCTTGGCAGGCCTTTCCAGAACAACGGCTACGGTTGCTGGAGACCATTCGCACACACCGCATCAAGAATGTCTTCTTCATTTCCGGCGATGTCCACGGCTCGCTGACCAGTCGGCTGAGCCACAGCGAGGATGCGGACTTCGAGGTCCACACCATCGTCTCGTCACCGCTGTGCAACAGCAAAATGCTGCCCTATGCCACGACGGCCACATTCGTCCTCGATCACCCCCTGGTCCGCACCGCCGCAGGCGACTATCGACATGAACTGACCAGCAAGGTGATCAGCCAGGATAATTTTGCACACCTGGTCGTCGATGCAGGGCAGCTTCAGGTGAATTTCCACGACCGGGAGGGCAAGCATTTGCAGTCCATTGGCATCCCGATTCGCTGACCCGGAAGCAGATCGCAGTCACTGGCAATACTTGCAAAACTGCGATTTTTCAGCGACTGGCAATACTTTTTGCCACCGACTGAAGAAAACTTGTCGTCTGCCGACATATTCTTATAGCACTTGGCCTTCATCTCTCTTGTCAGTCGGTGTCGCAATGATGCAACCTTGCCGCAGGCAACAGTAAAGAGGGCGAGAGCCCAGCGCGTTCAGCATATTCGAAGCGAGTTTCCCTCCATGAAAAGCCAGCCCGATGCCGCCAGCCGTATGGTGGCCGAGGTAGTGACGCAGTTGCCTGTGCCCTCGCGGCTCGGCATGCTGCGTTTCGAACGGCTTAATGAACCCAGCTGGGCGCTGCTGTTTCTCGATCCCAATTGCGAACGCCAGTTCGGCCTGCCAGCCGTGGAACTGTGTGCGCTGGTGGGCTCGCCCTACGCCAGCCTGATGGAGCCGCTAGCGCGCTATCAACTGCACGACGCAGTCCAGCAACAGCTGACTGAAAGCCCGCACTACCTGATCCGCTATACCCTGCACACCGCCGCTGGCTCCCTGACTTTGCTGGAGCTGGGCGAAGCCTACAAACAACACAATCGACACCTGTTGCGCGGCTACCTGCTGGTCATCGACGGCCTGTTCGAGGATGACCCGCTGCAACCGGCCATGGACCTTGAAACCCAGAACTCGCGCCTGCAAATCGCCCTGGAACTCAATCAGCGTGCCCAGCAGGAGCAACTGCTGCATCTGGAGCGGGTGCGAGCCCAGCAGGATCTGATCCTGCTGCTCACCCGTCAACGCTACAGCAGCAACAACTCCTTGCGCGAAGCCGCCGAGCTGATCACCCGCAGCGCCTGCGACATCTACGAAATCGACAGTGCCAGCCTGTGGCACCTCGAAGGCTCGATGCTGGTGCCGATCTCGGCCTATCACCGCACGAATCAGGAATACCTGCTGCCGCAACCGATCGACGTCAGTCTTTTCCCCGATTACCTCGACGCCCTGCACACCGGCCGTGCCATCGACGCCCATAACGCCATGCGCGACCCACGCACCCGGGAGATGGCCGAAAGCCTGCGCCCGCGGGACGTCAACGCAATGCTCGACGCCAGTATCCGCGTCGATGGCCAGGTGGTCGGCGTTTTGTGCCTGGAGCAAACCGGGGCAACCCGCGCCTGGCAGTCGGATGAAATCGCGTTCGCCGGAGAACTGGCGGACCAGTTTGCCCAGGTCATCAGCAACCACAACCGGCGAACCGCCACCAGCGCCCTGCACCTGTTCCAGCGCGCGGTCGAACAAAGTGCCAACGCCTTTTTGCTGGTCAACTGCGATGGCGTGGTGGAATACGTCAACCCGAGCTTCACCGCGATCACCCAATATTCCACCGAAGAAGTGCATGGTCAGCGGCTGTCAGAACTACCGGCCCTGGAGAACCTCAGCGAACTGCTGTTCGATGCACCTTCGGCGCTGGCCAAGAGCAACAGTTGGCAAGGTGAATTCAAGAGCCGCCGGAAAAACCTCGAACCCTACTGGGGCCAATTGTCGATCTCCAAGGTTTACGGCGACAACCGCGAGCTGACCCACTACATCGGCATCTACGAAGACATCACCCAGACCAAGCTCGCCCAACAACGTATCGAGCGCCTGGCCTACACCGACAACCTGACCAACCTCGGCAACCGCCCGGCGTTCATCCGCAACCTCGATGAACGCTTCGCCCGGGACAGCGACGCGCCGATCAGCCTGTTGCTGGTGGACATCGACAACTTCAAGCGGATCAACGACAGCCTCGGCCACCAGACCGGCGACAAACTGCTGATCAGCCTGGCCCGGCGCCTGCGCAACAGCCTGATCCCGAGCGGCAGCCTGGCGCGATTCGCCAGTAACGAATTCGCCGTGTTGCTGGACAACAGCGACCTCACGACGGGCCAGCAAGTGGCCAACCAGTTGCTGGCGACCCTCGACAAACCGATGTTCGTCGACAACCAGTTGATCAGCGTCACCGGCTCCGTGGGCCTGGCCTGTGCGCCACTGCACGGGCGCGACCCGCAAACCCTGATGCGCAATGCCGGGCTGGCGCTGCACAAGGCCAAGGCCAACGGCAAACATCAGGTGCAGGTGTTCACCGAAGCGCTGAACGCCGAGGCCAGCTACAAGCTGTTCGTCGAAAACAACCTGCGCCGCGCCCTGACCCAGAACGAACTCGACGTGTTCTACCAGCCCAAGCTGTGCCTGCGCAGCGGTCGCCTGCTGGGGATGGAAGCCCTGCTGCGCTGGGACCATCCGGAAAAAGGCATGATCCGCCCGGATCAGTTCATCAGCGTCGCCGAGGAAACCGGGCTGATCATTCCGATCGGCAAATGGATCGCACGCCAGGCCTGCCGCATGAGCAAAGCGCTGACCGCCGCCGACCTGGGCAACCTGCAAGTGGCGATCAACCTGTCGCCCAAGCAGTTTTCCGACCCGGACCTGGTGGCCTCCATTGCCAACATCCTCAAGGAAGAAGCCCTGCCGGCTCATTTGCTGGAGCTGGAGCTGACCGAAGGCCTGCTGCTGGAGGCTACCGAAGACACCCACTTGCAGCTCGACCAGCTCAAGCGCCTGGGCCTGACCCTGGCCATGGACGACTTCGGCACCGGTTACTCGTCGCTCAGTTACTTGAAAAAATTCCCCATCGACATCATCAAGATCGATCGAAGCTTTATCCACGAAATCCCGGACAACCAGGACGACATGGAAATCACCTCCGCGGTGATCGCCATGGCCCACAACCTGAAACTCAAGGTCGTGGCTGAAGGCATCGAAACCGCCGAGCAGTTGTCGTTCCTGCGTCGTCATCGCTGCGACGTCGGCCAGGGCTACCTGTTCGACCGTCCGATCCCGGGCAATGAGCTGATCGACAAGCTCAAACGCTACCCGCGTGGCCCAATCGCCTGACAGACACAGAACCTGTGGCAGACATAAACTCTGAGGCAGGCAAAAAAAAGCCTGTGGGAGCGAGCTTGCTCGCGATAGCGGTGGACCAGTCATCCCCCCATGACACCGACACACCGCTATCGCGAGCAGACTCACCCCTACAGGGGTAGTGCGTATCGGGCAGGTATTGGGCACACTGACAGTCTGTTTATTTACAACCCAACCTGACTGAGAGGACTGATCATGGTTCTGCGCTCGGAAATTCTGGTGAACAAAAACGTGCTCCCTACTAAAGAACAAGCTCTGCCTGGCCGCGAAACCGCGATGACCCTGCCTGAAAAGCACTTTGTATTTAAAGACACCCCCTTGCTCGGCCCGTTCTTCGAAGATGTCGACTTCGCGATCTTCGGCCTCGGCTGCTTTTGGGGCGCGGAACGCCGCTTCTGGCAGCGTGAAGGCGTGGTCAGTACCGTGGTCGGCTACGCCGGCGGTTTCACACCGAACCCGACCTACGAAGAAGTCTGCTCGGGCCTGACCGGTCACGCCGAAGTGGTGCTGGTGGTGTATGACAAGGCCAAGGTCAGCTACGAAGAACTGCTGGCGATGTTCTGGGAACTGCACAACCCGACGCAAGGCATGCGCCAGGGCAATGACATCGGCACCCAGTACCGTTCGGTGATCTACGCCACTAGCCCGGAACAACTGGACGCGGCGCTCAAGAGCAAGGAAACCTACCAGGCCGAGCTGTCCAAGGCCGGTCTCGGTGAAATCAGCACCGAAATCGACCAGGCCCCGACCGTCTACTTTGCCGAGACGTATCACCAGCAATACCTGGCGAAAAACCCGGAAGGCTATTGCGGCATCGGCGGCACAGGCGTGACCTGCCCGATCTGACAACTGACTGTAGGAGCGAGCCCGCTCGCGAAAAACCAAAGGACGCCGCTGGGCATCCGGTTTACGCGTTAACGTTCACGACCTTCGCGAGCAAGCTCGCTCCTACAGATCAACTCTCGGCAATCAACCAATCCATCCGCCACCCACCCTGGGTCTGCCCAAGCTTCTCGGACAACCAAGGCAGCAGCTCACGCAATTCTTCCTCCAGCCCCCACGGCGGATTGGCGATCGCCAGCCCGGACCCGTTCAGGCTGTTGGGCGTATCCAATGGATGCACCAGCAACTCCACCCGCAACAACTTCGGCGCACCGGTACCGGCCAGGTCCTGATAGAAGCGGCGCAGCGCGCGCTGATCCTTCACCGGGTACCAGATTGCCGCCACTGTCTGACGCATCCGGCCAATCGCTTCCTTCAACGACGCGGCACAGCGCTGCATCTCGTCGAGCTTCTCGAACGGCGGATCGATCAACATCACCGCACGCTTCTCCGGCACCGGCAGCAAGGCCCGCGACACATGCCAGCCCTCACCCAAGTGAACCTTGACCCGACGATCACCGGCCATGTTGTCCTTGAGCAAAACGCCGTCTTCCGGATGTTTCTCGTTGAGCAACACACGGTCCTGAGGGCGGGTCAGACGCCGCGCCAGCTCCGGCGACCCCGGGTAATAGCGCAACTGGCCATCCGGGTTCATCTCGTGCAGCACCTGCATGTAATCAGCGGTCAGGATCGGCAGATCCGGCTGATCCCACAAACGCGCAATGCCTTCCAGGTACTCACCGGTACGATTGGCCTGATCACCCTGAAGGTCATACAGACCGATGCCGGCGTGGGTATCGAGATAGGCAAACGGCTGCTCCTTGCGCGACATCAGGGCGATGAGGCGGGTCAAGGTCAGGTGTTTGAACACATCGGCGTGATTGCCGGCATGGAAGGCGTGACGATAATTCATGGCTGCTCCTGCGAAGGCCGGGAAGTTTACCTTTTACCGGCCGGCAAGTCAGGGGTTGGCGGCTGAGCGGGTCAGTTGAGGCACTGCACACCCTTGTGGCGAGGGGGCTTGCCCCCGTTCGACTGCGAAGCAGTCGCAAGACCAAACCCTTCGGTGAATCTGACAAAACTGAAATGCCAGTTTCTTGGGGCCGCTCCGCGTCCCAACGGAGGCAAGCCCCCTCACCACAAAAACCGCTCGACGCTACTGCGAAGGCCGCGCCCTTAACTGCCGCCCAACCACATCCAGCACATCACAGCCATCGCGCAACGTAATTGCGCAGAGCAAGGCGAAATCGCTGAGGATGAAGGACTCGCACTCGATCGAGCCGCGCATGGACAGGGTGGGCATATCGGTGCAGTTGCTGGTCAATGCCATGAAGCGGTTGTCGGGATGGGGGATCGGCTTTTCGTAGGGCGGATCGGGGTGAATTGTTTTCACTTTCTAACCTCTGGTAGAAGTGGGGCTACCATCGGCCTTCCTACAGGCTTGGGTGGCAGCCATACGCGGGGTAGGAATATCGAGACCAGAGAACTCGACCACGCCGAAGCGTGCCCGCGCACAGCCGCCGCAACAGATCTTACGGGCGCACGTTAGTGGCCGCAAATCAGGTGTCGACGTCAAAGCGTTTCTGGTCTTAACGGGTTCCTACACCCCACCACTGAGTTGTCAGTGGCTACCGAAGACTATCGATGGATCTCCGGTCGCACCAGTTCATGAAAACCGCTACTTTTTGAAGGAAACGTCCGAGGACCCTGCCCGGAAAATTCGCACCACGGATATCGGAGAAGCAAAAAAAACGGCCCGCACTGT
Organism: Pseudomonas sp. GW456-L13; assembly: GCF_017350115.1. NCBI lineage: Bacteria > Pseudomonadati > Pseudomonadota > Gammaproteobacteria > Pseudomonadales > Pseudomonadaceae > Pseudomonas > Pseudomonas sp. GW456-L13. The sequence goes on from NZ_JACNAS010000001.1 coordinate 2,784,901, forward strand.
TAAAGCTGCGAGCCGTTCTTTTATCAGAGGCGGGAAGAGTTCAACCCATCACTCATCACTTGTTCAAACGATAGTCCGCCTCAGCAGCAGCAAAACGCTGGAACATGCCGGCAGTCGGCGTGCCCATTTTGCTGACGAAGTAGATCGCCAGGCTGGCGAAGATGAAACCAGGGATGATTTCGTACAGGCCCAGCAGTTCGAAGTGTTTCCAGACGATCACGGTGATCGCGCCGACCAGGATACCGGCCAGTGCGCCGTTGCGGGTCATGTCTTTCCAGATCACGGAGATCAGCACGACCGGACCGAATGCGGCACCGAAACCGGCCCAGGCGTAGCTCACCAGACCCAGTACACGGTTTTCCGGGTTGGACGCCAGGGCGATCGCCACCAGGGCAACCAACAACACCATGGCACGGCCGACCCAGACCAGTTCCAGCTGCGAAGCGGATTTACGCAGGAAGGTCTTGTAGAAGTCTTCGGTCAGGGCGCTCGAGCACACCAGCAACTGGCAACTCAGGGTGCTCATGACGGCAGCCAGAATGGCCGACAGCAGGATACCCGCGATCCATGGGTTGAACAGGATCTTGGCCAGTTCGATGAACACACGCTCGTGGTTCTCGGTGACTGCGCCAGCCACGTCCGGGTGCGCCGAGAAGTAGGCGATACCGAAGAAGCCGACTGCCACGGTGCCGCCCAGGCACAGGATCATCCAGGTCATGGAAATGCGACGGGCGTTGGCGATCGATTTAACCGAATCGGCAGCCATGAAACGCGCCAGGATATGCGGCTGGCCGAAGTAGCCCAGACCCCAACCCATCAGCGAGATGATGCCGATGAAGGTGGTGCCCTTGAGCATGTCGAAGTTGCTTGGATCTTGCGCTTCGATGGCCAGGAAAGTGGTGTCGACGCCGCCGGTGGCCAGCAACACGATAACCGGCGTCAGGATCAACGCAAAGATCATCAGGGTGGCTTGTACGGTATCGGTCCAGCTCACGGCCAGGAAACCACCGATAAAGGTGTAGGCAATCGTCGCCGCAGCACCGGCCCACAGCGCAGTCTCGTAGGACATGCCGAAGGTGCTTTCGAACAGACGGGCGCCGGCCACGATGCCGGAAGCACAGTAGATGGTGAAGAACACCAGGATCACGACCGCGGAGATGATCCGCAGCAGGCCGCTTTTGTCTTCGAAACGGCTGGCGAAGTAGTCCGGCAGGGTCAGTGCATCACCGTTGTGCTCGGTCTGCACACGCAGACGGCCGGCGACGAACAGCCAGTTCAGGTAGGCGCCGACGATCAGGCCGATGGCGATCCAGCTTTCGGACAGACCGGACATGTAGATCGCGCCGGGCAAGCCCATCAACAACCAGCCGCTCATGTCGGAGGCACCGGCGGACAGTGCGGTCACGACGCTGCCCAGGCTACGACCGCCCAGAATGTAGTCGGAAAGGTTGTTGGTGGAGCGATAGGCCATCAAGCCGATCAGCACCATTGCTGCGATGTAGATCACGAACGTGATCAGGGTTGGATTGCTTACGCTCATTAAGTTACGCCCTGGCTTTGTTTTTATGTAGCTGCGGCTGGTGAACCGCTCGCAAACGCATACGTTTGACAGACGATCCGGGTTCCCGCGCATTTATGACTGATGTTTCCCCAGGAAAGCCATCAGCCGGAGCACCCGGGTTTCGACCGGGTTGCACCTTGGGCGCGAATGCTATTCAACAAAGCAAATAAGGTGCAACCAGTTTCTTGAGAATAAGTTGCACCCAGTCGGAAATAAATTTCAAACCCGGTTTTTTGCTCCTTTTCGGAGCAAGAACTCGGGCCAACCACCCTAAAAAGCACCAAGCAAAGGCAGCACCGCCGTACCAGAATTTATTTCCTGACGAGCTGCGTAATATTCCGACAAAAAAAGGGTTGCACCCGGTTGCACCTCAACAGTCGCACGGCTAATCTTGCCGCCAGCTGATGCCACGCAGTCGTGGCAAACATGAGGATAAAAACATGGCTACCACCACCCTTGGGGTCAAACTTGACGACCCGACCCGCGAACGCCTCAAGGCCGCCGCGACCTCGATTGATCGCACGCCGCACTGGCTGATCAAGCAGGCAATCTTCAATTACCTGGAAAAACTCGAGGGTGGTGCAACCCTGTCCGAGCTGAACGGTTCGACCAAGGATTCCGACGACTCCGTCGACGCGCCTCTGGATCACGCCCACCAGTGTTTCCTCGAATTCGCCGAAAGCATCCTGCCGCAATCGGTACTGCGCGCCTCGATCACCGCCGCCTACCGTCGCCCTGAGCCGGAAGTCGTGCCGATGCTGATCGAGCAGGCTCGCCTGCCGGCACCGATGGCCGAAGCCACCAACAAACTCGCCGCCTCGATTGCTGAAAAACTGCGCAACCAGAAGAGCGCTGGCGGCCGTGCCGGCATCGTCCAGGGCCTGTTGCAGGAGTTCTCCCTGTCGTCCCAGGAAGGTGTGGCGCTGATGTGCCTGGCCGAAGCGCTGCTGCGCATCCCGGACAAAGGCACCCGCGACGCCCTGATCCGCGACAAGATCAGCACCGGCAACTGGCAGCCGCACCTGGGCAACAGCCCGTCGCTGTTCGTCAACGCCGCCACCTGGGGCCTGCTGCTGACCGGCAAACTGGTGTCGACCCACAACGAGGCTGGTTTGACGTCGTCCCTGAGCCGCATTATCGGCAAGAGCGGCGAGCCGATGATCCGCAAAGGCGTCGACATGGCCATGCGCCTGATGGGCGAGCAGTTCGTGACCGGCGAGACCATCGCCGAAGCCCTGGCCAACGCCAGCAAGTTCGAAACCAAAGGTTTCCGTTATTCCTACGACATGCTGGGTGAAGCCGCACTCACCGAGCACGACGCGCAGAAGTACCTGGCCTCGTACGAACAAGCCATCCACTCGATCGGCAAAGCCTCCCACGGTCGCGGGATTTATGAAGGCCCGGGCATCTCGATCAAGCTGTCCGCCCTGCACCCGCGTTACAGCCGCGCCCAGTACGAGCGCGTGATGGACGAGCTGTACCCGCGCCTGCTGTCGCTGACCCTGCTGGCCAAGCAATATGACATCGGCCTGAACATCGACGCCGAAGAGGCCGATCGCCTGGAGCTGTCACTGGATCTGCTCGAGCGCCTGTGCTTCGAGCCGCAACTGACTGGCTGGAACGGCATTGGTTTCGTGATCCAGGCTTACCAGAAGCGTTGCCCGTACGTGATCGACTACGTGATCGACCTGGCTCGCCGCAGCCGTCATCGCCTGATGATCCGCCTGGTAAAAGGCGCGTACTGGGACAGCGAAATCAAACGCGCCCAGGTCGAAGGCCTGGAAGGCTACCCGGTCTACACCCGCAAGGTGTACACCGACGTGTCCTACATCGCTTGCGCCCGCAAGCTGCTGTCGGTACCGGAAGTCATCTACCCGCAGTTCGCCACGCACAACGCCCACACCCTGTCGGCCATTTATCACATCGCCGGTCAGAACTATTACCCGGGCCAGTACGAGTTCCAGTGCCTGCACGGCATGGGTGAACCGCTGTACGAACAGGTTGTAGGCAAAGTTTCCGAAGGCAAGCTGAACCGTCCGTGCCGCGTGTACGCTCCAGTCGGCACCCACGAAACCCTGCTGGCCTACCTGGTGCGTCGCCTGCTGGAAAACGGCGCGAACACTTCGTTCGTCAACCGTATTGCCGACCAGTCGATTTCGATCCAGGAACTGGTGGCCGATCCGGTAGCCAGCATCGAGCAAATGGCGACCGTGGAAGGTGGTTTCGGCCTGCCGCACCCGCGCATTCCGCTGCCGCGTGACCTGTATGGTTCCGAGCGCGCCAACTCCAGCGGCATCGACATGGCCAACGAACATCGTTTGGCATCCCTGTCCTGCGCGCTTCTCGCAACCGCACACAACCACTGGAAAGCGGCGCCGATGCTCGGTTGCGCTTCCAGCAGCGAAGCCCCGGCACCGGTCTTGAACCCGTCCGATCTGCGTGACGTGGTCGGTCATGTGCAGGAAGCGACCGTCGAAGACGTCGACAACGCGATCCAGTGCGCCCTCAACGCTGCACCGATCTGGCAGGCCACGCCGCCCGCCGAGCGCGCCGCGATCCTGGAACGTGCCGCCGATCTGATGGAAGCCGAAATCCAGCCGCTGATGGGCCTGCTGGCCCGCGAAGCCGGCAAGACCTTCGCCAACGCCATCGCCGAAGTGCGTGAAGCCGTGGATTTCCTGCGTTATTACGCGGTGCAGGCACGCAACGATTTCACCAATGACGCTCACCGTCCGTTGGGCCCAGTCGTATGCATCAGCCCGTGGAACTTCCCGCTGGCGATCTTCAGTGGTCAGGTGGCTGCTGCATTGGCCGCCGGTAACCCGGTACTGGCCAAGCCTGCGGAACAAACGCCGCTGGTCGCCGCTCAGGCCGTGCGCCTGATGCTCGAAGCCGGCATCCCGGAAGGCGTGCTGCAACTGCTGCCGGGCCGTGGCGAAACCGTCGGTGCCGGCCTGGTCGGCGACGATCGCGTCAAAGGCGTGATGTTCACCGGCTCCACCGAAGTCGCGCGCTTGCTGCAACGCAACATCGCCGGCCGCCTGGACAGCCAGGGTCGTCCGATTCCGCTGATCGCCGAAACCGGTGGCCAGAACGCGATGATCGTCGACTCCTCGGCACTGACCGAACAGGTTGTGATCGACGTGGTGTCCTCGGCGTTCGACAGCGCCGGCCAGCGCTGCTCGGCTCTGCGTGTACTGTGCTTGCAGGAAGATTCCGCCGACCGCGTCATCGAAATGCTCAAGGGCGCGATGGCTGAAAGCCGTCTCGGCAACCCTGAGCGTCTGTCCGTGGACATCGGCCCGGTGATCGACGCCGAAGCCAAGGCTGGCATCGAGAAGCACATCCAGGCCATGCGCGACAAAGGTCGCAGCGTGTACCAGGTGGCCATCGCCGACGCCGAAGAAGTCAAACGCGGCACCTTCGTGATACCGACACTGATCGAACTGGAAAGCTTCGACGAACTGCAGCGGGAGATCTTCGGCCCGGTGCTGCACGTGGTTCGCTACAAGCGCAAGGACATCGATCAACTGATCGGTCAGATCAACGCTTCCGGCTACGGCCTGACCCTGGGCGTGCACACCCGCATCGACGAGACCATTGCCAAGGTGATCGACAACGTCAACGCCGGTAACGTCTACGTCAACCGCAACATTGTTGGCGCAGTAGTAGGCGTGCAGCCATTCGGCGGCGAAGGCCTGTCGGGTACCGGCCCGAAAGCCGGCGGCCCGCTGTACCTGTACCGCCTGCTGTCGACCCGCCCTGCGGATGCGATCGAACAATCCTTCGCTCGTGGCGATGCTGCCGCGGCACCGGACGTTCGTCTGCGCGATGCCATGAGCAAGCCGCTGACCGCCTTGAAAGCCTGGGCCGACAACCACAAGTTCGCCGACCTGAGCACCCTGTGCGTGCAGTTCGCCGCGCAATCGCAAAGCGGTATCACCCGCCTCCTGGCCGGCCCGACCGGCGAACGCAACAGCTATGCGATCCTGCCACGGGAACACGTGCTGTGCCTGGCGGAAGTCGAAGGCGACCTGCTGACGCAACTGGCGGCGGTATTGGCTGTCGGCGGTTCGGCGGTATGGCCGGAAGCTGACATGACCAAAGCCTTGTTCGCACGCCTGCCGAAGGACATTCAGGCGCGCATCAAGCTGGTTTCCGACTGGAACAAGGACGAAGTGGTGTTTGATGCGGTTCTGCATCACGGCCATTCCGACCAGTTGCGTGCGGTGTGCCAGCAGATTGCCAAGCGTGCCGGCGCCATCGTCGGTGTGCAGGGCCTGTCGCAGGGCGAAACCAACATTGCGCTGGAGCGCCTGGTGATTGAGCGTGCATTGAGCGTCAACACCGCTGCGGCGGGTGGTAATGCCAGTTTGATGACCATCGGCTAAAACCGATAAGCCGGGCTGCCGCATTGGCCGCCCGGTATGCAATCCCCCTGTGGGAGCGAGCTTGCTCGCGATAGCGATCCATCAGTCACCTTCCATATTGACTGATCTGCCGCCATCGCGAGCAAGCTCGCTCCCACAGTTGTTTTGTAGTGCCTGCTAAGGCTCTGCTCTGCCCCACCATCACGCTCATCAATCATGCTATTCAGCATAAATTCACAAGCCTAGACTCGGTCCACTCCAACAAAAGGTAGGCCGCCATGTCCGAGACGTTGCTCAGTTCCCGTAATCTGGCTTTCGAGCTGTATGAAGTCCTTGATGCCGAGGGCCTGACCCAGCGTGAGCGTTTCGCCGAGCACAACCGCGAAACCTTCGATGCCGCCATTGGCACCGCCCGCAACATCGCCGAGAAGTTCTTCGCCCCGCACAACCGCAAGGGCGACGAGAACGAGCCGCGCTACGAGAACGGTCAGGCGATTCTGATTCCGGAAGTGAAACTGGCGGTAGACGCCTTCCTCGAAGCCGGCTTCCTCAACGCCGCGCGCAGTTTCGACGCTGGCGGCATGCAGCTTCCTACGCTGCTGTCCCAGGCCTGCTTCGCGCACTTTCAATCGGCCAATGCTGCTTCGACGTCCTATCCGTTCCTGACCATGGGCGCGGCGAACCTGATCGAGAGCTTCGGCACTGAAGAGCAGAAGCGCCGCTTCCTGCAACCGATGATCGATGGCCGTTTCTTCGGCACCATGGCCCTGACCGAACCCCACGCGGGTTCGTCGCTGTCGGATATTCGTACACGCGCAGAACCTGCGTCCGACGGCACCTATCGCCTCAAGGGCAACAAGATTTTCATCTCTGGCGGCGATCATCCGCTGTCGGAAAACATCGTGCACATGGTGCTGGCCAAGCTGCCGGACGCACCGGCCGGGGTGAAGGGCATTTCGCTGTTTATCGTGCCCAAGTTCCTGGTTAACGATGATGGCAGCCTGGGCAAGCGCAATGACGTGCTGCTGGCCGGGTTGTTCCACAAGATGGGCTGGCGCGGCACCACCTCCACCGCACTGAATTTCGGCGATAACGGCGAGTGTGTCGGCTATCTGGTGGGCAAGCCGCACCATGGCTTGAGTTACATGTTCCAGATGATGAACGAGGCCCGGATCGGCGTCGGCATGGGCGCGGTGATGCTTGGTTACGCCGGCTATCTGTACTCGCTGGAATACGCCCGCGAGCGTCCGCAGGGCCGCGTGCCAGACAGCAAGGACCCGAACACTGCACCGGTGGCGATCATTCAGCATGCCGACGTGAAACGCATGCTGTTGACGCAAAAGGCTTACGTCGAAGGCTCGTTTGACTTGGGTCTCTATGCGGCGCGACTGTTCGATGACACCACCACGCTTGCGACCGAAGCCGAACGCAAACAGGCCCATGAACTGCTGGATTTACTGACACCGATCGTCAAATCCTGGCCATCGGAGTTCTGCCTGAAGGCCAACGAACTGGCGATCCAGATCCTCGGCGGCCACGGTTATACCCGTGAGTACCCGGTGGAGCAGTACTACCGCGACAACCGCCTGAACCCGATCCACGAAGGCACCCACGGTATTCAGTCGCTGGACCTTTTGGGCCGCAAACTGGCGCAGAACGGCGGCGCGGGGCTCAAGCAACTGATCCGCCTGATCGCCGACACTGGCGAGCGAGCACAGGCGTTTGATTCATTGACGCCGCTGCGCGAGCCGCTGGAAAAACTGGTGGCACGCCTGCAAACCGTGACCATCGGCCTCCTGACTGATCTGGCCCAAGGCAAGGTCAACAGCAGCCTGGCGAACTCGGCGCTGTACCTGAAAGTGTTTGGTCACACGGTGATCGGCTGGCGCTGGCTGGAACAGGCGATCCGCGCAGAAGAAGGCCTGGTGAAGGGGAATGCGGCGGATGTCAGCTTCTATAAAGGCAAGCTGCAGGCGGCGCGCTACTTCCTGACGTGGGAAGTGCCGGGTTGCCATCATGAGCTGGCAATTCTTGAGGCTCGGGATGATGTGTGCCTGGGCATGCAGAATGAGTGGTTCTGATCCAACCTTTGTGGTGTAGCTGAAAACCAATCGCGAGCAAGCTCGCTCCCACAGGAATCCCTGTTGGCCACAAATCTTGTGTTCAACACACAAACCCTGTGGGAGCGAGCTTGCTCGCGATGGCGTCAGTACTATCAATACATCAACTCAGCTTGAACCCCCCCATCTGCCGCGCCAAATCATCCGCCAACCGCTGCAACGTCTGGCAATCATCCCGACAAGCCCTGACCTCCCCCGCCGTCGCCCGCGCCAGGTCGGAGATGCCCTGAACGTTCCGGTTGATCTCATCGGTCACCGCCGATTGCTCTTCCGTCGCCGTCGCCACCTGATGGTTCATGTCGCTGATGCGTTCCACTTGCCCGGTAATCGCGGTCAACGACGCCCCGGTACGCTGGCTGGACTCGACACCCGTGCCGGTCGCGGCTTGCCCGGAATGCATCGACGACACCGCATTCTCCGCACCCTGCTTGAGGCTGCCGATCATCTGCTGGATTTCATCGGTAGATGCCTGCGTACGCCGCGCCAAAGTCCGCACTTCATCGGCCACCACGGCAAACCCGCGCCCCATGTCCCCGGCTCGCGCAGCTTCGATAGCGGCGTTGAGCGCCAGCAGGTTGGTCTGCTCGGAAATCCCCCGAATCACCGCCAGCACCTGGTCGATCGACGCCACTTGATGGGCCAGTTCACCCACCGCTGTGGCCGCGACGCCGATTTCGTCAGACATGCTTTCGATATGGCGGATCGAGCCACCCACCACTTCCCGTGCCTGCATTGCCTCATCCCGAGCCGTTTGTGATGCGAGCGCCGCATTACCGGCGTTATGGGCGATTTCCTGAACGGTCAGGCCCATTTCATGGACAGCGGTTGCCACCATGTCGGTCATTTCCTGTTGGCGGCCGGAGCGCTCAGCGGTGTTATCCACCACCCGCGCAACCTGACCGACAGCGGTGCGCAGTCGCTCGCTGGTGGTCAGCACCTCGCCGATCATGTCGCGCTGACTGTCGAGGAACCGATTGAAGCCACGCGCCAGATCGCCCAGCTCATCGGCGCGACTGGAATCTAACCGCTGGGTCAAATCTCCACCACCGCTACCAATGGCAACCAATGCCGCTGTTACCTGACGAATCGGGCGTACCAGCCCACGGGCCAGCACCACCACCAGCAACAGACACACAATCGCCACCGCCAGGCCGATACCGCTGCTCATCCACATGGCGCGCCGGGCTTCGGCGTAGATCTGCGATTGCGGCACTTCGGCCACCAGCGTCCAGCCGAGATCGCGCAAAGGCAGACTCAACGCGAGAAAGTCTTCGCCATCACGCTGGAAGCTGCTGTTGGTGGCAGTTTTTTGACCCATGACCGCTTGCGCGGCTGACTCGCCAATCTGTTCGGCCAAGGTGCGCTTGCCGCTGAATTGCGCCTCGGGATGAACCTGGATCAAACCGTCGGAACGCACGAGATAGACCTTGCCGCGCTCACCGAAGCTGAAGTTGTGGATCAGCTCCGACAGCTCTTTCATGCTCAGGCCAAGCCCGGCAACGCCCACGACTTTACCGGCCTGCTCGACTTTGAGGTCGATGAACAGCGCCAATTCTCCGGTGGCCGTGTCGTTGTCGATATTGAGGGTGCGCGGCTGGTTGCTGTCGAGGAACGAGTAGAACCAGGCGTCTTTGGGATTGGAACGACTGAGGGTGCGGTCCAGGCCTTTTTCGGTAATGTAATGGCTGGACGCGGTGCCGATGATCAGCGCGGTAAAGGCTTTGTGCTCGGCACGAATGCCTTCCAGATACTGCGCGAAGCTGGCGGTCTTGGCGCTGTCCTCACCCCCGGCCAGCCAGTCGCGCACCATGCTGTTGCTGGCGATGTCCTTGGCGGCGGTAAGGGGTTGGACGAGAATCCGCTCGATGTCGTTGCGCATCGCTTCGATGCTCGACGGCAAGGCTTGCTCGACCAGATAGCTCTGGGCGAGGCGGTTGACCACCAGGGTATAAATGCCAACCACGATCAGGATACTGACCAGCAGGGCGGTGCCCATGCTCAGGATCAACTGCCATTGAATACTGCGTCGCCAGAACTGCATGGAGCACCCCCAAAGAATAAGAGGCTGAAACACTGCAACAGCCGTGCCGATTGTATACAAGCCAATCGACAATTTATTCTTTGGTTGTGCGCAAAGCCGATCAGGCCTGATTGATCGTCTTGGAAATCACTTCAACCGTGGCGCTGACTTGCTCTTGGTAACGGTCAAGGTCGAGCTTGTGCTGCTTCTGCATTTCGATCTGCTGGGAGCACAGATTCATCGCCGCCAGCACCAGCAATCGGTCACCGATCAGCGTCGGGTACTTCCTCTTGGTTTCGGCCAGGGCTGCCTTCAACATCATCGCGGCGTCCAGCAGGGTCTGTTCTTCCCCGGCCGGTGCCTTGATCGAATAGTCCTCCCCCAGGATCGAGACGACTTTTACCCCTGCGGCGTTGTAACTCATGCGCTGACAGGGCCTGCGCTGACGCGCTCAACCAGGGCCTGGATGCGAGCCGCCGTGGCGCCTTGCTTCTCTTCCTGCTCCATCAGGCTCAGTTGCAGGCTTTCGTTTTCATCCTTGGCCTGGGCCAGTTCTGTGGTCAGGGTCTGGTTGGTGCCGAGCAACGTCTGGTTCTGTTGCACCAGGTCACTGACCAGTTGTTCCAATTGGCTTAGGGATGCTTCCAACATTTTGATTTTCCGGGCTTTTTCAAAGGGCGCGTACGATAAAGAAAAGTCACCCTGGATGCCAGGGTTATACAGGCGCAAAGCCTTGATTTTGCTGACGAGTGACCTTTCTCGCGAACTGTAGAGACTGTGATAGCCCGATCTGGTTCCTGCACTTCGTCGCCCGCCTATGTAGGAGCGAGCTTGTTCGCGATGGATGTGAACAATATCGCGCCCTGTCTGAATGATTGCGTTGCCCATGCGTTTTTCGCGAGCGGGCTCGCTCCTACAAGGTAACCACCCGGTCGCAGTAAAAACGCGCAAGGACTCAAGACTTCAGTCCGGCGACCGATAAGCCATCCATACAGCAGCCTCAGCCCCGCACGGATGCGCTCTTTTCGGTGATTGCCATGTCCCTTCGTAATATGAATATCGCCCCTCGGGCGTTCCTCAGCTTTGCCCTGATTGGCGGCTTGATGATGGTTCTGGGGGTGTTTGCCTTGAATCAGATGAGCAAGATCCGTGGCGCGGCCGAGAACATCACCAACAACAGTGTGCCGAGCATCAAGAGCCTGGACGACTTCACCCAACTCACCTTGCGCCTGCGCGTGCTGTCCTATCGCTTGCTGGTGAACCGCGAGCCTGATGTGCAGCAGAAAACCATGGAACTGCTGGAGACGCGCAACCAGCAGATTCGCACCGCCCAGGCAACCTACGAAAAGCTGATCGCCAGCCCGCAGGAACGTGCGACCTACGATCAATACGTACAGCTGCTGGGTCAATACCGCCAGATCGAAGACCGGATGAAGACCCTGTCGCGCAACAATCAGGTCGATGAATTGCGCAGCCTGCTCAACACCGATTTGCTCAACAACTCCGAAGCGGTCAACGCGGTGTTAAACAAACTGCTGGAGATCAACACCCAGCAGAGCCACGACACCAACCAGCAGTCGGCGGATCAATACGATTCGGCGTTCAACCTGGTAATCACCCTGTTGGTGATCGCCACCGCCTTGACGCTGCTGCTCGCCTGGTTGCTGACCAACAGCATCACCCAACCGATCGCCAATGCCCTGGGCGCCGCCGAACAGATTGCCGAAGGCAACCTGACGCGCCCGATCACCGTTGACGGCCAGGATGAAGCCGGCCGTTTGCTGCTGGCCATGTCGAAGATGCAGGAAAAACTGCGCGACACACTGCAGCGCATTTCCGGCTCGGCCACGCAACTTGCATCCGCTGCCGAAGAACTCAACAGCGTCACCGACGAAAGCGCCCGTGGCCTGACCCGGCAGAACAACGAAATCGAACAGGCTGCCACCGCAGTCAACGAAATGACCAGCGCCGTGGAAGAAGTCGCGCGTAACGCGGTCAGCACATCCGAGGCCTCGAAGAACGCCACCACATCTGCCGGTGACGGCCGCGACCTGGTGCAGGAAACCGTCAGCGCCATCGAACGCATGAGCGCCGACGTGCAGAGCACCGCGACCCTGATCGGCGACCTGGCCAACGAGTCCCGTGACATCGGCAAGGTACTGGATGTGATCCGTGGCCTGGCCGACCAGACCAACCTGCTGGCCTTGAACGCCGCCATCGAGGCCGCGCGCGCCGGTGAGGCCGGTCGTGGTTTTGCGGTGGTGGCCGACGAGGTACGTGCCCTGGCTCACCGCACCCAGCAGTCGACCAGCGAGATCGAACGCATGATCGGCAGCATCCAGAGCGGCACCGAGCACGCGGTGGATTCGATGCGCAACAGCACCGAACGCGCCGAATCGACCCTGAACATCGCCCGCGGCGCCGGGATGTCGCTGGACACCATCAACAGCGCCATCGTCGAAATCAACGAGCGCAACCTGGTGATCGCCAGCGCCGCTGAAGAACAGGCACAGGTGGCCCGTGAGGTGGATCGCAACCTGGTTAACATCCGTGACCTGTCGGTGCAGTCGGCCACCGGGGCGAATCAGACGAGTGCGGCGAGCAATGAACTGTCGCGCCTGGCGGTGGACCTGAACACCCTGGTTGGGCGGTTTAGCCTTTAACGAGCACCGCTGACTCTGTGGCGAGGGGGCAAGCCCCCTCGCCACAATGATTTCACCCGGCGTGAAGAATCGCCTGCAAAAAGCTTTTTGACAGCATCACATTTCAACAGGTTAGAATCGCTGGCACGCAGACTGCATGGTCAGTTTGCGCCCGCCTTTCAGCTTTCTGGAGTACTGCCTTTGAATGCGACGACCATCAACAGCCTGTTCTTGATCGGCGCGTTGCTGGTAGGTGCGAGCATTCTGGTGAGCTCACTTTCGTCCCGTCTCGGCATCCCGATTCTGGTGATCATCCTGGCCGTCGGCATGGCGGCCGGTGTCGATGGCGCCGGCATTCTTTTTGATAACTACCCCACGGCTTATCTGGTGGGCAACCTCGCGTTGGCGGTGATCCTGCTCGACGGCGGCCTGCGCACCCGGGTGTCGAGTTTCCGCGTGGCGTTATGGCCGGCGCTGTCGCTGGCGACGGTCGGGGTGTTGATTACCACCGGGCTGACCGGCATGGCGGCCGCGTGGCTGTTCGACTTGAACCTGATTCAAGGCCTGCTGATCGGCGCCATCGTCGGTTCTACCGACGCCGCCGCAGTGTTCTCGCTGCTTGGCGGCAAGGGCCTGAACGAACGGGTAACCGCCAGCCTCGAGATCGAATCCGGCAGCAACGACCCGATGGCAGTGTTTCTCACCGTCACCCTGATCGACATGCTTGCCAGCGGCCAGACCGGCCTGCACTGGAGCCTGCTGACCCACTTGCTGCGCGAATTCGGCATCGGCGGAGTCATCGGCCTGGGCGGTGGCTGGCTCATGCTGCAACTGGTCAATCGCATCAACCTGGCCACCGGCCTGTATCCGATCCTGGTGATTGCCGGCGGCCTGGTGGTGTTTGCGCTGACCAACGCCCTGCACGGCAGTGGCTTCCTGGCGGTATACATCTGCGGCCTGGTGATCGGCAACCGTCCGGTGCGCAGCCGCCACGGCATCCTGCACATGCTCGACGGCATGGCCTGGCTGGCGCAGATCGGCATGTTCCTGGTGCTGGGGCTGCTGGTGACGCCCCACGACCTGCTGCCTATCGCCTTGCCGGCACTGGCCCTGGCGCTGTGGATGATTCTGTTTGCCCGGCCACTGTCGGTGATAGTTGGCCTGCTGCCGTTCAAGGCGTTCCATGGTCGCGAGAAGGCATTCATCTCCTGGGTCGGCTTGCGCGGCGCGGTTCCGATCATTCTCGCGGTGTTCCCGCTGATGGCCGGCCTGCCCAACGCTCAGCTCTACTTCAACCTCGCGTTCTTTATCGTGCTGGTGTCGCTGCTGGTTCAGGGTACGAGCCTGCCGTGGGTCGCCAAGCTGCTGAAGGTGACGGTGCCCCCGGAGCCTGCACCCATCTCCCGCTCGGCCCTGGAAGTGCACGTCACCAGCGAGTGGGAACTGTTCGTCTATCGCCTGGGCGCGGAAAAATGGTGCATCGGTTCGCCCCTTCGCGAGCTGAATATGCCCGAAGGCACCCGTATCGCCGCCCTGTTTCGTGGCCAACAATTGCTCCATCCGTCGGGTAGTACAGTGCTGGAAGTCGATGATTTGTTGTGTGTTATCGGCCATGAACACAACCTGCCGGCCCTCGGAAAACTCTTCAGCCAGGCGCCACAACGGGGCCTCGATCTGCGCTTCTTCGGCGACTTCGTACTCGAAGGAGACGCCCAGCTGGCCGCGGTTGCGGCCCTCTATGGCCTGAAGGTCGAAGGCATCGATCCGGACATGTCCCTGGGCCACTTCATTGCCCAGAAGGTTGGCGGCGCGCCGGTGGTGGGTGACCAGGTGGAATGGAACAACACCATTTGGACCGTGGCCGTCATGGACGGGAACAAGATCGGTAAAGTGGGCGTCAGATTCCCCGAAGGAAGTCGCCCGGGTCCCGGACTCTTCCTCTAAACTGCTTCCACTATCACTTGCTTGACCGGTCTTTATGCCTAATCTGCGCTCCATTTTCGCCGTCGCCCTGCTGGGCTTGAGTCTCTCTGTCAGCACCCTTGGTTTATCGCAAGCGGCGCAAGCGGCCGAACCGCCTTCCAGCGAAGCCGTGCAAGCGAGCCTGGACAAGATCGCCGACCGCAAACTGCCGGAAGCCGATCTGAAGGCCCTGCAATCGGTCCTGCAAGGTACGCTGAGCCAGCTCAACAACAAGCGTGACTACGAGCAGAAGCTGGTCGCGCTCAAGCAGCAATTGAGCAATGCGCCCAAACAGACCATCGAGAACCAGCGTGAACTGACCCGCCTCAAGGCCAGTGCCGTGGTGCCGGTGGCGCAGCGTTTCGCCAAGGAACCGATCCAGCAGCTTGAACAATTGCTCACCGAGCGCTCCACCCAGCAAAGCGACCTGCAAAAGGCCCTGGCCGATGCCAACAGCCTGATCATCACCGCCCAGACCCGCCCCGAGCGCGCCCAGGCGGAGATATCCAGCAGCCAGACGCGCATTCAGCAGATAAATACCACCCTCAAGAACGGCAAGGACGCTGGCAAGACCCTGAGCGCCGAGCAGCGCGACCAGCTCAATGCCGAGTTGGCGGCGCTGAACGCCCTGATCCCGCTGCGGCGCCAGGAACTGGCCGGCAATACCCAATTGCAAGACCTCGGCAACAGCCAGCATGACCTGTTGTCGGAGCGATCCGACCGCCTGGATAAGGAAATCCAGGAACTGCAAACCCTGATCAACCAGAAGCGTCTGGCGCTGTCCCAGGAAACGGTCACCCAGCAATCCATCGAAGCGCAGAAGGCCGGCGGCAGCAGCCTTTTGGCCACCGAAAGCGCGGCCAACCTGAAGCTCTCGGACTACCTGCTCAAGAGCACCGACCGCCTCAACGAAGTCACCCAGCAGAACCTGCAGACCAAGCAGCAGCTGGACAGCCTGACCCAGAGCGATGCGGCCCTGGACGAGCAAATCAACGTGCTCAAAGGCAGCCTGCTGCTCTCGAAGATTCTCTACAAACAGAAACAGGCGCTGCCGCGCCTGCGGCTCGACCGCAACCTGGCCGATCAGATCGCCGACATTCGCCTGTATCAGTTCGAAGTCAGCCAGCAACGGGAATTGCTGAGCAATCCGACCACCTACGTCGAAAACCTGCTGTCGACCCAACCCCCCGAGCAAGTCACGGCGCAGTTGCGCAAAAGCCTGATGGAACTGGCCACCACCCGCGCCGACCTGCTGGAGCGACTGAACCGCGAACTGAGCGCGGTGCTCAATGAATCCATCACCCTGCAACTGAACCAGAAGCAATTGCTCAGCACCGCGCAAAGCCTGCGGGCGACCCTCGATGAACAGATGTTCTGGATTCCCAGCAACAAGCCGCTGGACCTGGAGTGGATTCACAGTGTGCCGGATCGCCTCCAGCGGCAAGTCGATACGCTGCCGGTACTTTCAAGCCTGAGCGAACTGACCGACGGCCTGACCCAGCGCCCGCTGCTGTTCCTGCCACTGGCCTTGCTGATCGGCGCACTGCTGTGGCGGCGCAAGAGTCTATACGCGCGACTGAACAAGGTTCACCAGGACATCGGTCACTTCAAACGCGATAGCCAGTGGCATACGCCGCAGGCAATTCTGATCAACATTCTCCTGGCGATGCCGGTTTCACTGGGCCTCGCATTGTGCGGGCTGGCCCTGCAAATCGACGCCCGTGGGCAGAACGCCAATATGGGCGCGGCGCTGCTGCAAATGGCCGGGGCCTGGCTGGTGTTCTACACCGCCTACCGGATCCTCGCGCCGGGTGGCGTGGCAGAACTGCATTTCCGCTGGGAAAAGCCCCAGGTGGAATTCCTGCGCAGATGGATCCGCCGCCTCGGCATCGTGGTCATGGCACTGGTGACCGTAGTCGCCGTTGCCGAACTGCAACCGGCGGCACTGGCCGATGACGTGCTCGGCATGCCGGTGGTGCTGATCTGCTACGCCTTGATGACCTTGCTGCTCAGCCGCCTGCTCATCAGCAGCCCGACCCACGAAAACGCTTCGCTGTTCCGCAAACTGGTGGGGATCCTGTTCACCGCCCTGCCCATCGCGTTGTTCGTGGCGGTGTGTTTCGGCTACTACTACACCGCGCTGAAACTCAGCGACCGCTTGATCAACACCCTGTACCTGCTGATGTTCTGGCTGGTGATCGAAGCCACCTTTGTGCGCGGCCTCAGTGTGGCGGCCCGGCGCCTGGCCTACCAGCGCGCCTTGGCCAAACGGCTGGCCGCCAAAGAGGCCGGCGATGGTGAAGCCGTGATCGAAGAACCGACGATGGACATCGAGAAGGTCAACGAACAGTCCCTGCGCCTGATCCGCCTGGCGCTGCTCGGCGGCTTCATGGCGGCACTGTATTGGGTCTGGGCCGACCTGATCACGGTGTTCTCGTATCTGGACAACGTCACCCTCTACGAATACACCAGCGGTACCGGCGCCAACATGAGCATGGTGCCGATCAGCATCGGCGACATGCTCGGCGCACTGATCATCATCGGCATCACCTTCGCCCTGGCGCGCAACCTGCCGGGCTTGCTCGAAGTGTTCGTGCTGTCGAAGCTCAACCTTGCCCAGGGCAGCGCCTACGCGACCACCACGTTGCTGTCCTACGTGATCGCCGGCGTCGGTTTTGTCTCGACGCTATCGACCCTCGGCGTAAGCTGGGACAAGTTGCAATGGCTGGTGGCAGCGTTGTCGGTCGGCCTCGGTTTCGGCATGCAGGAGATCTTCGCCAACTTCATTTCCGGCATCATGATCCTGTTCGAACGTCCGGTGCGGATCGGTGACACCATCACCATCGGCAACCTGTCGGGCACCGTGAGCAAGATCCGCATCCGCGCCACGACCATCACCGACTTCGATCGCAAGGACATCATCGTCCCGAACAAGACGTTCATTACCGGGCAACTGATCAACTGGTCGCTGACCGACACCATCACCCGGGTGACCCTCAAGCTCGGCGTCGACTACGGCTCGGACCTGGACCTGGTGAAAGAGCTGTTGCTCAAGGCCGCGCGCGAAAACCCGCGCGTGCTGAAAGACCCGGAGCCCCACGTGTACTTCCTGAATTTCGGCGAAAGCACCCTCGACCACGAGTTGCGCATGCACGTGCGCGACCTCGGCGACCGCAACCCGGTGCTCGACGAGGTCAACCGCTTCATCAACCGCGAGTTCAAGAAGCAGCACATCAACATCTCGTTCCGGCAGATGGAGGTCTACCTCAAGAACCTGCACGGCCAGGAATACAAGATGGTGCCGATCGAGCCGGAAGCGAAAACCATCGTGCCGATCGTCGACGGCAAGTCGTCGCAACAACCGCCGGCCGCCAAACTCGACTAACCAGCCATTCCCCAGCAGAATGCTCGGACATTCTGCTGGAGCCGGCCCTTGAAAGCCCTCGACGAACTCACTTTCGATAATCGCTTCGACCGCCTGGGCGATGCGTTTTCCGCCCATGTGCTGCCCGAGCCCATCGATAATCCACGCCTGGTCGTGGCCAGCCCCGCCGCCATGGCGCTGCTGGACCTCGACCCGAGCGTGGCCGAAACCCCGGAGTTCGCCGAACTGTTCAGCGGCCACAAGCTCTGGGCCGACGCAATCCCAAGGGCGATGGTCTATTCCGGACATCAGTTCGGTTCCTACAACCCGCAATTGGGCGACGGTCGCGGCCTGTTGCTCGGCGAGGTGTACAACGAGGCCGGCGAACACTGGGACCTGCACCTCAAGGGCGCCGGCCAGACGCCATTTTCACGCATGGGTGATGGCCGGGCGGTACTGCGCTCGTCGATCCGCGAATTCCTCGCCTCCGAAGCCCTGAACGCACTGAATATCCCGACCACCCGCGCCTTGTGCGTAATCGGCTCCGACACCCCGGTGTGGCGCGAAAAGCAGGAACGCGCAGCCATGATCCTGCGCCTGGCGCCGAGCCATGTGCGCTTCGGCCACTTCGAATATTTCTACTACACCAAGCGCCCCGAGCAACAGAAAGAGCTGGGTGATCACGTGTTGGCCATGCACTTCCCGCAGTGCCTGGAACAACCGGAGCCGTACCTGGCGATGTTCCGCGAAGTGGTGGAGCGCAACGCCGAACTGATCGCCAAATGGCAGGCCTATGGCTTCTGCCACGGGGTGATGAACACCGACAACATGTCGATCCTGGGCATCACCTTCGATTTCGGCCCATTCGCGTTCCTCGATGACTTCGACGCCAATTTCATCTGCAATCACTCAGATGACCAGGGCCGTTACTCCTTCAGCAACCAGGTGCCGATTGGCCAGTGGAACCTCAGCGCCCTGGCCCAGGCCCTGACACCGTTCATCAGCGTCGAGGCCCTGCGCGAAACCCTCGGCCTGTACCTGCCACTGTTCCAGGCCCATTACCTGGACCTGATGCGCCGCCGCCTCGGCCTGACCACCGCCGAGGATGACGACCAGAAACTGCTGGAGAACCTGCTACAACTGATGCAAAACAGCGGCGTCGACTACAGCCTGTTTTTCCGCCGTTTGGGTGATCAAGCGCCGGAACAGGCCATCACCCGCTTGCGTGAAGACTTCGTCGACCTCAAGGGCTTTGACGCCTGGGGCGAGCTCTACGTCGCCAGGGGTTCCCGTGAAGGCACGCTTGATCAAGAGCAGCGTCGCCAGCGGATGCACGCGGTCAACCCGTTGTACATCCTGCGCAACTACCTGGCGCAAAACGCCATCGATGCAGCGCAGAACGGCGACTACTCGGAAGTCCGTCGACTGCACGCGGTGCTGAGCAATCCGTTCGAGGAACAACCGGGGATGGAAAGCTACGCCGAGCGGCCACCGGAATGGGGCAAGCATCTGGAGATCAGTTGTTCATCGTGAGGCACTGCACGATTGAAAATCTGGAGTCATGTCTCCAGATATGGATCATTCGCTTTCGATTGGACGATTTGTCATGACCGACCCACTCCTCATCCCCTGCCCTCACTGCAACGGCCTCAACCGCATCCCGGCCGAGCGCCTCAACGACCACCCGAAATGCGGGCGCTGCAAGGCCGAAGTCCTGTTGAGCAAACCGTTTGAATTGAAGCAAGGCGACTACACCAGCCAGATCAAGGGCGATCTGCCGCTGCTGGTGGATGTGTGGGCGGACTGGTGCGGGCCGTGCAAGTCGTTCGCACCGGTGTTCGAGCAGGCAGCCGGGCAACTGGCGGGCAAGTGTCGCCTGGCCAAGCTGGACAGCGAGGCGAACCAGCAGTTGTCGGCGCAGTTGGGGATTCGCTCGATTCCGAGCCTGATCCTGTTCAAGAACGGCCGGGAAGTCGCCCGGCAGAGCGGGGCGTTCCCGTTACAGCAACTGATGAGCTGGTTGCGTAGTCAAGGCATCTGAAACAACACGGAACCATGTGGGAGCGAGCTTGCTCGCGAAGGCGGGCTGACATTCAAAAGAGGTGTCGCCTGATACACCGCTTTCGCGAGCAAGCCCGCTCCCACAGGGGTTCTGTGTTATCCGCCAGAATCAGGCGTTTTCCAGCAGGTTGTGCAGCTCGACAAACTGCTGGGTCAGCTTGTGCCGCGGGTCGAGATGGATCAGCGGCGTATTGGCCTGGTGGGATTCACGCATGCGTACCGAGCTGGCCAGGTACACCGGCAGCACCGGCAGGCCTTCGGCGATCAGCTCATCGAGAATTTGCTGGGGCAGGCTGGCGCGGGCCTGGAACTGGTTGACGACGATGCCTTCGACTTCCAGACCTTCGTTATGGTCGTCCTTCAACTCTTCGATTTCCGCCATCAGGCCGTACAGTGCCTGGCGTGAAAAACTGTCGCAATCGAAGGGAATCAGCACACGATCGGCGGCAATCAACGCTGAAACCGCATAAAAATTCAGTGCGGGCGGGGTATCGAGGTAAATCCGGTCGTAGTCTTCGCTCAGCTCTTCAAGCAACTTACGCAGCTTGTTGATCTTGTGCTTGGCTTCAAGCTTTGGCTGCAAGTCCGCCAGCTCGGCGGTGGCGGTAATGACATGGAGGTTATCGAACGGGGTTTCGTAGATGTCGACCTGATTCTTTTTGGAGAACGGCCCGGAAGACAGCGTCTGCTTGAAGAAATCGGCGATACCCATCGGAATATCGCTACCGGTGAGCCCCGTCAGGTACTGAGTGGAGTTGGCCTGGGCATCGAGGTCCACCAACAGGGTGCGAAAACCCTCGCTGGCACTGACCGCCGCCAGATTGCAGGCAATGCTGGATTTGCCAACGCCACCTTTCTGATTGAACACCACGCGCCGCATGTCAAAACCTCCGTGTATCAAAGAATGACCGAGTGTAGTGGTCCACGGTATGGCTACGCTACCTCACCAGTGCAAGGACTACACAGTCAGTTGCCTTCTCTTGCATGAAAAGCCCTGAGCGGCCCGGCGGTTCGACGCCAGAACCGACAGACGGGGTAATAATTCTGTGAATAGTTGCCAATCATTCAATTTTTGCGAACCAGCCGCTTCATCTTCTGAGCAAAATGTAACCAGCATTTGCTACACGTTCCCGGCACCGGGATAATGCGCGCCACTCGGCGCCAAACGCCACGCAGGGTAAATCTCGGCCCTCGGCCACTCCCCCGCGTCAAGTAAGCCCGTGAGGGTGGGATGAATGTCTGTGATCAACTTCAACATCGCCCAATGGCGCGCCTGGGCCCCGGGGCTTGATAGCGTGTCCGATTGGCAGGCCTGGTGCCGACAACCGGTCGTGCTGCCGGACAGCGATGCCGCTCCCGACGTTTCCTTTCTGCCGGCCATGCAGCGTCGACGGCTCAGCCGTCTGGCGCGCATGGCATTCAGTGTCGGCTGGCCTTTGGCCGAAGGTCGGCAGGATCTGCCATTGGTCTTTGTTTCCCGTCACGGCGAAACGCCCCGCACCGTCGATATTCTCAGTGATCTGGCCGCCGACCAGCCGCTGTCGCCGACCCGGTTCAGCTTGTCGGTGCATAACGCGATCATTGGCTTGTGGTCGATCATGCGGGGTGAAACCAGCGAAATGACCGCCCTGGCCGCCGCAGGCGATGGCCTGGAACACGGCATGCTTGAAGCTGCCACGCTGCTGGCTGAAGGCGCTCGCGCGGTACTGCTGGTGGTCACCGAAGAGAAGCCACCCGAGGCTTACTCGACCTGGATCGACGACGTGCCGTTCCCTTATGCCGTCGGCTTGCTGATCACACCCGGTACCGACTGGCAGTTGTCCCTGAACAGCCCCTCGGATGCGTTGTCCAAACCCCGCTGGCCTCACGCGCTGAATCTGCTGTGTGCGCTGCTCGGCCAGCAAACCACCTGCCAACATGCCTGGAAAAATCGTGTATGGACCTGGCAACGCAACCCATGACCGAGAAAAACCGCGACGCCTATTACTGGCGTTTGCTGGCCACCGCCGCGAGCTTCGCCCTGTTCGGGCTGGGCGGGCTGTGCCTGCGCCTGGTGATTTTCCCTGTACTGAACTGGCTGCCAGGCGACGCCCGGACCCATCGGCTGCGGGCCCGGCAAACGGTCAGCCGCTGTTTCTGGATTTTTGTGCGTTTCATGGCCCGTACCGGGGTACTGACCTATAACATTGAGGGTGCGGAGAAACTCGGTCGCCCCGGGCAAATGATCATTGCCAATCACCCATCGCTGATCGACGTGGTGTTTCTGATCGGCCTGGTGCGTCACGCCAACTGCGTGGTCAAGCAAAGCCTCTGGGAAAACCCTTTCACCCGCGGGCCGCTGCGCTGCACCGAATACATCAGCAACGACGGCAGCATGGACATGCTCGACGCGGCTGCCGACGCGCTGAAAGACGGTCAGACCCTGATCATTTTCCCGGAAGGTACGCGCACTCAGCCCGGCCAGCCGCCGGCCTTTCATCGGGGCGGCGCGGCAATCGCCCTGCGTGGTGCGAAAATCCTCACCCCGGTCATTATCAAGGTCAGCCCGACCACATTGACCAAGGCCGAACCCTGGTATCGCATCCCCAAGCGGCGCGTGCACTTCAGTTTCCGGGTCGGGGCCGATATAGACCCAAAGACCTTCGCCACGCAGGGGCCGGCTCCGCAGGCCTCGCGCAAGCTCAACGATTATTTGCATTCTTACTTCATCAAGGAGCTCGCCGAAGATGAGCGATCTGAACACCCCTAGCCTGGTGCTGGAAATCAAAGAACTGATCATCGACGCCCTGGGCCTCGAAGACATCAGCGCCCAAGACATCGGCAACGAGCAGACGCTGTTCGGCGAAGGCCTGGGCCTGGACTCGGTGGACGCCCTGGAACTGGGCCTGGCCATCCAGAAAAAGTACGGCATCAAAATCGACGCCGATGCCAAGGACACACGCAACCACTTCAGTAACGTGGCGAGCCTTGCGGCGTTCGTCAGCGCAAAACAGGCAGCTTGAGACCGGACCATGCAAACTCGTGACGACATTTTCAACACCCTGCGCGATGCCTTGGTCGAGCTTTTCGAACTGGACCCTGAGCGTGTGAGCCTGGAATCCAACCTGTATCAGGACCTGGAAATCGACAGCATCGACGCGGTCGACCTGATTGATCACATCAAACGTCAGACCGGCAAGAAAATCGCTGCCGAAGAATTCAAATCGGTGCGTACCGTCAGTGACGTGGTCGAGGCGGTCTACCGTCTGGTTCAACCCGCCGCATGAATCGACTGATTGGCCTCGGCCTGCTGCTGGTAGGCCTTTTGTATCCCTTTGCGGTGTATTTCGGCATGGAGCATTTCGCCCCGTGGCAGTTCGGGCTGTTGCTGGGCGGGCTGTGGCTGGCCCGGGCGCTGACCGGCAAACGACGGCCTGGCAGCCTGTGGATGGCCACGGTGGCCATTGTGTTCTGCCTGTTGCTGGCACTGTTCGACAGCCCGGCGCTGTTGCGCTGGTATCCGGTGTTGATCAGCAGCTTCATGTTGGTGCTGTTCGGATCGAGCCTGACATTCGGCCCACCGATCGTTGAACGCCTGGCCCGGGTACGCGAGCCGCAATTGCCGGCCGAGGGCATTCGCTATACCCGTCAGGTGACCATCGCCTGGAGCGTTTTTTTTCTTTGCAACGGTTTGTGTGCCGCCGCCCTGACCCTCTGGGCGCCGCTGAGCTGGTGGACGCTGTACACCGGCCTGATTTCCTACGGATTGATAGGCCTGATGTTTGCCATTGAATGGCTCATACGAATAAGGGTACGAGGCCACCCATGAATTGGATAAAACTTGAGCACCTGCTGCTCAAGGCTCAGCCGGAGCGCGCCGTAACCACTGCTCCGGCACTGGATCACGCCCGACTGTGCGAACAGGCGCTGCGCCTGGCCGCCGGCCTGCAAGCCCGGGGTGTCCGGCAGATGGCCGTGCACCTTGAGGATGCCGCCGACCTGGCGATTGCCCTGTTCGGCGCCTGGCGTGCCGGGGTCAGTGTGCTGCTGCCGTCCGACCTGCAACCGCAGACCCGCCAACGCTGGTCAGGTGATGTTGATCTGTGGCTGAGCGATCAGCCCGACGATGCGCACCTTGGCGACCTCCAACAACCGCCGCTTAGTGCCGCCGCGCTGGACCTGGATAACTGCCGACTCAGCCTGTGCACATCCGGCTCCAGCGGCGAACCCAAGCGCATCGAAAAAAACCTGCGCCAACTGGCCAATGAAGTCGAAGCCCTGGAGCAGCTGTGGGGCGCCGACCTGGGCCCGGCGTGCATCATTGGCAGCGTCGCCACCCAGCACATCTACGGCCTGCTGTTTCGGGTGCTTTGGCCACTGTGCGCCGGGCGCCCGTTCCTGCGTCGGCAGTTGGCCTTTCCGGAAGACCTGCAACGCGCCAGCCGCGAATACCCGGCCTTCACCTGGGTGGCCAGCCCGGCGCTGCTCAAGCGCATGGGCGACAACCTCGACTGGCCGGCCTTGAGCGCCGTACGCCGGGTGTTTTCCTCCGGCGGCGCATTGCCGGTCGAGGCCGCACAGAGCCTGCATGAGCGTCTGGGGCAATGGCCAACGGAAATCTTCGGCAGCTCGGAAACCGGCGGCATCGCCTGGCGTCAGGGCGCGGAACTGTGGCGCCCCTTTGCCGATGTCACGCTGACACAAGACAGTGAAGGTGCGCTGCTGATCGCTTCGCCCTACTTACCCGTCGGTCAAATCGAACACACGGCCGATTCAGCGCGCATCGCCATCGATGGTCGCTTCGAATTGCTCGGGCGACTGGACCGGATCGTCAAACTGGAAGAAAAACGCATCTCGCTGCCGATGCTGGAACAGGCGCTGACGACCCATGAATGGGTCATCGAAGCTCGGCTCGGCGTCGTTCAGGAAAACCGCGCCTCCCTGGGGGCGCTGTTGGTGCTGAGCGAGGCCGGTTTGCATGTGCTGCGCAATCACGGTCGACGCAGCCTCACCGAGCAATTGCGCCAGCACCTGAGCCAACACTGCGAAGCCCTGGCCCTGCCAAGACGCTGGCGCCTGCTGCGACAACTGCCACTGAACGCTCAGGGCAAACTGCCCCAGGCCGACGTCGACGCCCTGCTGTTGGCGCCGCGCCCCAAAGCGCCCGAGGTGCTGCAGCAAGTCGAAAGCAATGGCGAGTGGAGCCTGCAACTGGCCGTGCCACCGGACCTGGCCTATTTCAGCGGTCATTTCCCCAAGGCGCCGGTGTTGCCTGGCGTGGTGCAGGTGGACTGGGCGCTGAGCCTGGGCCAGCAACTGATGATCCTGCCGAAAAAATTCGCCGGCATGGAAGTCTTGAAGTTCCAGCAACTGGTGCGCCCGGGCGACGAAATCCAGCTGCATCTGCGCTACGACCCGGCGCGCGGCAAATTGTATTTCGCCTATCGCAACGAAACCGCCACCTGCTCAAGCGGGCGGATCTTGCTGGAGGCGGAGCATGCATAGCCCCTGCGCCGTCGTCCCCGTGTACAACCACGAAAGCGCCATCACCACGGTGGTCGATGCCCTGATCGCCAGCAACCTGCCGTGCATTCTGGTGGACGATGCCAGCAGCCCGAGCTGCGCCCGGGTGCTGGATCGCCTGGCCCAGCGTGAAATGGTTTACCTGATCCGGCTGGCCGAAAACCAGGGCAAGGGTGGCGCGGTCATGACCGGTTTGCGCGAAGCTTCGCGCCTGGGTTTCAGCCATGCCTTGCAGGTGGATGCAGATGGCCAGCACGATTTGCAGGACGTCAGGCGTTTCATCGAACAATCACGCCGCTACCCACGAGCGTTGATTTGCGGCTATCCGCAATATGACGCCAGCGTGCCGAAAGGCCGTTTGTATGCGCGCTACCTGACTCACGTCATGGTCTGGATCAACACCCTGTCATTGCAGATTCGCGACTCCATGTGCGGTTTCCGGGTTTACCCATTGCCGCCGGTCCTGGCGGTGATCGAGTCAGCGAAAATCGGCAAGCGCATGGACTTCGACTCGGACATCCTGGTGCGCCTGACCTGGCGCAATCAGCCGATGCAATGGCTGCAAACCAAAGTCCATTACCCGCTGGACGGCGTTTCGCATTTTCGGATGTTCCACGACAACGTCCTGATTTCCAGCATGCACACGCGGCTGTTCTTCGGCATGTTGCTGCGCGCGCCAGTGATCCTCTGGCGACGGTGGCGGGCATGAGTTCAGACAAGCAGCATTGGGCCGACCGCGAAGAACGGGGCAGTTTCTGGCTGATGAAGCTCACCGCGTTCGGTGCCAAAGTGCTGGGCCGTCGAGTACTGAGCCCAGTGTTGTACGGCATCGTGTTGTACTTTTTTTTGTTCGGCCGCAGCGCCCGACACAGCGCCTGGCAATACCAGCAACGCCTGGCCGACTGGAGCGGTCGCAGCGAATTGCGCCCGAGCCACTGGCGGGTGTTCGGCCAGTTCATGGCTTTCGCCGATTCCATGCTCGACAAACTCGACGTATGGAACGGCAAGCTGAGCATCGAACAAATCGAAATCATCGACCCGGCGCTGCTGCGCGACCAGTTGCGCGGCGCCCGCGGGCAGATGCTGGTGGGCGCGCACCTGGGCAATCTGGAAGTCTGCCGTGCACTGGCGGAGCTCGGCGAGAAAGTCACGATGAACGTGCTGGTGCACACCAAGCACGCCGAACAGTTCAACCGTTTGCTGGGCGAAGCCGGGGCGACCAATTTGCGCCTGATCCAGGTCAGCGAACTGGACCCCGGGATCATGCTGCAACTGAGCGAGCGCCTGGAGCGCGGCGAGTGGCTGGCGATTGCCGGCGACCGCGTGCCATTGCATGGCGGACGCTGCGCGACCGTGGACTTCCTCGGTCATCCGGCCAGGTTCCCCCAGGGCCCGTGGCTGCTGGCCGGCCTGCTGAAATGCCCGGTCAACCTGCTGCTGTGTTTGAAAAAGCCCGACGGCGACTATCGACTGACCATTGAACCCTTCGCTGACGCAATCACCTGGAAGCGCAGCGACCGTGAACAGGTCATTCATCAGTGGGCCTCCCGCTACGCCGAACGCTTGGGTCACTATTGCCTCGAAGCGCCCCAACAATGGTTCAACTTTTACCCTTTCTGGAAGACCGATGACGACGCCAACGCTTGAGCCGGTAACCTTCGGCGAACGCCCTTTGCGCATTGAAGATGTGCTGGCACTGGCCAACCGCAAGGTGCCGACGCAGTTGCAAAGCGACCCTGCCTACCGCGAGCGCATCGCCAAGGGCGCTCGTTTTCTGGACTCTCTGCTGGACAAGGAAGGCGTGATCTACGGCGTAACCACCGGTTATGGCGATTCCTGCGTGGTCGCGGTGCCGCTGCATCACGTCGAGGCGCTGCCCCGTCACCTGTACACCTTCCACGGCTGCGGCCTGGGCAAACTGCTCGACGCCCAGGCCACCCGCGCGGTACTGGCAGCGCGGTTGCAGTCGTTGTGCCACGGTGTTTCCGGGGTGCGCGTGGAGCTGCTGGAGCGCCTGCAGGCGTTCCTTGAACACGACATCCTGCCGCTGATTCCGGAGGAAGGTTCGGTGGGCGCCAGTGGTGACCTGACGCCGCTTTCGTACGTTGCCGCCACGCTGTCCGGCGAACGCGAGGTGATGTTCCGCGGCGAGCGTCGGCAGGCTGCCGATGTGCACCGCGAACTCGGCTGGCAGCCACTGGTGTTGCGTCCAAAAGAAGCCCTGGCGCTGATGAACGGCACCGCGGTGATGACCGGTCTGGCCTGCCTGGCGTACGCCCGCGCCGATTACCTGCTGCATCTGGCCACGCGCATCACCGCGCTGAACGTGGTCGCCCTGCAAGGCAACCCGGAGCACTTCGACGAGCGCCTGTTCGCGACCAAGCCACACCCGGGGCAGATGCAGGTCGCCGCGTGGTTGCGCAAAGACCTGGCCATCGACGCGCCGACCGCGCCACTGCATCGCCTGCAAGACCGTTATTCCCTGCGCTGCGCGCCCCATGTGCTGGGCGTACTGGCCGACAGCCTGAACTGGCTGCGTTCGTTCATCGAGATCGAGCTCAACAGCGCCAACGACAACCCGATCATCGACGCCGAGGCCGAGCGCGTGCTGCACGGTGGGCACTTCTACGGCGGGCACATCGCGTTCGCCATGGACAGCCTGAAAAACCTCGTGGCCAACGTCGCCGACCTGCTGGATCGGCAACTCGCGCTGCTGGTGGACGAGCGCTACAACCATGGCTTGCCGAGCAACCTGTCGGGCGCCACGGCCGACCGCGCCATGCTCAACCACGGCTTCAAGGCGGTGCAGATCGGCACCAGCGCCTGGACTGCCGAAGCGCTGAAGAACACCATGCCGGCCAGCGTCTTCTCGCGCTCCACCGAATGCCACAACCAGGACAAAGTGAGCATGGGCACCATCGCCGCCCGGGATGCGATCCGCGTGCTGGAACTCACCGAACAGGTGGCGGCCGCTACACTGCTGGCGGCCAATCAGGGCGTCTGGCTGCGCGGCCAGGCCGAAGATGCACGACCCCTGCCACCCGCGTTGGCCGCCATGCATGAAGCCTTGGCCAAGGACTTCCCACCGGTCATCGAAGACCGCGCGCTGGAAGGCGAATTGCGCCTGTGCCTGCAACGCATCGCCGAACAACACTGGAGGCTGCATGCGTAGCAAGGGATTTCTCTACACCGACACGGAAATCGTCGTACCGTTCTTTGACGTCGACAGCATGCACGTGGTCTGGCACGGCCATTACGTCAAATACCTGGAAGTCGCCCGCTGTGCGCTGCTGGACAAGATCGGCCACAACTACACGGCGATGAACGAATCCGGCTATGCGTGGCCGGTGATCGACCTGCAATTGCGCTACGTGCGCGGGGCGGTGTTCGGTCAGAAACTCAACGTGCGCGCCAACCTAGTGGAGTGGGAGAACCGCTTGAAGATCAACTACCTGATCAGCGACCTGCAAACCGGTGAGCGTCTGACCCGGGCCATGTCGGTGCAGGTCGCCGTCGACATTGCCAGCCGCGAGATGCAACTGGCCTCGCCGAAGGTCTTCACCGACGCTGTTGAGAAGGCCCTGCCATGATGTTCTGCCATCCCCGTTCCCCTGTAGGAGCGAGCCTGCTCGCGATGGTCGTTAACGATAACGCTGGGTATCTGACACCCCGTGGCGCCCTCAGGTTTTTCGCGAGCAAGCTCGCTCCTACAGTGTTCTGCGTGCTACTGGGCATTCCAGGGCTGGCCAGCGCCTTCGATCTGAAACAGCTCAGCGATCAACTGGCCAGACCCGAGGTGATCCACGGCAATTTCATCCAGGAAAAACACCTGCGCGCCCTGCCCCAGCCGCTGACCAGCAAGGGCACGTTCGTGCTGGCAAAAAACCACGGCCTGTTATGGCTGTTGAAAACGCCCTTGCAACAGGACTACCGCATCACCGCCAAAGGCATTGCCCGACGTGACGGCAGTGTTTGGCAAATGCTGCCGGGCAAAAGCGCCGGTGCCGAGCAGAACCGTTTGTTCCTCGCCGTGCTACAAGGCGATAGCAGTGGCCTGCAACGGGATTTCGAGCTGTCCCTGAGCGGCGACGCGCAGAACTGGAAGCTCACGCTGCTGCCACGCTCGATGCTGCTCAAGCAGGTGTTCAACCAGATCAACATTACCGGCGCAGAACTGGTACACAGCATCGAACTGCTCGAGACCCAGGGCGACAGCACGTTGTTGCGCATGCAGGACAGCACCAGCACCCAACCGTTAAGCGACGCGGAGCAGCATGACTTTGCCGAGTGAACGGTGGTTGCCACGGCTGTTTCTGATCCTGCTGCTGGCAGTACTGGCGCTCGCCGGTTGGCAATGGCGTGACGGCGCGCCGCTGTCGGCCAACCTGATGGATCTGGTGCCCGGCACAGCGCCCGATGCCCTGGAACTGCGCGCCGAACAACGCATGCAAGAACCCCTGAACCGCGAAATGCTGGTGCTGGTCGGCCACAGCGATCGCCAGCAGGCCGTCGCCATGGCGCAGACACTCGGCGAGCAATGGCAGGCCAGCGGCTTGTTCGAAAAGGTCCAGTGGACCCTGCAAGCCGACTTGCCGGCGCTGCGCACGCAGTTGCTGCAAGGTCGCCTGGCGATGCTCCAGGCGGCGGACCGACAACTTCTGATCGAGCACCCCGACACTTTTATCCAGCAGCGGGTGCAGGCGTTGTTCGACCCGTTCAACGGTTACAGCCTGGTGCCGAGCCAGGACGACTGGCTGGGCCTGACCGGGCGCATCCAGAACAGCCAGCCGCAACGTGGTTCGGTGCAACTGGACATCGGTAGCGGCGCTCTGGTCGCCGATGCCGATGGCAAGAGCTGGGTGCTGCTGCGCGCGCGCACCACCGGCAACGCCTTCGACATGAACCTGCCGCTGCAAGTGGCCGACCTGCTCAAGCACAGCCGCGAAGAAGCCGCCCGGCACGACGTGCAACTGCTCGCCGCCAGCGGCCTGTTGTACGCAGCCAGCGGGCAGCAGCAGGCCGCCCGGGAGATGACCTGGGTCGGCGGCGGTGCCACCGTGGGGATTTTGTTGCTGCTGCTGTTGGCCTTCCGGCGCTGGCGCGTTTTGCTGGCCTTCGTGCCGGTGCTGGTGGGCATGCTCTTCGGTGCGGTGGCCTGCGTTGCGTTGTTCGGCCATATGCACGTGATGACCCTAGTGCTGGGTTCGAGCCTGATTGGTGTCGCGGTCGACTACCCCCTGCATTACCTGTCCAAGAGCTGGAGCCTCAAACCCTGGCGCAGCTGGCCAGCCCTGCGCCTGACCCTGCCGGGCTTGACCCTGAGCCTGATCACCAGCGGCATCGGTTACCTGGCCCTGGCCTGGACCCCCTTCCCGGCGCTGACCCAGATTGCCGCGTTCTCTGCCGCAGGGTTGCTCGGCGCCTATTTGTCCGCCGTGTGCCTGCTGCCGGCATTGCTCAAGGGCGTAGACCTGCGCCCGGCGCACTGGCCATTGCGCGTTTGCGAGTTTTTGCTGGGTTGTCGTGAAGCGCTGCTCAAACAGCTGAAAACGCCAGTCTTGCTGGCGCTGCTGGTCGCCTTTTGCGTGGGCGGCCTGTTGCAGCTGAGCAGCAAAAACGACATCCGCCAGTGGATCAGCGCACCGCAACAATTGACCGACGAAGCCCAGGCCATTGCCCGAATCACCGGCTATCAACCCACCAGCCAGTTCTTCCTGATACGCGCCGCCAATCAGCAGCAACTGCTCGAACGCCAGACCGCTCTGAGAGAACGACTGGATCAATTGACAGGCCTGGAAAAGCTCCAGGGTTATCTGTCGCTCAATCAACTGGTCAGCCCGCCGAACGAACAGCAACAGGTGCGCGCAGCGTTGAGCAAACTGTCTTCGTTCTGGCAACCCTTGCTCGAAGTCGGCGTACCGGTCGAGGCGCTGCAAGCCGAGCTGACGAAGCTTCAGGCATTGCCGACCGTGGACATCGAAGCAGCGCTCAGCGGCCCGTTGGCAGAACCCTACCGGGCCCTGTGGCTGGGGCCGACCGAAGACGGCGTGGCGGCAATGGTCAGCCTGCAAGGCATCAACAACACGGCCCTGCTGCGGCTCCAGGGCGAGGATTTACCCGGCGTGACACTGGTGGATCGACTGGGCGAGTTGAACAACGTCTTCGCGGCCACCCAAATCAGTGCCGCGGAACTGAAACTCGCCTCCTGCGTGTTGATCGTGCTGGTGCTGATCCTGCCGTTCGGCCTGGGCGGTGCGTTGCGCATCGTATCCCTGCCCCTGCTGGCGGCGTTGTGCAGCCTGGCCAGCCTCGGCTGGCTAGGGCAGCCGCTGACCCTGTTCAGCCTGTTCGGCCTGCTGCTGGTGACGGCGATCAGCGTCGATTACGCGATCCTGATGCGCGAACAGGTCGGCGGCGCAGCCGTGAGCCTGCTGGGCACCCTGCTGGCGGCATTGACCACTTGGCTGTCGTTCGGCCTGCTGGCGGTATCGAGCACCCCGGCGGTGAGCAACTTCGGACTGTCGGTGAGCCTGGGCCTGATCTTCAGCTTCCTGCTCGCACCGTGGGCCGGTCGCCAGGTGCATGAGCCCACGGCCGTGGAGCGGGCAACATGATGGTCGTTCTGTTCTGGGCGATGGCACTGGTGTTGTTCGCCTTGGCGACCCGTGTCGGCCGGCATTTCGGCCTGATTCCCATCGTCAGCCAGTTGTTGCTGGCGACCCTCGGCTTGCCGCTGTTGATGTATTTCTGGATCGAGCCCCAATGGCAATTGAGCGGTGCGCAGCTGGTGTCGCCGGGCTGGCTGAAGCACCTCTACAGCCTGAGCTTTGCCCTGTTGCTGGGCTACATCCTCAGCGATGTGATCGACCTGCAACTGGATCGCCAAAGCCTGAAAATCGCCCTGCCCAGCTTTTGCATTCCGTTTGCCTGCGGCCTGGCCACGGCCGTCTGGTTGTTGCCGCCGCAACCGTGGATCAGTTCGCTGGCCGTCGGCCTGTTGTTCGCCATCACCGCGATTCCGGTGTTGTACCTGTACCTGCGGCACATCGATTACCCGCCCGCCGCCACCCGGCGACTGGTGCAAACCGCGATCCTCATCGACCTCGCCTGCTGGACCCTGTTCGGTATCGCCCAGGGCAGCCTGCACCTGAGCAGCCTGTTGCTGCCCCTGGCCGGCGCGTGCCTCCCGGTGCTGCTGCGGCTGCTGGGCCTGCGCCAGACGTGGCTCTACAGCCTGAGCTTTTTCGCCCTGCTGGTCGTCGCCGAACACTTCAAGCTCAATGCGCTGATTTTCGGCATCGGCTATGTATTGATCATGGCCGCGCTGAAAGCCCCGCTGGTCCTGCCGTTGCCGGCCATGTGGATGAGCCGCTTGCAGACGTACATCGCCATCCCGCTGATCCTCACGTTCGGCATCGTGCAGATCAACGTGCACAGCGCGATGGACAGCCTCGGCTGGATGCAACTGGTCGCCCTGCTGCTGTTGCCGATGCTGAGCAAACTGCTGGGCAACTGGCTCGGCCTCGGCTGGGCCGGGGCCTCGTTCCAGGGTGCCAGCCGCTGGCGGGAAAGTGTGCTGCTGAACATCCGTGGCTTGAGCGAGATCGTTTTTCTCAACCTGCTGCTGCAACAGCAACTCATCAGCCCGCCGCTGTACTTTGCCCTGATGCTGATGGGCCTGATCGCTACACTGCTGCCAGCCCTGACCGGCATGCATCGTATCCCCCTGAAAGCCGCTGTCCCCGCAAGGAGCCCCCATGCCAACCGTTGAGATGGAATGCCGCCAGGTCGTGATCATCGGCGCCGGACCTTCCGGCGCCATCGCCGCCGCGTTGCTCAAGCGCAAGGGACACGATGTGCTGGTGATCGAGCGGCAGCATTTTCCACGGTTTTCCATCGGTGAAAGCCTGTTGGCCCATTGCCTGGATTTCGTCGAAGAAGCGGGCATGCTCGACGCCGTCAACGCCGCCGGCTTCCAGCTGAAAACCGGTGCCGCGTTTGCCTGGGGCGAGCGCTACAGCGCCTTCGATTTCGGCGAGACGTTCAGCCACGGCAAATCGACGACGTTTCAGGTCCAGCGCGCCGATTTCGATAAGCTGCTGGCCGATCAGGCCGCGCTGCAAGGCGTGGAGATCCGCTATGGCGAAACAATCGTCAGCGTCGACATTGCCCCGGGGAAACCGCAGCTCGGCGTGCGCCGCGAAGACGGTAGCGAGTACCGCATCGAGGCTGACTTCCTGCTCGATGCGAGCGGTTACGGCCGCGTGCTGCCGCGCTTGCTCGACCTCGAGGCGCCGTCGAACTTCCCGGTGCGCCGAGCCGTGTTCACTCACGTCGAAGACCGTATCGACCTCCCGGCCTTCGACCGCAGCAAGATCCTGGTGACCACTCATCCGACCCAGCGCGATGTGTGGTTCTGGACCATCCCGTTCAGCAACGGGCGCTGCTCGGTCGGCGTGGTCGCCGCAGAGGAGCGTTTCGCAGGCCGCAGCGACAATCTGGACGAGTGCCTGCGCGGCTTTATCGCCGAGACGCCAAGCCTGGCCCGCGTGTTGCAAAATGCGCAGTGGGACACCGAGGCGCGAACCATCGGCGGTTACTCGGCCAACGTCAAAACCCTGCACGGCCCGGGCTTCGCGCTGCTGGGCAATGCCGCGGAATTCCTCGACCCGGTGTTTTCCTCCGGCGTGACCATCGCCATGCGTTCGGCGAGCATGGCCGCTGGGGTATTGCACCGTCAGCTGCAAGGCGAAGCCGTCGACTGGCAAACCGAGTTCGCCGAACCGCTCAAGCGCGGCGTCGACACGTTCCGCTGCTATGTCGAAGGCTGGTACGCGGGGACATTCCAGGACGTGATTTTCCATGAGAGCAGCTCACCGGAAATCCGCGGGATGATCAGTTCCATTCTTGCCGGATATGCCTGGGACCGACGCAATCCGTTCGTCAGCGAAGCCAGGCGCCGGTTGAAGGCGATTTCGGAGTTCTGTGCAAGGGATGCGTCATGAACTACTTGAGCGACAACTACGTCGAAGAAACCCGTTTCGGTTTGTGGTTCCTGCGCAGCCAGATCTGGCAACACTATGTACTGCGGTTGGCGATCAACGACTTGCACAACCTGTTCAGCGAAGCGCTGCCTGTCAGCCCGGTGCTGCTGGATGCCGGTTGCGGCCAGGGCAAGTCATTCCCGCTGCTGCGCCAGGCCTTTGCGCCCGGTCGTCTGATTGGCGTCGATGCTGATCCACAAAGCCTGATCCAGAGCCGCGAAGAAGCGGCCCGCCAGGGCATGGAAGTGGAGTTGATCGGCGGCGACTGCGCCAGCCTGAACCTGCCGGACGCCAGTATCGACCTGCTGTTCTGTCACCAGACCTTCCATCACCTGGTGGAGCAGGAACAGGCACTGGCGGAGTTCTACCGCGTACTCAAACCCGGCGGTTATCTGCTGTTCGCCGAATCCACCGAGGCTTACATTGATACCTGGGTGATCCGCTGGTTGTTTCGCCACCCCATGCACGTGCAGAAAAGCGCTGCGCAGTACCTGCAAATGATTCGTCGCCAGGGTTTCGAATTTACCGCGCAAAACGTGTCTTATCCGTATCTGTGGTGGAGTCGCGCCAAGGATTTCGGCCTGCTCGAATACTTGGGTGTGTGCAAGCCAAAACCCTTTGGCCAACGGGAAGAAACCCTGGTCAATGTGGTGGCGCGCAAACCGTTTGAAGGAACTGAGTGATGTTCATTGCCAACCGCTTGAAACACCAAACCTGTGGGAGCGAGCTCGCTCGCGATAGCGGTGGGTCAGTCAATATCAATGTTGAATGTATCGCCGCCATCGCGAGCAAGCTCGCTCCCACAGGGGTAACCGGCGTTATGCGATTTCTGTTACTTGCCGTAGCCCTGCTTTTGAGCGCCTGCGCCGGCCGGGCGCCACTGCCCGAGAAAAACCCGGATCTGCCGTTGCCGCTGCAATTGCACATCCAGCGCGGGCTGGCCGACGAACGCCAGGACTGGGTGCTGGTGATCCAGCGTGAAGAGACGGGTATTCGCTGGTCGATGATGGACCTGTTGGGCATTCCCCAGGCCCGCCAGAAATTGATCGATAAAACCTGGGAGTCCGATGGTTTCCTGCCGCCCAATCCGCAAGCCCGGGAACTGTTCGCGGCGCTACTGTTTGCGCTGACGCCGCAAGAAGAACTGGCGGCCAACTATCCCGGTGCCTGGCAGTACGGCAGACAACGGTCCCTGCCCGAGCGCTGGGACATTCGCTACGCACAACCGCAGAATTTTGAATTGAAGCTACCGCATGGTCCGAGCTATCAAGTCACGCCCCTGAGCGGTGAAACGCCATGACGGCTTACCTCAATGCCCTCGGACTGGTCTGCGCACTGGGCCGCGACAAACAGGAAGTCGCCCGCAACCTGTTTGCCGGCGACTGCGGCGGCATGCGCGAACAAACCGGGTGGGTGCCGCAACGCACACTGCCGGTCGGTGCGGTCCTGGGCAAACTGGCAAGCATTCCGGCCGACATGTCGCGCCATCACAGTCGCAACAATCAGTTGTTGCTGGAGGCCACGCTGCAGATCCGCGCGGACATCGACAGCGCGATCCAGACCTACGGCCGCGACCGCATCGGTGTCGTGCTGGGCACCAGCACCTCGGGTATCGACGAGGCCAGCCAGGGCCTGGCGCATTACCTGCGTGAAAAGCAGTTCCCTGCCGAGTACGACTATCAGCAACAGGAACTCGGGGCGCCGGCGAACTTCCTCGCCGAGTGGCTGCAATTGAGCGGGCCGACCTATGTCATTTCCACGGCCTGCACCTCCAGCGCCCGGGCCTTGATGAGCGCCCAGCGCCTGTTGGACCTTGGCATGTGCGACGCGGTGCTGTGTGGCGGTGTCGACACCTTGTGCAAGCTGACACTCAACGGTTTCTCGGCGCTCGAAGCGGTCTCGGAACAACGCTGCAATCCGTTTTCGGTGAACCGCAATGGCATCAACATTGGCGAAGCGGCGGTGCTGTTCCTGATGACCAGACGTGCAGCCGACAGCCAGGCGATTGCCTTGCTCGGCAGCGGCGCCAGTTCCGATGCGCATCACATCTCCGCCCCGGAGCCGAGCGGCCGTGGCGCCCTGCAAGCGATGCGCAAAGCCCTGGGCCGCGCCAACCTGCAACCGGAGCAGATCGCTTATCTGAACCTGCACGGCACCGCCACCCAGCACAACGACGCCATGGAAAGCCAGGCCGTGGCGACCCTGTTCCCGGCCGGCGTACCCTGTTCGTCGAGCAAACCCATGACCGGTCACACCCTCGGTGCCGCCGGGGCGCTGGAGGCGGCGTTCTGCTGGTTGAGCCTGAGCCCGGACAATCGCGAGCATGCCCTGCCGCCCCACGTCTGGGACGGACAGCCCGATCCCGAATTGCCGCCGCTGCAATGGGTGACCCCGACCACTCGCCTGACGTCCATTGCACCCCGCTATCTGATGAGCAATTCCTTTGCCTTCGGTGGCAACAACGTCAGCCTGATTATCGGAGACGCCCCATGATTGACTGGCCGATCGCCGAACTGCTGCCCCACGCGGGTGACATGATTCTTATCGATCAGATCCTGGCGTTCGATGAAGAGCAGATTCACACGCGCCTGACCGTCAAGCCCGATGGCCTGTTCAACCTCCCCGACGGCAGCCTGCCGGCCTGGGTCGGCATCGAACTGATGGCCCAGAGCGTGGCCGCCTTCGCCGGTTGCCATGCGCGCCAGCGCGGTGATGAGGTGGAATTGGGCTTCCTGCTCGGCAGCCGAAAATTCGAATGCAACGTCGAAAGTTTTCCGGCCGGCACCGAGTTGACCATCCACGGTATTCGCTCCCTGGAAGACGATAACGGCATGGGCGTGTTCGAATGCCACATCAACGCCCCCGGCATTCACGTTACCGCCCGTCTGAATGTGTTCCGCCCACCCCAGGCCGCTCAATATCTCCATGAACCCGAAGGAGTCCAGTGATGACTGAATCCGTACTGGTCACCGGTTCCAGCCGTGGCATCGGCCGCGCCATCGCCTTGCGCCTGGCCCAGGCCGGGCACGACATCGTGTTGCATTGCCGCAGCGGCCTGGCGGACGCCGAAGCCGTCAAGGCCGAAGTCGAGGCCTTGGGCCGTCGTGCGCGCATCCTGCAGTTCGACGTGGCCGACCGCGCCCGTTGCAAGGAAATTCTCGAAGCCGACGTGGAGGCCCACGGCGCCTATTACGGTGTGGTACTCAATGCCGGCCTGACCCGTGACGGTGCCTTTCCGGCCTTGAGCGAGGAAGACTGGGATGTGGTGATGCGCACCAACCTCGACGGTTTCTACAACGTGCTGCACCCGGTGATGATGCCGATGATCCGTCGTCGCGCCGCCGGGCGGATTGTCTGCATCACCTCGGTGTCGGGTTTGATCGGCAACCGTGGCCAGGTCAACTACAGTGCTTCCAAGGCCGGCTTGATCGGCGCGGCCAAGGCATTGGCGATCGAGTTGGGCAAGCGCAAAATCACCGTTAACTGTGTCGCACCCGGCCTGATCGACACAGCCATGCTCGACGAGAATGTGCCGGTGGAAGAACTGATGAAAATGATCCCCGCACAACGCATGGGCACCCCTGAAGAGGTGGCCGGCGCGGTGAATTTCCTGATGTCGGCGGAAGCCTCGTACATCACCCGGCAGGTTCTGGCCGTCAACGGAGGCCTGTGCTGATGAAGCGCGTCGTCGTCACCGGCATGGCCGGTATCACCTCACTGGGCAGCGACTGGGACACCATCGCCGGCAACTTCGCAGCCAACCGCAGCGGCATCCGCCGGATGGACGAGTGGGATCGTTTTACAGAACTCAACACGCGCCTGGCTGGCCCCATCGATGACTTCAAGGTGCCGAGCCACTGGACCCGCAAGCAACTGCGCAGCATGGGCCGGGTTTCGCGGCTTGCCGTGGGTGCGGCGGAGATGGCGCTGGCCGACGCCGGCCTGTTGGGCGACGAATCGATCAAGGACGGGCGCATGGGCATCGCCTGTGGCTCCTCCACCGGCAGCACCGACGAGATCAAGGCGTTCGGCAACATGCTGCTCAACTCAGTGGCCGAAGGCCTGAACGCCAACTCCTACGTGCGGATGATGCCGCACACCACCGCGGCCAATATCAGCATCTTCTTCGGCCTCACCGGTCGCCTGATTCCCACCTCCAGCGCCTGCACCAGCGGCAGCCAGGGCATCGGCTATGCCTACGAGGCGATCAAGTTCGGGCGCCTGCCGCTGATGCTCGCTGGCGGTGCCGAGGAACTGTGCCCGACCGAAGCCATGGTCTTCGACGCGCTCTACGCCACCAGCCTGAAGAACGACACCCCGCAACGCAGCCCGCGCCCCTACGACACCGCACGCGACGGCCTGGTGATCGGCGAAGGCGGCGGTATGCTGGTGCTCGAGGAACTGGAACACGCCCTGGCCCGTGGCGCACACATCCATGCCGAGATCGTCGGTTTCGGCAGCAACGCCGACGGCCAGCACACCACCCGTCCCGAACAAATCACCATGCGCCGGGCCATGGAACTGGCCCTGGAAGACGCCGGGCTGAAACCTTCGGACATCGGCTACGTCAACGGCCACGGCACCGCCACCGAACAGGGCGACATCGCCGAAACCCTGGCCACCAGTAGCCTGTTCGGCGAACACATGCCGATCAGCTCGCAGAAAAGCTTCCTCGGCCACACCCTCGGCGCCTGCGGTGCGCTGGAGTCGTGGTTCAGCATTGAAATGATGAACCGCGACCTGTACGCCCACACCTTCAACCTCGACGAAGTCGACCCGCACTGCGGCAAGCTCGACTACCTGCGCGGCGAGTTTCGGCAGATGAGCAACCGGTACGTGATGAACAACAACTTTGCGTTTGGCGGGGTTAATACGTCGCTGATTTTCAAGCGCTGGCCATAACCTGAAATATTTCCCCTGTAGGAGCGAGCCTGCTCGCGAAAAACGTCCGGGCAACGCGTTCATTCAGGCTGCCCGCGTTATCGTTAACGTCCATCGCGAGCAGGCTCGCTCCTACAGAGGTTTACGGTGGGTCGAGGTTATCCAGCACCCGATTCACCGCCAGCTCCCCCAGCATGATCGACTGCTGAATTCCCAACAGTGTGTGCCCCTCCGGCCCCTTCAGGTTTCTGGCGAAGTCGCTGGCCATGATATTGGCTGATGCCAGCGACACGCAGGCGTATTCCAGCAGGGTGTGGTTGTCGATATCGGGGGCGATGAGAAAAATTGGGCTGGGCTGATGTGGCGCGTCCGGATCGGTATCCGGTGGCTTTGGCGTATTGGTCATGATTCAGCGTCCTGAAAAAGAAGGGTGGCAGCTGTACGCAGGTTAGTAGACCGGTCCACATCAATCCGGCGCACCCGAAGGCGCCCTGCGCACAGCTACCGTCAAGGGCAGGTATAGAGATACCTGCCTATCAGGAGCGCCAATGCGCTAGATATGGAAAGCGGGCTACTAAACCCGACCACTGACAATCAGTGACGCGAATCAAGTTAGCGATGCCCCTCAAAGCGCACAAGCCGGCGGATTCTGGAGTAGTTGTAGGTAACGCCGCAAGGCGCTGTAGCCTGTCGGAAGCACTTCAGAAAAGTCCCACAAACAGTGGTGAAGCTTCTGATCTTCTGTAGGAGCGAGCTCGCTCGCGATGGTCGTTAACGATGACACGTGTTTCCTAGATGCACGCGGCGCTCTTTAGTCCATCGCGAGCAGGCTCGCTCCTACAGTGACTCACCTTCCTCGGATTCAACGTTTTCAGAAACACCAGAAACGACAAAGGGCGCCTTTCGGCGCCCCTTCACAAACAGGTCGGCTTGTCATCGCCCTGTACCTGCCTGGCTCTGCGATGGCTGGTTGCCCAGGATCCTCAGAGTCTCACAAGCCCCTTTCGGGAACATTGGCAGTATTGCCCGAATGGGCATCGTAGACAACAGGTGGCAACTCGCCTGTCTGTGTCAATTTCGTTGCCATCACAGTCCCAGCGCCCTGCGCACCGCGACTTTGATTGCGTGGAACTCATCTGTTTCAAGCTGTGAAATGACGTAAACACGATTTCCCCTTCGATCTCGACTCTTGATTCGGTCAAGCCTGGAGAGACTCACTGTCGCGACCATATCGCATTTTGCCCAACAGGTCGGGGACGCTCCTTGTAAATAACTGGGTAGCTCCAAATGGTGTTCAAGAATACAGTCCGGAGCGGTGGTACTCAGCGGCACGACCGTAACCAACAAGCTGTTGGTCCTGTGTTTGCGAATCACAATGACCGGTCTGATCTTGACCATTTCAGGAATCTCATAGCCCCTGAAATCACAAATCAGCACGCTGCCTTCCTTTGGTTGATATAGAAGTGGCATCCATGGCACTCGGCTAAAAAGATCGATTCTGCGCAAGTTTCCGGAAAACCACTAAGCTCGATCCATTACTTTAAATGTCCTGCGTAATGATCAGTTTCTCACGCCACCACGCCTTCAACCTTCCTCGTCAACAACTCCACAAACGCCCGCGCCATCGGCGACTTCTGATCCTTGCGCTGCACCAGCCACACCGCCGACACCGCCGCCGGATCCAGCAGCGGTCGATAGACCACGCCATCAATGCGCATCCGCTGATAAGACGCCGGCAGCACCGACACACCAAGCCCCGCCGCCACCAGCCCGATGATGGTCATCGCCTCGCCGGCCTCCTGGGCGAAGTGCGGGCTGAAGCCGGAGTCCCGGGCCAGGCTGAGCAACTGCGCATACAGGCCACTGCCGTAGCTGCGTGGAAAAAACACAAAGGGCTCAAGCGCCAGGGCAGACAGGAACAAGCCCTCCTCGCTGCCCTCGACCAGCGGATGCTTGGAACTGAGCACCGCGACCAACGGTTCGCGCATCAGCTCGACCACGCTGAGGCAGTCCGGCAGCCCGAGCGGGCGCATGATCCCGACTTCAATCGACTCGTCCACCAGCGCATCGGCCACCTGGGTGCTGCTCATTTCCCGCAGATTCAGGTGCACCGCCGGGAAGCGCTGGCGGAAAGAGAAAATCGCCTGGGGAATGGTCGAGTTGAAGGGTGCCGACGAGGTGAAGCCGATTTTCAGCTCACCCAACTCGCCCAGTTGCGCCCGTCGCGCGACATCCGCCGCTTTGTCGACCTGCGCCAGCACCAGCCGCGCCTCTTCCAGAAACAGCCGACCGGCCTCGCTCAGCTCGACCCGACGATTGGTACGTTCGAACAACCGGGCGCCGACTTCCTGTTCCAGCGCCTGAATTTGCTGGCTCAGCGGTGGTTGGGAGATACCCAGCACTTGTGCGGCGCGGCCGAAATGCAGTTCTTCGGCGACGGCGATGAAGTAGCGCAGATGACGCAATTCCATGGAACCCCCATTAGGTCGTAAAAGCTATCAAACAGGTCGAACAATATATTGGATTGAATCATTAGCCAGCTATATGCTTTTTTCACTGCCTGACCGGCTGCGCCCTCCGAGGTCCCACGTGAAAACTGCTGTCGCCCCACTCGCCCATGAAGTTTCACCTTCAGCGCCGGACGCTATCGCCGCTGAACTGGCGGAGATCTACATCGAAAAAGGCACCCCGGCCTTCATGCGCACGGTGCTGGCGTTGTTCTGCGGCGGCTTTGCGACTTTCGCCCTGCTCTACTGCGTGCAGCCGATGATGCCGCTGCTGTCCGACGAGTATTCCATCAACGCGGCGCAAAGCAGCCTGATCCTGTCTATCGCCACCGGCATGCTTGCCATCGGCCTGCTGATCACTGGCCCGATTTCCGACCGTATCGGACGTAAACCGGTGATGGTGGCAGCACTGTTCGCCGCTGCGCTGTGCACCATGGCCAGTGCGATGATGCCGAGCTGGCACGGTGTGCTGCTGATGCGTGCGCTGATCGGATTGTCGTTGAGCGGTCTGGCGGCGGTCGCCATGACCTACCTGAGCGAAGAGATCCACCCACAGCACATCGGCCTCGCCATGGGTTTGTACATCGGTGGCAACGCGATTGGCGGGATGAGCGGACGCTTGATCACCGGGGTATTGATCGACTTCGTCAGCTGGCACACGGCGATGCTGGTGATCGGTGGCCTGGCGCTGATTGCCGCGGCGGTGTTCTGGAAAATCCTCCCCGAATCGCGCAACTTCCGCGCCCGCTCACTGCACCCGCGCAGCCTGCTCGACGGTTTCACCATGCACTTTCGCGACGCCGGCCTGCCGCTGCTGTTTCTAGAAGCCTTTGTGCTGATGGGCGCGTTCGTCACGCTGTTCAACTACATCGGCTACCGCCTGCTGGCCGCGCCGTACCACATGGAACAGGCCTTCGTCGGGTTGCTGTCGGTGGTGTACCTGTCCGGCATCTACAGCTCAGCGAAAATCGGCTCGCTGGCCGACCAACTCGGCCGCCGCAAAGTGCTCTGGAGCACCATCGCGCTGATGATCGGTGGTCTCGCCCTGACGATGTTTACGCCATTGCCGCTGGTGATCATCGGCATGCTGATCTTTACCTTCGGCTTCTTCGGCGCCCACTCGGTGGCCAGCAGCTGGATCGGCCGCCGCGCCACCAGGGCCAAGGGGCAAGCATCGTCCTTGTACCTGTTCAGCTACTACGCCGGGGGAAGCATCGCCGGTACGGTGGGTGGCGTGTTCTGGCACCTGGGCGGCTGGAACGGGATCGGGTTGTTCATCGGCACGCTGCTGGTGATTGCGCTGCTGATCGCGTTGAAGCTGGCGAAGTTGCCGTTGTTACCGCAGAACACCTCGGCTACTTGAGCACCACCCGCGCCTCGAGGGCATCGTCACGCTTCTCCAGCGTCAGGGATTGTAGCGCGACGCCATCGCGCTCGATCCCATCGAGCCACTGCATCAAGGGTTGCGCGTTGCCATTGAGGGTCACGCGCAGCAGATCGCTTTCACTCTCCATCTGACGGATTTCCAGCCCCGCCGCCGTGGCGCTTTCGCTGATACGCAGTGACAGCGGTTGATCGGTGTCGACGGGGACATGGCTGCGCGGTAACGCCCGTTGCAGTTGCGCGGCCAGCACCGCCTGCTGTTGATGCTGTCGCTCGACTGTTTCCAGCCGCTGCCGGGTCGGTTGCCAGATCAGGCTGAAAGCCACAACCGCCAACAAAAAAGTCCCCGATACCTGCAACAGCCGCTGTTCGCGCACGGAAATGCGCCGCCATGCCTGCTTCATGCCTCGTCCTCCACGGTGAGGGTGGCGTGCACCCGGTCAGCGGCTTTGTTCGCGCTATCGAGCTTCACGGGCATGCCTTGTTGTCGTCCGCGCTCCCGCAACTGCTCCAGCTCGGTAAAGCCGCTGGCGGTCAGCTGGATTTTCCAGCCTTCGCCTGCTCGAAACTC
Organism: Pseudomonas sp. GW456-L13; assembly: GCF_017350115.1. Classification (NCBI taxonomy): domain Bacteria; kingdom Pseudomonadati; phylum Pseudomonadota; class Gammaproteobacteria; order Pseudomonadales; family Pseudomonadaceae; genus Pseudomonas; species Pseudomonas sp. GW456-L13. The sequence continues at coordinate 2,828,889 of NZ_JACNAS010000001.1, forward strand.
GACGCGCTGGACCTCGACCGGGCTGGCGCCAATCACCTGCTCAATCAACCGGACCAGCCCGGCAATGCGGGTGTTTTGCGATTCGACAGGCTGGCTTTGCAGGGCCTTGAGTTGCGCGGCCATGTCGACGATGCGGCTTTGCTCCGGGTAGAGCGTCTTGAATCGCAGTTCATTCTGGACTGCGAGGCGGCTGGCTTCGCTGTCGAGGAAGCGAATCCGCGTTTCGCTGGCACCCCAGGTCAACAGCGCCAGCATCAACAGCGCCCACCCGCCGGCACGCCAGGGTAGACGCTTGCCCCGTGGGGCGAATGCGCCTTGCAGCAGGTTGATGGCCCGGGTCGGGCGCTGAGTCAGGCATTGGTCGATGACGGCGGGGGACTCACGCTCATCCAGCCATTGCATGTCGTTGGGCAATGACTGAGTGAGCAACTTCAGGTCGTCTTGCGACATCGCCAGGCGCGCCGACAGGCCTGCACCCAACAACCAGCGCCCGAACCACCAGGCGCCGCACGGCTGATCGCCGGACAACAGATCGGCATCGACGAACACCCCGCGCACCTCAATACCCGCCTCGCGCAGCAAGTCGAGCACGGCGGCCAACCGTTCGCGGCCAATGACCATGACCGGGTAGCAGCCGTCACGATCACGAGCGCCAACGCTCAGATGCACAACTTCCAGCGCTTCACTCAGTTGATCTTCCACGGCGTAGGCCATGGCCTGGGCTTCGGGCTTGCGTCGCGAAAGCCATGGCTCGCTGCGAACCCAACTACACAGTTCCATGGGCAGCAGCACATCAACCGCCTGCCCCTGCAATGCCGAGGCCGCCTGATTCAGTGGCATCGGCTGACGTTGACAGGTTGGCGACCACAGGACGCAGGGCCAGAGGCCGGATGGCGCGTCCTGCCCCTCGGCGGTCAGGTAAAGCCAAGTGTTCATCGCGGTCTCTCGTGGCTACTCATGGGAAGAAAACGTCGTTGCAGCACCGTCAGCTGTCGAGCCTTGGGGTCGTGCCCGACATCCGTGGCCAGGTGCAGTTCGCGCCCGTCCCGGGTCACCTGCACCCTTATCCGATACCAGCGGCTTTGGGTACCAAGCCCGTGATTGCTCAGGCCCTGCCCGGAGAGCAACGGGTCCTGGGTAAACGCCTGGACGCTCGCCCAGGGCGTGGTTGCCGCCTGACGCGCCAGCGCATCGGCGGTCGCGGCGTCCACTTCGCCGAGTGTTCTCAACAGCAGCGCCGGCGCGGTGTTGATGTTCAAGGCGGTGTCGGTGGGCAGCAGTGCCACCCAGGGTTCCAGCCGCTGCAGCAGGCGAGCGTCAATGCCAGGCAGCAAGCGCAGCTGGCTCAGTTCCCCCAGCGGCCCGACCTGGCTCAGTTGCAGAGGAGGCAGTTCAAGCAGTTCGAGCAGGCGCGCCCAACGGTTGAGGGTGACCTGATCCACCTGCCCCTGGCGTAACAACGCATTGAGATTGAAGCGCCCGGCGAGATCATCGATATCGATTCGGATCTGCGCATCTTCAACGTCGAAACCTGGCGCCATGGCCGTCCAGCCTTGAAACCGCTCGACGGGTTTTTCCGCGTCCTGTAACGCGTCGCGCAACAGCAACAACGCCCAGGTTTCCCCGTCCGATGCGAGCTGCCGCAGCTGCATCTGCAGCAACTGTTGCCCACTGCTTTGCAGCGAAAGGTGATGGCTGCGCAACAAGCCGCCGGTGATCAGCAGCGCCAGGCTCATGACCAGCAATACACTGATCAACGCAATGCCGCGTTGGCGCCCGTTCATGGCAATGCACCCGGCATCGGCAACACCCGACGAATCGATTTGAAGCGCCCGGCCGAGATTTGCACCTCCAGCGCCATGAGCGCCTTCGTATCCTGCCCGGCCGACCATTGAGCGACCCAGCCGGACTGGCTGTCGAACAGACGCCAGCGCAACTCACGAACACCTTCGAGCAGTCGTTGCCGTTGCACGAACTCCGTACCTTCGCCCTGGCTTTCGCGCCACAGCACGCTGCCTTCGAGTCGATAGGTCAGTATCTGGCGCTCACTGCGCGGTTGGTCCAGAGGATTGCGCCAGTGACTGCGCTGGAACTGAAAAAGCGGCGGTGCGAGCACCATCGGCTGCGCAGTGACGTGCAGCAGATCCCGCTCGATCACCGCCATCGCGCGTTGCAGGTTCCTCAGCTCTCGCTCGTGGGCCGCCGTGCCCTGTTGCACTCGCAGCACGCTATCGAACAAGCCCCAACTGGCCAGCCCCAGCACGGCGAAGATGGCCATGGCGATGACCAGCTCCAGCAAGGTGAACCCACGCTGCCTACTCATGGCTCGCGGGTATCCAGCCGCTGGCACGATACAACGCGTGCGCACTGTTCGCCGGGCTGACCTGAATGTCGACCTGGAGTAAACGCAGATCGCGGGTGACGCTGATGTGCTGTTGCAGCACCCAGTCGCGCTGATCCATGGACACGACCTGTTGTTGCTGGCCGGCCGTCAGGCCGGATTGCAGGCGTAGCTCGTTCAACCGGTTATCCGCCAGCCACGCCGCGAACAGCCGTGTCTCGACGGCGTTGCGCTGCTTCACCGCATATTGACTGGCCGACAGCACGGCTGCCGCCAGTGTCGCGAAGACCGCCAGGGCCACCATGATTTCCAGCAGCGTGAAGCCGCCCATGGACGACAAGGATGACCGGCTAGCCATCGATCGCCACCTCGCCGATGCCATCGCCGGACAGGCTCAACCAAGTCCTGTTGCCGGACTCGAATGTCAGCGTGAAGGCACTGGTTTCATCGTTGCTGAGCAACAGCAACTGCGGCGGGCCTTCTTCAGCGTCCAGCCCTACCGCATAGCCGTCCTGCTGCAAACGTACTCGCACGCTCAGGGGCCAGTCAGTCAGTTCCTTCACCGGCTCCCACCCACGAACTCCCAGATGCATCAGCCGGTAGCCACGGGCACTCAGCCGCAGGCCATATTCCTGGCCTTCGAACACCGCACGCTCACGCAACTGATGAATCACCTGAACCATCGCTTCGGCTTCCTGCCTGACCTCGCGCGCGGGACTGCCCCCACCGGCAAAGCTCACCATGCCCAGCAAGACGCCAACCACGACAATCACGATCATCAGCTCCAATAACGTAAACCCCCGACAGCGGTAGCCCACGGATCAATGGCCCCAATTGCCGATTTCGGCTGCAAACCCTTCGCCGCCCGCTACGCCATCGGCGCCCAGGGAATACAGGTCGTAAGTGCCGTCTACCGACCGCACACCCGGGTTGAGGTACTGATAAGGCGTATTCCACGGGTCGACCGGCATGCTCTTGAGGTAGCCCTGAGGGTTCCAGCCACGCGCCACGGGCAGTCCGGAGGGGCGCTTGACCAGCGCTTCCAGGCCTTGCTGAGTCGATGGGTAATGGGCGTTGTCGAGGCGATACATTTCCAGGGCTGTGGCGATGGCCTGGATATCGATTCTGGCGGCAGTGACCTTGGCTTGATCGGGGCGGCTCATGAATTGTGGCACCACGATAGCCCCCAGCACGCCGATGATGACTACCACCACCATGATTTCGATCAGGGTAAAACCGCGTTGCGCGCGGGAAAGGTTTTTGCGGACAGGTTGCATGGATCAATTCACCAATTGGTTGAGGCTGAGAATCGGGAGCAGGATGGCCATGACGATCAGCAGCACGACGCCGCCCATCAACACCAGCATGGCCGGCTCGAAGAGGCCCACCACCAGCGCAATGCGCGCGGCGAGGCTGTTTTCCTGTTGTTCGGCGGCCCGGGCCAGCATGCGGTCGAGTTCGCCGGCACGTTCGCCGCTGGCGATCATGTGCAGCATCATCGGCGGGATGTCACCGCTCAGCTCCAGGCCACGGGTCAGCGTTGCGCCTTCGCGGACCGAGCGGGCGACATCGACCATCCGCGCGCGGATGCTCAGGTTGCCGATGACCGCGGCAGCAATTTCCAGGGCGTCCACCAACGGCACGGCACTTTTGCCGAGGATTGCCAGGGTGCTGGCAAACCGTGCGGCTTCCATGGCACGCAGCACTTCACCGAGGACTGGCGCATTCAGCACCCAACGATGCCAGCGCAGGCGCCACTGCGGCTGCTGCCAGCTCCAGCGCCACAGGCCGAACAGCGTCGCCAGCACGCTCATCAACAACAGGAAATGGTTGCGCAGGCCGTTGCTCACGCCAATCAGCGCCCGGGTCAGCCAGGGCAACGGCTGGCCGCTGTCGACGAAGATCTTCACCACATCCGGTACCACATAACCAAGCAGAAAACCGACGATTGCCAAGCTGGCCAACATCAGGATCAACGGGTACACCAGGGCCATCTGGATCTTTTGCCGCGAGGCCTGGCGGGCCTGGGTGTAGGCCGCCAGTTGCTCCAGCACATGGCCCAGATGCCCCGAGCGTTCCCCGGCGGCCACGGTGGCGCGGAACAACTCGGGGAAGGCCCTGGGAAACTGCCCCAATGCCGAGGCCAGTGCGTGGCCTTCCATCACCCGGCTCCTGACCGCCCAGAGCAAGCTCGCAACCTTGCGCTTCGAGCTCTGCTTCGCCACCGCATCGAGCGCTTCCTCCAGGGGCAGTCCGGCCTGAACCAGCGTTGACAGTTGCAACGTCAACAACGCCAGATCAGCAGCACTCAGGCGTCCACCTCGCGACTGCTGACCCGCACCGCCGCCCCTGACCTCGGTCAAGACACGCGGCCACAAACCACGTTCACGCAACAACTGTCGCCCATGGCGGGGCCCATCGGCCTCCAGCCGTCCCTTGCAGGATCGTCCCTGGGCATCGCGGGCGCGGTAGTCGAAGGTCGGCACCGGTCAGTTCTCCTGGGTCACACGCAGCAACTCATCGAGACTGGTCAACCCTTCCAGCACCCGCTGGCGCCCGTCCTGGAACAGGCTGCGCGAGACCTTGCGCGTTTCGTCGACGAGGATTTGCTCGCTGGCGCCCTGATGGATCAGCGCCGAGACGGCGGGTGTGACGCTGATCAGTTCATAAATCCCGATGCGTCCGCGATAACCGTGCTGGCACTGTTCACAGCCCGAGGCCTTGAACAGGGTGTGCGGCGTGCTCGTGTCGAGCCCAAGACGCTGGCAGGCCGCCGCATCGGCGAGGTACGAAACCTTGCAATGGGGGCACAAGGTGCGCAACAGACGCTGGGCCAGAACGCCCACCAGCGAGGACGCCAGCAGATAGGCATCGACGCCCATGTCTACCAGCCGCGTGACCGCGCCGGCCGCGCTGTTGGTGTGCAAAGTCGAGAGCACCAGATGCCCGGTCAAGGACGCCTGGACAGCGATTTCGGCGGTTTCGCGGTCACGGATTTCGCCAACCATCACCACGTCCGGGTCCTGGCGCAAAATCGCCCGCAGGCCCCGGGCGAAGGTCATGTCGACCTTCGGATTGACCGGCATCTGGCCGACACCCGGCAGGTGGTATTCGATCGGGTCTTCGACCGTGAGGATGTTGCGGGTCTGGTCGTTCAGGCTGCTCAGGGCGGCGTACAGGCTGGTGGTCTTTCCGGAACCGGTCGGCCCGGTCACCAGCACAATACCGTGGGGCTTGCCCAACAGATGGCGCAGGGCCGCGAGGATATCGTCCGGCATGCCCAGCCGGTGCAGGTCCAGGCGTCCGGCCTGCTTGTCGAGCAAACGCAGCACCACCCGTTCACCGTGGGCCGAAGGCAGCGTCGAGACCCGCACATCGACTTCATGCCCGGCCAGGCGCAAGGCCATTCGCCCATCCTGGGGTACGCGTTTTTCCGCGATGTCCAGGCGCGCCATGACCTTGATCCGCGACACCAGCAGTGTCGCCAGTTCGCGCTTGGGCCTGAGCATTTCACGCAGTTGGCCATCCACCCGCATACGCACCGACAGGTACTGTTCGAAGGTTTCCAGGTGCACATCCGAGGCATGCTCACGCACCGCTTCACCGAGCAACGCGTTGATCAGGCGAATGATCGGCGCATCGCCCTGTTGCTCCAGCAGGTCGGCGGTTTGCGGGACCTGATCGACCAGGCTGAGCAAGTCCAGTTCTTCGTCCAGCCCTTGGGCAACTTGCTCCACCGCACTGCGCCCCTCGCGATAGGCCGCCGCCAGGCGCAAGGCGTACTCATCGGCCCCGACGATTTGAAACGGCAACGCCCGTCCGCACACCCGGCGCGCTTCCGCCAATGCGGTGAGCGGCGCATCACTACGCAGGGCAAGGCGCAGGTCGTCGCCGTCATGCTCCAGCAACACGCCAAAACGCCGGGCGAAGCCGAAGGGCAATTGCTCGCAGAGTTCGCTCATGGAATCACTGCGCCTTGCCGCGCAAATCGAACACTGGCGCGTCGGTGGCCGGTTCGAACAACCCGCGCGCCTCGGACGGCAGCAACAACGAGTTGTTTTCCCCCGCCCCTGATTTGCTCAAGTCACGCAGCGCGTTGTAACGCTGCTGGCTGACCTGGGACAGGTCTTCCTTACTGCGCACGATGGTCGGGCGCAAGAACACCATCAGGTTGCTTTTGGTCTGGGTGTCGCGACTCCAGCGGAAGATCGCGCCGAGGTAGGGAATGTCACGCAGCAGCGGCACGCCGCTTTTCTGGGTACGCACGCTGTCCCTGATCAGGCCGCCGATCACGATGATTTCGCCATCGTCGGCGAGGATGGTGCTCTTGAGCGCTCGCTTGTTGGTGATCAGGTCCGAGGAATCAATGCCCGACACCGAAGGCGCGATGTCCGACACCTCCTGCTCGACCTCCAGGCGTAACGTCGAGCCTTCGTTGATGTAAGGCTTGATCTTCAGGCTGATGCCGACGTCCTTGCGCTCGACGGTGGTGAACGGATTCTCCGCGCCGTTGCTGTTGGTGGCATAGGAGCCGGTCTTGAACGGCACGTTCTGGCCGACGATGATTTCGGCTTCCTGATTGTCCAGGGTCAACAGGCTTGGCGTGGACAGCAGGTTGCTGTGGGTGTTGCTGGCCAGGGCCGAAACCAGCGCACCGAAGCGGTCGCCGCCCAGTTGCAGGATCGCCCCTTCCGGCGCCGATCTTTTCTCGTCGAACTTCAACCCGCCGATGATCGGAATGTCGGTGCCGGGAAAGTTGATGAAGCCCTTGGCGTCACCCGTGTTGAGGTTCCACTGCACACCGACGGCCTCGGCGATGTCGCCGGAGATTTCGACGATGGCGGCATGGATCAACACCTGGGCCCGTGGCTGGTCCAGCTGACGCACGATGTTTTCGATGGTCCGCACCTGCGCGGGTTCGGCGATCAGCACCAGCGCGTTCTGGCTTTCGTCGGCCTTGATCATGAAGGCTGCACCGCCAGACGTGTCCTTGGCGCTGCCGACGGCGGAAGTCTGCTTTCTGCCCTGCCCCATCGACTCCAGAATCTCGGCCAACTGCTTGGCATCGCTGTGACGCAGGCGAATCACCCGGGCATTGTCGAGGGTCGTGGTGGCCGGCGTATCGAGACCTCGGGCCAGCTCGATCAAGCGCTGGCGGACGACCGGCGGACCGATGAAAATCAGGCGATTGGTCCTGGTGTCGGCCAGCACCTGTATGGCTGACTCGGCATTGCGCTTGCCCATGGAGGCCTCGATCACCGGCGCGACATCGCCCGCCAAGGCATGCTTGAGCTGGACCACCACGTGCAGGTTGTTCTGTCCGGAGTCCAGTTCGCGGATCACCCGGGCGATGCGCTTAACATTGGCGGCCGTATCGGTCAGCACCAACGCGTTGGCCGACACCGAGGGGCCGACATAACCATTGGCAGAGACCAATGGCCGCACCAACCCGGCAATATCGGTGGCGCTACCGGTGTTCAACGCGATGACCTCGGTCACGAACTGCGACGCCGTGGTGGTTTTTACCGTGCCCTGGCCGGCCCGGGTCTTGGCCTCGGCGACCGGGGTGATGAGGATCCGGTCGCCCTCATCGATCACCGTAAAGTTGTGAGCGTCGAGCACCGAATAGAACAACCGGCGCACCCCTTCACGATCGAGGGCCTGCCGGGACATGACGGTGATTCGACCGGAGACTTTGGGGTCCAGTACCACGGTGGTCCCGAGAATGTTGGAGATCTCTTCGACGATGTCGCGCAGCTCTGCGTTGTTCATCGCCAGTTGCCATTTTTCTTCCTCGGCCTGAAGTGTGCCGTGGGAAAGCGTTAGCGCCATGGCGGCGAAAAAAAGCACCGGTCGCAGTGCGCGTGCACCGAGAAAGCTATTCATGAAATTGATCACTCTGTCGGCCCGGCAAGCGGGCTAAAAAAACGCGGAGAAAGGTTCGGCACTTGCGGCTTGCCGTGGGGGGCGAGCCGTTGCAGGAAACCCGTGACGGGAGGCTGGAGCGTCAACAGTTCCTCTCGGCCCTTGCTCCACAACACCGCGTGATCGGGCTCAACGCGACGCAAGATGCTGCCACCGGGCAAGCGCTCGCCGACCTGGTAGATGCGCGCGCCTTGCGAGTCAGCCAGCAACACCCGGGACAAGCCGTGAGTGACGACGAAGCTTGCCTTCAAGGTCAGCGGTTCCGCGCTCGGCAGCAATTCGGCACCCGTCGTCAGACCGAGCACCGTTGCAACCGCCGTTGCGTCGAGCGCTTGACGGGGTGCGGGAGCGGTTCGCGAGGTTTCGACCGGTGCCGGCAGCACCAACTGTTCGCGATAGCCCCACTCCTGCCAGCCCAGGAACGCCCCATAGGCCAGCGGCACAACCAGCAGGCTCGCCTTGCTCAAAAGCAAGGCAAGTCCGGTCAAGCGTTCGCGCGAAAACATCACCATGGCCTCACTCAAGTCGCCCGGACCCAGGCTTGCCACACAGGCGCAAAGACATCCGTTGCAGCACCCGGTGGTTGCAGGCCTCATGCACGATGACGGCGCCGATGTGCGCGACCAGCAGCAGCGACAGCACCACACATACCCACGTGTGAACCGTGACGAACAGAGCGATCAGTTGTGGATCGCTTAACGGCTGACCGATCTCGATCACCCCGAATACATCGATCGGGCGATCCATCATCAACACGCCGGTCACCAGAACGGCACCGACGAAGAGGTAAATCAATGCGTGGGCAAACAATGCGAGCACTTCGACAAGCGACAACGACTTCATGCCCGAAAAACGGGTATGAGTGAAAAACAGAAACAGGCGCCACAGGTAAAACGGTATGAACACTGTCGTCAGCGAAACATTGAAGAACGCAACCGACTCCTTGATGTGCGCTGACACCTCGAAACCGGCCACAAGAAAACCAGACAGCAAGGTCCACAGGATCACCGCGGCAGACAACCAATGCAGCAGCACGCGCTGTCTGGAATAACCCGAAACAGTCATTTTCAACTCGATCAACGTCAGAAGAATAAAGCTTCAGGCGATCGGCTACCGATCGCCTGAAGTGCTACAAGGGGGACTTACAACTTGTTCCACGCCATGTGCCAGTGAGCACCGACACCTGGTTCAAAACCGTTGGCTGTGGGGCTGTACTGCTTGCAGTAACCCGACTCGGGGAATGGCTTGCACTCAAAGACTTCGTTGGTCTTCGGTTGCAGAACCTTGGTACCGGCGGTGTAGTCGCCGAGGCCTTCAGGGAACACGAAATCGTATTCGACGCCGGCGCCTTCGCCAGTCAGTTGGGTGGTCTGAGTGTCCTGACGGGTGGTGCGGCCATCCAGGGTGGTGCCGACCAGGGTCAGGGTGTGCGCACCCGGGTTGCTGCGTACATCCATGGACAGCCAGGTGGAGCCACTGGCCACTTGTGCCGACGTGGTGCCTACCGGTTTGTTGTTCTGGTCGAGCAAGGTCGCTTCGACGTTCATCGGACGGTTCGAGATCATGCTGAACTCGACCTTTGCCCGGCCTTTATCCAGAACGTATTCGGCTTGCTGCGAGGCCACCGACATGCGCGCTGCGGTGTCTTCCTTCATGTCCAGTTGCACTTCGTAGCGGGTTACACCGCTTTCTTTTTGTGCGTACAGCGTGTTGTTGCCCCGGATCGGCTCGATGTTGCCGTTTTCATCACGAATACCGGCGCGGATGAGCTTGTGGGTCGCGTTGATTTTTTCCGCCAGCTTGAAGGACCAGTCTTGCGGCGAGCCTTCCTCAGCGTTGTCGATGCTGATTTCGACGCTGTAATCCGGGTTCTCGCCATTGGCGGAGAATGCGCGGGCCTTGACCTTGTCGCCGACCAGCAGCTCGGTCGCGGCGGAAATACTGCCTACGGAAGACCAGCCACCCGGTAGCGCCGGTTCAGCGAGAATGTTCACGTCGGCGGCGTTATAAAACGCTGCATCGGTATCACCGACGGTCCAGATCGCCAGGATGACATGCTGGCCGGATTTATCTGCCGGGATAGTGCAGTTGTGCTTGTCGCTGTTAGACGGCATTTTATTGCCGCCATCGACGGTGCAGAACGGGGTACTTTCGAAGGTGGCGCGCTTGAGCGATTCGTTCGGATTCCAGCCGTTGCGGCTGATGAAGTACTCGTGTTTGGTGGCCGGATGAACTGCCTTGTAATGCCATTGGAAATCAATGTTGCGATCCTTGATTTCTGTCAGGTGCCAGCGAGTGGCGGACTGCGCATCCATGGCAGAGAACAGCGAGTGACCACCGCTGGCGATCTTGCCATCGACCGGTCCCTGCAAGGGAGCACCGCCGACGCCGGCCGGAAAGCCCTTGAAGGTTTCACCAACACTCTGCGGCTCGTACTGGGCGCCACCGCAGTTAGTGTTCAAGCCTTTCTGGCAAGCCAGCGCGCGCGAAGGCGGCACTTCCAGATAGCCATGGGCGGAAACGGTTTGAGAGGCCAGCATTGCCGATAACAGGATCATCGATGAAGTGCAGGCGGTTAAGGCACTTCTCTTTTCAAACTTGATTTTCATGATGTATTCCAGACTGCTTATCGAAAACAGGGCGCCTTGTGGGCGCCCCTGTTCGCTTCGTGATTGTTCGGCGATACGCCGGACAAGGGCCTGGAACCTTACGGGGATGGAAGAAAATTCTATGTAGGAGTAATCGCCGCACGAGGCAGGAACAGTCTCTCCATTCCTCGGTCCGACAAAGAAAGAAAACATTCTTACAACAAGTGATGCTTTATCGATTGAGCTTTTGAACGGCACAAAAAAACCTGTCCGGCACGAGGCGGGACAGGCTTTGTCGAAACGGGCAATCGCTATTCGTGATACTGCGCCGACAGCTCATGTACCGCGCGCAGGAACGCGCCAGCATGTTCCGGATCGACTTCCGGCGTGATGCCATGGCCGAGGTTGAACACGTGGCCGCTGCCTTTGCCGTAGCTGGCCAGGATACGTCCGACTTCCGCGCGAATCGCTTCCGGCTTGGCGTAGAGCACGGTCGGGTCCATGTTGCCTTGCAGTGCGACCTTGTCGCCGACACGGGCGCGGGCGCTGCCGATGTCGCAGGTCCAGTCCAGGCCCAGTGCATCAGCACCGGCGTCGGCGATGCTTTCCAGCCACAGACCGCCGCTCTTGGTGAACAGGATCACCGGCACCTTGCGGCCTTCGTGCTCGCGGATCAAGCCGCTGACGATTTTCTTCATGTAGGCCAGGGAGAACTCCTGGTACGCCGCCGCCGAGAGGGCGCCGCCCCAGCTGTCGAAGATCTGCACCGCTTGCGCACCGGCCATGATCTGGCCGTTGAGGTAGCTGGTGACCGTCTGCGCGAGCTTGTCCAGCAGCAGGTGCAGGGCTTGCGGATTGTCGTAGAGCATGGTTTTAGTCTTGCGGTAGTCTTTCGACGAACCGCCTTCGACCATGTAGGTGGCCAGTGTCCATGGGCTGCCGGAGAAGCCGATCAGCGGCACACGGCCGTTCAGTTCGCGGCGGATGGTGCTGACCGCGTCCATCACATAGCCAAGGTCTTTGTGCGGATCAGGAATCGGCAGGGCCTCGATGTCGGCCAGGGTGCTGACGACTTTCTTGAAGCGCGGACCTTCACCGGTTTCGAAGTACAGGCCCTGGCCCATGGCATCGGGGATGGTCAGGATGTCGGAGAAGAGAATCGCCGCGTCCAGTTGTGGATAGCGGTCGAGCGGCTGCATCGTGACTTCGCAAGCGAACGCCGGGTTCATGCACAGGCTCATGAAATCACCGGCCTTGGCACGGCTGGCGCGGTATTCAGGCAGGTAGCGACCGGCCTGACGCATCATCCACACGGGGGTGACGTCTACGGGTTGCTTGAGCAGGGCGCGCAGGAAACGGTCGTTCTTCAGGGCAGTCATGTCGGCATCCGGAAAAAAAGTGAGGGCATTTTCTCAGAGCCGGGCGCAAAAGGCACGGTTGCAGGTCAGCCTTTTGTCTATCGGGTCAATTTGTCGCAATGTAAACGCGGTATTCGTTACACCACGAAACAACTGTGGGAGCGAGCTTGCTCGCGATGGCGGTGTCACATTCAACATTTCTGTCGACTGATCCACCGCTATCGCGAGCAAGCTCGCTCCCACAGGGGGTATTACATTGAGTTCTGGGCCGGGGTCAGACGCCCAGGTAATCCAGGATCCCTTCAGCCGCATTGCGGCCTTCGAAGATCGCCGTCACTACCAGGTCAGAACCGCGAACCATGTCGCCACCGGCGAAGATTTTCGGATTGCTGGTCTGGTGCTTGTACTGACCTTGCTCAGGCGCCACCACGCGGCCCTGGCTGTCGGTCTGGATTTCGAACTGTTCGAACCACGGCGCCGGGCTCGGACGGAAACCGAAGGCGATAACCACGGCGTCGGCCGGGATGATCTCTTCGGAGCCCGGGATCGGCTCGGGGCTGCGACGGCCACGGGCATCCGGCTCGCCGAGACGGGTCTCGACCACCTTCACGCCTTCGACCTTGTCTTCACCGACAATGGCGATCGGCTGGCGGTTGTAGAGGAACTTCACGCCTTCTTCCTTGGCGTTCTTCACCTCTTTGCGCGAGCCCGGCATGTTCGCTTCGTCACGACGATAGGCGCAGGTCACCGACTTGGCGCCCTGACGAATCGAAGTACGGTTGCAGTCCATCGCCGTGTCGCCGCCGCCGAGTACCACAACCTTCTTGCCTTTCATGTCGACGAAATCTTCCGGCGACTTTTCAAAGCCAAGGTTGCGGTTGACGTTGGCGATCAGGAAGTCCAGCGCGTCGTACACGCCCGGCAGGTCTTCACCGGCAAAACCGCCCTTCATGTAGGTGTAGGTGCCCATGCCCATGAATACGGCATCGTATTCTTCGAGCAGTTGCTCCATGGTCACGTCCTTGCCCACCTCGGTGTTGAGGCGGAACTCGATGCCCATGCCGCTGAAAACTTCGCGACGATTGCTCAGCACGGTCTTTTCCAGCTTGAACTCGGGGATACCGAAGGTCAGCAGACCGCCGATTTCCGGGTTCTTGTCGAACACCACCGGGGTCACGCCACCGCGCACCAGCACGTCGGCACAGCCCAGGCCCGCCGGGCCCGCACCGATGATCGCGACACGCTTGCCGGTCGGCTTGACCTTGGACATGTCCGGGCGCCAGCCCATGGCGAACGCGGTGTCGGTGATGTACTTCTCCACCGAACCGATGGTCACCGCGCCGAAGCCGTCGTTGAGGGTGCAGGCACCCTCGCACAGACGGTCCTGCGGGCACACCCGGCCGCAGACTTCCGGCAGGGTGTTGGTCTGGTGCGACAGCTCGGCGGCCTGGAGGATGTTGCCCTCGGCCACCAGTTTCAGCCAGTTGGGAATGAAGTTGTGCACCGGGCACTTCCATTCGCAATACGGGTTACCGCAACCCAGGCAGCGGTGGGCCTGGTCGGCCGACTGCTGGGGTTTGAAGGGTTCGTAGATTTCCACGAACTCTTTCTTGCGTTGACGCAACAGTTTCTTCTTCGGATCCTTGCGCCCGACCTCGATGAACTGGAAGTCATTATTCAGACGTTCAGCCATTTTAAAACCTCATCAAACTCTTCAGGCGCATATCACTGCGGGTTGGCACGGGTGCTGGAAAGCAACGTTTTCAAGCTGGCAGCCTTCGGCTTGACCAACCAGAAACGGCGCAGGTAATCATCGAGGTTCTCGGCGAGTTCACGACCCCACTCGCTGTCGGTTTCCTCGACGTACTCGTTCAGCACGCGTTGCAGGTGGCTACGGTAGGCTTCCATCGCCTCGCCGCTGATCCGCTGGATTTCCACCAGTTCGTGGTTGACCCGGTCAACGAAGGTGTTGTCCTGGTCGAGCACGTAGGCGAAACCGCCGGTCATGCCAGAGCCGAAGTTGTAACCGGTCTTGCCCAATACGCAGACGAAACCACCGGTCATGTACTCGCAGCAGTGATCGCCAGTGCCTTCCACGACGGTGTGGGCACCGGAGTTACGCACGGCGAAACGCTCGCCCGCGGTGCCGGCGGCAAACAGCTTGCCGCCAGTGGCACCGTACAGGCAGGTGTTGCCGATGATGGCACTGTCCTGGGTGCGGTAGACACTGCCCTTCGGCGGAACGATCACCAGCTTGCCGCCGGTCATGCCCTTGCCGACGTAGTCGTTGGCATCGCCTTCAAGGTACATGTGCAGGCCGCCGGCGTTCCACACGCCGAAGCTCTGCCCGGCCGTGCCTTTGAAGCGGAACGTGACCGGCGCGTTGGCCATGCCCTGGTTGCCGTGCTTGCGCGCGATTTCGCCGGAGATCCGCGCGCCGATGGAACGGTCGCAGTTGCAGATATCCAGGGCGAATTCAGCGCCGCTCAAGTCGTTGATCGCCGAGGTGGCCATGTCGACCATTTTCTCGGCCAGCAGGCCCTTGTCGAACGGCGGGTTGCGTTCAACGCCACAGAACTGCGGCTTGTCCGCCGGCACGTGGTCGCTGCCCAGCAACGGGGTCAGGTCCAGGTGATGCTGCTTGGCGGTCTGGCCTTCGAGGACTTCCAGCAGATCGGTACGGCCGATCAGCTCTTCGAGGGAGCGCACGCCCAGCTTGGCCAGCCACTCACGGGTTTCTTCGGCGACGTAGGTGAAGAAATTCACCACCATGTCGACGGTACCGATGTAGTGATCCTTGCGCAGCTTCTCGTTCTGGGTCGCGACGCCGGTGGCGCAGTTGTTCAGGTGGCAGATGCGCAGGTATTTGCAGCCCAGGGCGATCATTGGCGCAGTGCCGAAGCCGAAGCTTTCAGCGCCGAGGATTGCCGCCTTGATCACGTCGAGGCCGGTTTTCAGGCCGCCGTCGGTCTGCACCCGCACTTTGCCGCGCAGGTCGTTGCCACGCAGGGTCTGGTGGGTTTCGGCCAGGCCGAGCTCCCACGGAGCGCCCGCATATTTGATCGAGGTCAGCGGCGATGCACCGGTACCGCCATCGTAGCCGGAGATGGTGATCAGGTCCGCATAGGCCTTGGCCACACCGGCGGCGATGGTACCAACGCCGGCTTCTGCTACCAGCTTCACCGAGACCAGCGCCTGCGGGTTGACTTGTTTCAGGTCGAAAATCAGCTGCGACAAGTCTTCGATCGAGTAGATGTCGTGGTGCGGCGGCGGCGAAATCAGGGTCACGCCTGGCACTGCGTAACGCAGCTTGGCGATCAGGCCGTTGACCTTGCCACCTGGCAGTTGACCGCCCTCGCCTGGCTTGGCGCCCTGGGCGACCTTGATCTGCAGCACTTCGGCATTGACCAGGTATTCCGGGGTTACACCGAAACGGCCGGTCGCCACCTGCTTGATTTTCGAGCTCTTGATGGTGCCGTAGCGCGCCGGGTCTTCGCCGCCTTCGCCGGAGTTGGAACGCGCACCGAGGCGGTTCATGGCTTCGGCCAGGGCTTCGTGAGCTTCCGGCGACAGGGCGCCCAGCGAGATACCGGCGGAGTCGAAGCGCTTGAGCACCGACTCCAGCGGTTCGATTTCGCTCATATCCAGTGGAGTGTCGAGGGTTTTGACTTTCAGCAGGTCGCGGATCATCGACACCGGACGGTTGTCCACCAGCGACGTGTATTCCTTGAACTTGCTGTAGTCGCCCTGCTGCACAGCGGCTTGCAGGGTGTTGACCACATCCGGGTTGTAGGCGTGGTACTCGCCACCGTGGACGAACTTCAGCAAACCACCCTGCTGGATCGGCTTGCGCGGGCTCCAGGCTTCGGTGGCCAGGGCTTTCTGCTCGGCTTCGATGTCGACGAAACGCGCACCCTTGATGCGGCTCGGCACGCCCTTGAAGCTCAGGTTGCAGACTTCCTCGGACAGGCCGATCGCTTCGAACAGTTGTGCTCCGCGATAGGAGGTGATGGTCGAGATGCCCATCTTCGACAGGATCTTGAGCAGGCCCTTGGTGATGCCTTTACGGTAGTTCTTGAACACCTCATAGAGGTCGCCCAGCACTTCACCGGTACGGATCAGGTCGCCCAGCACTTCGTAGGCCAGGAACGGGTAAACGGCAGAGGCGCCGAAACCGATCAACACGGCGAAGTGGTGCGGATCGCGAGCGGTCGCGGTTTCCACCAGGATGTTGGAATCGCAACGCAGGCCTTTTTCGGTCAGACGGTGGTGCACCGCGCCGGTAGCCAGAGAGGCGTGGATCGGCAACTTGCCCGGGGCGATGTGACGGTCACTCAGCACGACCTGGGTACGACCGGCGCGCACGGCTTCTTCAGCCTGATCGGCCACGTTGCGGATCGCCGCTTCGAGGCCGACGCTTTCGTCGTAGTTGAGGTCGATGATCGCGCGCTCGAAGCCCGGACGATCGAGGTTCATCAGCGAGCGCCACTTGGCCGGGGAAATGACCGGCGAGCTGAGGATCACGCGCGAAGCGTGTTCCGGCGACTCCTGGAAGATGTTGCGCTCGGCACCGAGGCAGATTTCCAGCGACATGACGATGGCTTCGCGCAGCGGGTCGATCGGCGGGTTGGTGACCTGCGCGAACTGCTGGCGGAAATAGTCGTACGGCGTGCGCACGCGCTGGGACAGCACGGCCATCGGCGTATCGTCGCCCATCGAGCCCACGGCTTCGTAGCCTTGCTCGCCGAGCGGACGCAGCACCTGGTCGCGCTCTTCGAACGTGACCTGGTACATCTTCATGTATTGCTTGAGCTGATCGACGTCGTAGAACGCCGAACCGTGGTCGTTGTCTTCCATGGTCGCCTGGATGCGCAGGGCATTCTTGCGCAGCCATTGCTTGTACGGGTGACGGGACTTCAGGCGGTTGTCGATCGCATCGGTGTCGAGGATCTGACCGGTTTCGGTGTCCACGGCAAAGATCTGGCCCGGGCCCACACGGCCCTTGGCGATCACGTCTTCAGGCTGGTAGTTCCAGACACCGATTTCCGAGGCCAGGGTGATGAAACCGTTCTTGGTGGTGACCCAACGCGCCGGACGCAGACCGTTACGGTCGAGCAGGCACACCGCGTAGCGACCGTCGGTCATTACCACGCCGGCCGGGCCGTCCCACGGTTCCATGTGCATCGAGTTGTATTCGTAGAACGCACGCAGGTCCGGGTCCATGGTCTCGACGTTCTGCCACGCAGGCGGAATGATCATCCGCACGCCACGGAACAGGTCGATGCCACCGGTGACCATCAACTCCAGCATGTTGTCCATGCTCGAGGAGTCGGAGCCGACGCGGTTGACCAGCGGGCCGAGTTCTTCCAGGTCCATCAAGTCGTTGGTGAACTTGGTGCGACGGGCCACGGCCCAGTTGCGGTTGCCGGTGATGGTATTGATCTCGCCGTTGTGCGCCAGGAAGCGGAACGGTTGAGCCAGTGGCCATTTCGGCAAGGTGTTGGTGGAGAAGCGCTGGTGGAACACGCAAATCGAGGTTTGCAGGCGCTCATCGCTCAGGTCCGGATAGAAGGCGGTCAAGTCCGCCGGCATCATCAGGCCTTTGTAAATGATGGTCTTGTGGGAAAAGCTGCAGACGTAGTGGTCGGTGTCGGCGGCATTGGCCACGGACGAGCGACGACGGGAGGTGAACAGCTTGACGGCCATGTCCTGATCGCTCAGGCCTTCACCACCGATGAACACTTGCTCGATCTGCGGCAGGCGCTCAAGGGCGAGGCGACCGAGGACGCTGGTGTCGATCGGCACTTTGCGCCAGCCAACCAGTTGCAGACCGGCGGCCAGGATCTCGCGGTTCATGTTCTCGCGAGCGGCTTCGGCCTTGACCGGATCCTGGTTGAAGAAAACCATGCCCACAGCGTATTGCTTGGGCATTTCGACGCCGAAGGTTTCCTGGGCGATGGCTCGCAGGAACACGTCCGGCTTTTGAATCAGCAGACCGCAACCGTCACCGGTCTTGCCGTCGGCATTAATCCCACCGCGGTGGGTCATGCAGGTCAGGGCCTCGATGGCCGTTTGCAAAAGGGTATGACTGGGCTCGCCCTGCATATGGGCAATCAGGCCGAAACCGCAGTTATCCTTGAATTCATCTGGTTGGTACAGACCTGCTTTCATAGACACTTTCTCACCAGGCTGCTTCTCGCGAAGCAAATTTCTTTTCAATTCAACCACTTACCAACCGCGCCGAACGTACGCCAGCTTTGCGGGGGCAAAAGGGAGGTCATTGTACACACCGACACAGAGGCTCACAAATTTGACGACGAAATGTCGCAAATCTATGTCGCATTTGTGAAAGGTTTAAAGCGATCTGCTGTGCTAGTCAAAACTTTTTTTAATTCTGACCGCAACGACTCAAAGACTACTGTGACGCAGACACCACAAGGCACGCAGCCCGGAAGGTTGCGCGCACTTGTAGAAATTTTGAGGTGCTTGGAGAGGCGGCCTGGGTAAGGCCGCCGAATCTTCAGCGAGTTGTTGCCAGTTCCTGTTGGACGCTGGCGACAGTGCGAGGCCAAGGTTTACCAGCCTGAACCTTCGCTGGCAAGGCCTTGATGGCGGAAACGGCTGCATCACGATTGGCGAAGTTGCCGTAGGTGATCACGTAGAGCGGCTTGCCATTGAGGACTTTCTTGAAATAACGGTACTCGCCGCCCTGCTCCTTGACGAAGCTTTGTGCGGCAGTTTCGGAGCTGGTGCCGAGGATTTGCACCACGTAGTTACCCGGTGCCTGACCGGCATACCAGGTGCCGCCAGCGGCCTTGGCCGCCGGAGCCGGTTTCTCGGCAGGCTTGGCCGCCGCGGCAACGGCTGGCTTGGCTGGCGCTGGTGCAGGCTTGGCCACTGGAGCAGGCGCTGGTACAGGCGCTGGCTTGGCGGTGGCGACCTGAGTCGGCGCAGGCGTCGGCTTGGCCGCTGGTGTCGGCGAAGGGCCGGCAGGAACGCCCACAGGCGGCGCAGTGGTGGTCACGGTCGGCGGAGTGGCGCTGGAGCCTTCAACCGGCACCCCGTCGTCACCTTCGGTAATGCCACCTGCCGCTTCAGCCAGCGGACCGCGCATCACCGGTTGCGAGTTACCGACCAACGGCAACGGCATCGGCTGCGTGTTGCCAGCGAATTCTACGGCCGGAGCGCCGCCATTCGCTGTTGGCTGACCCTGGCCAAGCGGCAGTTGCGCCTGTTCATTGGCCGGCGCACCGGCGGTCGGTGCCTTGTTGCGACCTGGAATCAACCAGGCGGCAGCTACCGCGACCACGACCACGGCGGAAATCGCCAACACGTGTTTCTTCGGCATATTGAACCCCATTTTTGGACGCTTGACCGCTGAGCGGCTGGCGATCATGGCTTCGATCATTGCATCGCGGGCGACCTGATTGATGCTGCCAGGCCAACCTTCGGAGCTTTCGTGAATATCAGAGATCTGATCCGCGGTGAAAAGTTCGATACCGCGACCAGCGCCTTCGAGCCTCTGCTCCAGATATTCGCGGGTTTCCTCTTCGGTGTAGGGCTGCAACTCGATGACGTGGAAACGCTCTTCCTCGAGATGCAAAGCCTCAAGCTGAGCAATCAGCGAGGTCTCACCGAACAGGAACACATGCGGGCGGCCTTCCGGCGCACCGGCAGCCAGGACCATCAGAGCCTCAAGGGCGGACTCGTCGAGTTGTTCGGCGTCATCGACCAGCAGATAGACTTCTTGCCCGGTCAGTGCAAGCTGCACCACCTGGGCCAGAATAGCGTCGCCATCAGCCTGGCCGACGTTCAACGCCTGGGCTACCTGACGCAATACCCCGGCCGCATCGCCGGCGCCGCGGGCAGAAACCACCACGCTTTGTACCGATTGCTTGTTGGTGCTGGCGACCAGAGCCTGACGCAACAGGGTCTTGCCACTGCCTTCTGGGCCAGTGACCACCAGCAGCAACTGACTGTAACGGGCCAGGTGATGCAGTTGTCCCAGCACGGGTTTGCGCTGGGCCGGGAAAAATTTGAAGCCAGGCACCCGTGGAGCAAAAGGGTCATGACTCAACTGGTAATGGCCGAGGAAGGCCTCGTCGGCATGCAAACTAGTCATTGTGTTCTTATTAACCTTTAAGCTGAGCCAGGGCGCGGTAGTCTGCCCCCAGCGTGGCCTGTAGAACCTCTTTCGGATAATCGTCGGTCACCACCGCTTCACCCATGTGGCGCAGCAGCACCAGGCGTAAACGACCGTCGATCACTTTTTTGTCAATGGACATATGTTCGAGGAAATCGGCTTCTGTCATTTCTTCCGGCGGAACGACCGGCAGCCCCGCACGCTGGAACAGACGAATGCCGCGATCGCGCTCCTGCTCGCTGATCCAGCCGAGGCGCGCGGACATTTCCAGCGCCATTACGGTGCCGGCAGCCACAGCCTCACCATGAAGCCACACACCATAGCCCATGTGGGTTTCAATGGCGTGGCCAAAAGTGTGGCCCAGGTTCAGGGTGGCACGCACGCCTGTCTCTTTCTCGTCGGCACCGACCACTGCCGCCTTGGCCGCACAGGAACGCTCGATGGCATAGGTCAGGGCTTGCTGGTCCAGATTACGCAGGCGATCGACGTTGTCTTCGAGCCAGGTCAGGAACGGCTCATCGCAGATCAGCCCGTACTTGATGACTTCGGCCAGCCCGGCGGACAGCTCGCGCGCCGGCAGGGTATTGAGGCTGGCGGTATCGATCAGCACCACGTTCGGCTGATAGAAGGCGCCGACCATGTTCTTGCCCAGCGGATGGTTGATCCCGGTCTTGCCGCCCACCGAGGAGTCGACCTGCGACAGCAGCGTGGTCGGAACCTGGATGAAATCGACGCCGCGCTGGTAGCAGGCGGCTGCAAAACCGGCCATGTCACCGATCACACCGCCGCCAAGGGCGATCACCGTGGTGCGGCGGTCATGCCGGGCGGTCAGCAGACCGTCGAAAATCAGTTGCAGGGTTTCCCAGGTCTTGAAGGCTTCGCCGTCGGGCAGTACCACGGATATCACCGAGAACTGGGCCAGGCTGCGGGTCAGACGCTCGAGATAGAGCGGCGCAACAGTCTCGTTGGAGATGATCGCTACTTGCCGTCCGCGAATGTGCGGGGCCAGCAGCTCGGGCTGATCCAACAAACCTTCGCCAATATGAATCGGGTAGCTGCGCTCGCCTAGATCGACCTTGAGTGTCTGCATGTGTCCCCACAGTGAAGATGGAATCAGGCGTACTGCCTTGAGTTAACGAATATCCACGGCCTCTGCTGGTGTGACGCCGTTCGGTAGCCATCCGCCACAACCTCGAACGGTCATGGCGGGACGCCGAGGATAGCGCATTTCGCGCGGCGCTTTAACGGGGTGGCAACTGCTGCAGACGCTCTAGAATGTCGAGTACGACCATTCGTGGCGGCCGCTCATCGGTTTCGACCACCAGGTCGGCAATTTCCCGATAAAGCGGATCGCGGATCGCCAGCAGATCCCGCAGGGTCTTGGCCGGATCGGCGGTGCGCAGCAATGGCCGATTGCGGTCGCGGGACGTGCGGCCGACCTGCTGCTCGACTGACGCATGCAGATAAACCACCCGCCCACCGGCATGCAGTGCCCGACGATTGGCTTCGCGCATGACCGCGCCCCCGCCTGTCGCCAGCACCACACCGTCGCAATCGCACAGCTCGGCAATCATTGCCTGCTCGCGATCACGAAAACCCGGTTCGCCTTCCTTATCGAAGATCCAAGGGATATTGGCGCCCGTGCGCAATTCAATTTCCTTATCGGAATCTTTGAATGGCAGGCGCAGCTCTTTGGCCAGCAACCGGCCGATGGTGCTTTTTCCAGCACCCATCGGTCCAACAAGAATCAAATTTCGCACAGAATCAATGACTCACAGCAATCGCCCGATTATTCATGATACGCGGAGTGAGGAATACCAACAGCTCGGATTTTTTCTCCGAAACCACATCACGCCGGAAAAGGCGGCCAAGATACGGCACATCGCCAAGAAATGGCACCTTATCTACAACCTTGCTCTGAGTATTTGAGAAAACACCACCAATGACGATGGTCTCGCCATCGTTGACCAGGACCTTGGCGTTGACTTCGTTTTTCTTGATGGGGGGTACATCCTGAACCTTGTTCAGGTAGTCCGGTTCGTCCTTGGTCACCTTGACTTCCATGATGATCCGGTTGTCGGGCGTGATCTGCGGCGTCACTTCCAGCGACAGCGAAGCCTCCTTGAACGACACCGAAGTCGCGCCACTGGAGCTGGCTTCCTGATAGGGAATTTCCGTGCCCTTGAGGATTTTGGCGGTTTCCTTGTCGGACGTGACCACCTTGGGCTGGGAGACGATTTCCCCGTTGCCGGTTTTCTCCATGGCCGTCAGCTCCAGGTCCAGCAAGACGTTATCGGTGATGAAGGCGATGCCGATTCCCGAGGTGTTGTTGGCTACGCCCATGTCGACGAACGGTGAGTTGGTGCTGGTACTGCCGGGCGTGCCAATGGTCGATGACCCATTGAGTCCATTGCTGACGCCGGAGGTGTTCCAGTTGCCCTTGTTCTGTATCGAACCACCCCAGCGCACCCCGAGGCTTTTGTCATAGTCGACGTTGGCTTCGACAATGCGCGCCTCGATCATCACCTGACGCACAGGGATATCCAGCTGCGTGACGATCCTGCGCAGCTCATCCAGCCGGTCCTGGGTCTGGTAGGCAATGATGTTGTTGGTGCGCTCATCGACGGTGATTGATCCCCGTTCGTCGGGTTTTGCTTCGGCACTGGTCACCGACTGGAAGAGCTTGGCGATATCCGCCGCCTTGGCGTAATTGACCTGCAACAGCTCCCGACGCAACGGCGCCAGATCGGCAATCTGCTTCTGCGATTCGAGCTCCTGACGCTCACGGGCAGCAATTTCATCAGCCGGCGCAACCAGTAGGACATTGCCGACCTTGCGCTTGTCCAGCCCCTTGGTTTTCAGCACCAGATCCAGCGCCTGATCCCACGGCACGTTCTGCAAGCGCAGGGTAATTCCCCCCTGGACCGTGTCGCTGGCCACCAGATTGAGGTTGGTGAAATCGGCGATCAGTTGCAGCACCGAGCGCACATCGATGTCCTGGAAGTTCAGCGATAGCTTCTCGCCACTGTAGGCCTGTTGCCCGGCATTGCGTTTTTGCAGTTCGTCGACCGTCGCCGGGCGAACGCTGACCGTGAGCTTATTGTCAGTCTGATAGGTCGAGTAATCGAACGTGCCGCCGGGCTCAATGCTGATGGTGGCTCGATCGCCGCTCGCGCTGGCATTGACGAACTGCACGGGCGTGGCGAAATCCTTCACGTCCAGACGCACGCGCAATCGCTCGGGCAATAAGGTCTTGGCAAATCCGACGATGATCCTGCCTTCGCGCTCTTGTATGTCGGGCGCAATCGATGGATCCGACAAGTCGATCACCACGTTGCCTTCGCCCTGGGTCCCCCTCTGGAAATCCACACCCCGAATGGCCTTGCCCGCCGTCGCGACGGCTCGTGCCGGAACCGGCGTTGCTGCGGCCGCTGGCCTGGATGTCGACGGTTTGACTCCCTGCCCGACTACAACCAGCAGATTGTTACCTTCTATTCGCGAGTCGTACGGGGCCGGCTGGGTCAGGTTGATGATCAATCGCGTACGGTCCCGGGCTTCCACCACCGTCGCACTTCGGGCATTTCCACTGCCCAGATCGTGAGTCTTGCTCGCCAGCTGACTGGCGACACCCGGCAAATCCAGGGCAATCCGGGCTGGCGAATCCGTCGTGTAGCCGTGGGGCACCGGGGGCGGCGCATCGAACGACAACTTCAACTCGACACGGTCATCCGGCAGCGCTGCGACATCCAGCGCCTTGAGATTGGCCGCTTGTACCATCGGCGACAACAACGCTATCCATAGCGAAAGGCCGACGGTGGAAAGAATCCTGTTCATTATTGGAGTTCCACTATGAGTGCTCTTTCAAAGGGATGGTCCGGGGACGCTCCAGCCACGCACCCTGACCATCAGGGACAATTTCAACCATTTCGACTTGAGAGCCACTGATCGCAACGATCCGTCCGTGGTTACGCCCCAGGTAATCGCCGACTTTCAGCCGGTGCACCCCACCCGCCCCGCGCAGCAGGGCATAGGAGCCCGTTGCATTGGAAAGGGTGCCGACCATTTCAAACTGCTCGATGTTGAAGCCTTCGAGGTATTGCTTGACCCGACCCGGGTCGGGTTTGACGTTACCCGAACCCCGCCGCCGGGCCGCCAGATCAGTGCTGATCTGCGGCGAAAACGGGCTGCGCAGATTCGCCGCGTTGTAAGTGAATGCAGGGTAAGACTGGAATACTGGCGTTGGTTCAATCTTCCCCGGCCCGTGCAGGCGCATTTCGTTCATGTACGCGTCCAGATCGGTGTAGTCATCCCCCCCGCCACAACCGGACAGGGCAGACAGCAACACCACCACCGAAAAACAACGTGCCGGGCTCATTGATGCTGCCCCTTGTCGTTGTAGCGGTAAGTCTTGGCGAGGATGGTCAAGCGCAGTTTCGGACCACCCTCAGGGCTAACAGGAGCAAGATCGAAATCGTGCAAGGTAACGATTCGCGGCAACCCGGCCACACCACTGACGAAGGTGGCCAGGTCGTGGTAATCCCCGGTGACCGTGATCTGGATCGGCAGCTCGATGTAGAACGGCTGGGCCACCTCCGGCAGCAACTTGATCTCTTCGAACTCCAGGCCACTGCCGAGGCCCGTACGCGTGATGTCTTCGAGCAAGCCGGGCACTTCGGTATCGCTGGGCAGTTGCCGCAACAGCACGACGAAGGTGTTCTCCATCTCTTTCAACTGCCGGGTATAGAGATCCAGGTTCGCCGCCATGCGGGCCTTGCTGGCGAACTGCTCCTTGAGTGTCGACTCTTCCTCGCGATTGAGATCGAGCTGGCTCACAAGGTCGCGGGTGGAAAAGTTATAGCTAAAGGCCAGCACCAGAAGCACAAGCAAAGCAGTCACCAGACACTTGATCGCCGGCGGCCAGGCGCCCATGTTGCTGGTATCCAGATCATTGATGTCGATCTTGCGCAGCCCTTCGAACCATTCGGACAGACTCATTTGCCCCCCTCCGGTGTTGCGGGTTGAGTCTGGCGGACGGTCAACTGGAAGACGTTTGCCTGCTCCAACTGGCCGGCAGCCGTGGCCTTGACTTCGCTCAGGCTCGGCGCCTCGAACCAGTCTGATGCCTCGAGGTTGCGCATCAATTCTGAAACGCGGTTGTTGGATTGCGCGGCACCGGTGATGGACAAAGTCTTTGCGGTCATTCTCACTTCGGTGAAATACACGCCGTTGGGCAGGGCTCGCGCCAACTGGTCAAATATTCGCCCGCTGATTTGGCGATTGCCTTGCAGGCCCTGGATGACACCCATGCGCTCGACCAATTGCTGACGGCGCGCCTTGAGATCATTGATCTGGCTGATTCGCTCATCGACCACGGCGACTTGCTTGCCGATGTAATTGTTACGGGCGACTTGCTGGTCGATGGCACCGCTAATGACCTGGTTCGCAACCAGCACCGCACCCATCGCGCCCACCATTGCCGCCACCAGGACCAGCAGGAAGCGCTTGCGGCGGACTTCACGCCGCTCCTCGCGCCAGGGTAAAAGGTTGATCCGTGCCATCAGTCGAAGCTCCTGAGGGCCAGACCGCAGGCGATCATCAACGCCGGGGCATCACTCGCCAGGGCAGCGCCATTGACCTTGCTGCCCAGAGTCATTTCGCAAAACGGGTTCGCGACCTGGGTCGGGGTGCCCAATTGCTGCTCGATCAAACGGTCCAGCCCCGGGATCGACGCCGTACCGCCGGCCAGCAGGACATGGTCGACGGCGCTGTACTGGCCGGAAGCAAGGAAGAAGTGCAACGAGCGCGACACCTGCTGCACCAGCGCCTCTCGAAATGGCTGCAAGACCTCAGCGGCATAGTCATCCGGCAACCCGCCCTTCTTTTGCGCCAGCCCCGCCTGCTCCAGCGTCAGGCCGTAGCGACGCTGGATTTCCTCGGTCAGTTGCCGACCGCCGAACAGTTGTTCGCGGGTGTAGATAATCCGCCCGTTGTGCAGCACGCTCAGGGTGGTCATGGTGGCGCCGATGTCCACCACTGCGACCGTCAAAGGTTTCTCGGAAACCGCGAGTCGACTGGCCAGAAGTTCGAATGAACGCTCCAGCGCGTAGGCCTCGACATCGACCACGCGGGCGGTCAGCCCCGCCAGGGCCAGGGCGGCCTCGCGGACTTCGACGTTTTCCTTGCGACAAGCGGCGAGCAGCACGTTGACGCGCTCGGGATTACGCCCGGAGGTGCCCTGGACTTCAAAGTCGATCGCGACTTCGTCCAGGGGATAAGGAATGTACTGGTCAGCTTCGATTTTCAGCTGGCTTTCCATTTCGTCTTCGCAAAGACCGGCATCCATCTCGATGGTCTTGGTGATCACCGCTGAGCCCGCCACGGCCACGGCCACGTTCTTGAGGGCGGTTCTGGCCTTGGCCAGCGCGCGAGTGAGGGCCAGCCCCACACCTTCGAGCTCGGCGATATTCTTTTCGATCACCGCGCCGACCGGCAATGGCTCGACCGCATAGGCCTCGACCCGGTAGCGCTCACCCTGACGGCTCAACTCAAGAAGTTTCACCGAGGTGGAACTGATGTCGATTCCCAGCAGCGTATTGGATTTTTTCTTGAAGAGTCCTGGCACTACCAATTCCCTATGACTTTCCGTGAGTTACGGACTCTGCAATGTCCATTGCGTTCAATCCACCCGTCTTGACAGCAGCGCCAGCCACGCTCCCGATCAGAAAAATGCTTATAATGCCCAGCGTTTTTTTCCGCTTTTGCTCAAGCGCGGGTCGTTCTCGTTTAGCCTGAACCCTGTTGCCCAATTCATTTTTTACCCTGGATATCCAATAGCCTTGATTCGTCTGCTGAAGTTTTTCGGTTGGTCCATCGTCGCGGTTTTCTGCGGACTCCTTCTGGGTCTGAGCGGGGCGTACCTTTACCTTAGTCCCGGACTACCGTCCGTGGAGGCGCTGAGAAGCATCCAGTTGCAGATCCCTTTGCGGGTCTACAGCAGCGATAACAAGTTGATCGCAGAATTTGGCGAAATGCGCCGTACACCGATCCGTTTCGCCGACATTCCCCCCAATTTCATCAATGCGTTACTAAGTGCTGAAGACGACAATTTCGCCAACCACTACGGCGTCGATCCGAGCAGCCTGATGCGTGCCGCGACCCAACTGGTCAAAAGCGGACACATCCAGTCCGGCGGCAGCACGATCACCATGCAGGTGGCGAAGAACTTCTTCCTGACCAGCGAACGCAGCTTTTCACGCAAGACCACCGAGATCCTGCTGGCCCTGCAGATCGAACAGCAGCTGACCAAGGACGAGATCCTCGAGCTGTACGTCAACAAGATCTATCTGGGTAACCGCGCCTACGGCATCGAGGCGGCGGCGCAGGTCTATTACGGCAAATCGATTCGCGATGTCAGCCTGGCGCAGATGGCGATGATCGCCGGCCTGCCCAAGGCGCCGTCGCGCTTCAACCCGCTGGCCAACCCGGCGCGCAGCAAGGAGCGTCGCGACTGGATCCTGGGGCGCATGTACAAGCTCGGAAAAATCAGCGAGGCCGACTACACCGCTGCAGTCAACGAGCCACTAAACGCCAGCTATCACGTGCCGACCCCGGAAGTGAACGCCCCGTACATCGCCGAAATGGCCCGTGCCGAAATGGTCGGGCGTTACGGTAGCGACGCGTATACCGAAGGCTTCCGCGTCACGACCACGGTACCGAGCGACCTCCAGGAGCTGGCCAACACCGCGGTCCACGAAGGCCTGATGACCTACGACCAGCGTCACGGCTATCGCGGGCCAGAGTCGCGGCTGCCGGGCAAGACCCGCGAGGCCTGGGCAACCGAGCTGACCAAACAACGCATCATCAGCGGCCTGGAACCGGCCATCGTGACCCAGGTCGACAAGACCGGCCTGCAGGTACTGACCCGCACCGGCCAGGAACACGTGAACTGGGACACCATGAAGTGGGCCCGGCCGTTCCTGAACACCAACAGCATGGGCGCCAACCCGAAACAACCCTCGGACGTGGCCCAGGTCGGCGATCTGATTCGCGTGCAGCGTCAGCCGGACAATTCGCTGAAGTTCAGCCAGATCCCGCAGGCCCAGGGCGCTCTGGTGTCCCTGGACCCACAGAACGGCGCCATTCGTTCGCTGGTGGGCGGCTTCGCCTTCGAACAGAGCAACTACAACCGCGCATTGCAGGCCAAGCGCCAGCCGGGCTCGAGCTTCAAACCGTTCGTCTACGCCGCAGCACTGGATAGCGGCTACACCGCCTCCAGCCTGGTGAACGACGCACCGATCGTGTTCGTCGACGAGTACCTGGACAAGGTCTGGCGCCCGAAGAACGACACCAACACCTTCCTCGGCCCGATTCGCCTGCGTGAAGCGCTGTACAAGTCGCGCAACCTGGTGTCGATCCGCTTGCTGCAAGCGATGGGCGTCGGCAAGACCATCGACTACATCACGCGCTTCGGCTTCAACAAACAGGACCTGCCACCCAACCTGTCCCTGGCGCTGGGCACTGCGACCCTGACGCCAATGGAAATCGCCACCGGCTGGAGCGCCTTCGCCAACGGCGGCTACAAGATCACCCCGTACATCATCGACAAGATCGAAAGCCGCAACGGCGACACGCTGTTCGTCGCCAACCCGCCGAGCGTGCCTCAGGGCGGCGCTGCCAGCGATGGCATTGCCGTGCCAACCGCCCAAGCCTTCACGGTCAACGCAACGCCGGGCGAGGCACCGGGCACTACGCCGACACCACAAGCACCCGCCGTGGCCGAACGCATCGTTGATGGGCGCACCACGTACATCCTCAACAGCATGCTTGAGGATGTGATCAAGCTCGGCACCGGTCGCCGCGCGCTCGCCCTGGGCCGCCCTGACATTGCCGGCAAGACCGGTACGACCAACGAATCCAAGGACGCCTGGTTCTCCGGCTACAACGCCGATTACGTGACGACCGTGTGGACCGGCTTCGATCAACCGGAAAGCCTGGGTCGCAAGGAATTCGGCGGCACCGTCGCGCTGCCGATCTGGATGAACTACATGGGCGCCGCGCTCAAAGGCAAACCACCGCATACTCAACCGGAGCCCGAAGGCATCCTCAGCCTGCGAGTCGATCCGATCAGCGGTCGCGCGGCCAGCCCGGGCACCCCGGGGGCCTACTTTGAACTGTTCAAGGTCGAAGATACGCCACCGTCCGGGAACGAACTGGGCAACGGTCTGGCACCTGGCAGCCCACTGCCGGCAGATGAAGCGGCGCCGATCGATTTGTTCTGATTGCAGGACCAACATAAAGCCCCGCTCTTCTGTAGAAGGCGGGGCTTTTTTGCATCCGGGTTTTCTGGCATATCGCCATCGCGAGCAAGCTCGCTCCCACAGGGGTACGCATTCCAATGTGGGAGCGGGCTTGCTCGCGAAGAGGCCATTAGAAACCCCACAAAACCTTCAGGCACAAAAAAGCCCCGACTCTCACAAGCCGGGGCTTTTCGTTGAAGCGCTACAACGGCTTAGCCGTTGAACACGTCATCCACGCTTTTGAGCGGGTAGTTCTTCGGATACGGCAGGGTCGCCACGCCGGTCTCGATGGCAGCTTTGGCCACGGCATCGGAGATCAGGGTGATCAGACGGGCATCCATTGGCTTCGGAATGATGTACTCACGACCGAATTCCAGCTTGATGCCGCCGTAGGCGTCGCACACTTCCTGGGGTACCGGCAGCTTGGCCAGTTCACGCAGGGCGTTGGCCGCAGCCACTTTCATTTCTTCGTTGATGCGCTTGGCGCGAACGTCCAGGGCACCGCGGAAGATGAACGGGAAGCCCAGTACGTTGTTGACCTGGTTCGGGTAGTCGGAACGACCGGTGGCCATGATCACGTCGCTACGGGTAGCGTGCGCCAGCTCCGGGGAGATTTCCGGATCAGGGTTCGAGCAGGCGAACACGATCGGGTTAGGCGCCATCGACAGCAGGCCTTCAGCACTCAGCAGGTTCGGGCCGGACAGACCAACGAACACATCAGCGCCTTGCAGGGCGTCAGCCAGGGTGCGCTTGTCGGTCGCGTGAGCGAACACAGCCTTGTACTGGTTCAGGTCGTCACGGCCGGAGTGGATCACGCCGGTGCGGTCGACCATGTAGATGTTTTCGATGTTGGCGCCCATGCTTACCAGCAACTTCATGCAGGAGATGGCGGCAGCGCCGGCACCCAGGCAGACGATCTTGGCTTCCGGCAGGGTTTTGCCAGCGATTTCCAGGGCGTTGATCATGCCGGCGGCGGTCACGATAGCGGTGCCGTGCTGGTCATCGTGGAATACCGGAATATCGCACTGCTCGATCAGAGCGCGCTCGATTTCAAAGCACTCTGGTGCCTTGATGTCTTCCAGGTTGATGCCACCGAAGGTGATGGAGATGCGCTTGACGGTGTCGATGAAGGCTTGCGGGCTTTCGGAGTCGACTTCGATGTCGAAAACGTCGATGCCGGCGAAGCGCTTGAACAGTACGCCTTTGCCTTCCATCACTGGCTTGGAAGCCAATGGGCCGAGGTTACCCAGACCGAGAATCGCGGTGCCATCGGAAATGACTGCAACCAGGTTGCCTTTGCCGGTGTACTTGTAGGCCAGTTCAGGATCGCGGGCGATCTCGCGTACTGGTTCGGCTACGCCCGGGCTGTAGGCCAGCGACAGGTCGCGAGCGGTAGCAGTGGCCTTGGTGAGCTCGACACTCAGCTTCCCTGGACGAGGATTGGCGTGATATTCGAGAGCGGCAGTTTTCAGATCAGACATTTTGGCATTCCGCTTTTTACTGTTGGACAGACTGGTCAGCGAGGATACGCGCCTCGCAAAGTCCCCACAAGACTGACTGGTCACCCCTGTCAAGCGCCCGGCCCTACGACTTTGGGCCAAGAGCCACGGCAGACAAGGGTTAGACTGTTCACAATCAGCGCAAAAAATGTCTACAATTTTTTATCACTGCACGACTTGAAACATCGCCGGGTCGGTCAAGGGCAACATCCAGCGCGCCTGACCTTCTTTCAGTCCGCCACGTCGCGAACGATCCAGCACCCAACCGCGCGCCTCGATCTGCTTGCCTTCGAGCCTTTCCAGCAAGGCCGTATCAAACCGCCCCAGCAGATTGGGTGCAACGCGCAATACAACCGAATCCTGTAACTCGATCCAAACCCCGCCACGATTGCGTTGAACCTTGCTCACACGACCGCTGAGCACGGCGAAACCGGAAGTGCTGATCTGCTCCGCCTTCAGTACAGGCGACTGGCGCCACACACCGAGCCCGGCCTGTCGAGCGCTGGTTTCTGCAGCTTGCTGACAGGCGACCAGATCGACATTTGGCGCCACGGCCACCTGAAAACCCAGGCCTTCGGCGAGCATTTGCGCTTCGAGGTTGACGCCATTGGCACCGTAGACATGAGCCAGGGTGCGGCCGTAATGGTCCTTGCCTTCTTTGCCAGGCAGCAAATCAACCTGCCCGTCGCTAGCCGCCACCAGGGCTTCGAGTCGCTTGCGCGCGACCACGGCGAACGGTTCGTCGGAACGGCCATTCTTGCCCAGCTCCGGCGTGTTCAAGCCGATCATGCGCACACTGCGGCCATCGCTCAGGCGCAGGGTGTCGCCATCCACCACCCGCTGCACCGCGACGGGCGCCAGGCCGCTGGGTGCCGGGCAAAATGCCTGGGCGCCGGATAGCCAAATCGCGGACATAAAAAAGGCGCCCGCGAGGGACGCCTTTTTCATCAGCATGGAAAAACCGGATCGGCTTCCCAAGTTGATTGGCCTTAGGCCTTTTTCGCGCCGAAAGCACCGAAACGGTCGGCGAAGCGCTGTACGCGGCCGCCAGTGTCCAGAGTCTTCTGCTTACCGGTGTAGAACGGGTGGCATTCGTTGCAAACGTCGATCGCCAGGGCTTTGCCGAAGGTCGAACGGGTTTCGAACTTGTTGCCGCAGCTGCAGGTAACAGCAACTGCTGGGTATTCTGGATGGATATCAGCTTTCATGGTGTCTTCCTCAGGCTAGCGTGCCGCCACCCAACACTATTGTTGAATACCGCACGTAATTAGGCCGCGGATTCTACCAGACAATGCCAATCACGCAAGCTGTCCCTGAGACCGACCGTCTGCTAGGCTCCCGGCCCAATACGCGATCCCTGTGGGAGCGAGCTTGCTCGCGATGAGGGTGTGTCATTCGGCATATGCGTTGCCTGACACGGCGCTATCGCGAGCAAGCTCGCTCCCACAGGGGGACATGCAACCCCGCTTTTATCTTCCGCTGATCGAGATCCCCCGCGTGCCCGACGCCATTTTGCGCCTCGCCCTGCCTTCGCCGCTGCGCCGCCTGTTCGACTACCGCGCTCCGGCTGGCGTTCTGCGCGCCCAGTTGCACCCCGGCATGCGCCTGCGGGTACCGTTCGGCCGACGGGAAATGATCGGTATTCTGGTGGAAGTCACCGACACCAGCGAAGTGCCGGTCGAGAAACTCAAGCCGGCCCTGGCCCTGCTCGACGCTACGCCACCGCTGCCGCCTGCGCTGTTCAAGCTGTGCCTGTGGACATCCCAGTATTACCAGCACAGCCTCGGCGACACCTTGAGCTGGGCGCTGCCGGTTTTGCTGCGCCAGGGTGAATTAGCCGAAGCACGCCAGGAGCGCTTCTGGTCCGCCGCGCCGGGGGCCAGCCTCGACGATCCGCGCATCGCCCGCGCCCCGCGCCAGCGTGAAGCCCTGGCCACGCTGGCCCAACATCCCCATGGCGTCGCCCATCAATTGCTGAGCAAACTGATGCTGAGCAAGGACAGCCTGGATTTGCTGCTGGCCAAGGACCTGGTGCAGGTCGAGATCCGCCGGCACGCCCCGGGCGCACGCCACGAACACTGGCTGGCGCAACCGGAACTCCCCCTAAACCCGGAGCAGCGCGCCGCCTATGAGGCGATTCGCGCCGGCTTCGACAGTTATCACGCGTTCCTGCTGGCCGGCGTCACCGGCAGCGGCAAGACCGAAGTCTATCTGCAGTTGATCCGCGAAACCCTCGAGGCCGGCAAGCAGGCGCTGGTGCTGATCCCGGAAATCAACCTCGGCCCGCAGACCCAGGCGCGCTTCGAACAGCGTTTCAATGCCCGTATCGCGCTGATCCATTCGGCGGTCAATGACCGCGAACGCCTCGAGGCCTGGCTGGCCGCGCGGGACGGTGAGGCCGACATCATTATCGGCACCCGCTCGGCCCTGTTCACACCGATGAAGAACCCCGGCCTGATCATCATCGACGAAGAGCACGACGGCTCCTATAAACAGCAGGAAGGTTTGCGCTACCACGCCCGTGATCTGGCATTGGTGCGGGCGCGACAGGAAAACATCCCGATTGTCCTCGGTTCCGCCACCCCTTCGCTGGAAAGCCTGCACAACGCCTACACCGGCCGCTACGGGCTACTGCGCTTGAACGAGCGAGCCGGCGGCGCCAAACAGCCGCGCTTCCTGCGTCTGGACGTGAAAAGCCGCCCGCTGGACAGCGGCATTTCCGGGCCGATGCAACAAGCCATTGGCCAGACTCTGGCCGCCGGACAGCAAGTCCTGGTGTTCCTCAACCGCCGCGGCTTCGCCCCGACCCTGCTGTGTCATGACTGTGGCTGGATGTCCGAGTGCCAGCGCTGTGACGCGCGAATGACCGTGCACCAGCGTTACGGCGAGTTGCGCTGCCACCATTGCGGCTACGTCGAACGCGTGCCGCGCCAGTGCCCGAAGTGCAACAAGGTCGATCTGCGCCCCGTTGGCGCCGGCACCGAACGGGCCGAGGAGCGCCTGGCGATTCTGTTCCCGGACTATCCGGTGCTGCGGGTCGACCGCGACAGCACATCGCGCAAGGATGCGATGAACCAGTTGTTCGCGACCATTCAAAAAGGCCAGCCGTGCATCCTGATCGGCACGCAGATGCTTGCCAAAGGTCACCACTTTCCACGGGTGACGCTGGTGTCGATCCTCGACGCCGACGGCGGCCTGTTCTCCGGCGACTTCCGCGCCAGCGAGCGCATGGCTCAATTGATCGTGCAGGTCGCCGGCCGCGCAGGTCGCGCCGAAGAGCCGGGCAAGGTGATTATCCAGACGCACCTGGCCGACCATCCACTGCTGGTGCAATTGACCGAGCAAGGCTATTTCGCCTTTGCCGAACAGGCCTTGAGCGAACGCCGCGCGGCCGGTCTGCCGCCGTTTGCGCACCTGGCGCTGCTGCGGGCCGAGGCGCATAAACCGGGTCAGGCCGAAGGCTTCCTGGATGAGGCTTGCAGCGAGGCGGAGCGATTGCTGGCCGAGCAGAATCTGACCGGGATCGAATTATTGGGACCGGTCCCGGCACCGATGGAGCGCCGGGCCGGGCGTTACCGTGCGCAACTGTTGGTACAGGCTACGGCGCGAGCACCCTTGCATCGATTGCTGGCCAGTTGGTTGCTGGTGCTGGAGCAGATGCCGAGCGGGCGGGCGGTGCGTTGGTCCTTGGATGTTGATCCGGTCGATTTGTATTAATTTGGAGATTGCCATCGCGAGCAAGCTCGCTCCCACAGTGGTTCTCTGGTGGAACTAAATTTTGTATCCACCTCAAAACCTGTGGGAGCGGCGGTGCGACGATTCGACTTGCTCGCGATGGGGCCCTAATTGTCACCACACATCCACATCCTGCCTGCTAAGGTTGGCAAGCCCGTCTTCGCAACGGATAATGCCCAGTTTTTCCACCAGCGCATGATGCGCCGCCGCGCCTGCGGTCGAAAGAGAAGACCATGAAAGACACCATTCGCCAGCTGATCCAACAAGCCATCACCCAACTCGTCAACGAAGGTGTGTTGCCTGAAGGCCTGTCGCCGGCGATCCAGGTGGAAAACTCCCGCGACAAGAAGAACGGCGATTTCGCCAGCAACATCGCCATGATGCTGGCCAAGCCCGCCGGCATGAAGCCCCGCGACCTGGCGGAAAAAATCATCGCCGCCCTGCCGGCTGACGAAAATGTCGCCAAGACCGAAATCGCCGGCCCGGGCTTCCTGAACTTCTTCCAGAACACCGACGCCCTGGCCTCGCGCCTGGACGCGGCCCTGGCCGACACCCACATCGGCGTACGCAAGGCCGGCCCGGTGCAGCGCACCGTGGTCGACCTGTCGGCACCGAACCTGGCCAAGGAGATGCACGTCGGTCACCTGCGCTCGACCATCATCGGCGACGGCGTGGCCCGCGTGCTGGAGTTCCTCGGCGACACCGTGATCCGTCAGAACCACGTCGGCGACTGGGGCACCCAGTTCGGCATGCTGATGGCTTACCTGCAGGAAAACCCGATCACCAGCGACGAGCTGTCGGACCTGGAGAACTTCTACCGTGCCGCCAAGCAACGCTTCGACGAATCCGAAGAGTTCGCCGACCGTGCCCGTGGCCTGGTGGTCAAGTTGCAGGCCGGCGACGCCGATTGCCTGGCCCTGTGGACCAAGTTCAAGGACATCTCGCTGTCCCACTGCCAGAAGATCTACGAACTGCTCAACGTTAAACTGACCATGGCCGACGTGATGGGCGAAAGCGCCTACAACGACGACCTGATCAACGTGGTCAACGACTTGAAGGCCGCAGGCATGCTGGTCGAGAGCAACGGCGCCCAGTGCGTGTTCCTCGACGAGTTCAAGAACGCCGACGGCGACCCGCTGCCGGTGATCATCGTCAAGGCTGACGGCGGCTACCTCTACGCCACCACCGACCTGGCGGCCGTGCGCTACCGCAGCGGCAAGCTCAAGGCCGATCGTGCACTGTACTTCGTCGACCAGCGTCAGGCCCTGCACTTCCAGCAAGTGTTCGCCGTGGCGCACAAGGCCGGTTTCGTGACCCATCCGATGGAAATGGAACACATGGGCTTCGGCACCATGAACGGCGCGGACGGTCGTCCGTTCAAAACCCGTGATGGCGGCACCGTGAAGCTGATCGACCTGCTGACCGAAGCCCAGGAACGCGCCTACACCCTAGTGAAAGACAAGAACCCGGAGCTGGCCGAAGCCGAGTTGCGCAACATCGCCAAGGTGGTGGGCATCGGCGC
Organism: Pseudomonas sp. GW456-L13; assembly: GCF_017350115.1. Lineage (NCBI taxonomy): Bacteria > Pseudomonadati > Pseudomonadota > Gammaproteobacteria > Pseudomonadales > Pseudomonadaceae > Pseudomonas > Pseudomonas sp. GW456-L13. Next base: position 2,865,296 of record NZ_JACNAS010000001.1, read on the forward strand.
AGTGAAGTACGCCGACCTGTCCAAGCATCGCACCAGTGACTACAGCTTCAACTTCGACCTGATGCTCAACTTCGAAGGCAACACCGCGCCGTACCTGCTGTACGCCTACACCCGCGTGGCCGGTGTGTTCCGCAAGCTCGGCAAGGACTTCAGTGAAGTCGACGGCCAGATCGTCCTCGAAGCGGCACACGAACATGAACTGGCGGCGAAGCTCGCGCAGTTTGGCGAAATCCTGAACAACGTGTCCGAAAAAGGCACCCCGCACATCCTTTGCACTTACCTGTACGACGTCGCCGGCCTGTTCTCCAGCTTCTACGAGAACTGCCCGATCCTCGCCGCCGATACCCCGGCACAAATGCAGAGCCGCCTGCGCCTCGCCGCGCTGACCGGACGCACCCTCAAGCAAGGCCTGGAACTCTTGGGCCTGGAAACTCTGGAGCGTATGTAAGTTGGCTGCCAAGAAAAAACCTGCACCCAAGCGTGGCGCCAGCCGTTACCAAGCTCCTGCAAAGCAACCGATTCCGGGTTGGTTGTGGATGGTCATCGGCCTCACGGTCGGTGCGTTCCTTGTGTTTTTGATGAAACTGGAGCCGGGCAAGGGCAGCGACACGGTCAAGCGTGAAAAGGTCGAGCAACAGCAACAGCAGAAAGCCAGCAAGATCGCCGAGGCCAACAAGACCCCGCCGAGCCCGACGCAACCGGTGAAGCCGAAGTACGACTTCTACACCTTGCTGCCGGAATCGGAAGTCATCGTGCCGCCGGATGCCGTGCCGGAAAAAACCCTGCCGACGCCGCAAGTGCCTGCCATCCCGACCACGCCGGTCACCCCGGCCGAAGCGGCGAAGATCGACACCGCACGGGCCCAGGCTGCCTTGGCCGGGATTACTCCGCCTCCTGCACCACCGGTCAAGGCTGCGCCTGTGACGAAGTTTTTCCTGCAGGCTGGCTCGTTCCGCAAAGAGACTGATGCGGACAAGGTGCGGGCGCAGATCATCCTGCTGGGCCAGGCCGTGGCGGTTGAGTCCGGCACGGTGAAAGACGAAACCTGGTATCGGGTTCTGGTCGGGCCGTTCAGCAACCGCGAGCAACTGACCACCGCGCAGAAACAATTGGCGGGCGCAGGCTTCAGCAATTTGTTGTTACAACAACGCCAGAGCCGCTGATCCCTCCCTGTGGGCACCTTGCTTGAGGTTGCCCACAAACCCTGTGGCGAGGGGGCTTGCCCCCGCTGGGGTGCGAAGCGCCCCCAAACCCGGACACCACGTTGCTTCACAAATCCGGGATACCGGTTTTGCGGCCGCTGCGCGACCGAACGGGGGCGAGCCCCCTCACCACAGTTATTGCACGCCATTCGTCCCCCGCCGCTTCCTTCAGTTGAAATCCTCTCCACCACCCCCATATGAATGGGCATAAGGCATTTTCGCCCCGCTGCGTGGAGACTCTTCCCTTGACCACCATCGTTTCAGTTCGCCGCCACGGCAAAGTCGTCATGGGCGGCGACGGCCAGGTTTCCCTTGGTAATACCGTGATGAAAGGCAACGCGAAAAAAGTTCGCCGCCTGTACCACGGTCAGGTCATCGCCGGTTTTGCCGGTGCCACCGCCGACGCCTTTACCCTCTTCGAACGTTTCGAAGGCCAGCTTGAAAAACACCAGGGTCACCTGGTGCGCGCCGCGGTCGAACTCGCCAAAGAATGGCGCACCGACCGTTCCCTGAGCCGTCTTGAAGCCATGCTCGCGGTTGCCAACAAGGACGCCTCCCTGATCATCACCGGCAACGGCGATGTGGTTGAGCCCGAAGACGGCCTGATTGCCATGGGTTCCGGTGGCGCCTACGCCCAGGCCGCGGCCAGCGCGCTGCTGAAAAAGACCGACCTGTCAGCCCGGGAAATCGTCGAAACCGCCCTCGGTATCGCCGGCGACATCTGTGTATTCACCAACCACACCCAGACCATTGAGGAGCAGGACTGCGCCGAGTAAGCCCGTGCAGCCATCGCACCACGGCTCATTCTTGCTTGAGGTCCACTGAATATTATGTCCATGACTCCCCGTGAAATCGTCCACGAACTCAACCGCCACATCATCGGCCAGGACGATGCCAAGCGCGCCGTCGCCATTGCCCTGCGCAACCGCTGGCGCCGCATGCAACTGCCTGAAGAGCTGCGCGTTGAAGTAACGCCAAAGAACATCCTGATGATTGGCCCGACCGGTGTCGGTAAAACCGAGATCGCCCGTCGCCTGGCCAAACTGGCCAATGCGCCGTTCATCAAGGTCGAAGCGACCAAGTTCACTGAAGTCGGCTATGTCGGCCGCGACGTCGAATCGATCATTCGTGACCTGGCCGATGCCGCGATCAAGCTGCTGCGTGAACAGGAAATCGTCAAGGTTCGCCACCGCGCCGAAGACGCCGCCGAAGAGCGCATCCTCGATGCATTGCTGCCACCGGCGCGCATGGGCTTCAGCAGCGACGACGCCCCGACTGCCGATTCCAACACCCGCCAGCTGTTCCGCAAGCGCCTGCGTGAAGGTCAGCTGGATGACAAGGAGATCGAAATCGAGGTCGCCGAAATGGCCGGCGTCGATATCTCCGCGCCACCGGGCATGGAAGAAATGACCAACCAGTTGCAAAGCCTGTTTGCCAACATGGGCAAGGGCAAGAAGAAAGCCCGCAAGCTCAAGGTCAAGGAAGCGCTCAAGCTGGTGCGCGACGAAGAAGCCGGTCGCCTGGTCAACGATGAAGAGTTGAAGGCCAAGGCCCTGGAAGCGGTCGAGCAGCACGGTATCGTGTTCATCGACGAAATCGACAAGGTCGCCAAGCGTGGCAATTCCGGTGGCGTCGATGTGTCCCGCGAAGGCGTGCAGCGCGACCTGCTGCCGCTGATCGAAGGCTGCACCGTCAACACCAAGCTGGGCATGGTCAAGACCGACCACATCCTGTTCATTGCTTCGGGTGCGTTCCACCTGAGCAAGCCGAGCGACCTGGTGCCCGAGCTGCAAGGTCGTCTGCCGATCCGTGTCGAACTCAAGGCCCTGACCCCTGAGGATTTCGAACGCATCCTCAGCGAGCCTCACGCTTCGCTCACCGAGCAATACTGCGCTCTGCTGAAAACCGAAGGCCTGGGCATCGAGTTCCAGCCGAGCGGCATCAAGCGCATCGCGGAGATCGCCTGGCAGGTCAACGAGAAAACCGAAAACATCGGTGCCCGTCGCCTGCACACCCTGCTCGAGCGCCTGCTCGAAGAGGTGTCGTTCAGCGCCGGCGACCTGGCCAGCGCCCATGACGACAAGGTGATCCAGATCGACGCCGACTACGTCAACAGCCACCTGGGTGAATTGGCACAGAACGAAGACCTGTCCCGTTATATCCTGTAAGCCATACTTACAGCGATAGAGATCCTGTGGGAGCGAGCCTGTGGCGAGGGGGCTTGCCCCCGTTGGGGCGCGAAGCGCACCTAAAACCAGCCACCGCGATCCTGAATCAGAATGCGGTGATCGGTTTTACGACTGCTTCGCAGTCGAACGGGGGCAAGCCCCCTCGCCACAGGCTCGCTCCCACAAGGTTCTGCACAAGACGGACATCTGGCCATGATCCCCACCGACATCAAGCTGCACAAAGCCTCGAAAACCCTGACGCTCAAATACGCGTCCGGCGAGGAGTACACCCTGCCCGCCGAGTTCTTGCGCGTGCACTCTCCTTCCGCCGAGGTCCAGGGCCACGGCAAACCCATCCTGCAATTTGGCAAGATCAACGTAGGACTGACCAAGGTAGAACCCGCCGGTCAGTACGCACTGAAATTGACCTTCGATGACGGCCACGACAGCGGCTTGTTCACCTGGGAATATCTGTACGAGCTGGGGCGACGTTATGACGCACTCTGGGAAGATTATCTGGCCGAGCTAAAAGCCGCCGGAAAAACCCGCGATCCGAACGAATCCGTCGTCAGGCTGATGCTCTAATCCGAGCCTCTTGCTCTTTAGAGGGCATTTTCTAATTTCATCTGTTTGAATGCTCCGCTCCAGGGCCGCCGATTGGCCTGCTTGCGAAAAAAATTAAACTCGGGTAACCAATGGAACTGGCAAGTTCCCTGCAGTGCTCTCTGCATTAAAAAAGCAGCGATGCAGTATTAACGGTCACCCCGAGCAGTAGTACCTGGCATTGGCTGTGTGACTACACAGCAGGACCCGGTACTCGTCTCAGGACAATGGAGCGTCGTAGATGAGTAACAAGAATAACGATGACTTGAAGAGTCAAGCCTCGGAAAACACCTTGGGGCTAAATCCTGTCGTTGGACTGCGTGGAAAGGATCTACTGGCTTCTGCTCGAATGGTGCTCAGGCAGGCCATCAAGCAACCGATACACAGCGCCAGGCATGTCGCTCATTTCGGCCTTGAACTCAAGAACGTGCTGCTCGGCAAATCCGAGCTGCTGCCGACCAGCGATGACCGTCGCTTCGCGGATCCGGCCTGGAGCCAGAACCCGCTCTACAAACGTTATCTGCAAACCTACCTGGCGTGGCGCAAGGAACTCCACGACTGGATCGACGACAGTAACCTGCCGGCCAAGGACGTCAGCCGCGGGCACTTCGTGATCAACCTCATGACCGAGGCCTTCGCCCCGACCAACACGGCGGCCAACCCGGCGGCGGTCAAGCGCTTCTTCGAAACCGGCGGCAAGAGCCTGCTCGATGGCCTCTCGCACCTGGCCAAGGACCTGGTGCATAACGGCGGCATGCCGAGCCAGGTCAACATGGGTGCATTCGAGGTCGGCAAGACCCTTGGTGTGACCGAGGGCGCGGTGGTCTTTCGCAACGACGTGCTGGAGCTGATCCAGTACAAGCCGATCACCGAGCAGGTGCATGAACGCCCACTGCTGGTGGTACCGCCGCAGATCAACAAGTTCTACGTTTTCGACCTGAGCCCGGAAAAGAGCCTGGCGCGGTTCTGCCTGCGCAACAACATGCAGACCTTCATCGTCAGCTGGCGCAACCCGACCAAGGAGCAGCGCGAGTGGGGCCTGTCGACCTACATCGAAGCGCTCAAGGAAGCGGTTGATGTGGTCACCGCCATCACCGGCAGCAAAGACGTGAACATGCTCGGTGCCTGCTCCGGCGGCATCACCTGCACCGCGCTGCTGGGCCACTACGCGGCAATCGGCGAGAACAAGGTCAACGCCCTGACCCTGCTGGTCAGCGTGCTCGACACCACCCTGGACAGCGACGTGGCCCTGTTCGTCGACGAGCAAACCCTGGAAGCCGCCAAGCGCCAGTCGTACCAGGCCGGTGTACTCGAAGGCCGCGACATGGCGAAAGTCTTCGCCTGGATGCGCCCCAACGACCTGATCTGGAACTACTGGGTCAACAACTACCTGTTGGGCAACGAGCCGCCGGTATTCGACATTCTGTTCTGGAACAACGACACCACCCGGTTGCCCGCCGCGTTCCATGGCGACCTGATCGAGATGTTCAAAAGTAACCCGTTGACCCGTGCCGATGCACTGGAAGTGTGCGGTACGCCGATCGATCTGAAGAAGGTCACCGCCGACATCTTCTCGCTGGCCGGTACCAGCGACCACATTACCCCGTGGCGCTCCTGCTACAAGTCGGCGCAACTGTTCGGGGGCAACGTTGAATTCGTGCTGTCCAGCAGCGGACACATCCAGAGCATTCTGAACCCGCCGGGCAATCCGAAATCGCGCTACATGACCAGCACTGAAATGCCCGCCAATGCCGATGACTGGCAGGAAGAGTCGACCAAGCACGCCGACTCCTGGTGGCTGCACTGGCAGGCGTGGCAGGCACAGCGTTCGGGCAACCTGAAAAAAGCTCCGCTGAAATTGGGCAACAAGGCCTATCCCGCGGGTGAAGCCGCGCCAGGCACCTATGTGCATGAGCGCTAACTGACACACCTCGACTTCCCTGTGGGAGCGAGCTTGCTCGCGATGACGGTGGCAGGTTTGGCATATGCGCTGACTGACACTCCGCTATCGCGAGCAAGCTCGCTCCCACAAAGGGGTCAAGGAAGAATTTGAGAAAGCGACCCACAGGGCCAGAAGCATGCCGCAACCCTTCATATTCCGTACCGTCGATCTGGATGGCCAGACGCTCCGCACGGCGGTACGCCCCGGCAAGCCTCACTTGACGCCCCTGCTGATTTTCAACGGCATCGGCGCCAACCTGGAGCTGGTGTTCCCGTTCATCGCGGCACTGGACCCGGACCTGGAAGTCATCGCCTTCGACGTACCCGGCGTCGGCGGTTCGTCGACACCAAACCGGCCGTATCGCTTTCCGAGCCTTGCGAAGCTCACGGCGCGGATGCTCGACTATCTCGACTACGGGCAGGTCAACGTCATCGGCGTGTCCTGGGGGGGCGCCCTGGCCCAACAGTTCGCCTACGACTATCCGGAGCGCTGCAAGAAACTCGTGCTGGCGGCAACGGCGGCGGGTGCGGTGATGGTACCGGGCAAGCCGAAAGTGCTGTGGATGATGGCCAGCCCGCGACGCTACATCCAACCGTCCCACGTGATTCGCATTGCGCCGATGATCTACGGCGGCGCTTTCCGTCGCGACCCGACGCTGGCCGCGAGCCATGCGGCCAAGGTGCGTTCAGCGGGCAAGCTCGGATACTACTGGCAGCTGTTCGCCGGCCTCGGCTGGACCAGCATCCACTGGTTGCACAAGATCCGCCAGCCGACCCTGGTACTGGCCGGCGACGATGACCCGCTGATCCCGTTGGTCAACATGCGCTTGCTGGCCTGGCGGATCCCCAACGCCCAGTTGCACATCATCGATGACGGGCATTTGTTCCTGATTACCCGGGCCGAAGCGGTGGCCCCGATCATCATGAAATTCCTGGAAGAGGAGCGCCAGCGCGCGGTGATGCATCCGCGTCCGGCGCCATTGGGCAGCTAAACCGCTGCATCAGCGGCCGGCAGGACGCCACGCCGCGCAACAACCCGTTACAGCGTCTATGGTGTTCTGGTTCGGTGTGTTTGTTTTTAGCCTGAAGACGAAGGAGTGTTGACTCATGCGCGAGAAACCAGCGAGGGATTCCTTACCGACTCCCGCCGCGTTCATCAATGCACAGAGTGCGATTACCGGCCTGCGCGGTCGGGATCTGTTATCGACCCTGCGTAGTGTGGCCGCCCATGGCTTGCGCAATCCGGTGCACAGTGCCCGACATGCCCTCAAACTCGGCGGCCAGCTTGGTCGTGTGCTGCTGGGCGAAACCCTGCACCCGACCAACCCGCAGGACGCTCGCTTCACCGATCCGGCATGGAGCCTCAACCCGTTTTATCGGCGCAGCCTGCAGGCCTATCTTAGCTGGCAGAAACAGGTCAAGAGCTGGATCGACGAGAGCGACATGAGCCCGGACGACCGCGCCCGCGCCCACTTTGCGTTCACCTTGCTCAACGACGCCGTATCACCCTCCAACACCCTGCTCAATCCACTGGCGGTCAAGGAGCTCTTCAATTCCGGCGGTAACAGCCTGGTGCGTGGCATCAGCCATTTGGTGGACGATCTGCTGCACAACGACGGCCTGCCCCGGCAAGTCACCAAGCAAGCATTCGAGGTTGGCAAGACGGTCGCCACCTCCACCGGAGCCGTGGTGTTTCGCAACGAACTGCTGGAGTTGATCCAGTACAAACCGATGAGCGAAAAGCAGTATTCCAAGCCCCTGCTGGTGGTGCCGCCGCAAATCAACAAGTACTACATTTTCGACCTGAGCCCCCACAACAGCTTCGTCCAGTACGCGCTGAAAAACGGCCTGCAAACCTTCATGATCAGCTGGCGCAACCCGGATGTGCGTCACCGCGAATGGGGGCTGTCGACCTACGTGGAAGCGGTAGAAGAGGCCATGAATGTCTGCCGAGCGATCACCGGCGCACGGGAGGTCAACCTGATGGGCGCTTGCGCCGGCGGTCTGACCATTGCCGCGCTGCAAGGACACCTGCAGGCCAAACGGCAGCTGCGCAGGGTGTCCAGCGCAACTTACCTGGTGAGCCTGCTCGACAGTCAGATGGACAGCCCCGCGACGCTGTTCGCCGACGAACAGACTCTGGAAGCCGCCAAACGCCGCTCCTATCAGAAAGGTGTATTGGACGGCCGTGACATGGCCAAGGTCTTCGCCTGGATGCGCCCCAACGATTTGATCTGGAGCTACTTCGTCAACAACTACCTGTTGGGCAAGGAGCCACCGGCGTTCGACATTCTCTACTGGAACAACGACAACACGCGCCTGCCGGCCGCCCTGCATGGTGACCTGCTGGACTTTTTCAAGCACAACCCGCTGACTCATCCGGGCGGCCTGGAAGTGTGTGGCACGCCGATCGACTTGCAGAAGGTCACCGTCGACAGCTTCAGCGTCGCCGGCATCAACGATCACATCACGCCGTGGGACGCGGTGTATCGCTCGACGCTGTTGCTCGGTGGCGAGCGGCGCTTCGTGCTGTCCAACAGCGGCCATGTGCAGAGCATCCTCAACCCGCCGAGCAACCCGAAAGCCAACTACGTCGAGAACGGCAAATTCAGCAGCGACCCACGGGCCTGGTACTACGACGCCAAGCGTGTCGATGGCAGTTGGTGGACCCAATGGCTTGGCTGGATTCAGGAACGCTCCGGTGCGCAGAAGGAAACCCACATGGCGCTCGGCAACCAGAACTATCCACCGATGGAGGCAGCACCCGGTACTTACGTGCGCGTGCGCTGACGTTCAACGAGCCACGGCCACTGTCGGCCGTGGCAAGACCCGATCATTAAGAAGACTGGATGAAAACCCGCGACCGGATCCTGGAATGTGCCCTGCAGTTGTTCAATCAGAAGGGCGAACCGAATGTCTCCACCATGGAAGTTGCCAATGAGATGGGCATCAGCCCGGGCAACCTCTACTACCACTTCCACGGCAAGGAGCCTCTGATTCTCGGGCTGTTCGAGCGTTTCCAGGGCGAACTGGCCCCCTTGCTCGATCCACCGGCCGATGCCGAACTGGCACCCGAAGAATACTGGCTGTTCCTGCACCTGATCGTCGAACGCCTGTCCCACTACCGGTTCCTGTTCCAGGATCTGTCGAACCTCGCCGGGCGCCTGCCGAAACTGGCCAAGGGCATTCGCAACCTGCTCAATGCACTCAAGCGCACACTGGCGTCGCTGCTGGCACGGTTGAAGGCGCAAGGGCTGCTGGTCAGCGATACCCAGGCACTGGGGCAACTGGTGGAGCAGATCACCATGACGTTGCTTTTCTCACTGGACTATCAGCGGATTCTTGATCGTCAGGGCGAAGTGCGATTGGTGGTTTACCAGATCATGATGCTGGTGGCGCCGCACCTGCTGCCATCGATGAAGGCTGCGACCGAACAGATGGCGATGGAGTACCTGGAAGACCACGAATAACCCTGACACCCACCAACCCTGTGGGAGCGAGCTTGCTCGCGATGGCGGCGGATCAGCCAACATCAATGTTGAATGTGATGGCCTCATCGCGAGCAAGCTCGCTCCCACATTGGGCTTGTGTCGGTCAGAGATTCGCACACAAACAAAAACGCCCGACCTTCACAGGCCGGGCGTTTTCTTGAGCCCTGAAAATCAGGACTGACTGGTTGGCGTCGATGGAGCTGGCGCGACAGTCGGGGTGACCGCAGGGGTCGGTGCGGTAGCGGAGTTCGATGCGCTGACCGGAGCTGCCGGCGTTGCCGGTTTGGCAGCTGCCACTGCTGGTTTTGGCGCGGCGGCCTTTGGAGCTGCCGGCTTTTTCACCGCTGGTTTTTTCGCCGCAGCGGGTTTGGCCGCTGCAGTTTTCGCTGCAGGCTTGGCGGCCGGTTTAGCCGCTGGTTTGGCGGTGGCTTTTGCAGCCACCGGCTTGGCTGCAGGTTTGGCTGCGGCCGGTTTGGCGGCTGCAGTTTTAGCCGCAGGCTTGGCAGCAGGTTTAGCCGCTGCTTTTGCCAGTGGCTTGGCTGCGGTTTTGGCAGCAGGTTTGGCTGCCGCGGTTTTCGCCGCAACAGGCGCAACCTTGGCACCGGTCAGTTTTTCGATTTGCTTGGTCAGGGTTTCGACCTTGCTGTGCAGTGCCTTGACCTCGTTGCGGCTCGGTACGCCCAGACGCGAAATGGCGCTGTTCAGACGCTTGTCGAAAGCACCTTCCAGCTCATCCCACTTGCCCAGTGCGCGATCTTTCACGCCGCTGATGCGCGACTTGGCCGAAGAAGCGGAGTCCTTGGCGGCGTCGACAGTCTTGCCAACAGCGCTCTTGGTGAGCTTCTCGGCTTTCTCGCCGTCCTTAACCAATGCATCGAAGAGTTTGCTGCCGTCAGTGTCGATCTTCGAGTACACGCCTAAACCAGCCAGCCAGATTTTTCGGGAGTAATCTTCAACCTTCCCGATCCACGAGCTGCCTTCTTTTTCGGTTTTCTTTTTAACAGCCATCCCGTTCTCCTTAAGATTTACGCGCGACACGTTCGAGCAATGCCGTCAGCTCATCGAGCTTAGCAGAGAGTGTCTCAACGTCATGTTTAGACGGAATACCGATACGATTCAAGGTACTTGCGACACGCGTGTCGAACGCCTTCTCGACCTTGTCGAGTTGAACCTCGACCTTGCCTTTGAAAGTGCTGACTTCACTCTTGGCTTCATCGATCTCGGCATTGGCCGCTTCGAGCTTCTCAGCGACTACCTTTTTGCCTTTCTTTTCAACAACCTGACCAGCCTTGATCAGCTCCTGAAAGTACTCGCTGCCCTCTTGGCCGACCTTGGCGTAGGCACCCAGGCCTGCCAGCCAGATCTTGCGGGCATAGGATTTGACGTCGCCCAGCGTGCCGGTCGACGGGTCGATTTTTTTCTTCAAAATAACTTTGGCCATGGTGCACCTCACGCGCAGAAGGTTTGAGGAACTGCCCGGGAAAGTGTCGGGCTCTGGCACAAAGTAGGGAGAAAAATTAGAAACGGCACCCTAACAAATGACATAAACCTTTGAGAGCGCCACACAAAAAACTGTGGGAGCGAGCTTGCTCGCGATAGCGATTCATCAGTCAAAATTAATGTCGACTGACACTGCGCCATCGCGAGCAAGCTCGCTCCCACAGGGGATCTCAATACAGCTGGAGATCAGACCAACGCTTTATCCAGCGCCTTTTCGATTTCCGCTTTGATCATGCCGCTCATGGCCGACATCATCAGGCCCAGTTCCACGTCGACCTTGATCGAATCTTCACTGACATGCACCGCACCCTTCACACCCGAGCGCTTGAGGTTGAGGGTGTCGCCGGACCACTGCGGCTCCAGGCCATACTGATCGGAAAGTTTCTGCGCCAGCTTGTCGGCCTTCTCGCGAGCCGCTTCCTTACCCAGGCCATGGGCACGTTCAACACTAATACGGGCCATCAAATGACTCCTGCTTTATGGATGCTTTCCCGAGGCATCTTGACCTCTGCTGCGTCAAAACGTCCCGATGGTTGCCCATCTTACCTTCAGCCTTGCCAAGACAAAGCATGCCTTGGGGATTAGAATGTCGCGCATTCTCTTTTGGTGACAGCGATATGACTGATCAGCGCAAAGGCAGCGATGCCGAACCCACCACTCACTTCGGCTTCAAAAACGTTCCGGAAAGCCAGAAAGCGGAAAAAGTCGCTGAGGTTTTCCACTCGGTAGCCGCCAAGTACGACCTGATGAACGACCTTCTGTCGGGCGGCATGCACCGTCTGTGGAAGCGTTTCGCGATCGAACTGTCGGGCGTTCGTGCCGGTAACCGCGTGCTCGACATCGCCGGCGGCACTGGCGACCTGACCAGAAAATTCTCGCACCTGGTAGGCCCGACCGGCCAGGTCGTGTTGGCCGACATCAACGAATCCATGCTCAAGGTCGGTCGTGACCGCCTCCTGGACCTCGGTGTGGCCGGCAACGTCGAATTCGTCCAGGCCGACGCGGAAAAACTGCCGTTCCCGGACAACCATTTCGACTGCGTGACCATCGCCTTCGGCCTGCGCAACGTGACCCACAAGGAAGATGCCCTGCGCTCGATGCTGCGCGTGCTCAAGCCGGGCGGCCGCTTGTTGGTACTGGAGTTCTCCAAGCCGACCAACGCACTGATGTCCAAGGCCTACGATGCTTACTCGTTCGCCTTCATGCCGCTGATGGGCAAGCTGATCACCAACGACTCGGAAAGCTATCGCTACCTGGCCGAATCGATCCGCATGCACCCGAACCAGGAAACCCTGAAGTCGATGATGGTCGAGGCCGGTTTCGACCGCGTGACCTATCACAACATGACCGCAGGCATCGTTGCCCTGCACCGCGGCATCAAGCCCTGATGTTGCTCGCCGGCCTGCTCGCCAGCGTTGAACTCGGCCTGAACCGGGTGCTGCGTCTCGACAGCACGGCGCTGCCGCGGCTGGCGCATTTGACCGGCAAAGTGATTGCCGTCGATTGCCGCAGCCCGGTGCTGCAACTGTTCATCCTGCCTAGCGACGAAGGTCTGATGCTCGCCTCCCAGTGGGAAACCGGCGCCGACTGCACCTTGCGTGCACCGGCCTCGAGCCTGTTGAAACTGGCGATGAGCAAGGACAAGACCTCGGTCCTGCACGCCCCTGAAGTCGAACTCGACGGCGACAGCGGCGTGCTGCTGGAACTGGCGGCGATCCTCCAGGACCTGGAACTGGATTGGGAGTACGAACTCTCGCGCTGGCTGGGACCTGTGGCCACGCAACTGGTCGGCGGTCACCTGCGCAGCCGCGCCCGCTGGTATCAGCAAGGGTTCGCCAGCCTCAACCAGAACCTGGGCGAATACCTGGCCGAAGAATCGCGCACCCTCGTCGGCCAGCGCGAAGCCGAAGCCCGATTCAGTGAACTGGACCAGATCAAGCTCGATCTGGAACGTCTCGAGGCGCGTTTCGAGCGCCTTTCCCGATCCCTCGACCCAAGCGATAACGCATGAAGCTGCTTGCCGTCCGCCGTCTGTTGCGCATCCAGCGCGTCGTGATCCGCTACCGCCTCGATGACCTGCTGTTCGCCCTGCCGCTGCCCTGGTTCTTGCGGGCGCTGCGTTACGCCTTGCCGTGGCGCTGGTTCCCGCGCAAAACCCTGGACCTGAGCCGTGGCGCGCGCTTGCGCCTGGCGTTGCAGGACCTGGGGCCGATCTTCATCAAGTTCGGGCAGATCCTGTCCACTCGCCGCGACCTGTTGCCCGAGGACATCGCCGATGAACTGATGAAGCTGCAGGACCGCGTACCGCCATTCGACTCGCAAGTGTCGGTCAAGCTGATCGAAGAACAGCTGGGCAAGAAAATCAGCGAAGTCTTCAGCCGTTTCGACGTCGAACCGCTGGCCTCGGCCTCGGTGGCGCAGGTGCACGCCGCGCAACTGAAAACCGGTGAAGAAGTGGTGGTCAAGGTGATCCGCCCGGGCCTCAAACCGGTGATTGCCCAGGACCTGGCGTGGCTGTTCATCCTCGCCCGCGCCGCCGAAAAACTCTCGGCCGATGCGCGCCTGCTGCACCCGGTGGACGTGGTCAGCGATTATGAAAAAACCATCTACGACGAACTCGACCTGCTGCGCGAGGCGGCCAACGCCAGCCAGTTGAAGCGCAACTTCGACGGTTCGCCGCTGCTGTACGTACCGCAAGTCTATTGGGACTGGTGCCGGCCGAAAGTGCTGGTGATGGAACGCATCTACGGTATTCAGGTTACCGATCTGGCGACTCTGGCCGACCAGCGCACGGACATGAAAATGCTCGCCGAGCGTGGCGTGGAGATTTTCTTCACCCAGGTGTTCCGCGACAGTTTCTTCCACGCCGACATGCACCCCGGCAACATTTTCGTCAGCACCGTGAATCCGTGGAGCCCGCAGTACATTGCGATCGACTGCGGCATCGTCGGCAGCCTTACCCCGGAAGACCAGGATTACCTGGCACGCAACCTGTTCGCCTTCTTCAAGCGCGATTACCGTCGCGTGGCGCAGTTGCACATCGATTCGGGCTGGGTGCCGGCGGAAACCAAGCTCAACGAATTCGAAGCGGCGATCCGTACCGTGTGCGAGCCGATCTTCGAAAAACCGTTAAAAGATATTTCCTTCGGTCAGGTGCTGATGCGCCTGTTCCAGACTGCGCGCCGCTTCAACATGGAAGTGCAGCCACAGCTGGTCCTGCTGCAAAAAACCCTGTTGAACATCGAAGGCCTGGGCCGCCAGCTGTACCCGGACCTCGATCTATGGAACACCGCTCAGCCATTCCTCGAACGCTGGATGCGCGAGCGGGTCAGCCCCAAAGCCCTGCTCGGCAACGTGCACAGCCAATTCGAACAGATCCCGCACCTGGCCAACATGGCCCGCGACCTGCTCGAACGCATGTCCCAACCCCACGCCTACGACCCGCCGCCACCGTGGCGTCGACGCCGTGACGACTGGTTCCTGCGCCTGCTCGGTACGGCCCATCTGGCCGGTGGCGCCGTCCTTGCCGCTGGCGGACCGCTGAACCAGTTGGCCTATTGGCCGGCGGGAATCATGATGGCGGTCGGTTTGTATCTGGTCGTGCGCCGATAGCCAGTTGTGTGAACGACTGGCACACTGTTTGAACGCCTGAGCTCGGCTATTGAAGTGTCGAGCCCGCTGTCGGAGTCGAAGATGAAAAACTGGCTGGACGAGATCAAGTGGGACGCTGACGGCCTGGTGCCGGCCATTGCCCAGGATCACAAGACCGGGCGCGTCCTGATGATGGCCTGGATGAACCGCGAAGCACTGGAACTGACCGCTGCCGAGAACCGTGCCATTTACTGGTCACGTTCCCGTGGCAAGCTGTGGCGCAAGGGCGAAGAGTCCGGCCATGTGCAAACCCTGCACGAGATGCGCCTGGACTGCGACGCCGACGTCATCATCCTGATGGTCGAGCAGATCGGCGACATCGCCTGTCATACCGGCCGCCAGAGCTGCTTCTACCGCGTCTATGAGAACGGCGACTGGACAACCGTCGACCCGGTCCTGAAAGATCCGCACGCCATCTATTCCGCAGGGCACAAACATGAGTGACACTCTCACCCGCCTCGCCGAGGTACTGGAGGAGCGCAAAGGCGCCGCCGCCGACAGCTCGTATGTCGCCAGCCTGTACCACAAGGGCTTGAACAAGATTCTGGAAAAAGTCGGCGAAGAGTCGGTCGAAACCATCATCGCCGCCAAGGACGCCGCCGTCAGCGGCGACTGCAGCGATGTGATCTACGAAACCGCCGACCTGTGGTTCCACAGCATGGTCATGCTCGCCCAATTGGGGCAGCATCCACAGGCTGTACTCGATGAACTGGACCGTCGTTTCGGTCTCTCCGGACACGCCGAGAAAGCCTCGCGCCCGTCCGCCTGAATAACTATTAGAGAGGAGCAGCAGCATGGGCATTTTTGACTGGAAACACTGGGTCGTCATCCTGGTTGTCGTGGTACTGGTGTTCGGCACCAAGAAACTGAAAAACCTCGGCACTGACGTCGGCGAGTCGATCAAGGGCTTCCGCAAAGCCATGAACGACGATGAAAAACCGGCCGACCCGAACGCGACCCCGGCCCAACCGGTTCCTCCGGTTCAGCCACAGGCATCCGTGAACCAGCCGCACACCATCGACGTGCAGGCACAGAAAGTCGAAGAGCCGATCCGCAAAGACGTGTGAGCACTGACTAATGTTTGGTATCAGCTTCTCTGAACTGCTGCTCGTCGGCCTCGTCGCCCTGCTGGTGCTGGGTCCCGAGCGCTTGCCGGGCGCTGCGCGCACCGCCGGCCTGTGGGTCGGGCGCCTGAAGCGCAGCTTCAACGCAATCAAACAGGAAGTTGAACGTGAAATCGGTGCCGACGAGATTCGTCGGCAACTGCACAACGAGCACATCCTGTCGCTTGAGCAGGAGGCGCGGAAAATCTTCACGCCGACCCAGCAGGAGCCGACGCCGGTGGAACATGTGGGTACGCAGACGATTCTTGCGCCTGCCGCGGCTGTCGACCCGACACCTGCTCCGATGGCGGAACCTGCGCCTGTTGTGACAGCGATGCCGGTTGAACCCGTTGCTCCAGCCGCCGCGCCGACAACGCCAGCGCCCAATGACACCACTTTGCCGCCGCGAGCCCCATGAGCGATCTCCCTGAAAACGACCAGCACATGCCGCTGGTTTCGCACCTCACCGAGTTGCGTACCCGTCTGCTGCGCTGCGTAGCGGCGATCTTCATCATCTTTGCCGGGCTGTTTGCCTTTACCCAGCAGATCTACACCTTCGTCTCCACGCCGCTGCGCGCGTACCTGCCCGCTGGCGCGACGATGATTGCCACTGACGTGTCGTCGCCGTTCCTGACGCCACTGAAGCTGACGATGATGGTCTCGCTGTTCCTGGCCATTCCGGTGATCCTGCACCAGATCTGGGGTTTCATCGCCCCCGGCCTGTACAAGCATGAAAAGCGCATCGCCGTGCCCTTGCTGGTCTCCAGCATCTTTCTGTTCTACGCCGGCATGGCTTTCGCCTATTTCCTGGTGTTCCCGCTGATCTTCAAATTCTTCGCTGCCGCCACCCCGGCCGGCGTGGAAATGATGACCGACATCACTAGCTACCTCGATTTCGTCATGACGTTGTTCTTCGCCTTTGGCGTAGCGTTCGAGATTCCGGTGGCCGTGGTGCTGCTGGTGTGGATCGGCGTGGTCGATGTCAAATACCTGAAGAAAATCCGTCCGTACGTGATCATCGGCTGCTTCGTGGTCGGCATGATCCTGACACCACCGGACATCTTCTCGCAGACCCTGCTGGCCGTTCCGATGTGGCTGTTGTTCGAGATCGGCATCCTGTTCGGCAGCCTGATCAGCAAGCGCGGCGACCATCCGGAAGACCAACCGGCTGACGATCACAACGACCAGCCGCCAGCGACCCAAGCGTGAACCTGCTGCTCCTCGAAGAGGCCGATTTCATTGCGGCCGACCGCGCGATCCTGCGTGATCGCCGGTTGACCCACATGCAGGAAGTCCACCGCTGCGAAGTCGGTGACAGCATGCGCGTCGGGCGAATCGGCGGTTTGATGGGGTCGGCCGAAGTGCTGCGTCTGGACGCCGACGAAGCGGAATTGCGCGTCACCCTCGACCAGCAACCACCGGCCAAGCTGCCATTGACCCTGGTATTGGCCCTGCCACGGCCCAAGATGCTGCGCAGGGTGTTCCAGACCGTGGCGGCCATGGGTGTGCCACGGGTCGTGCTGGTCAACAGCTATCGCGTCGAGAAGAGCTTCTGGCAGACCCCGTTCCTGGAGCCAGAGGCGATTCGCGAGCAGTTAATCCTCGGCCTGGAACAGGCGCGGGACAGCGTGTTGCCGGAAGTCGTGATCGAGAAGCGCTTCAAGCCCTTCGTCGAAGACCGTCTGCCCGCGATCACCGAAGGCACCCTCGGCCTGGTGGGGCATCCGGGCAATTACCCGCCCTGCCCTCGCGCACTCAGCGAACCGGTGACCCTGGCCATCGGCCCCGAGGGTGGCTGGATTCCCTACGAGATCGACCTGCTGGGCAAATCCGGCCTGCAACCGGTGCAACTGGGCGAGCGCATCCTGCGGGTCGAAACCGCCGTGACCGCGTTGCTGGCACGCCTCTTTTAAATCCAGACACTGTCCCTGTGGGAGCGAGCTTGCTCGCGATAGCGGAGTAACAGTCGACATCCGTGTTGCCTGAAACAACGCCATCGCGAGCAAGCTCGCTCCCACAGGTCAACATTTGCCACAGATGATCACTTGCCCGTACATCGGGAGCCACCTACAGAATCCAGCCCTCCTGCCGATAAAGCCCCCATAAAACCATTGTTTGGTCCGGGGAGTTTCAGCATGTACCAATGGCTAGCCGAGAATCTGGGAAACGTCAGCGTCAAACGCAAGCTGGGGATCGGCTTCGGTCTGGTGCTGCTGCTGACCCTGCTGATCACCTTCACCGGCTGGAGCGGCCTGAGCGGCGTGACCAGCCGCGGCGATAAACTGGGGTTCATCGCCAGTCTCAACGACCTGACCAAGGACCTGCGCATTGCACGCCTGGATTACGAGATGCGTCGCGGCGAACAAGGTCCCGGCGCCGTCAACGATCTGTTAGGCAAACTCGAAAGCGGCCTGCAGACCGCCCGCGGCCTGATCGAGCAACCGGCCGATACGGCCATGGCGGATCAACAACTGGCCGCTGTCGCCGAATACCGCCGCGCCTTCAACGACATGACCCAGGCCGGCGCCCAGCGTGAAGACGCCCGCAGAAAGCTCGGCGCCACTGCCGACAATGCCGTGGCCCGCGTCGCCGAAGTGGAAAAATCCATGCTGCAAGGTGACAGCGTAGCGGCGTTCAACAGCGTGATCGACCTGAGCAAACTGATCCAGCAGGCGCGCTTCCAGGTTCGCGGCTACACCTACAGCGGCAAGAGCGAAGCCGAACAGCCAGCCCTCGACGCGATCGAAAACGCCCTGAAGAACCTCGAGAGCCTGCCGACCAAACTGCCTGAAGAACACATCGCCAACCTGCAACAGGCAACTGACTCGCTGAGGGCCTATCGCGCCGCCGTCAGCCAGTTCCGCGACTCCCAGGTGACCAGCGCCAAGGCCCTGGCACGCATGTCCACCCAAGGCGACATCCTGTTGGACATGAGCCAGAAACTCACCATCTCGCAAACCGTCGTGCGTGACACCGACGCCGCTCATGCCAAGAACATGCTGACCCTCGCCACCGTGCTGGCCATCGCCTTCGGCCTGCTGGCCGCCTGGGCGATCACCCGGCAGATCATCATTCCATTGAACCAGACCCTGATCGTGGCCCAGCGCGTCGCCAGTGGCGACCTGACCCACAACCTGACGTCGCAGCGCCGCGACGAACTCGGCCAGTTGCAGCGGGCCATGCAAAGCATGACCCAAGGGCTGCGCGAACTGATCGGCGGCATCAGCGATGGCGTTACGCAGATCGCCAGCGCCGCTGAAGAGCTGTCTGCCGTCACCGAGCAGACCAGCGCCGGGGTCAACAGTCAGAAGGTCGAAACCGATCAGGTCGCAACCGCCATGAACGAAATGGCCGCCACCGTGCAGGAAGTGGCGCGCAACGCCGAAGAAGCCTCCGAAGCCGCCGTCGCCGCCGATCAGCAGGCCCGGGAGGGCGACAAAGTCGTCGGCGAAGCCATCGCCCAGATCGAACGCCTGGCCGCGGAAGTCGGTCACTCCACCGAGGCCATGGGCGAACTCAAACGCGAAAGCGACAAGATCGGCAGCGTGCTCGACGTCATCAAGTCCGTGGCCCAGCAAACCAACCTGCTGGCGCTCAACGCGGCGATTGAAGCCGCCCGCGCCGGTGAAGCCGGGCGTGGTTTTGCCGTGGTGGCAGACGAAGTCCGCAGCCTGGCCCAGCGCACCCAGAAGTCCACCGAAGAGATCGAAGAGCTGATCGTCGGCCTGCAAAACGGCACCCAGCAAGTGGCGACCATCATGGACAACAGCCGCACCCTGACCGACAGCAGCGTCGAACTGACCCGCCGTGCCGGCGGTTCACTGGAAAGCATCACCCGCACGGTGTCGGCGATCCAGGCGATGAACCAGCAGATCGCCGCGGCTGCCGAACAGCAAAGCGCCGTGGCGGAGGAGATCAACCGCAGCGTGCTGAATGTGCGGGATGTGTCGGATCAGACCTTGGCAGCCAGTGAGGAGACGGCAGCGTCCAGCGTTGAGCTGGCGCGGTTGGGGACGCATTTGCAGATGTTGGTGGGGCGGTTCAAGGTTTGAGGTGAGCACGAAGCCCCCCGTAGATGAAAAAAGGCCGGTATCTCACATGCCGGCCGACCTGCGACTTCCAGCCCGAACAAAAGCATTAAGAAATTAATGACTTAAGCTTTAACACCAATACATTAGCTATGTCCGTACTACTATCAGTTCTGATAGTTATGTAAATTTTTTAAACAGCGCACTATTTAGCTCCTGCCCATTTTTCAGGAGCACAACCATGAGCAATGACCTGATCGACACTTCTGACACCTCAGAAACACCAACGCCTAACGACATCGTCCCCTACACCAACTACAGCCGCTGGATGACTGATATCGCTTCAGAGATCGCATTGCTCAAGCTGCACCAATTGGCAATTCCTGGCTCACACAACTCTGGCGCCGACAGAGCCGGGATGATCCCTATTGGAAAAGAATGGGCTGCCAATCAGGATAACACCTTCCCGCAGCAACTCGCCGCTGGGGCACGCTATCTTGACTTGCGCCTCTACGACAGTAGTTATAAAAAAACCATCGGCAATAAGTTTCCAACCTATAAATTCATTGAAATATTCGAATTCAAACACGGTCTTTCTGCAGGAAGACGCCTGGAACATTTAGTGCGTGATGTAAAAAACTTCGTGACCGCCAACCCTGGCGAAATTGTGATTCTTGACTTTTACAAATATGACCGAGGTAGAAATTACGCTTATAACAGCCTTCAACGCTGCTTACCGTACTTTACGCCAATCAAGGGGCTTTTGATTCCACCATCAGCCAGTGACTCCAACATTTACACCATCCGCAGTCAACACCCTGGGCGCAGCATTATTCTACACTTTCCCCATAACAACCCGAATGGCAACTGGCAAAGTGAATGGATCCAAAGAGAGCAGATATGGCAATCCTTTAACCGCCAATGGAGAGATGATGCCACGCCCGAAAACATAGAATCACTCGTTATCGACTCAATGGCTTCACCACCAACAATTCCTTATTGGATACTGGACGCATCCGTTTACGGCGTCGGCGGCCCCATGTACTTGAATAAAAATCACTCTATTCGGATAGAAACATTCAAAGAGGGTCATCTAAATGCCAAAATACTCCAGGTCGACTTCATTGAAAGGCCAGATACAAAGATTTCCGTTACCGACAACTGCATCGCCCTGAACAGGAGAAGAGCAAGGGACAATACGAAGCCGAGCGCCCCCTCCAACTTTAATGTCATTGCAAAAAACGAGACAGTGGTCGACGGACAATTTCAGAATACTCTACAGTTCAAATGGAATCCGGCAATCGATGACTTGGGCGTGCGTGAATATCACATCTATCGTAATGACGCGCATTTCGCGACAACCAGTCACGCCACTTACGAGCACCAAAATTTTGCCCTAAAGAATTACACCTTCAAAGTTAAAGCCATCGACAACCTAGATAATCACTCAGACTTTTCTCCGGCATTTGATCTTGTTCAAGACACTATACCGCCAACCATACCGGGACAAATTTTTGTTACCAGATTTGCGAGCTATAGCTGCATCATAAGCTGGGGCCACTCAATCGACGCAGCGGGAATACAAAGCTACGAACTATATCTAAACGGGACTCTCAAAGATATCATTCCATATAGAGACAGCCCTTATGCTTCCGTAACTTATGTCGACATCAACCTACACCAGCAGAACGAAGTTAAAATACGCGCCAAAGACAATAATGGATTTTATTCTGAATACACAACCAGCACACTTTACCCAAACCCCGTCTTATCAAACCCGACACACTACATAGTTGGGTACGACGAGGTAACGGAGAAATATGAAATCAAGGTCGTGTGGAACGTAACTGAACACGCCATTTTTTTCCCTGACCTCTCGTACGAAGCCGATGATACGGGTCAACCTTACTATCCAATTTCGGGAGAAGGGCCGTCTTTTAGCTACCAGGTCAGTGAAGGCCAATACATATCACATAGATGCCGCATGATAAATTCTGGAGAGTTTGACAGAGGTACTCCTTACGACTTTTATTTTTCCGGAATACGTCCAGAACCAGAGACCAACTTGACTATCACCTCTCGCACTCAATCAGGCACTTCCCTCTCCTGGACTCCGTCGACCAGCACGAATCTTAAAAATTATGCAATTTCGCTAAACGAGGAGCCGCCTATTCTCGTTGCAAGCGCTGAGACTACTTATGTATTTCAAGAGCTGCCACTAAACGAAAGCTACACGGTTGAAATGTGGGCCATTAATATATACGGCGCCTGCTCTATAACTGAATCGATCACAATTGAGCCTGTTGATGGTACGTCACCCGGCGCGCCCCGTAACTTCCGATTTACACCCTTTACCCCTAACATAGACTGGGATCCACCCTCTGGAACCGTGACCGGGTACAAAATCGTTGTAACCGACTCTCAGGGATGGTCAGACCATTACACTACCGACACCACAAGTCTAAAACCAACACTGCGAGCACTCGTTTCTTATCACGTTAGAATTACCGCTCAGAATAATGCAGGTGAATCACCGCCATTGACAGCGAACATCCCAGCGATACGTCCGCTCGCGCCAGGAAGACCAGCTAATTTCCGTTATCAACAGGCGCCTTTTTTTCCTGTTACCCTTCATTGGGATAAACCAACCGGAAATATCAGCTGGTACAAGATAATGTTGAGAGGTCCCGGTGGTGGTGAATGGGACTTTCAGACACCAGAGCCCAAGCTTAGTACGTATTTAATTCCAAGTGCCCGGTACGAAGTACGGATCATCGCGCACAACGACATAAGCGGATCGCCACCCTTATTCGCTGAACTAACCACATTGTAAGTGGTTTTATGTCAATACAACTAACACGGCATCTCACAAGCATGAAACTCAAACCGACACCGTGATTCGCTTACAAAACCTGCTTCAAAAACGCCTGCGGAGTTCTTCGGTGCCTCGAAGAACTCCGCAGGCGTGCCCTCCCCCAAGAATGTCCTTATCAAAGCCTAACTGCACCTGAAGCTTGGCGTCGTACAGATCGTTTCTGATCTTCGATGATCCGTTCCAACGCTCCGTATCTTTCGATACGGAGCGTTTTTAGGCTCTGCGTAGATTGCTAGGTTTTCACACAGTCTGTTTCGCGGTTTTTTTCATTACGCCAACTGAGGCTGTACGCTCAACGGCTTGAGCGGCAACAACGGTGCATGGGGGTCGGCCTTCACCGATTTGCGCCACGCGCCCAGCCACTCTGGATGGCCTTCGTTCCAGACCTGCTCATGCAGGCGGGCCAATGCCACCGGGTCGCTCAACAACTGCACACGCTCGTTGTTGGTCAGGCCTTCCGGTCCGACCTTCATAGCGTGGCGTACCCGCTCCACCCGCAGCCATTCAATTGGCTCGGCCTCGCGGTGACGGGAAGTCGCCAGCGAGCACGCCAGGGCGTTCTGCTGTGGATCGACCACCGAACGGACGAAGCCGTCGCTCAGCGCGTGCCAGCGGTTTTCGTGGGTGTACTGGTCGGTCGCCAGCAGTGCCTGCGGCGGATTGTATTCCTCAGGGATCAGGAACAGGTTCTCGTCACGGGACTTCAGGCCCAGGCCGACACGGCTGGAGATCACCGACACCGGGATCGACAGCATCAGCGAACCGACGATCGGCACCAGCCACCACAGGAAGCTCGGGTTCAGCCAGATCACCAGCAAGGCCCAGAAGAAGCCCAGCAAGGTTTGCGGACCGTGGCGCTTGACCGCCTCGCTCCATGGTGTGGAGTCGTCGTCACGCTGCGGGGAATTCCACGTTGCGGCCCAGCCGAGGAACGCGGCGAGGACGAAACGGGTGTGGAAGATCATCCGTACCGGCGCCAGCAGCATGGAGAACAGCATCTCCAGGAGCATCGACAGGGTCACCTTGAACTTGCCGCCGAACTCTTTCGCACCCTTGGCCCAGATCAGGATGATGCTCAACAGCTTCGGCAGGAACAGCAGCACGATGGTGGTCGAGAACAGCGCGATCGCCTTGTCCGGATGCCATTGTGGCCACAGCGGATAGAGCTGACGCGGCTCAAGGAAGTATTGCGGTTCCATCAGCGTGTTGACCGCCAGCAGCGCGGTCGACAGCACCAGGAAGAAGAACCACAACGGCGCCGACAGGTAGGACATCACGCCGGTCAGGAACACCGCGCGGTGCACCGGGTGCATGCCCTTGACCAGGAACAGGCGGAAGTTCATCAGGTTGCCATGGCACCAGCGACGGTCGCGCTTGAGTTCGTCCAGCAGGTTCGGCGGCAGTTCTTCATAGCTGCCCGGCAAATCGTAGGCAATCCACACGCCCCAGCCGGCACGACGCATGAGCGCGGCTTCGACGAAGTCGTGGGACAGAATCGCACCGGCGAATGCGCCTTTACCGGGCAATGGCGCCAGGGCGCAGTGCTCGATGAACGGCTTCATGCGGATGATCGCGTTGTGGCCCCAGTAGTGCGATTCGCCCAACTGCCAGAAGTGCAGGCCGGCAGTGAACAGCGGACCGTACACGCGGGTGGCGAACTGCTGCATGCGAGCATAAAGGGTGTCCATGCCCGACGCACGCGGCGCGGTCTGGATGATCCCGGCGTCCGGCGTGGCTTCCATCAGGCGTACCAGACTGGTCAGGCACTCACCGCTCATCACGGAGTCGGCGTCGAGTACGACCATGTACTTGTAGTCACCGCCCCAACGACGGCAGAAGTCGTCGAGGTTGCCGCTTTTACGTTTTACGCGACGACGGCGGCGGCGATAGAAAATCTTGCCGAAGCCCCCGGCTTCGCGGCAGACATCAAGCCAGGCCTGTTGCTCGGCGACGCAGATATCGGCGTCGTTACTGTCGCTGAGGACGAAGAAGTCGAAGCGGTCCAGGTCACCCGTGGCTGCAACCGACTCGAAGGTCGCCCGCAGGCCGGCGAATACCCGTGGCACGTCTTCGTTGCAGATCGGCATCACCAGCGCGGTGCGCGCATCCTTTGGAATCGGCTCGTTACCAGCACTTTTACCGGAGATGCGGTATTTATCGTGCCCGGTTAGCAACTCGAGAAAGCCCATCAGCGCGGTCCAGAAACCGGCCGAAACCCAGCAGAACAGGATCCCGAACAGGATCAGGATGCTGGTCTGCAATGCATATGGCAGCACTTGGGTGGCGGTTTGCAGTAACGGTTGGTGCAAGACTTCGTCGAGGTCGACGAATGACCAGCCCTGGTAAGGCATGAGGCCTTTCATGAACCAGCCGGCGACGATGGTCTGACCGAGCATCAGTACCAGCAGAATGTAGCGGCGGATCGAACCGACGGTGCGCCAGCGCGCGGCCGGCAGCACGTTCTCGTCTTTCGGCGGCTTCGGCGGATTGGTGCGACCGGTCAGACGCCGCCAGCCGCGCACCAGAATATTGGTGCGCCACGGCTCCGGCACGACCTTGGTCCGACGAATCGGTGGGGTCGCCTTAAGGCAGACGCGACCGCTGGCGTCGAGCACCAGCATTTCGGCGTCCTGCAATTCTTCGGCAGTGCTCAGGGTCAAGCGCTTGCCGACCGAAGCCTGGGCGGCCTCGGCTGGCGCGTCGAAAGTCGAGGACGACAGACGCTCATGCAGTTCACTGAAAGACCTGCAGCCCGCGAGTTCCGCGCGCTGCTGGTCGGTCATCGGCAGATGCGCCAGATACTCGGAAAGAGTTTCTGGCCGTACTTGAGAGTTACTCATCGGCAGGCAACTGATAGCTCCAGGTCTCGGTCAGGACTTCTTCAGTCGGGGCCGATTCCGGTGTGGCTGGGGCCGCGTCGGCAGCGACAGGCTGCTTGGCGTCTTTATTGGCCTTGTCCTTGGCATCTGCAACAGGCTTGGCTTCGGCCTGCTTGGCCTCCGCTTGCCTGGCTTCCTTGTCCGCTTTCTCTTGTTGCTTGGCGGCAACCTTGTCGGCCTTGGCAACCGACGAGTTCGACGACGGAATAGAAGTCTTGGCCAGGTCCGCCGGCACGATGTTCTGCACCAGCGCGGCACGCATCTCCGTGGACTTGCTCGGATCCTTGATCTTCAACCGCAAGGTCAGGCGCCAGCCTTTGGTTTCAGGATTATAGCGAACGCTGTTTTCCACCAGCTCGGCGTTGTCGCCGACGCTGACCTGGCTGCGAACGTCCGCTTCGGCCGGCAAAGCCGCCAGGGACGGGCCTTCAAAGTCCACCAGGTAGGCAACGCTGCCGTCCGGCTGACGAATCAGGTTGGACTGTTTGACGTCACCAGTGGAGCGCAGGGTCTGTTTGACCCAGGCGCTGTCCGGCGCGTGAATCGAGGCTTCATCCATGGTCCAGTGCATACGATAAGCGACATCGAGCGGCTGGCCAGGTTCCGGCAATTTTTCCGGATTCCAGAAAGCAACGATGTTGTCGTTGGTTTCATCGGCGGTCGGAATCTCGACCAGGTCGACCGTGCCCTTGCCCCAGTCACCCTTCGGCTCGATCCAGGCGCTTGGGCGCTTGTCGTAGCGGTCGTCGAGGTCTTCGTAGTGGCTGAAGTCGCGGCCACGTTGCAGCAGACCGAAGCCACGCGGGTTTTCAACGCTGAAGTTGCTCACGGCCAGGTGCTTCGGATTGTTCAGCGGACGCCAGATCCACTCGCCGTTGCCGGCATGGATCGCCAGGCCGCTGGAATCGTGCAGCTCGCGACGGTAGTTCAGTACTTTCGACGGTTGGTTGGCGCCGAACAGGAACATGCTGGTCAACGGGGCGATGCCCAGTTTGCCGACCTTGTCACGCAGGAACATCTGCGCTTTGACGTCGACGATGGTGTCGCTGCCCGGACGCAGGGTCAGGCGGTAGGCACCGGTGGCACGAGGGGAATCCAGCAGGGCGAAGATCACCAGGTGCTTGTCGCCCGGCTTGGGCTGCTGAATCCAGAACTCGCGGAAACGCGGGAATTCTTCGCCGGACGGCAATGCGGTATCAAGCGCCATGCCGCGAGCGGACAAACCATAGACATGACCCTTGCCGACGACGCGGAAGTAGCTCGCGCCAAGCATGGTCATGATTTCGTCTTGCTTGTCGGCCTTGTTGATCGGGTACAGCACACGGAAACCGGCATAACCCAGTTGTTCGGTGGCCTTTGGATCGAACTTCATATCGCCGAAGTCGAAACGACTCGGATCGTATTTGATCTCTTCGACGGTGTTCGCGGTGATTTCGTTGATTTTCACCGGCGTATCGAAATGCATGCCCTGGTGATAGAAGGACAGCTTGAACGGCGTCTTCTGGTCAGCCCACTCGGCTTTTTCCGTCAGAAAACGAATTTTCTGATAGTCCGCGAATTTCATGTCGCGGAACTCGTTCGGCAGGTTACTGCGCGGCGCTTCGAATTTCTGCGCGGCCAGTTCTTTTGCCTTGACCGATACATCATCCAGACTGAATGCCCAAAGCTGACCGGCGCTGAGCAGGCAGAGCAGTGCAGAGCCCGCTACCAGGGCGCTGCGTAACCGTTTGGCAGACAATTTTGGTGCGTTACAGGGACTAACAATCACGAGCAACCCTCGCCGAAAACAGATCAAAAAACCAACGGCCAGTTAAAGGGCCTGCACGGTGTACGGTATGAAAAAACCGCCCTTGCAAACCACTCTTGCCAAGTTGGCGAGCATTGTTCCGACTCCGCTGTGGCGAAATGATTCCCCAATCGGATCCGGACAAGTCTCTACCTAAGTCAAAATGGACCAACGAACGCTGATCCCCGTAGCGCGGGATTATCTAGTAGGCCGCGTTACAACGCATCAGGGGTAACAAAGTATTTATCGCGAAAAACCCCTGTTTTCAGTCGAAATGAGCGTAAAAACTTGTTTCAAGCGCTTTCAGGTCTGTAACAGGAAGGTTACCGGGCCATCATTGACCAGGTGCACCTGCATATCCGCGCCGAATCTACCTGATGCCACAGTGCCATGCACCTGTTTCGCTTTGCTTAATAGATAGTCGAACAGCTCCTCGCCCAACGCCGGAGGGGCCGCGGTCGAGAAACTCGGACGCAGCCCGTTTTTTGTATCGGCAGCCAGGGTGAACTGAGAGACCAGCAGCAGCCCACCGCCCACATCCGCCAAGGACAGATTCATCTTGCCCTCAGCGTCACTGAATACCCGATAGTTAAGCAGCTTATTAAGGAGTTTGTCAGCGCTGGCCCGCGTATCGTCGGGCTCGACGGCTACCAGGACCAGCAATCCCTGATCGACGGCACCCACGATCTCGCCCGCGACCTCGACCCGCGCGCCGCGTACCCGCTGCAGCAGGCCCTTCATGCTTCTTCAGGCGGCAGGTCGAGCAGACGCCGGGCCATCTGATTGGCGGCGCGTACCAGTGCGTCGGTGATGCCAGGCTCGGAAGCGGCATGACCGGCATCGCGGATGACCTGCAGTTCGCTGTTCGGCCAGGCTTGATGCAATTCCCAGGCGTTATCCAGCGGGCAGATCACGTCGTAGCGACCATGAATGATCACGCCGGGCAAATGGGCGATCTTGCCCATGTCGCGAATCAGCTGATTCTGCTCCAGGAAGGCGTGGTTGCTGAAGTAGTGGCATTCGATGCGGGCAATCGACAACGCACGTTGAGGCTCGGAGAAACGGTCGACTACCAGAGGGTTAGGGCGCAGGGTCGCGGTGCGGCCCTCCCAGGTCGACCAGGCCTTGGCCGCGTGCATCTGGGCGATCTGGTCGTTGCCGACCAGGCGTTTGTGGAACGCAGCGAGCAAATCGTCGCGCTCGTCCAGCGGGATCGGCGCGATGTAGTCCTGCCAGTAATCGGGGAACAGGCGGCTGGCGCCGGCCTGATAGAACCATTCGATTTCCTGCGGACGGCAGAGAAAGATCCCCCGCAGGATCAGGCCGTGTACCCGCTCAGGATGGGTTTGCGCGTAGGCCAGCGCCAGGGTCGAACCCCAGGAGCCACCAAACAGCACCCATTTGTCGATGCCCAGATGCTGGCGAATCCGCTCGAGGTCGGCGACCAGGTCCCAGGTGGTGTTGTTTTCCAGGCTGGCGTGGGGGGTCGAGCGACCACAACCGCGCTGGTCGAAGGTGACGATGCGATAAAGATTTGGATCGAAGTAGCACCGACTCTGGGCATCACATCCGGCACCGGGGCCGCCGTGGATGAACACCACCGGCAAACCTTCCGGTGAACCGCTTTCGTCGACATACAGCGTGTGGGTCTCGTCGACGGCCAGATCGTGCCGGGCGTGGGGTTTGATCTGCGGGTACAAAGTCTGCATTGCGCACTCCGTAAGGGGTCGAGGTCATCCCTGGGGGGACTTCTATTATTCTGCCGTTGGGCATCATAAACCCGAATTACGTCAATGAGCATGCCCGTGCGAAGTCAGAGTTTTTCCGCAAGATAACCAAACAGGGTTTCGTACAGCGCATCGACCTCGGGCACCTGCCCGCGGGCCCGTAAACAGCCATGGACCAAACCCTCGCCGACGTACAATGTGGCAGCAACGCCGGCAGTACTCAGTCGCTTGGCATACAGCACACCGTCATCACGCAACGGGTCCAATTGCGCCACGGCGATCCATGCCGGTGGCAGTCTGCTGAAATCCGTGGCGAGCAATGGCATGGCGTAGGCATTCGGATGGCGGGTGCCCTGCAGGTAAAGCGAGTGATAGCAATCGACGTCACTGCTGCTGAGTAACGGCGCGTCGATGCACTCACTGCGCGACGGCAGCCGGTGATCGCCGCCCAACCCCGGATAGATCAGGACCTGCGCGCACGGCACCGGCTCGCCGGCATCGCGCAGCGCCAGGCACAACGCTGCCGCGAGGTTGCCACCGGCGCTGTCGCCGGCCACCAGCGTACGCGCAGGGTCAAGTTTAAACGGCCCGGTACGCAGTGCTCGCCAGACTTTGAGGCAATCGTCGAAGGCCGCCGGAAACGGATGTTCCGGCGCCAGACGGTAATCGACGGCGATCACCAACACGCCGAGGGTCGAGGCCAGTTCCGCGCAAATGAAGTCGTGGGAATCCAGATCCCCCACCAGCCAGCCACCGCCATGTAGATAGACGATGCACGGCACGCCACCAGCAGAAGGTGAAACCGGCGGCTGATACGAACGAACGGCAACCCCCGCCAACTCGAAATCGACCACATACAACCCGGCGGGACGCGGCGGCGTGAATGCCCGGCACATCTCGCTGTAGGCCTGGCGCAGACCGTCGGGGCTGCCGTCAGTGCTGTTGAAACTGACGGTTTTCTCGACGAAAGCCGTCATCTGCTCGGAAAGTGGATAAGGAGCCATAAGACTGGTGCAAGCCTGTTCAGGTTTTTAAGACGTACTTATGACCTGTGGGAGCGAGCTTGCTCGCGATTGCGAACTGACAGGCAACATAGATGTTGAATGTGAGGGCGCCATCGCGAGCAAGCTCGCTCCCACAGGTTTTGCAAACATCTGGAAAGGTGTCAGTTCTTCAGACTGGCCTGAACCGTGGCCACGCCATCCTTGCCATCAAGACTGCTGACACCCGCCAGCCAGCGCTGGAGATCTTCCGGATGCTCGCGCAGCCATTTTTTCGCGACATCCTGAGCCGTTTGGCGCTCCATGATCGGCACCATCAACTGGCTTTCCTGGGCGGCGGTGAAGGTCAGGTTTTCCAGCAGTCGATTGACGTTCGGGCAGCGCTTGGCGTAATCCGGCGCGGTTACGGTGGAAACGGTCGCTGCACCTTCATTCGGGCCGTACACGTCTTCGCTGCCGGTCAGGTAGGCGATCTTCATGTTGATGTTCATCGGGTGTGGAGTCCAACCGACGAACACCACGAACTCCTTGCGATTCACGGCGCGCTGTACGGCGGCGAGCATGCCGGCTTCACCGGACTCGATCAGTTTGAAATCCTTCAGGCCGAAGTGATTGGTTTCGATCATGGTCTTGATCGTGGTGTTGGCGCCGCTGCCCGGCTCGATCCCGTAGATCTTGCCGCCAAGCTGATCCTTGAATCTGGCGATGTCGGAGAAGGTCTTCAGGCCCGCCGCTGCTACATAGTCAGGGACTGCAAGGGTGGCCTGGGCATCGGCCAGGCTCGGCTTGTCCATGACTTTGACTTGATTGGCGGCCAGGAACGGCGCGATGTTTTTGTCCATCGCCGGTTTCCAGTAACCAAGGAAAATGTCCAGGCGCTTGTCGCGGATCCCGGCGAAGATGATTTGCTGAACGGCGCTGGTCTGTTTGCTTTCGTAGCCGAGGCCATTGAGCAACACGTCGGCCATGCCGCTGGTGGCGATCACATCGGTCCAGTTGACCACGCCCATGCGCACTGTTTTGCAGGAGGCGTCGTCCGCGGCCAGGGCGCCGGTGCTCAGGAGAGCCGTGCCGCAGAGGATTGAGAGACAGCGGGCGAACAAACCTTTGGTGCTTGTCATAGAGAGCATCTCGTGCGGCAGCGATTATTGTGAGGTCGGTGTCTTTGTGCACCGTGGCCAGAACATTACGCAGCAGACGAGCGGTAAAAGCGACCTGTGGCGACCGTGTTTTGCACGGTGGCGACTGTTACGTCGCGCTTTCAAAATGAACACTTACCTGTGGGAGCGAGCTTGCTCGCGATGGCGGTGGATCAGTCGACATAGATGTAACAGACAGACCGCTATCGCGAGCAAGCTCGCTCCCACAGGGTTACGCGTCAGGCTTTAGCGCTTGTAGTGTTTTTCACCCCAGGCCAGCAAGCCTTGCAGCAACTCCTTGAGCACCAACCGCGTCGGTTCCGCCAGATCCGGGCGATAGCGGAACGGCTCGAACTCTTCCATGTAGGTGCACTGCCCCAACTCCAGTTGCACCGCGTGGATGTTCTCGGCCGGATTACCGTAATGGCGGGTGATGTGCCCGCCCTTGAAGCGCCCGTTGAGTACGTGGGTGTAGTTGTCGTGAAGCGCGCAGATCGCTTCCAGTCGGGTCGCAAGCTGTGGATCGCAACTGGCGCCGTTGAAGGTGCCGAGGTTGAAGTCCGGCAACTTGCCGTCGAACAGGTGCGGGATGATCGAGCGGATCGAGTGCGCATCGAACAGCAGCGCATAGCCGAACTCGGCCTTCAGTCGCGCCAGTTCCTGCTGCAAGGTGCTGTGGTATGGCGTCCAGATCTGCTCCAGATAGGTCGCGCGCTCTTCTTTCGAAGGCTCCAGCCCTTCGCGGAACAACGGAATGCCGTCGAACAGCGTCGCCGGGTACAGGCCGGTGGTCGCGCCCACGTACAAAGGCTTGTCGTCGGACGGTCGGTTAAGGTCGATGACGAACCGCGAGTACTCGGCCGCCAGGGTGCTTGCACCCAGTTCCGCGGCGAAGTCGTATAGCTGCGGGATGTGCCAGTCGGTGTCCGGCAGGCTTTTCGCGTCAGGGATCAACCCGGCTTCGACCGCAGGCGTCAGGCGCACACCAGCGTGGGGCATGCTGATCAGCAGCGGTACGCGGCCTTGTTTGAAGTTCAGAACCTTATCCACAACAGATCTCCTACAGACTTGATTCGACGCCGTGGCGCACGACGCGTTTTTCCAGGTCGCCGCCCAGCCAGTAACACAGGTCGGCCGGACGATCGATTTGCCAGGCGACAAAATCCGCGACCTTGCCGACCTCCAGCGAACCATGAGTATCGGCCATGCCCAGCGCGGTGGCGGCATGAATCGTCGCGCCGGCCAGGGCTTCTTCCGGGGTCATGCGGAAGCAGGTGCAAGCCATGTTCAGCATCAGGCGCAACGACAGCGCCGGTGAGGTGCCCGGGTTGAGGTCGCTGGCGATGGCGATTTTCACGCCGTGTTTGCGCAGGGCTTCCATCGGTGGCAATTGGGTTTCACGCAGGAAGTAAAAGGCGCCGGGCAACAGCACCGCGACCGTACCGGACTTGGCCATGGCGATGGCGTCGTCCTCGGTCATGAACTCCAGGTGATCGGCGGACAACGCGTGGTAACGCGCCGCCAGGCTCGAGCCATGCAGCGACGACAACTGCTCGGCGTGCAGCTTCACTGGCAGGCCCAGTGCCTGGGCGGTAATGAACACCCGCTCGACCTGCGCCGGGGAGAACGCCAGGTACTCGCAAAACGCATCCACGGCGTCGACCAGCCCTTCGGCAGCCAGGGCCGGGAGCATGTCGGCGCAGATGTGATCGATATAGTCGTCAGCGCGATCCTTGTACTCCGGCGGCAAGGCGTGAGCCGCCAGGCAGGTGCTGCGCACGCTGACCGGCAGTTCGGCGCCGAGGCGACGGGCCACACGCAGCATCTTGCGCTCGTTGGCCAGGTCCAGGCCGTAGCCGGACTTGATTTCGATGCTGGTAACGCCATCACGCATCAGGCTTTTCAGGCGCTTGGCGGCACTGGCGAACAGTTCATCTTCACTGGCTGCGCGGGTGGCGCGCACGGTGCTGGCGATGCCGCCACCGCTGGCGGCGATATCCGCGTAGCTGACGCCTTGCAGGCGCTGTTCGAATTCACCGCTGCGGTTACCGCCGAACACCGTGTGAGTGTGGCAGTCGATCAGGCCCGGCGTGACCCAGGCCCCGTTCAAATCATTGACGGCCGGGTACTCGCCCGCCGGCAACTCACCGCGCGGGCCGATCCACTCAATGTGCGCTCCTGACGTCACGATGGCCGCATCCTCGATGATCGAGTAGACGCCTTGTGCCATGGTTGCGACGTGACAGTGTTGCCAGAGAGTTTTCATCCTTGGCCTCCATTAGGTTATCGATGGGAAAAATTAGGATCCTGCGTCACCAGGGCTGCCTGGCCCGCCGCCGGTTTCACCCACGTCAGGTAAGCCAGCACCAGCAACACGATCCAGACCACGCCGACGATCAGCGCTGCCTGGGTGTCCGGGAAATAGCCCAGCACGCCGAAAATGAACAGCATGAAGGCAATCGCCGCCGCCGGCGCATAAGGCCAGAGCGGTACCGGGAACTTCAGTTGTGCAACCTGCTCGGCGCTCATGGACCGGCGCATGGCCACTTGGGTCACCAGAATCATCAACCAGACCCACACCGTGGCAAAGGTCGCGACGGAAGCGATCAGCAGGAACACGTTTTCCGGGATCAGGTAGTTCAGCAACACGCCCAGCAACAGCGCGGCACTCATCACCACCACCGTCATCCATGGCACGCCATTGCGCGACAGGCGGGCGAAGCCTTTGGGTGCATGCCCTTGCTGGGCCAGACCGAACATCATGCGGCCAGCGCCGAAGATGTCACTGTTGATCGCCGAAATCGCCGCCGTGATCACCACGATGTTGAGGATGGTGGCCGCCGAGCTGATCCCCAGCTTGTCGAAAATCTGCACGAACGGGCTGCCCTGGCTGCCGATCTGCTGCCATGGAAAGATCGACATCAGCACCAGCATCGTCAGCACATAGAACAGCAGGATCCGCAACGGTACAGCATTGATCGCCCGGGGCAGCACGTGCTGCGGGTCTTTGGCTTCACCTGCCGTTACACCGATGATTTCAATACCGCCAAACGCAAACATCACCACCGCGAACGAAGCAATCAGACCGCCCATGCCATTGGGCATGAAGCCGCCGTGGCTCCAGAGGTTGCTGATGTCGGTCGCTTGGCCGGGGGCCGAGCTGATGCCGAACCACATGATGCCGAAACCACCCAGGATCATCGCGACGATGGCGGCGACCTTGAGCAGCGACAGCCAGAACTCCATTTCACCGAAGACTTTGACGTTGCACAGGTTCAGGCCGCCAACGATGGAAACGACACCCAGCACCCAGATCCAGCGGGAAACCTCCGGAAACCAGAAGCCCATGTAGATACCGAATGCAGTGACATCGGCCATGCCGACGATGACCATTTCGAATGCGTAGGTCCAACCGAGGATGAAGCCCGCCATCGGCCCCAGGTAGGTGCTGGCGTACTGGCCGAAAGAGCCGGCCACCGGGTTGTGCACCGCCATCTCACCGAGGGCGCGCATGACCATGAACACCGCCGCGCCACCGATCAGGTAAGCGAGCAGCACCGCAGGACCGGCCATTTGAATGGCCGAGGCAGAACCATAAAACAGCCCGGTGCCGATTGCCGACCCCAGCGCCATGAAGCGAATATGTCGGGCAGAGAGCCCGCGTTTCAAACCTTTTTCTGGCTGTTGCATTTCTCGTCCCTAATTATTGTTATCCGACGCA
The DNA here is from genome assembly GCF_017350115.1 of Pseudomonas sp. GW456-L13. Classification (NCBI taxonomy): domain Bacteria; kingdom Pseudomonadati; phylum Pseudomonadota; class Gammaproteobacteria; order Pseudomonadales; family Pseudomonadaceae; genus Pseudomonas; species Pseudomonas sp. GW456-L13. The sequence goes on from NZ_JACNAS010000001.1 coordinate 2,900,111, forward strand.
AAATCGAATCGCGAGCGAGTTCGCTCCCACATTGGGTGGCATGCACCTGTGGGAGCGAGCCTGCTCGCGAAGGGGCAATTACAGGCTAGGCAGCAACTTCGCCGAAACCAGCTCGTTCAGGCAACGGGAAGCCAGCAACTCGCTCGCAGCGTTGATATCCGGTGCAAAGAAGCGGTCCTTCTCATAGAACGGCACTTCGTTACGCAGAATGGCACGGGCTTTTTCCAGTTTTGGCGAAGTCTTCAGACCATTGCGCAGGTCCAGGCCCTGGACTGCCGCCAGCCATTCCACCGCGAGAATCCCACGGGTGTTTTCGGCCATTTCCCACAGGCGCTTGCCAGCCGCCGGAGCCATCGACACGTGGTCTTCCTGGTTGGCGGAAGTCGGCAGGCTGTCCACCGAATGCGGATGGGACAACGCCTTGTTCTCGCTGGCCAATGCCGCCGCGGTCACCTGGGCGATCATGAAGCCGGAGTTCACACCGCCGTTGGCCACCAGGAACGGCGGCAGTTGCGACATGTGCTTGTCCATCATCAGCGAGATACGGCGCTCGCTCAGGGAACCGATTTCAGCGATGGCCAATGCCATGTTGTCAGCGGCCATGGCAACCGGCTCGGCGTGGAAGTTGCCACCGGAGATCACGTCACCTTCAGCGGCGAAAACCAACGGGTTGTCGGAAACGGCGTTGGATTCGATCGCCAATACTTCGGCCGCTTGACGGAACTGGGTCAGGCAGGCACCCATGACTTGTGGCTGGCAACGCAGGGAGTACGGGTCTTGTACCTTCTCGCAGTTTTCATGGGAGTCGGAGACTTCGCTGCGCTCGCCCAGCAGATCGCGATAAGCGGCGGCGGCGTCGATCTGGCCTTTCTGGCCACGGGCAGCATGGATACGGGCGTCGAACGGCGAACGCGAGCCCAGGACCGCTTCAACGGTCAGGCCGCCCAGTGCCAGGGCACCAGCAAACAGGTCTTCACCTTCGAACAGGCCACGCAGGGCAAATGCGGTGGACACCTGAGTGCCGTTGAGCAGTGCCAGGCCTTCTTTCGCGGCGAGGGTCAGCGGGGTCAGACCAGCAACTTTCAGCGCTTCGGTGGCTTCCATCCACTCGCCCTTGTAGCGAGCCTTGCCTTCACCCAGCAGCACCAGCGACATGTGGGCCAGAGGCGCCAGGTCACCGGAAGCACCGACCGAGCCTTTCAATGGAATGTGCGGGTAAACCTCGGCATTGATCAGGGCGATCAGCGCGTCGATCACCACACGACGGATGCCAGAGAAACCACGGCTCAGGCTGTTGACCTTGAGCACCATGATCAGACGCACCAGCTCATCGCTGATCGGCTGGCCGACACCGGCGGCGTGGGACAGCACCAGCGAGCGCTGCAGGTTTTCCAGGTCTTCGCTGGCAATGCGGGTCGAGGCCAGCAGGCCGAAACCGGTGTTGATACCGTAGGCGGTGCGGTTCTCGGCGAGGATCTGTTCCACGCAGGCAACGCTGGCTTCGATCTGGGCCGAGGCGCTGTTGTCGAGGGTCAGTTTCACCGGCTGCTGATAGACGTCACGCAGTTGGGCGAGGGTCAGTTGGCCGGGAATCAGATTTAGCGCAGTCATTTTTGTGCTCCTTTTGAGAGTTAGCTATTAACTAACCAGACGCTCCGGAGATGTCCGTTGTCCGTCGCTTCCCCCTTTTTGAGGGGGTGGCGCCTTGGCACGCTGGTTTTATAGGGAAATCAATTCAGATTCGGTAAGGTTTTTTGCAGCAAAACAGGGTCTTTCAGAACACTGGCAGCGGCGGCAATGTCTGGTGCCAGCCAACGGTCCTGGTCGTAGGCAGGAACTCGCTCACGCAGCAGACGCCAAGCGGTATCGGTGCCCGCACCAAAGCGTTGTTCCTTCAAGAATTCAAACGCCTGGGCCGCCAGCAAATACTCGATGGCGAGGATCTGCGTGCAGTTTTCCAGCGCGCGATGCAGCTTCAGCGCAGCGTTGGTGCCCAGGCTCAGGTGATCCTCCTGAAGACCGGAAGTGACGTAATTGTCGAGGACTGCCGGTTGCGCCAGTTGACGGTTCTCCGCGCACAGCGAAGCGGCCACGTATTGCACGATCATCATCCCGGAGTTCACGCCCGGGTTGGCCACCAGGAAAGCCGGCAGGCCGCTGACGTGCGGGTTGATCAAACGGTCTAGACGACGCTCGGCGATGGAGCCGATTTCCGCCATGGCGATCGCCAGCAGGTCCGCCGCCATTGCCACGGACTGGCCATGAGGGTTGGCCTGGGACACCACGCGGTAATTGTCCGCTGTGCCCAGCACCAGCGGGTTGTCGGTGGCGCCGTTGAGCTCGGTTTCGATCTGTTTGATCGCGTGCACCAGTTGATCGCGCGCAGCACCGTGCACCTGCGGGATCGAGCGAATGCTCAGGGCATCCTGGGTGCGAATGCCTTTGCTCTGGGCGATCACTTCGCTGCCGTCGAGCAAGGCCCGAAGGTTGATCCCGACCTGTTGCATGCCCGGGTGCGGCTTGAGCGCGATGATCTCCGCGTCGAACGCATCGATCTGCCCGCGCTGGGCTTCGAAGCTCATGGCGCCGATCACGTCGGCCCATTCCAGCAGGCGCGTGGCATCGGCAATCGCCAGGCAGCTCAGGCCGCTCATGCACGGCGTACCGTTGACCAGGCACAAACCGTCCTTGGCACCGAGCTTGACTGGTTGCAGACCTTCTTCGGCCAGCGCTTGCTGCGCGGAAACGATCTGCCCGCGATAGCTGACATTGCCCACGCCCAGCAGCGCGATGCCGATGTGCGCCATGTGAGTCAGATAACCCACCGAACCCTGGGACGGCACCTGCGGGGTGATGCCCCGGTTGAGCAACGCCAGCAGCGCTTCGACGACCTGACGGTGCAGGCCGGATTTGCCGTGGCTGTAGTTGACGATGGCCGCGCACATGATCGAGCGGGTCTGCTCGTCGGTCAGCGGTACACCCACGCCGCAAGCGTGGCTGAGCAAGGTGTTGCGCGACAACTGGCTGAGTTGTTCGTCCTGCAGCGAAACGTTGCACAGCGCGCCCAGGCCGGTGTTGATGCCGTAGGCACGTTCGCCGCTGGTGACGATGCGCTGGACGATGGCCTGTGCGTTTTCGATGCGCGCCCAGATCGGTGCCGACAGTTCAAGCTGTGCGCCATGACGAGCAACGGCGACCACATCCTGCCAACTGACCTGCGACTCGGTGATAACGATTTTTTCAGCCTGGGACATCTTCAACCTCTGCGTACAAACCTGAATATTGATGCATCTTTACCGGCCTCATCGCGAGCAAGCTCGCTCCCACAGGTTTTGTGAACACCGGGGATCCACTGTGGGAGCGAGCTTGCTCGCGATGGGGCCAGCACAGCCGGCACAAACCTTTTAAACCACCGCCGCCCGACGCTGCACAAAGCGGTCGACATACTCATCCGCCGGCGAATGCAGGATCTCTCTTGGCGTGCCGACCTGGATCAGGCGGCCGTCCTTGAGAATCGCGATGCGGTTGCCGATGCGCACAGCCTCGTCGAGGTCGTGGGTGATGAAGACGATGGTCTTGTGCAGGGTCTTTTGCAGTTCCAGCAACTGGTCCTGCATCTCCGCGCGGATCAGCGGGTCGAGGGCGCTGAACGCTTCGTCCATCAGGATGATGTCAGTGTCCGCCGCCAGGGCGCGGGCCAGGCCCACACGCTGACGCATGCCGCCGGATAGCTGGTGCGGGTATTTGTTTTCGTAGCCCTTGAGGCCCACGGTGTTGATCCAGTGCAGCGCACGCTCAGCGCACATGGCTTTGCTTTCGCCACGGATTTTCAGGCCGTAGGCGACGTTGTCCAGCACACTCTTGTGCGGCAACAGGCCAAAGCTCTGGAACACCATGCTGATCTTGCGCCGACGAAATTCGCGCAGGGCTTCCATGTCGTATTGCAGGATGTCCACGCCGTCCACCAGGATCGCGCCGCTGGTCGGGTCGATCAGGCGGTTGAAGTGGCGCACCAGGGTCGACTTGCCTGAGCCCGACAGGCCCATGATCACGAAGATCTCGCCGCTGCCGATGCTCAGCGACAGGTCGTTCACGCCGACCACGCAGCCGGTTTCGGCCAGGACCTGGTCCTTGGTCTTGCCCTGGCCGATCATGGCCAGCGCATCCTTGGAACGGTTGCCGAAAATCTTGAAGACGTTCTTGACTTCGATCTTGCTCACGGTTGCGTTGTTCATTTGCTCACCTCATGCCGTGCGCGACCGTACGCCTGTGTAATGCGGTCGATCACCACAGCCAGAATCACGATCGCCAGACCGGCTTCAAGGCCACGCCCGACGTTGAGGGTCTGAATCCCTACCAGCACGTCTTCACCCAGGCCACGGGCACCGATCATCGAGGCGATCACCACCATCGACAGGGCCATCATGGTGGTCTGGTTGATCCCGGCCATGATGCTCGGCAGGGCCAGTGGCAGTTGCACGCCGAACAGTTGCTGCCAGCGGTTGGCACCGAAGGCGTTGATCGCTTCCATCACTTCGCCGTCAACCTGGCGAATGCCCAGATCGGTCAGACGGATCAGCGGTGGTGCGGCGTAGATCACCGTGGCGAAAATCGCCGGGACCTTGCCCAGGCCAAACAGCATCAGAACCGGGATCAGGTACACGAAGCTCGGCATGGTCTGCATGATGTCCAGCAACGGCATCAGCACCGAACGCAGGCGGTTGCTGCGCGCCGAGAGAATGCCCAGCGGAATGCCGATCAACACCGAAATGATCGTCGCCACCATCATCAGCGCCAGGGTCTGCATCAGCTTGTCCCAGAGGCCGACCGCCCCCACCAGGAACAGCAAACCAACGATGACGGCAGTGGTCACGACCTTGCGGGTCGCGTGCCAGGCTACACCGGCCACGATGGCCAGCATCAGCCACCAGGGTGCAGCACGCAGCAGGCCTTCAAGATTGACGATGGCCCACAGCAAGGTGTCGGAGATGCTGCGGAAAACGTCGCCGTAGTTGGTAACCAGCGAATCGACCCAACCGTTGACCCAGTCGGCGATGGAAAAGGTAAAGCTTTCGGGAAACATAAGAGACTCTCAATCAAGGGGTTGCGATCAAGCGTCCGACTGCCGTTGCCGACAGCCGGAGAAGCCCAACCTACAAGGCCGCGTCGATTTTCTTGGCTGCGTCTTCGCTCACCCATGCGTGCCAGACTTCAGGATGTTCCTTCAGGAAGATCTTGGCCAGTTTTGGTGATTCGATCCGCTCTTTGGTCATGCGCCCAAGGTTCTGGTTCAGCAGGTCGATTGGCACGTTGACCTTTTCCAGCACGGCCACCAGTTCAGGCGCTTCGTCGTGGAACGTCTTGGACAAGCCGACCTTGATGGTCACTGTCTTGTTCACGCCTGGTTTCTCTTCGAGTTTCACCGCGTCGATCTGGCCCATCAAAGGCGTTGGCGACCAGTAGTAGAACAGGATCGGCTCGCCACGCTTGTAGCTCGACAGCACAGCGGCATCCAGCGCCGGGCCGGTGCCTGGGCGGAAGTTGGTGTAGGTGCTTTCCAGGCCGTAGCTTTTCAGCATTTCGCTGTTGTCCAGCTCACAGGTCCAGCCGGCCGGGCAGTTGTAGAAACGGCCCTTGGAAGGCTCTTCGGCGTCCTTGAACACCGCCGAGTATTTGCCCAGGTCAGCAATGTTTTTCAGGTCCGGAGCCTTGGCTTCCAGCTTACGCTTGGCGTCGCCTTCGATCACGTAGCGCGGCACGTACCAGCCTTCGATCGCGCCAACAACCGGGGCGCCGACACCGACGACTTTGCCGGCCTTCTCGGCCTTGTTCCAGACTTCGCTGCGGCCGACCCACTCTTCGGCAAACACTTGAATGTCGTTGCTGCTCAGGGCGTTTTCCATGGTGATGGAGTTGCCCGGCAGGCTGTCGGTCTTGCAGTCGTAGCCTTTCTCCAACACGACTTGCATCACGTCGGTCAGCAGCATGGCGCTTTCCCAGTTCAAACCGGCGAACTTCACCGGTTTGCCCGACTCGCACCAACCCGCCGCCTGAGTGGCGCCAGCGCTGGCCAGCAGGCCCATGGATAGCAATGCGGTCAGCAGGGTCTTGTTCGATTTCATTGTTATGACGCTCCTAATCATGAATTGGCTTACGGCAGTCAAGAGGCATCCAGCCCTGTCCACGTCCAATCAGGCCTGCGCCGCAGCGCGACCGACATTCAGCTTTTGTTCGGTGATCGCGCCCTGCTCGACCGGCAGGATCAAACGATCAGGCACTGTGCCGTGCCATTTTTTTGCACACAGGTAATACAGGGCGGCGGGAAGCACCAGGCCGATGACCCAGGAAATATCCACATCACCCAGGGCCGCCACCAGCGGACCGGTATAGAACTTAGTGGAGATGAACGGCAGCTGCACCAGCACACCGAACACATAGACGCTGATACCGAGGAGGTTCCAACGACCGTAGCGACCATTCGGATCGGCCAGAGCCGGTACGTCATAGCGCTCGCGGGTGATGCAGTAGTAGTCCACCAGATTGATCGCGCTCCAGGGGGTAAAGAACGCTAGCAAGAACAGGATGAAAGACTTGAACGCGCCGAGGAACGAGTGCTGACCGAGCAACGCCATCAGAGTCGCAGCACCGACGATGACCAGCACGAAGACCAGACGCTGCAAGTGCGTCACCTTCAGGTCACCACGGAAACCGCTGATGATGGTCGCAATGCACATGAAGCTACCGTAGGAGTTCAGCGTGGAGATGGTGACCTTGCCGAACGCGATGCTGAAGTACAGCAGCGCAGCAGTGGCACCGGTACCGCCCAGACCAACGATGTAGGCCACTTCGTGACCGGCGAATTGCCCGTTGGCCGAAGCGGCAGCGAACACGCCGAGGACCATCGCCACCTGTGCGCCAATGACCGAACCCGCACCTGCGGCGAAAAAGGTTTTCACCGAGGAGATATTGCTCGGCAGGTAGCGTGAGTAGTCAGCCACGTAAGGGCCGAACGCGATCTGCCAGGACGCCGCGAGCGACACCGCCAGCAGGAAGCTGCTCCAGCTGAAGTGACGGATTTGCAGGAGAGCGCCGACGTCGGTCTGGCTCATCAGGCGCCAGAACAGATAAACGAAGGCAATCACACCGATGACGCTGGCAACTCGGCCGATCCAATGGATCACCCGATAACCGAGCACCGTGACCAGCACGATGACACTGGCAAAAATGAGGATACCGACGCTGTCGCTGACGCCAAACAACTGGCCCAGCGCCTGGCCGGATAACACGGTTCCCGTTGCAGTGAAGCCCAGGTACATCAAGCAGACCAGCACGATCGGGATGGCCGCGCCGTACACGCCGAACTGTACCCGGCTGGAAATCATCTGCGGCAGGCCAAGCTTCGGGCCTTGCGCCGCATGCAGCGCCATTACGCCACCGCCGAGCAGTTGGCCGATCAACAGACCGATCAACGACCAGAACACATCACCGCCAAGCACCACCGCCAATGCACCAGTGACAATCGCGGTGATTTGCAGGTTGGCACCCATCCACAGGGTGAACTGGCTAAACAGACGACCGTGTCTTTCCGCTTCCGGGATGTAGTCGATCGAACGCTTCTCGATCAACGGTTTGTTGCCTGCACGTTCGCTGTTAACAGCCATGATTCAACCTCTGTGGATTGTTATAGGTATATCGGTTGTCGGTGTTGGCTTCTGTGGGAGCGAGCTTGCTCGCGATAGCAGTTTTACAGTCAACGAAGAGGTTGAATGTGCCGCCCTCATCGCGAGCAAGCTCGCTCCCACATAAAGCCGTACAGCGTTATTTGCCGGTAATCATCGGCAGGTTCAGCCCTTGTTCCTTGGCGCAGTCGATGGCGATCTGGTAACCGGCATCGGCGTGACGCATGACGCCAGTGGCCGGGTCGTTGTGCAGCACGCGAGCGATACGCTCGGCCGCTTCGTCAGTACCGTCGCAGACAATCACCATGCCCGAATGCTGGGAGAAGCCCATGCCGACGCCGCCGCCGTGGTGCAGGGACACCCAGGTCGCGCCGCTCGCGGTGTTGAGCAGAGCGTTGAGCAGTGGCCAGTCGGAAACGGCGTCGGAACCGTCCTGCATCGATTCGGTTTCGCGGTTCGGGCTCGATACCGAACCGGAGTCCAGGTGGTCGCGGCCGATCACGATTGGCGCGGACAACTCGCCGCTACGGACCATTTCGTTGAACGCCAGACCCAGCTTGGCGCGCAGGCCCAGGCCAACCCAGCAGATACGTGCCGGTAGACCCTGGAAGCTGATGCGCTCGCGGGCCATGTCCAGCCAGTTGTGCAGGTGGGCGTCGTCCGGGATCAGTTCCTTGACCTTGGCGTCGGTCTTGTAGATGTCTTCAGCGTTGCCCGACAGTGCAGCCCAACGGAACGGGCCGATGCCACGGCAGAACAGCGGACGGATGTAGGCCGGTACGAAGCCCGGGAAGTCGAATGCGTTTTCCACGCCTTCTTCTTGCGCCATCTGACGGATGTTGTTGCCGTAGTCGAAGGTCGGGATGCCTTGCTTCTGGAAGTCGAGCATCGCTTTAACGTGCACGGCCATCGATTGCTTGGCGGCTTTGATCACGGCAGCAGGTTCGGTCTTGGCGCGAGCGCGGTATTCGTCCCAGGTCCAGCCGGCTGGCAGGTAGCCATTGAGCGGGTCGTGGGCGCTGGTCTGGTCGGTGACCATGTCCGGGCGCACGCCGCGCTTGACCAGTTCAGGCAGGATTTCAGCCGCGTTGCCCAGCAGCGCGATGGAAATCGCTTTGCCTTCGGCGGTGTATTTGGCGATGCGGGCCAGTGCGTCGTCGAGGTCTTTGGCTTGCTCGTCGACGTAGCGGCTTTTCAGACGGAAATCGATGCTGACCTGCTGGCATTCGATGTTCAGCGAGCAAGCGCCAGCCAGGGTTGCAGCCAGAGGCTGAGCACCACCCATGCCGCCCAGGCCAGCGGTCAGTACCCACTTGCCGGTCAGGTTGTCGTTGTAGTGCTGGCGACCAGCTTCAACGAAGGTTTCGTAGGTGCCCTGGACGATGCCCTGGCTGCCGATGTAGATCCAGCTGCCGGCGGTCATCTGGCCGTACATGGCCAGGCCTTTGGCGTCCAGTTCGTTGAAGTGTTCCCAGCTCGCCCAGTGAGGAACCAGGTTGGAGTTGGCGATCAGTACGCGCGGGGCGTTGCTGTGGGTCTTGAACACGCCGACCGGCTTGCCGGATTGCACCAGCAGGGTCTCGTCGTCGTTCAGGTTGGTCAGGCTTTCGACGATCTTGTCGTAGCATTCCCAGTTACGTGCAGCGCGACCGATACCACCGTAAACCACCAGTTCTTTAGGGTTCTCGGCGACTTCCGGGTCGAGGTTGTTCATCAGCATGCGCAGCGGCGCTTCAGTCAGCCAGCTCTTGGCGGTCAGCTTGTTACCGCGTGCGGCACGGATTTCGACGTCGCGAAACTTGGTACGTTTATTCTCGGTCACGAAAAGAACTCCTCAGCAATCAATCCAAACCAACCCAGGCAGTGGGCGAGCAAGCCAATGGGCATCAGTGCACACCGGCGAATCAGTGGACGATGGTTGAGTCTTCGTGACTCATACGCATACGTCTTTACTTGTACATACAAGCATATGCAATCAAGCGGCCAACTTGTTGGATGAGCATTCAAGAAAAGTTCGGAAACAGCTGGAGAGCCCTTGGAACAAGGGTTTTGGCGTAGATGAAATTTTTCGAGGGGATTTTTTGGAGGATAGGCGGATTGTTACTTGAGCGTGGTTTTGCGCCACGCTGGGGCATTCGGTAACAAGTTGGTGCGCGGACGGAAACGGTCTGAGGGGTAGCACAACATCGCGGGCAAACATGGCCCCTGCAGGAGCCGAGCTTGCTCGCGATGGTCGTGAACGATAACGCGTAGAACCAGATGCCCAGCGGCGAATTTGGGTTATTCGCGAGCGAGCTCGCTCCTACAGGGATGGTGTATCAGCGTGCGACGAGTTCGATCACGCAGCAGGCGCCATTGCTGGAGACTTCCAGCAATCCGGTGTTACCGACCAGTTGCAGGCAATCATGGCGACCCAGTTGCGAAGCGCTGGTACCGACCTTCACTTCAAGCGCATCGCTGATACTGAAGACCAGCACAGTCCCCGCCTCACTGAAAAACCGCTGCTCGCCCGACAACCACTGCAACCGCGCGGCGTAACGCAGCGGTGCGTAAATGAGGTTGAAATCGCGAATCGCACCGCCGAGCAATGTGCAGGAAACCTTGCTTTCACCGCTGAAGGCAAATGGGTCCAGCGGTAACAGTGGCCGAGTATCCTGGCCATCCACCGTCAGGCTCATGCCGTCGCCCTGCAAAACAGTGATCACTCGCTCGTAACCGGCGAAGGTGGAAAACCCGCCCGATTCGCCAATGTCGGCAATCGACAGGCGCCAGCCAAAGCCATCCAGACCGGTGCCGGCATCGCGGGTGATTTCTTCGGTGCTGCCGCCGCCGTTTTTCCACGGCATGCGCGGGTAATCCTTGGCGCGTAAAACCTTTAACTGATTCATTTATGGAACCGACCTTCCAGACGATGACGGGAACCGGGGTGGATCAAGCGAGCGGCGGTCACCGGCTGACGGCCGGACCAGGTGCGGCGACGGATCAGCAGGCACGGCTCGCCCTTTTCAATCTGCAGCAACTTGCACTCGGACGACTCGGCCAGGATCGCCTCGACCACGTGCTCGCCTTCGGTCAGCGGCGCGACCTGGTTCAGGTAGGCGTAGGGCGTTTGCAGGGTGAAGTCCTGCTTGAGGTAGTCCGGCGCCACCAGCGCATTGACGAAACGGTCTTCGATTTGCACCGGAATATCGTTTTCGAAATGCACGATCAGCGAGTGGAACACCTTCTGCCCTTCGCGCATGTCCAGGGCCAGGGCGCGCTCGGAGCCGGCGGCCTCTTCTTCAAGGGTGATGACCTTGCAGGTGTGGCGATGACCGCGAGAGGCGATTTCGTCGGCGATGTTGTGCACTTCAAATAGGGCAGACTGGCTTTTCGGCTCGGCGACGAACGTGCCGACGCCTTGCATGCGCACCAGCAGGCCATCGGCGGTCATCTCGCGCAGGGCGCGGTTGATGGTCATGCGGCTGAAGCCCAACTGGCTGACCAGTTCGCTTTCCGACGGCACACGATAGTGCGGCGGCCAGTTTCCACTGTCGATTTGCTGGGTGATCATTTGTTTGACGCGGGCGTACAGGGGCGCCGGACTGTCGCCCATGTTCGCGGCCAACGGAGAGACTGGAGGCGGAGTCGGCACGGTTAATCCTTGGTCGTTTAGTAGATGTCGCTAGCTTGCCGGAGTTTACCGGGCAGGCAAACGTCTGTATATGTATATACAAATAACACACGATGGGGTGCTGAACCATGTCCGCCTTCTTTGCCGAACGCGCGCTGCTGCCTAGTGGATGGGCCAACAATGTACGTCTTGAGGTCAGCGCCGACGGCGTTTTGACCCATATCCAGGCCGATTCCAACGCAGATGGCGCCGAACGGCTAAGCGGTCCGCTGCTGCCGGGTATGCCGAATTTACACTCCCACGCCTTCCAGCGGGCCATGGCCGGGCTGGCGGAAGTGGCGGGAAATCCGAACGACAGTTTCTGGACCTGGCGCGACCTGATGTATCGCCTCGTCGGAAAAATCAGCCCGGAACAACTCGGCGTCATCGCCCGTCAGCTGTACATCGAAATGCTCAAGGCCGGTTACACATCGGTGGCGGAATTTCATTACGTACACCATGACATCAGTGGCCAGCCTTACGCGGACCCGGCCGAACTGGCCCTGCGTATCAGCCAGGCCGCAGGTTCCGCGGGTATCGGCCTGACCCTGCTGCCGGTGCTCTACAGCCACTCCGGTTTCGGCGGCCAGACTCCGAACGAAGGTCAGCGTCGCTTCATCAACAGCACCGAAAATTACCTCAAGCTGCAATCGCGCCTGCAACCGCTCCTGGCGCAGCAGCCGGCGCAGGCCCTGGGCCTGTGTTTCCACTCGCTGCGCGCGGTCACGCCGCAACAGATCAGCGAAGTGCTGGCCGCCAGCGACAAACAATGCCCGGTGCACATCCACATCGCCGAGCAGCAGAAGGAAGTCGACGACTGCCTGACCTGGAGCGGTCGTCGTCCGCTGCAATGGCTGTACGAAAACGTCGAAGTCGACCAGCGCTGGTGCCTGGTCCACGCGACCCACGCCAACCCGGAAGAAGTCACGTCGATGGCCAGGAGCCGCGCCATCGCCGGCCTGTGCCTGACCACCGAAGCGAACCTGGGCGACGGGATTTTCCCGGCGGTGGATTTCCTCGCCCAGGGCGGCCGCATGGGCATCGGTTCCGACAGCCATGTGTCGTTGAGCGTGGTGGAAGAATTGCGCTGGCTGGAATACGGCCAGCGTCTGCGTGATCAGCGGCGTAATCGTTTGTACGGCGCAGATCAGCCAATGGTCGGCCGCACGCTGTTTGATGCCGCGCTGGATGGTGGTGCCCAGGCGCTGGGTCAGCCGATTGGCGCCCTGGAAGTCGGCAAGCGCGCAGATTGGCTGGTGCTGGACGGCAACGATCCGTATCTGGCGACAGCCAATGGCGACGGGATTCTTAATCGCTGGCTGTTTGCCGGTGGCGATCGTCAGGTGCGGGACGTGTTGGTGAACGGCCAGTGGGTTGTGCGGGATGGACGGCATGCTGATGAGGAAGAAAGCAATCGCGCCTTCACTCAAGTCCTGCGCGAACTCCTGGGCTGACACAAAACAACTGTGGGAGCGAGCTTGCTCGCGATAGGGCCATCAGATTCAACATTGATGTTGTCTGACAGTCCGCTATCGCGAGCAAGCTCGCTCCCACAGTGTTATCTGTAATCAGTTGGACGTCTCGGCCATCTGCTTTTCCGAGGCCCGCCAGATCAGCCGCGTGGTGTCGTACCCCTGCTGACGTGCCTTGCTCAGCAACTCCTCACGCACCACACCGTTCACGGTCGGCGTGCGCGACAACAGCCACAGATACTTGCGGCTCGGGTCACCGACGATGGCGGTCTTGTAGTCATCGCTGACGTACAGCACCCAGTATTCGCCCTTCGCCGAACCCGGAATCAGCCTGGAAAACCAGGTATCGAACTCGACCCACAGCTTGTCGCTCTTGCCGGGCACCTGTGGATAAGCCGTGCCCTTGACCTCTTCCCATTGCCACTGCGCCGTCAGGCAGCGGTTCAGCACTGCGAGGTTGCCGTCGGGCTTGAGCGTGTAATGGGCTTCGGACTGCGCGCAGTCGCGCTGGAAGTACATCGGCATACGAGCCAGCTCGTACCAGGTGCCCTGGTAGCGCTTGAGGTTGACGCTATTGACCGTCTTGGGGGCCAATGGGTCCTGGCCAGACGTGGCACAGCCGGCCAACACCAGGCCGGCAAAAAGGATGATCAATAACCGCTTCATTATTTTTCTCCCGTGGGCGATCGCCCCGGTTTACTTCAGGCCTTGGCCGGAAAACATCAGCACTTTGTCACCGGCGAACTGCACGCTGATAAAGCTGTTCTTGTCGCCCCAGGTGCAGCTGGACATGCCGAGCGCGCCTGAACAATCGGCGGGTTTGCCCAACAGGGTCTCCACATCGGCCTTGGCCATGCCGGCGGAGAGCTTCGAGTAGTTTTCCTGATTGACCTTGCTGCAGGCAGCGAGCAATACGCAGAATGAAAGCAGGGCGATGGAACGCAACGACATGGTGAAACTCCGGGGGCGTAGGGGATTGGCATGGCTGCCAAGCTGAAGCTTAGAAGAGAAAACCCCTGTCAGGTTCCCTGCCCGGCAGGCTATTTATCGGGCCACTCGTCTACCTTTTGCCGAAAATCAGCCACTTTGCCTGTTTACCGGGCATTTCGTCGTTTTTCAGAGAATTCGCCTAATCTTTGGCGCCGCTCAGTCGACATAAATGCAACGCAAAGCCACGTCAGTGGCATTTGCTCCCCCATTTTGTAGAACAGCCCCTCTGCGGTAGCTCACCCATGACCAGAAACATGAAGTTCAGCCACAAGATATTGCTGGCTGCCGCCCTCGTGGTGGCCGTCGCATTCGCTTGTTTCATCCTGTTCAACGACTATCGCCAACGCGAAACCTTGCGCAACAGTACCGAAGCCTCGATGCAGGAACTCGGCAGCCTGACCACCAGCAACATCCAGACCTGGCTGGAAAGCCGCATGCAATTGCTGCAGTCGATGGCCCAACAGATCAACGCCGACGGCAATGCTCCCGCTGGCCTGAAACGAATCATCGACCTGCCCGCCTACACCGGCAACTTCCAGCTGAGTTACTTCGGTGGCGCCGACGGCGTGATGTTCTCGGTCCCGGCGGGCAACCGCGCGGCGGACTACGATCCGCGCGCCCGTGGCTGGTACAAGGCGGCCAATAGTGCGCAACAGACCATCGTCACCGAACCCTACATCGCCGCCTCCTCTGGCAAGCTGGTGATCACAGTCGCCACCCCGGTGCAGCACCTGGGCCAGATGATCGGTGTCGCCGGCGCCGACATCGACCTGTCCAGCGTCAGCGCGATCATCAACTCGCTGAACTTCGGCGGTCACGGCCATGCGTTCATCGTCGGTGCCGACGGCAAGATCCTGATTCACCCGGACAGTAAGCTGGTGCTCAAGAACCTGACCGAGGCCTACCCCAACGGCGCGCCGAAAGTCAGCCCGGGCATGAAGGAAGTCGAGATCGACGGCAAGCGTCAGTTCATCTCTTTCACCCACGTCAACGGCGTGCCATCGGCGGACTGGTACGTAGCGCTGGTGCTCGACCAGGAAACCGCGTTCTCGATGCTCAGCGAATTCCGCACCTCGGCGATCATCGCCATGGTCATTGCGGTGGTGATCATCATCGCCCTACTGGGCATGCTGATCAGCCTGTTGATGCAACCGTTGCTGACCATGGGTCGCGCTATGCATGACATCGCCGAAGGCGAAGGTGACTTGACCAAGCGCCTGACCATTCACGGCCACGACGAATTCGGCGCGCTGGGGCTGTCGTTCAACCGTTTCGTCGAGCGCATCCATACCTCGATCATCGAAGTATCCTCGGCCACCGGCCAGGTCAACGAAGTGGCGCTGCGGGTAGTCGCCGCCTCGAACTCGTCGATGTTCAATTCCGACCAGCAAGCCTCGCGCACCAGCAGCGTGGCCGCTGCGATCAACCAGCTCGGTGCCGCCGCCCAGGAAATCGCCCAGAACGCCGCCCTCGCCTCGCAACATTCCAGCGATGCCCGCAGCCTGGCCGAAGACGGTCAACAGGTGGTGGATAAAACCATCGCGGCGATGCAGCAACTGTCGGCCAAGATCAGCGACTCGTGCGGCAACATCGAGACCCTCAACAGCAACACGGTCAACATCGGGCAGATCCTGGAAGTGATCACCAGCATTTCCCAGCAAACCAACTTGCTGGCGCTCAACGCCGCCATTGAAGCGGCCCGCGCTGGCGAGGCCGGCCGTGGTTTTGCCGTGGTGGCCGATGAGGTGCGCAATCTCGCTCACCGCACCCAGGACTCGGCGCAGCAAGTGCAGACGATGATCGAAGAGCTGCAAGTCGGTGCCCGGGCAGCGGTGGGCATCATGACCGACAGCCAGCGCCAGAGCGAAAGCAGCGTCGGCATCGCCAACCAGGCGGGCGAACGTCTGGGCAGCGTGACCCAGCGCATCGGGGAGATCGATGGCATGAACCAGTCGGTGGCCACCGCGACCGAGGAACAGACCGCCGTGGTGGAGTCGATCAACGTCGACATCACCGAAATCAACACGCTGAACCAGGAAGGCGTGGAGAACCTGCAGTCGACCTTGCGTGCGTGTGCCGATCTTGAGCAGCAGGCGGCGCGGTTGAAGCAGCTGGTGGGTAGTTTCAGGATCTGAGGCAACCTCACCGGCCTCATCGCGAGCAAGCTCGCTCCCACAGGGATCTTTGTCGCACTGGAGATCTACTGTGGGAGCGAGCTTGCTCGCGATGGCGGCATCAGCAACAAAAAACTAGAACCTGGAGCCCGGCTTTGAGAGAAACGCCAACTCCTCAGCCGTAGACTCCCGCCCCAACACCGCATTGCGATGGGGAAACCGCCCAAACTGCGCAATTACCCTCTGATGCCGCTCGGCGTAATCCAGGTAATCGGCAAACAGCGTTCGGTCACCTTCAGGCTGCTGCGCCACCAGTTCGATATAGCGCGAGACACCTTCGTTTTGCACCGCGAGGTTTTCGCTGTGCTCGAACACCAGATAGATGAACACCCGCTGAATCGGCTGCAACTGCCGATCGAAATCCGCCGCAATACCTTGGGCTACCAATTTCTGTGCGCGGGAATCGCCGGAGAATGCTTTGGGAGTATCGCGAAAGATCATTCGCGGGATTTGATCGAGCAGCAGCACCAGGGCCAGCCAACCTTCGGGACATTGCATCCACTCGGTCAATCCGCCGGCCAGTGCCTGCTCGGCCTGGCCCCCGAAACGCTCGCGCGCTTCGAGGTCCTGGCTGTCGCGCTTGCCAAACCACAACTTGCCCTTCTGCGCCGCCACTTCCTTCGCTGACCCGAAACTTCCGAACCACCAATCAAGCAACGGCTGCCAGGGCGCGGTCATGGTTTATTCCTTGTGGTAAGCCGTAACGCGGGCAACTTCTTCTTTCGAACCGAGGAACACCGCAACACGCTGGTGCAGGCCTTCCGGCTGGATGTCGAGGATGCGCTGGTGGCCGTCGGTGGACGCGCCGCCTGCCTGTTCCACCAGGAACGACATCGGGTTGGCTTCGTACATCAGGCGCAGTTTGCCCGGCTTCGACGGCTCGCGGCTGTCGCGTGGGTACATGAACAGACCGCCACGGGTCAGGATGCGGTGCACGTCAGCCACCATCGCGGCAACCCAACGCATGTTGTAGTTCTTTTTCAGCGGGCCTTCATCGCCGGCCAGCAATTCGCTGACGTAGCGCTGTACCGGTGCTTCCCAGTGACGCTGGTTGGAAGCGTTGATGGCGAATTCCTGGGTGGCTTCAGGAATGGTGATGTTTTCGTGAGTCAGTACGAAGCTGCCCATTTCACGGTCCAGGGTGAAGCCTTTCACGCCGTCGCCCAGGGTCAGGATCAGCATGGTCTGCGGGCCGTAGATCGCGTAACCGGCGGCCACTTGCTGGGTGCCTGGCTGCAGGAAAGCCTTTTCATTCAAGGGCTCGTTCTGGCTCAAGTATTCGTTCGGGCAACGCAGTACCGAGAAGATGGTGCCGACCGGGGCGTTGATGTCGATGTTCGACGAACCGTCCAGCGGGTCGAATACCAGCAGGTACGCGCCTTTCGGGTATTTGCCCGGGATCTGGTAGGCGTTATCCATTTCTTCGGACGCCATGCCGGCCAGGTGACCGCCCCATTCGTTGGCTTCGAGCAGGATCTCGTTGGAGATCACGTCGAGCTTTTTCTGCACTTCGCCCTGGACGTTTTCAGTGCCCATGCTGCCCAGAACGCCACCCAGGGCGCCTTTGGACACGGCGTGGTTGATCTCCTTGCAGGCACGCGCCACCACTTCGATCAGGAAGCGCAGATCGGCAGGAGTGTTGTTGCTGCGGGTCTGCTCAATCAAATAGCGACTCAAGGTAACGCGGGACATGGAAGGCTCCGGTGGAATGGGGGGGCTAAAAACCCGCGCAGTTTAACGCGAGTCGGGGCGCATTTCCTCCTATCAGACGTGATCGGCCAAAGAGAGTTCATGTGCGGGGATGAGCGTAGTAGGAAATGGACTGGATGTGAGCCTGGGAACTGCGGTCATTTCGGTATTTTTCAGTGACTGAACGAACGCTTTCGCGAGCAGGCTCGCCCCCACAGGGGGTGGGAGCGAGCCTGCTCGCGATTGGGTGCGCAGCATCCATTGTCAGGATTTGACAGAGGGCTTTCGCAGCAAACTGAACGCCATCGCCGCCAGGAACAGGACACTGAGCAACAACACCGCCCACAAGCCGAACTTCTTCCAAGGGATGTCCGTCGTCGCCAGCGTTTTCTCTGTCGATGCATTCGAAACCACCGCCCCGACATCCACAATGGCCCTGCCCAAGGTCGCGAGCTTCGCCGGGCTGTAATCCGGAATCAGCGTCGACAGCGGCAAGTTCGCCGCCTTCGCCGTCGAATTCCCCACGACCAGCGTGTAAGGCCCAGGCCCGCGCGCCAGGAACACCAGTTGTGTGGCACGCACGGCATACTTCAGCGTCGGCGCCCGATCACCCAGGCCGCCACCGCGTTCGTCCACGGTCAGCTTCAATTGCTGGACGATCTGCCCGGACAACTGCAATTCGTTTTGCACCACATCCTGACCGTTCTGGGCCAGGCGATAGAGCAAACCGCTGCCCAACGACTGCCAAGGCAGACTGCTGTCGCGACGGCCGGCCAGGCTCACTGGCGCCAGGCTGTTGGGCTGGCTCAACTCGACCTGCACCCGCTCGACATTCAGCCCCATCGGCAACTGCCAGGTGTATTCACCCGCCTTCACGCTGCTGCCGGTCAACCCTTGGGACCAGACCAACGGCAGCGGCAGGCTGCGGGTACTGGCGCTCTGTAGTTGTGCCGAAGTCAGTGTCGGTGCCGAATGCGGCGTGATCCACAGTAACCGCAGGTAGCGTGCCGACTGGCCCGGCAGGTTGACTTCATGCTGTTCGACCCGCTCGTCGGAAAAGGTCAGACGCGCCACCTGCCCTTCGCCCCAGGACTGCCAATGCTGCAAATCGTTGCTGGCTTCGATGGTGAAACGCTGGAAGCCGTCGCGCTCGCTGCTCCAGTCCAGAACCAACTGCTGCAACGGCGCCTTGATAGCCGAAGCGTCGAGCAACCAGCCGCGCAGCTCTTCCTCACCCGCCTCCAACTGACTGGAGGGCTGCACCTCGACCAATGTGCCGTTGGTGCTCGATTGCACCCGCACGCTCGGCGCGGTTTCAGTGGCGTCCACCGAGTTGTACAGCGGAAACCATTTCACCTCGGTCAAGGTGCGCGCTTCATTGCTCCGCGCCGATTCCCGGGCCAAGGCATAAGCCTGAACTTCGCCCGCCGCATTGAACACACGCACATCGCTCAGGTCGGCCTGCCGTGCGTTCAGTTGTACGTTCAGGGGCAGCTCAAGGCGATACCAGGGCCCTTCGCCCGTCACCGACAAAGGCACTTGGGTGGTGAAGTCCGCCGGTTTTTCCTGGGCAACCGCCGACAACACTACGCCCATGGCAACAGCGCCCAACCAACCCAGGTTCAGCTTCTGACTCAAGACGACACTCCTTCGGATTCCGGGACCGGTTTCTCGACATCCGGCACAGCTTCGGCACGCTTGGGCGGCAGCGGGGCGAAATAGCCCACCACCAGCAGCAACACGCCGACACCGATAAACGACACGATCCGCGCCAGCCCGCCGCGATTACTCAATTCGACAAAGAACAGCTTAGCCACGACCACACCTATCAAGGCGGCGCCGATCAACCAGACTTCGCGGTGGCGACGCAAATGGCCACCGATCATCAGGCTCAGGGCCATCAAGGTCCAGACGATGGACAACCCGGCTTGCACCCGCATCGACGCCAACAACAGATCCAGCTCGAACGGCACCCCGCTCCAATGGTGTGCCGTACGCATTACCAATGCCGTAAAGAACACGAACAGCGAGGCACCTGCGACCCCTTGCGTGGCGATGGCGGCGTAATCCTTGTACAGCGCCAGTTGTGTCATGGCGCTGCGGGACCAGACATAGATGCCGAACAGCGCGAACAACAGGCCCAGCTCCAGCGGGTTGATCAATGGCACGTAGGGCAGTGGCTCGGCGTTGCCGTCACTGGCGACATTCGCCAGCCAGAACCAGCCGAGCATCAGCAACGCCAGCGGCGCGGCGGCGTATACACGGTATTCCCTCGAGTACGCCGCCACCGGCCACGGCCACGCGCGAGGCGCCGCCATCAGAACCAGATACAGACTTGGCAGAATCGCCCAACCCAACCAGCGCCAAGCGTTGTATTGCTCGGACAACACCAGCAAGCCATAACGCAGCTCCAGCGCCAGCACCCCCATCAACAGCCAACAGCCGAGCACATGGGCGACACTCGTCACGCGTGCTGGCAGCATGGGCGCCAGGCGTCGCAGGGACATGAAATGCACCACGAACACGGCGGCCCACGCCAGCCAGCCGACGTTGGCCGCCGGGTGGTAACGCGAGTGCCAGGCCGCCAGCAGCACCAGCGCCGCCGCGGGAATCAACACCGTACCGAGCACCCCCAGTGACGGCCATTTCAGGCGCAGCGCCAACACCGTCCACAGCGCAACACTCACAGCTGCGATGCTCAACAACAAAGTCGCCTGCATCGGCAGCGACGCAAAATGCAGCACTTCGATGACCCAGGCCAACGCCCACCAGCCTGCGCCCCACACCAGCAACGCCTGGGACAATCGCAACAGGCTCAGCCCTTCGAATGCTTCGGGCGAATGCCCCATCTGCAAACGCCAGGCCCCGACCATCGCTGCCAGCCCCAACACCAGCGGCGCCCAGAATCCGGCATGAGCCAGGGGACTCAGCCCTTCACTGAACAGCGGCCCCGTCGCCAGGAACAGTGCACCACCCAACAGTTGCACAGCGAGCGCGGTGAACACGAATGTGCGCGATGGCAGGCGCAAGCCAACCAACAACGTCAACGCCCCGGCCAAGGCCCAACTGATCACCGTGCCGTGGCTGAAGAAAAACAACGGCGCCAGCAAATAGAGAAACGCCAGCCCGAGGCACGCCAGGACTGGCAGACCTTTTAGCTCCCAAGGCCTGATCTGCTCCGGCAAGGCTTTACGCAACTGGTAGAAGCTGAACAACAACGCAACGCCCAGTAACAGTGCGCCTAGCGGTACACCACCGAGCAGGCTGCTCTCGCTGTTGTGCAGCTCGCTGAGAAACACCAGCGCCGAGCCCAGTTGCAGGAGCAAGGCAAACGCCCGGGCCAGGGGCCTTTGCTGGCGAAGGCCGAGCCAGAAGATCCCCGCGCCCTCCACCGCCCACGCCGCTGTCGTCCAGCGTGCATCGAGCCCCAGCGGAATCGCCAGGCTGGTGAAGATCACGCCCAAGGCCAGGCAGGTTTCCCCCAGCAACAGCGTGCGCCCGTCCATCAGCCAACGGGCAAGTCCCATGTAAATCATGCCCAGCGCCAATGCACTGAACGCCGCAGCGAACTCCAGATGCTGCACCAGTGCGAACTGCAAGCCGAAACCCACCAGCGGCGGACCGAACAGCAGCGTGCCGTCGACGTAGTCGCCCTTGCGCGCCGACCATTGCAGCAGCGATTCGCGACTGCTCTCTGCCGGTGCATCGCTCATTTCCAGCAGCCTGCGCCGGGCGAACAGCAGACCAATGGCCAGGTACATCAGGAAAAACAAAATCAGAAACGGCTCGGTGCTCCACAACTGCTCCGGCGAGTAGGAACGCAGGCCCCAGGCGAAACCGATGCCGAAGGTGCCGCTGAACCCGATGACATTCAACAGCCGCCAGGCCTTGAACCAGGCGATGGCGAAGATGCCGGCGTTGAGCAGGGCAAAGTAGCTGAACAGCGCGACGTGGCTGCCGGCGCCGGTGGAGGCCAGCAGCGGCGCGGCGAATCCGCCCAGTGCGGCAGCGGCGGCCAACCCCAGGGAGTCCTGGGTAATGGCGAGAATCGCCGAACAGACTGTCACCGCCACCAGCAGGCCAAACCCCGCTGTGGGATCGAGCAGCGGATGCAGGCGCATCGCGGCAAACACCGTCAGGTACAACACTGCGATCCCGGCCCCTTGCAGGATCAACGCATAACTGCTGTTGCGCGCCCGTAACCACCAGCCCAGCCCGAGCAACCCCAAGGCTGCCGCCGCAACGCCTGCGTACCGCAACTCAACCGGCACCACCACGCCTTCGGTGGCATAGCGCAGCAAAAAGGCCAGGCCGAGGAACAACAGCACCACGCCGACCCGCAACACGGTATTGCCGCCGAACAACCAGGCTCGGGCACGGCTGATGGCGCGATCGATAAGGTTCGGGCCGCGCGGAGGGACAGGTGGTTGTGCCTGACGAGCGATCGGCTCGGGCTTCCAGGCATCGGCGGGCTGCGAACGGTTGGTTTCGGTGGCCGCTGCGGCGATCGGCTCGAGTTCGGGCGGCAGCTCCCAGACCAACTCCGGGGCTGCGGCAGGTGCTTCATCGAGGATGGTTTCAGGTGAGACAAGTGGCTCGCGGGTTTCCGGCGCCTTGACGCCCGATGCTTCGAGCAGCGCCAGCCGTTGCTCGACCGCCTGCAGCGCTACCTGCGCCTGTTCCAGCAAACGCTGCTGCTCGACTGCCTGCGAGTCCATGCGAGCCATGCGAAGGGCCTGGCCGATACCCAATCCGAATAACGCGCCCAGCAGCGCATCGCTGAATGACTCGTCGAGTATCCAGCCGAGCACCAGCCCTATCAGCATGAACATCCATTGCATGGTCGATATCCCTAAGCGGCCCCATCATGAGGCAAGTCCAAGCGGTACAGTGTCTGATCAGTCTAGTGCGAAAACACCACAACCCCCTGTAGGAGCGAGCTTGCTCGCGATGAGGCCATAACATTCAGCATTAATGTTGAATGTCAGTGCGCTATCGCGAGCAAGCTCGCTCCCACAAGGGATTGTGGTGTGTTCAGAATCTGATCAACCCTGCCGCCCGGTAATCCAGCGCCTAGTATATCGACCCCGCCCGTCAACAACCGGGCCTTGCTCGCAGTTCTGGCTGAAAACTACTCCAGTGCCTTCCAGATTTCCGTGGCGTACTCTCGAATGGTCCGGTCCGACGAGAACCAGCCCATCCGCGCCGTGTTCAACACCGCCGAGCGCCACCACTCCTTCGAATCGTGCCAATGGGCTTCGACGCGCATCTGGGCGTGCCAGTAGGAATCGAAGTCGGCGCAGACCATGAAGCGGTCGTAGTCCACCAGCGAATCGATCAATCCGGCGTAACGGGACGGATCGTCCGGCGAGAACACCCCACCACGAATCGCTTGCAGCACATCGTTCAGACGATGGGACGCGGCGATATCCGGCACCGCGCTGAACTCATGATTCTGTTTGCGCGCCTCCACCTGCTGCGCGCTGAGACCAAAGATAAACATGTGCTCGGTGCCGATGCGCTCGCTCATTTCCACGTTGGCCCCATCCAGGGTACCGATAGTCAGCGCGCCGTTCAGTCCGAATTTCATGTTGCTGGTGCCAGAGGCTTCGAACCCGGCGGTGGAGATCTGCTCGGACAAATCCGCCGCCGGAATGATGCTCTCCGCCAGGCTGACGTTGTAGTTGGGCAGGAACACCACTTTGAGCAAGCCGCGCACGGTCGGGTCGTTGTTCACCACCCGGGCGATGTCGTTGGTCAGCTTGATGATCAGTTTGGCCTGGTGATAGCTCGCGGCTGCCTTGCCGGCGAAGATTTTCACCCGCGGCACCCAGTCGATTTCAGGCTCCGCGCGAATCGCCTGGTACAACGCCACGGTGTGCATCAGGTTGAGCAACTGGCGTTTGTACTCGTGGATTCGCTTGACCTGCACGTCGAACATCGCCGCCGGGTTGACCGCCACGCCCAGTCGCTCATGAATCAGGTACGCCAGGGCTTTCTTGCTGTGCAGGCGTTGCTCGGCAAACGCCTTGCGGAATGCACTTTTCTCAGCGAACGGTTCAAGGGCGAGCAAACGCTCTTCCGGGTTGTCCAGCACCTCGGGGCCAAGGGCATCGACCAGCATCGAAGTCAGCTCGGGGTTGGCCTGATACAACCAGCGGCGGAAGGTGATGCCGTTGGTTTTGTTGTTGATCCGCTCCGGGTAGAGTTTGTGCAGTTCGGAGAACACCGTTTGACGCATCAGCTGCGTATGTAGCCCGGACACACCGTTGATGCTGTGGGACCCGAGAAACGCCAGGTTGCCCATGCGCACCCGGCGACCGTTGTCTTCCTCGATCAGCGACACCGCGCGCAGTACGTCGAAGTCGTGAATGCCTTTGGCCCGCAGGGAGTCGATGTGGTGGGCGTTGATCAGGTAAATGATCTGCATGTGCCGCGGCAACATGCGTTCCATCAAGCCGACCGGCCAGGTTTCCAGCGCTTCGGGCAGCAATGTGTGGTTGGTATAGGACAGCGTATCGACGGTGACCTGCCACGCGGCATCCCACGCCACGTCATACACGTCGACCAGTTGCCGCATCAGTTCAGCCACGGCAATCGAGGGGTGAGTGTCGTTGAGCTGGATAGAGGCGTGATCGCCCAGGGTCAGTACCGAGGTGTGCATGTTGCGATGGCGGCGCAGCAGATCCTGCAACGAGGCGGCGACGAAGAAGTACTCTTGGCGCAGGCGCAACTCCTGGCCGGCCTCGGTGCTGTCCGCCGGGTACAGCACCCGGGAGATGCTTTCGGCCCGGGCCACTTCGGCCACGGCGCCCAGGTGGTCGCCGGCGTTGAAACGCTCCAGGTGCAGATCTTCCATCGCCCGGGCACGCCACAGGCGCAGCGTGTTGACGCTCGCCCCGCGCCAGCCGACCACCGGCGTGTCGTAGGCAATCGCCCGCACGGTTTCCGCCGGGGACCAGACTTGTCGGGATTTGCCGGTGTCGTCGGTCAGGGTCTCGACACCGCCGCCGAAACCGATGGTGTAAGCCACTTCCGGCCGCTCGAACTCCCACGGGTTGCCGAAATCCAGCCAGTGTTCGGTCTGCTCCTGCTGCCAGCCATCGACAATCGCCTGGCGGAACAACCCGTGCTCATAGCGGATGCCGTAGCCATGACCGGCGATGCCGAGGGTCGACATGCTTTCCAGGAAACACGCCGCCAGACGCCCGAGGCCGCCGTTGCCCAGGGCCGCATCGGGCTCCAGCATGCGAATGCGCTCAAGGTCGACGCCGAGTTCGGTCAGGGCTTCGCGGGCCACGTCGAGCAGGCCGAGATTGCTCAGGCTGTCGAACAACAGCCGACCGATGAGAAATTCCAGGGAGAGGTAATAGACGCGCTTCTGACCTTTGCGGTAGATCTGCCGCGTGTGGTCCATCCAGTGCTCGACCATGTGATCCCGCGCGGCCAGGGCAATGGCTTCGAACCAGTCGTGGTCGAAGGCGTGATCCGGGTCTTTACCCACTGCATAAGTGAGTTTGGTCAAGACGGCGTCGCGGAATGCGGCCACCTCTGCTTCGCGAACAAGTGGTTCTTGAGTCATCGATAGGACCTCGAGCGAGCTTGGAGTTGTCTGAGCCTAGACGGTCTGACAGGCGGTAGAGGCTCTGGTTCGGCAGTTTTTCCTGTAGGGGCGAATCGGGTCGGCAATACATTGTCGTGTACCTGATTCAATGCAGGGGCCGTGCCGGATTAGCGGTTTATTGGTCGGCCGTGAAAAAATCTGGCGAAAGGTTGTTCAAAAATCCACCAGTCCCGGTATGATCGCGCGCCCTGATGCACACGCTGGTAACAAACGATGATGAAGCCGAACCTGATCGCTGCCGCAGAGATCGACCGCCTCGATACCTGGGCCAAGTACTCTGCCCCGATGTGCGGCTCGTGCATGTCCAGCTGCTGCACCCTGCCCGTCGAGGTCAAGATCAAGGATCTGATCCGCATCGGCGTGGTCGATGAATTCGAGCTGGGTGATCCGCCGAAGAACATCGCCAAGCGCCTGCAAAAGGAAGGCTTGGTCGAACGCTTCAATCAGAAATCAGGAATCTTTACCCTCCAGCGCATGAGCAACAACGATTGCCTGTACCTGGATCGTAAGAGCCGTCTGTGCACTATTTATGATAAGCGCCCGGATACTTGCCGCAATCACCCGAAAATCGGCCCGCGGCCAGGGTATTGCGCGTACAAGCCAAAAGAAGTGGAGCGCGAGCGGAATTCGCGGTCGATTGAGCGGTTCTGATATTTCCTGAAACCCGTGGCGGCTGATCGGCCGCCATCGCGAGCAAGCTCGCTCCCACAGGGGTTCTGTGGTGTTCACACAATTTGTGGTTCACCTCGAACACTGTGGGAGCGAGCTTGCTCGCGATGAGGCCGGCACAAACACCGCACAAACCGCAGACAAACAAAAACGCCCCCGGTCTCTCGACCGGGGGCGTTTTCGTTCAGCCGGGGCTAAATCTTATGCCTTGGCTTTCTTGGCAGCGCGGGTACGCTCGCTTTCGTCCAGGATCTTCTTGCGAAGACGGATGGACTTAGGAGTTACTTCACACAGCTCGTCGTCCTGGATGAATTCCAGAGCCTGTTCCAGGGTGAAGCGAACAGGTGGAACCAGAGCGATGGTTTCGTCTTTACCCGAAGCACGCATGTTGTCGAGCTTCTTGCCCTTGGTAGGGTTAACGCCCAGGTCGTTGTCACGGCTGTTCAGACCAACGATCTGACCGTTGTAGATTTCCTGACCGTGTTCTACGAACAGCTTGCCACGCGCCTGCAGGGTTTCCAGGGAGTAGGTCAGTGCCTTGCCGGTTTCAACCGAAACCAGAACGCCGTTCTGACGGCCGGACATGTCGCCGGACTTCATCACGTCGTAACGGTCGAAGATCGAGGTCAGGATGCCAGCACCGTTGGTCAGGGTCAGGAACTGGTTACGGAAACCGATCAGACCGCGAGCAGGGATGTTGTATTCCAGACGTACACGGCCCTTGCCATCCGGCACCATGTTGGTCAGGTCGCCCTTACGCAGGCCCATCTCTTCCATCACCTTGCCCTGGGATTCTTCCGGCAGGTCGATGGTGACGTTTTCGAACGGTTCGTGCTTCACGCCGTCAACCAGACGGATGATCACTTCCGGACGGCCTACAGCCATTTCGAAGCCTTCGCGACGCATGGTTTCGATCAGTACCGAGAGGTGCAGTTCGCCACGGCCGGAAACCTTGAACTTGTCAGCCGAGTCGCCTTCTTCAACGCGCAGTGCAACGTTGTACAGCAGCTCTTTGTCCAGACGTTCCTTGATGTTACGGGAAGTCACGAACTTGCCTTCTTTACCGCAGAATGGCGAGTCGTTTACCTGGAAGGTCATGGAAACGGTTGGCTCGTCGACGGTCAGCGGCTTCATCGCTTCGACCGTGTCCGGGTGGCACAGGGTGTCGGAGATGAACAGCGAGTCCATACCGCTGATGCACACGATATCGCCTGCTGCAGCTTCTTCAACGTCGATGCGGTGCAGACCGTGGTGACCCATCAGCTTCAGGATACGACCGTTACGCTTCTTGCCGTCGGCACCGATAGCCACAACCGGGGTGTTCGGCTTGACGCGACCACGAGCGATACGGCCAACACCGATAACACCCAGGAAGCTGTTGTAGTCCAGTGCGGAGATCTGCATCTGGAACGGACCTTCACGGTCAACAGCCGGCGCCGGTACGTTGTCGACGATCGACTGGTACAGCGGGGTCATGTCTTCAGCCATTTCGGTGTGGTCCAGACCGGCAATACCGTTCAGGGCCGAGGCGTAGACGACTTTGAAGTCCAGCTGTTCTTCGGTGGCACCCAGGTTGTCGAACAGGTCGAAGATCTGGTCCAGAACCCAGTCCGGACGCGCGCCTGGACGGTCAACCTTGTTGATGCACACGATCGGACGCAGGCCGGCTTCGAAAGCCTTCTTGGTCACGAAACGGGTTTGCGGCATAGGGCCGTCTTGAGCGTCAACCAGCAGCAGAACGGAGTCGACCATCGACATTACGCGTTCAACTTCGCCGCCGAAGTCGGCGTGGCCCGGGGTGTCCACGATGTTGATGTGGTAGCCGTTCCAGTTGATGGCGGTGTTTTTCGCCAGAATGGTAATACCGCGCTCTTTCTCCTGGTCGTTGGAGTCCATCACGCGCTCGTCGTTGAGCTCGTTGCGCTCCAGGGTGCCGGATTGACGCAGGAGTTTGTCTACCAGGGTGGTCTTACCATGGTCAACGTGGGCAATGATGGCGATGTTGCGTAGATTTTCGATCACTTGTGTATCTCGATCAGAGGATTCGGTGTGCTGACAAGTCTTGGCAGCGATTAACAGTAGCGTCCGTGAAAGCCGTTACAGCTTGACGGTGGCATCGGGGGGCCGGTGACGCAGGCCACAGGCAAACAGCCCCGGGCACTTAGCTCGGTCGATAAACGCGCACATTGGCATGCCCCTCACTGAGCAAATGGTGGGCATGCAGGCGACTCATCACGCCTTTGTCGCAATACAGCAGGTACTGGCGAGTAGGGTCCAGTTCCTTGAAACGAGCGTTCACTGCATAAAACGGCATCGTTTGTACCTCGATGCCAGCGAGATCCAGCGGGTCGTCTTCAGCGGCATCCGGGTGACGGATGTCGATGACGATCTGACCGGCCAGCGCTTCGCTGACTTCTTCAATCTGCAAGTCCTGGCCCAGTTCATCGATCACGCGATCGATCGGCACCAGCTTGGCGTTTTCGAGCGCACGCTCGAGTACCGCCATATCGAATTCTTTCTCTTCATGCTCGACGCGATAGCGCTTGGCCGCGGTCTTCGGATTGACCGAGATGACGCCGCAGTATTCCGGCATGTGCCGGGCGAAATCGGCGGTGCCGATTTCGATTGCCGTGTCGATAATGTCCTGCTTGTGACTGGCGATCAGCGGGCGCAGTACCAGCTTTTCGGTCACGCAGTCGATCACTGACAGGTTCGGCAGCGTCTGGCTCGACACCTGGGAGATCGCCTCACCGGTGACCAGTGCGTCGATGTGCAGTCGATCGGCAATTTGGGAGGAAGCGCGCAACATCATACGCTTCAATACTACGCCCATATGACTGTTATCGACTTTGCCGAGAATTTCGCCCAGCACTTCTTCGAACGGCACACTGACAAATAGCACGCGCTGGGAGCTGCCGTACTTCTTCCAGATGAAATGCGCGACTTCCATGACGCCCAGTTCGTGGGCACGTCCGCCCAGATTGAAGAAGCAGAAATGCGCCATCAGGCCGCGGCGCATGATCTGGTAGGCCGCCACGGTGGAGTCGAAGCCACCGGACATCAGCACCAGGGTCTGCTCCAGCGCGCCCAGCGGATATCCGCCGATGCCGTTGTGCTGGCTGTGGATCACGAACAACCGTTGGTCGCGAACTTCGATCCGGACTTCGATTTCCGGCGCTTTCAGGTCGATCCCGGCTGCGCCGCACTCGCGACGCAGCTTGCTGCCGACGTATTTTTCGACGTCCATCGAGCTGAACGTGTGCTTGCCCGCACGCTTGCAGCGCACCGAGAAAATTTTCCCGGCCAGCGCATCGCCGTAGTGCTGCCTGCACTTTTCGGTGATGTCGTCGAAGTCGCCCAGCGGGTACTCGTCGATCTGCAGAAAGTGCGCGATGCCCGGCATGCAGGTCAGGCGTTCACCCATCTCTTTCAAGGCTTTCGGGTCGGTAACACGGGTTTCCAGCTCGAGATTGTCCCACACGCCGTTCACCACCACGGCCGGGTCCAGATCACGGAGCACGGCGCGGATGTTTTTGGCCAACTGGCGGATAAATTTCGTCCGGACAGGTCGACTCTTGATGGTGATCTCGGGGAAGACTTTTACGATTAATTTCATGGAAACAGCGCGCGCATGGCCTGCCGAAAAAGGGGGGCGCGGATTATAGCGGAAATTGCTCAAGGTTTAACCAGTTAATGTGCAGAAGGTTTTGCATGCACCAAAACAGGTCACTTATTGGATATGGCGCCACATTACAGGGCGAGCTTTTCTGCTTTAAAGGGCAAAACGCCCTCTCAAGCGTGATTTTGGGGCAAAAAATCCATGCTAGGGCACTGGCATGCAATTTGCTCCCTTGTGAGGCAGGTTGCCTTGGCAGAGTATTCGCGCCGGCATCACAAACATTTAAGGGCATCCACTACCAGCCCTAATACACCCGGAGGACACTATGTCGAAGTCGGTTCAACTCATCAAAGATCATGACGTCAAGTGGATTGATCTGCGCTTCACGGACACCAAAGGCACTCAGCACCACGTGACCATGCCGGCTCGCGATGCGCTGGATGACGACTTCTTCGAAGTCGGCAAAATGTTCGACGGCTCCTCCATCGCCGGCTGGAAAGGCATCGAAGCCTCCGACATGATCCTGATGCCGGACGACTCCACCGCTGTTCTGGATCCGTTCACCGAAGAACCGACCCTGATCCTGGTCTGCGACATCATCGAGCCTTCGAGCATGCAAGGCTACGACCGCGACCCACGTGCGATCGCCAAGCGCGCCGAAGAGCACCTGAAAGCCACCGCTATCGGTGACACCGTATACGCAGGTCCTGAGCCAGAGTTCTTCATCTTCGACCAGGTGAAGTTCAAGTCCGACATTTCCGGCTCCATGTTCAAGATCTACTCTGAACAAGGTTCGTGGATGTCCGACCAGGACATCGAAGGCGGCAACAAAGGCCACCGTCCAGGCGTCAAAGGCGGCTATTTCCCGGTTCCGCCGTTCGACCACGACCACGAAATCCGTACCTCCATGTGCAACGCACTGGAAGAAATGGGCCTGACCGTCGAAGTTCACCACCACGAAGTGGCGACTGCCGGCCAGAACGAAATCGGCGTCAAGTTCAACACCCTGGTGAAGAAAGCCGACGAAACCCAAACCCTGAAGTACGTCGTGCACAACGTTGCCGATGCCTACGGCCGCACCGCGACCTTCATGCCTAAGCCTCTGTACGGCGACAACGGCTCGGGTATGCACGTACACATGTCCATCTGGAAAGATGGCAAGAACACCTTCGCTGGCGAAGGCTATGCCGGCCTGTCCGACACCGCCCTGTACTTCATCGGCGGCATCATCAAGCACGGTAAGGCCCTGAACGGCTTCACCAACCCGGCGACCAACTCCTACAAGCGTCTGGTTCCAGGCTTCGAAGCTCCAGTGATGCTGGCCTACTCGGCTCGCAACCGTTCCGCTTCGATCCGTATTCCTTACGTGTCGAGCCCGAAAGCCCGCCGTATCGAAGCACGCTTCCCGGATCCGGCTGCCAACCCGTACCTGTGCTTCGCCGCACTGTTGATGGCTGGCCTGGACGGCATCCAGAACAAGATCCACCCTGGCGACGCCGCTGACAAAAACCTGTACGACCTGCCGCCTGAAGAGGCCAAAGAGATCCCACAAGTTTGCGGCAGCCTGAAAGAAGCCCTGGAAGAGCTGGACAAAGGTCGTGCGTTCCTGACCAAAGGCGGCGTTTTCAGCGACGACTTCATCGACGCTTACATCGCCCTGAAAAGCGAAGAAGAAATCAAGGTACGTACCTTCGTACACCCACTGGAATACGAGCTGTACTACAGCTGCTGATCCGGTAGCGCCGCGGCACGCGGCGTGACAAAAAGAGGCCTCCTTCGGGAGGCCTTTTTTGTAGGCAACTTCCGACAATAAAGTTAGACATCTCTTCGGGCACACACAGCATCGTCCGGCATCAACCCATCTGAATGACTCGTAGGCTGTTCTCTACCTGCAATCAACGGATGGAATGATGAAAATTTTCCCACTCAAGACGCTACTGGCCGCTCTCACCGCCCTCGCCCTTCTAGGCTGCACCACAAATTCCCCATCGACAGACATCGAACGGGAAATCCTGCTTCAAAGCAGCAAGTCGTGGGATGGCACACCTTACATTCGCTACCCGGATGCCGTGCCCGAGCTGACAGTGCTCAAGCTCACGATACCTGCCAATACCAAACTCCCCTGGCACACCCATCCCATTCCCAACGCGGGCTACATCCTCTCAGGCGAGCTAATGATCGAGGACAGGAACAGCGGCCAGACCAGACGCGTCAAACAAGGCGAAGCACTGGCCGAAATGGTCAATATCACTCATCGCGGAGTCACCGGCGATGAACCGGTAGAACTTGTTGTGTTCTATGCTGGCAGCGAAGGTATTCCATTGGCGGAGTAGTCTTTGCTTCACACAGGGAGTCCGAATGCGGCCACTTTTATTACTTCTACTGCTGTCCTTCATTTCTCCTGTGATGGCCCAAATCTACAAATACACCGATGCCGCCGGCAATACCGCCTACAGCAATCAACCGCCCGATGGCGTTGACGCCCGGGCGGTTGATTTGCCACCGATCAACAGCATCGAGCGTCAACCGCCCGTCGATCCTGCACAACCTCTGGCAGGCAATAACACCGAGCCGACCCACCGAGCCTACGAAAAACTGGAACTCACCGGCCTGCCCACCACAGAAGCGTTACGTGCCAACAATGGCACCTTCACGATTAACGTACTGATCAAACCGCGCCTGCAAGCCACCCACCTGTTACGTCTGCTGCTGGACGGTCAGCCCTACGGCCAGCCAGGCAATGTGCCGATCCTGCAACTGGTGAACATCGATCGCGGCGAACACCGCCTCGCCGTGCAAGTGATCGATGGCGAAAACGTTGTGCAGCAGAGCCCTGCGGTGACATTCACCGTACAGCGGGTGCACAAACCTTGAAGGTCTGGCTACTGATTGCCTGCCTGATCGCCCAGCCCGCCTCGGCAGAGGTCTTCATGTATGTCGATGTTCAGGGCAACCGGGTTTTCACCGACCAGCCAAAACCCGGCGACGCCCGGCGTGTACCGCTGACAAAGAGCAATCGAATAGCGGCCAACCCCACCAGCGTAGGACCGTTGATCGCCGAGGGCAGTCCTGAAGTACAGGCGCTGTTCCACTATGAGGTGCTGCGTATCCTGATCCCGGAACCCGACGCAACCATCCGCAGCAACACTGGCGAAGTCATTGTCAGCGCCACCAACGAACCGGCCCTGCAACCCGGTCACCACTACCGGTTGCTGCTCGACGGCCAGCCCACCGCCGAACCTGGCCTGAGCCCGGTGTTCCCGCTGAGCAACATCGATCGCGGCAGCCATACCCTGTCCGTGGAAATCCTCGACGAACAGGGGCGCATCGTCGAACGCACCGCCAACCAACCTTTCCACATGCAGCGCACGTCTCTCGCCCAGAAGCGCAGGATCAAACCCTGCACTCTCGAAGACTACGGCCAGCGGCCGGAATGCCCGCTCAGCGACAGACCAGGCGAAGAAAAAAATCCTTTCTTGAGACTCTTTTAACCTCGTTCAGGCTTGCGCACTATATTGGTGCAATTGTTTGCACCGTACTCACACTCCAACCCATTTTGGTTCGAAAGTACCCGCGATAGCTGGCAGAACGCCACGTAAACGAGCGTCAAACGCCTGTTTCAGGCGCTGAACGCTTCTTTTCGGAGCCTTGGTTTGGTTTTTGCATTTTGCCCGTATCAGCATTTTTTTACGCACGCTCTGCCCTAAAAGAGGTCCCGATGACCATTAGCGACGCACTCCACCGTTTGCTACTCGACAACCTCACCACTGCCACCATCCTGCTCGACGCCGAACTGCGCCTCGAGTACATGAACCCGGCGGCGGAGATGCTGCTGGCCATCAGCGGTCAGCGCAGCCATGGGCAGTTCATCAGTGAGTTGTTTACCGAATCGACCGAAGCGCTGAACTCGTTGCGCCAGGCCGTCGAGCAGGCGCACCCGTTCACCAAGCGCGAAGCCATGCTCACCGCCCTCACCGGTCAGACCCTGACCGTCGACTACGCAGTAACACCGATTCTGAGCAACGGCGACACGATGCTGCTGCTCGAAGTCCACCCCCGTGACCGCCTGCTGCGGATCACCAAAGAAGAAGCACAACTGTCGAAACAGGAAACCAGCAAGATGCTGGTGCGCGGCCTTGCCCATGAAATCAAGAACCCCTTGGGCGGGATTCGCGGCGCGGCACAATTGCTGGCCCGGGAACTGCCGGAAGAGAGCCTGCGCGACTACACCAACGTCATCATCGAAGAAGCCGACCGCCTGCGTAATCTGGTGGATCGCATGCTCGGTTCCAACAAACTGCCGTCGCTGGCCATGTGCAATGTCCATGAAGTGCTTGAGCGTGTCTGCCATCTGGTGGAGGCTGAAAGCCAGGGCTGCATCACCTTGGTGCGCGACTACGATCCAAGCATCCCCGACGTCCTGATCGATCGCGAACAAATGATTCAGGCCGTGCTGAACATCGTGCGCAATGCGATGCAGGCCATCAGCAGCCAGAACGAACTGCGCCTGGGGCGCATCAGCCTGCGCACCCGCGCCATGCGCCAGTTCACCATCGGCCACGTGCGCCATCGTCTGGTGACCAAGATCGAAATCATCGACAACGGTCCGGGCATCCCGGCAGAACTTCAGGAAACCATTTTTTTCCCTATGGTCAGCGGTCGCCCGGACGGTACCGGGCTGGGCCTGGCCATTACCCAGAACATCATCAGCCAGCACCAGGGCCTGATCGAATGTGACAGCCACCCCGGCCACACCACCTTCTCGATCTTTCTGCCACTGGAACAAGGAGCCACATCGACATGAGCCGTAGTGAAACCGTGTGGATCGTCGATGACGACCGTTCTATCCGTTGGGTCCTGGAAAAAGCCTTGCAACAGGAAGGCATGACCACGCAAAGCTTCGACAGCGCCGATGGCGTGATGAGCCGTCTGGCGCGCCAGCAACCGGACGTGATCATTTCCGACATCCGCATGCCCGGCGCCAGCGGTCTGGAGCTTCTGGCGCGGATTCGCGAACAGCACCCGCGGCTGCCAGTGATCATCATGACCGCGCACTCCGATCTGGACAGCGCTGTCGCGTCCTATCAGGGCGGCGCCTTCGAGTACCTGCCCAAGCCGTTCGACGTCGACGAGGCGGTTTCCCTGGTCAAGCGCGCCAACCAGCACGCTCAGGAACAACAAGGCCTGGAAGTTGCCCCGACCCTGACCCGCACCCCGGAAATCATCGGCGAAGCGCCGGCGATGCAGGAAGTGTTTCGCGCCATCGGACGCTTGAGCCACTCCAACATCACCGTGCTGATCAATGGTGAATCGGGTACCGGTAAAGAACTGGTGGCCCATGCGCTGCATCGCCACAGCCCGCGCGCCGCTTCGCCGTTCATTGCGCTGAACATGGCGGCGATCCCCAAAGACCTGATGGAATCCGAACTGTTCGGCCACGAGAAAGGCGCGTTCACGGGCGCGGCCAACCTGCGTCGCGGGCGTTTCGAGCAAGCCGACGGCGGTACGCTGTTCCTCGACGAAATCGGTGACATGCCCGCTGACACCCAGACCCGCTTGCTACGGGTACTGGCCGACGGCGAGTTCTACCGCGTCGGCGGTCACGTGCCGGTGAAGGTCGATGTGCGCATCATCGCCGCGACTCACCAGAATCTGGAAACCCTGGTGCACGCCGGGAAATTCCGTGAGGACTTGTTCCATCGCCTCAACGTGATCCGCATCCATATCCCGCGCCTGTCGGATCGCCGCGAAGATATCCCGACCCTGGCCAAGCACTTCCTCGGCCGCGCCGCCCAGGAACTGGCAGTCGAACCGAAGCTGCTGAAAAGCGAAACCGAGGAATACCTGAAGAACTTGCCATGGCCCGGCAACGTGCGGCAGTTGGAGAATACCTGCCGCTGGATCACGGTGATGGCTTCGGGTCGCGAAGTGCACATCGGTGACCTGCCGCCGGAGCTGCTGAGCCTGCCTCAGGACTCGGCGCCCGTGACCAACTGGGAGCAGGCCCTGCGCCAGTGGGCCGACCAGGCGCTGGCCCGTGGTCAGTCAAGCCTGCTCGACAGCGCCGTACCGGCCTTCGAGCGGATCATGATCGAGACCGCCCTCAAGCACACCGCCGGTCGCCGCCGCGATGCCGCCGTCTTGCTGGGTTGGGGACGCAACACCCTGACTCGCAAGATCAAGGAATTGGGGATGAAGGTTGATGGCGGGGATGATGATGAGGGGGATGAGGGCTAAACAGCCTTTAGTACTTCGCTGATCTTTAGGCCCAATCGCGAGCAAGCTCGCTCCTACAGTGGATTTTCGGTGTTTTCACGATCGTGCAGACACCATCGAACCCTGTGGGAGCGAGCTTGCTCGCGATGCTTTTAGAGCCATCAATGCACCGACTGAATGCACCGTGAACCGCAATCGCGCACAACCACTGTCCTGAAACCTCGCCATAAAACCCGATACTACCCGCCACCCAAAAACACAAAAGCCCCGGATCTCGGGGGTTTCAGCGCTTCAAAGCGATTTTTTGTTCCAAGCTGTTATAACCTGGCATGCCCCCTGCAATAACCCTTTCAAGTGAATCAGTTCACCTACCCGGTTTCGGGGACCTTGGTACAGGCAGGCCGGGGATTCCCCTCTTTACATCGGGCTCACACCGCACCCGCGACGAGCCCAGCCGTTTTGGGGCCCTTGATACAGGCAGGTCAGGGGTTCCTTCTTTACACCAGGCTCACACCGCACTCGCGACGAGCCTCCCGTTTCGGGAACCTTGGTACAGGCAGGCCGGGGATTCCCTCTTTTATTGCTCCCGGAGATGGATCTCCAGCCGCCAGCGGTCATCAACCTCGCTACCGACCCATTCGCCCCGCAGGGGCCGGGCCGCTACCAGTGTCAGCAACAACCCTCCATCGCTCAAACGTACCCGCCAGTTCACGTCCTTGCCGCCGAGCTTGAGCTGACCTTTCTGCGCCTTGCCCTCGGCGCCAAACAGCAGCGCGACACTGCCGTCCACAATTTCGCCGTGGGTCTTGGGTTCATTGTTGAACCACACCACCAGCCCGTCGTTCGTCACTTCCACCTGCTGCAACTGACTGGGGTCTGGCGTGGTCAGGCGACCGATCATCATCCCGACCATCACCCCGACAATCGCCAGCGAGCCCATTACCCGCAGGAATAGTTTCGAACGCACGCCTTCTGGCGGCGTAGAATGCGCGTCATCTTTGCCTTCGGAGCCGTGCATGTTTCACGTCATCCTTTTCCAACCAGAAATTCCGCCGAATACCGGCAACGTTATCAGGCTGTGCGCCAACAGTGGCTGCCACCTGCATTTGATCGAACCGCTGGGCTTCGAGATGGACGACAAGCGCCTGCGCCGGGCCGGCCTCGATTACCACGAGTATGCCACCCTGCAACGCCACGCGGACCTTGCCAGCTGCCTGGAGAGCCTCGACCATCCACGACTGTTCGCCTTCACCACCAAGGGTTCGCGGCCGTTCCATGATGCCAGCTTCGCCCCGGGCGACGCATTCCTGTTCGGCCCGGAAAGCCGTGGCTTGCCCGCCGAAGTGCTGGATGCCCTGCCCGGCGAGCAACGCCTGCGCCTGCCGATGCGCGAGGGCTGCCGCAGCCTGAATCTGTCCAATACCGTGGCGGTGGCCGTTTACGAAGCCTGGCGCCAGAACGACTTCAAATAACATCCAAAAAAATGTGGGAGCAAGCTTGCTCGCGATGGCGGTGCATCAGTCAACACGGATGTTGAAGCTGGTGACCTCATCGCGAGCAAGCTCGCTCCCACAGTATTGATACGCTTTTACTGAACGGTCGGAGTCTCGCCAGCAGCCTGCATGCGTTGCAGCTCTTGCGCGTACAGCGCATCGAAGTTCACCGGAGCCAGCATCAGTGCCGGGAACGAACCGCGGGTCACCAGGCTATCCAGGGTTTCGCGAGCGTACGGGAACAGGATGTTCGGGCAGAACGCACCCAGGGTGTGGCTCATCGAAGCGTCATCCAGGTTCTTGATCAGGAAGATCCCGGCCTGTTGCACTTCAGCGATGAACGCCACTTCGTCACCGTTTTTCACGGTAACCGACAGGGTCAGCACGACTTCGTGGAAGTCGGCTTCCAGCGTCTTCTGACGGGTGTTCAGATCCAGAGCGACGCTCGGCTCCCACTGCTGGCGGAAGATCGCCGGGCTTTTCGGAGCTTCGAAGGACAGGTCACGCACATAAATGCGCTGCAAGGAGAATTGCGGTGCAGTTTCTTCTTCGTTCGCAGCAGTGTTCTGTTGGTCAGTCATCGCAGATCCTTCTTGATCCAGGGTTCTTTTAGGTTTGCTTGTTTGGGGTATTGCCGTCAGGCCCTGAGCAGCGCGTCGAGCTTGCCGGCACGCTCCAGGGCGAACAGATCATCACAACCGCCCACGTGGGTGCTGCCGATCCAGATTTGCGGCACGGACGTACGCCCGGCCTTCTGGGCCATCGCAGCGCGCACCTGCGGCTTGCCATCGACCTTGATCTCTTCGAAGGCCACACCTTTGTTCTCGAGCAGGTACTTGGCTCGCGAGCAGTAAGGGCAGTAATCGCTGGAATAGACGACGACGCTACTCATATCACTTCACCAGCGGCAGATTGTCGGCTTTCCAGCTGGAGATACCGCCGGACAGCTTGGCGGCGGTGAAGCCGGATTTCATCAATTCGCGGGCGTGGGTGCCGGCGGTCTGGCCCATGGCGTCGACCAGGATGATGGTCTTGGCCTTGTGCTTTTCCAGCTCACCTACACGAGCGGTCAGTTTGTCCTGAGGGATGTTCAGCGCGCCGACAATGTGACCGGCGGCGAAATCCTTGGTCGGACGAATGTCGATCACTACACCTGCGTCCTTGTTGACCAGCCCGGTCAGTTCGCCGGTGCTCAGGCTACGGCCGCCGCCCTGCATTTGATAGGCAATCAGCAACGCCAGCAGTACGACGAAGATACCGACGAGAATGTAGTGGTTAGTGGCGAATTGAATCAGGTTAGCAACCATCGAAGGAGGTTCCAGGGCGTTAAAATGTCGGCCAGTATACACAGCCACTATGGTGGGCCAAACCCCGTCCGGCGGTGACGCGGCCGGAACTTCGCTTTAAACTGCCACTCCCTTTTCCATTGCTCCTTTTTATCTCAGCCACGAGTGGATTCCATGACTACCACGCCTAAACCTTTGGTCCTGATGATTCTCGACGGCTTCGGTCACAGTGACAGCCCTGAATCCAACGCTATCTTCGCCGCGAAGAAGCCCGTACTGGACCGCCTGTGGGCCACCGTGCCGAACGGTCTGATCTCGGGCAGCGGCATGGATGTCGGCCTGCCGGACGGCCAGATGGGCAACTCCGAAGTCGGCCACATGAACCTGGGCGCCGGTCGCGTGGTGTATCAGGACTTCACTCGCGTCACCAAATCGATCCGCGACGGCGAGTTCTTCGAGAATCCGACCATCTGCGCTGCCGTGGACAAAGCGGTCGCCGCCGGCAAAGCCGTGCACTTCATGGGCCTGCTGTCCGATGGCGGCGTACACAGCCACCAGGATCACCTGGTTGCCATGGCCGAACTGGCCTTCAAGCGCGGCGCTCAAAACATCTACCTGCACGCTTTCCTCGACGGCCGCGATACTCCGCCGAAAAGCGCGCAGTCGTCGATCGAACTGCTCGACGCGACCTTCCAGGCCCTGGGCAAAGGCCGGATCGCCAGCATCATC
Organism: Pseudomonas sp. GW456-L13; assembly: GCF_017350115.1. Lineage (NCBI taxonomy): Bacteria > Pseudomonadati > Pseudomonadota > Gammaproteobacteria > Pseudomonadales > Pseudomonadaceae > Pseudomonas > Pseudomonas sp. GW456-L13. Next base: position 2,939,403 of record NZ_JACNAS010000001.1, read on the forward strand.
GGCCGCTACTACGCCATGGACCGCGACAACCGTTGGGACCGCGTGTCCCAGGCCTACAACCTGATTGTCGATGGCCAGGGCGAATTCAACGCCGCCACCGCTCAGGAAGGCCTGCAGGCGGCATACGAGCGTGGCGAGAGCGACGAATTCGTCAAGGCCACCTCCATCGGTGAGCCGGTAAAAGTCGAAGACGGCGATGCCGTGGTGTTCATGAACTTCCGCGCCGACCGTGCCCGCGAGCTGACCCGCGTGTTCGTCGAAGACGACTTCAGTGAGTTCGAGCGTGCCCGCCAGCCGAAACTGGCCGGTTTCGTCATGCTGACCCAATACGCCGCCAGCATTCCTGCGCCGTCGGCTTTCGCGGCCGGCAGCCTGGAAAACGTGCTGGGCGACTACCTGGCGAAAAACGGCAAGACCCAGCTGCGCATCGCCGAAACCGAAAAATATGCCCACGTGACCTTCTTCTTCTCCGGCGGCCGCGAAGAACCGTTCCCGGGCGAAGAACGCATCCTGATTCCGTCGCCAAAAGTCGCCACCTATGACTTGCAGCCGGAAATGAGTGCACCGGAAGTCACCGACCGCATCGTCGACGCCATCGAAAACCAGCGTTACGACGTGATCGTGGTCAACTACGCCAACGGCGACATGGTTGGCCACAGCGGCGTGTTCGAAGCGGCGGTCAAGGCCGTTGAATGCCTGGACCTGTGCGTGGGTCGCATCGTCGATGCCCTGGAAAAAGTCGGCGGCGAAGCCTTGATCACCGCTGACCATGGCAACGTCGAGCAAATGTCCGATGAAACCACCGGCCAGGCGCACACTGCGCACACCACCGAGCCGGTACCGTTCATCTATGTCGGCAAGCGCGACCTGAAGGTGCGCGAAGGCGGCGTGCTGGCGGACGTGGCGCCGACCATGCTGAAGTTGCTGGGCCTTGAGCAACCGGCGGAAATGACCGGGACTTCGATTCTGGTGTAACCGGGATATCCCGAACACTGAAAAACCCTGTGGGAGCGAGCTTGCTCGCGATAGCAATCTGACAGCCAACATCTATGTTGAATGATCGGACGCCATCGCGAGCAAGCTCGCTCCCACAATGGTTTATGGAGTTTTCGAAATGGAATTCAGTCTGTCGCTCGCTCCAGTCATCACACAGTCAGAAATGGGCATTTTTTTTGCTGCCCATGGCGGGCATACTAGGCCGTCCCTTTCCCTGGTGCCGCCCGCCCCTATGCTTCGCGTCCTGATAGCCCTAGCTCTGACATGCCTGCTCCAACCGGCCTTTGCTGACGAGCGCGCAGATACCCAACAACAGTTGGACGCCACGCGTCAGGACATTGCCGAGCTGAAGAAGCTGCTGGGCAAGCTGCAGGAAGAAAAGTCCGGTGTGCAGAAAGAGCTCAAGGGCACCGAAACCGAAATGGGCAAGCTCGAGAAGCAGGTCGAAGCCCTGCAAAAAGAGCTGAAGAAAAGCGAAGCCGAGCTGCAGCGACTCGATGCAGAGAAAAAAAAACTCCAGAGCGCGCGCATTGAACAGCAACGACTGATCGCCATTCAGGCCCGGGCGGCCTACCAGAACGGTCGCCAGGAATACCTCAAGCTGCTGCTCAACCAGCAGAATCCTGAAAGATTTGCCCGTACCCTCACCTATTACGATTACCTGAGCCAGGCTCGCCTGGAGCAGTTGAAGAATTTCAACGAAACCCTGCGCCAACTGTCCAATGTCGAGAAAGACATCGCCATGCAGCAGGCGCAACTGCTGGTGCAGCAAAGCAGCCTCGACACCCAGCGTGATGAGCTCGAGAAAGTCCGCAAGGAGCGCCAGCAAGTCCTGGCCAAGCTCAATGACGACGTAAAGGCCCGCGATCAGAAACTGGCGGCGCGCGAGCAGGATCAGGCAGACCTGTCTAAAGTCCTTAAAACCATTGAAGAAACTCTGGCACGCCAGGCCCGTGAGGCAGAAGAAGCGCGACAAAAAGCGCTGATTGCCCAGCAGGAAGCCGAAAAAAAGCGTTTACGTGAGGCCCAGGCGCAGGCAGATGCCAGCGACGATGCCCCACGCAAACCGGTCAGATCGACACCTGGCGCACTGGTTTCCAGTTCCGGCGAAACCTTTGGCGGTCCGTTTGCGTCAACCCGCGGCAAACTTCCCTGGCCTGTCGATGGTCGACTGCTGGCGCGCTACGGTGAAAGCCGAGGCGACGATGCCCGGACCAAGTGGGATGGCGTGATGATCGGCGCGTCTGCCGGCAGTGCGGTGCGTGCCGTACACGGTGGTCGCGTGGTGTTCGCCGACTGGTTGCGCGGCGCCGGGCTGCTGGTGATCCTCGACCACGGCAATGGTTATTTGAGTCTGTACGGTCACAACCAGACGCTGCTCAAGTCTGCCGGTGACGTTGTAAAAGCCGGTGAGCCTATTTCCACTGTCGGTAGCAGTGGCGGGCAGGACACACCAGCGCTGTATTTCGCAATTCGTCAGCAGGGTCACCCGAGTGACCCTGCGCAATGGTGCCACGCGCAAGGATAGGCGTAGAGTCACCTACATTAGGAGTTCGTTCGACATGCTGCATTTGTCCCGCCTTACCTCGCTGGCCCTGACGATCGCCCTGGTGATCGGCGCGCCTCTGGCGTTTGCCGCTCAACCAGCGCCGGTGGTTGCGCCTGCGGGCACTGCCGCGACCACCAAGGCGCCGCTGCCGCTGGATGAGTTGCGCACCTTTGCCGAGGTGATGGACCGGATCAAGGCCGCTTATGTCGAACCGGTGGACGACAAGACCCTGCTGGAAAACGCCATCAAGGGCATGCTCAGCAACCTCGATCCGCATTCCGCCTACCTGGGTCCTGAAGATTTCGCCGAGCTGCAGGAAAGCACCAGCGGTGAATTCGGCGGCCTGGGCATTGAAGTCGGCGCCGAAGACGGCTTCATCAAGGTGGTGTCACCGATTGACGACACTCCGGCCTCCAAGGCCGGTATTCAGGCCGGCGACTTCATCGTCAAGATCGACGGCCAGCCGACTCGCGGCCAGAGCATGACCGAAGCCGTGGACAAGATGCGCGGCAAGATCGGCCAGAAAATCACCCTGACTCTGGTGCGCGATGGCGGCACGCCGTTCGACGTGACCCTGACCCGCGCCGTCATCCAGGTCAAGAGCGTGAAGAGCCAGTTGCTGGAATCGGGCTACGGCTACATCCGCATCACCCAGTTCCAGGTCAAGACCGGTGAAGAGGTTTCCAAGGCCCTGGCCAAGCTGCGCAAAGACAACGGCAAGAAGCTCAAGGGCATCATTCTCGACCTGCGCAACAACCCGGGCGGGGTGTTGCAGGCGGCGGTGGAGGTGGTCGACCACTTCATCACCAAGGGCCTGATCGTTTACACCAAGGGGCGTATCGCCAACTCCGAGCTGCGTTTCTCTGCCACCGGCAAGGACGAAAGCGAAGCCGTGCCAATGGTCGTGTTGATCAACGGCGGCAGCGCCTCGGCTTCGGAAATTGTCGCCGGCGCCCTGCAGGACCAGAAACGCGCCGTGCTGATGGGCACCACCAGTTTCGGCAAGGGCTCGGTGCAAACCGTGCTGCCGCTGAACAATGAACGCGCATTGAAGATCACCACAGCGTTGTATTACACGCCGAACGGCCGCTCCATCCAGGCCCAGGGCATCGTCCCGGACATCGAAGTGCGCAAGGCCAAGATCACCAGCGAGCAGGACAGCGATTACTTCAAGGAAGCGGATTTGCAGGGTCACCTGGGCAACGGCAACGGCGGTGTCGACAAACCGACCGGTTCCAGCGGCAAAGCCAAGCCGATGCCGCAGGACGATGATTACCAACTGGCCCAGGCCCTGAGCCTGCTCAAAGGGCTGAGCATCACGTCCGGCCGTTGAGATGTTTCTGCGGTTGCTGATCGGTCTGCTGTGTTGTCTGGCGGGTGTTGTTCATGCAGAACCCGCCGGATCGACGTCCCACAAAGCCTACCTGAGCCTGATCATCGATGACCTGGGGCAGAACCTGCCCCGGGATCGCCGCGTGCTGGCCCTGCCCGGCCCGGTGACTGCGGCGATCATGCCCGATACACCCCACGCCACCGAATTCGCCCGCGAAGCCCATCGCGCCGGCAAGATCGTCATTCTGCACATGCCCATGGATCCGGCCACCGGACCGTTCGCCTGGCATCCCGAACTGCCCGTCGATGAGCTGGAAAAACGCCTGAACGCCGCGTTCAAAATGGTCCCGTACACCAGCGGCATCAACAACCACATGGGCAGCCGCATGACCGCACAACCAACGGCCATGGCCTGGCTGATGGCGGCCTTGCAGCGACGGCACAAATTCTTCGTCGACAGCCGCACCAGCGCCCAGACCGTAGCCGCTGCCCAAGCGCAGAAGATCGGTTTGGCGAGCGTTTCACGGGATGTATTTCTCGACGATGAGCGTACCGAAGCAGCGATTTTGACCCAGTTGCAAACCGCGATCAGCCTCGCGCACAAGCAGGGTTCGGCGGTGATGATCGGGCATCCGTATCCACAGACGCTGGCGGTACTGGAACGCGAACTGCCCAAGCTCAAGGCTCAGGGGATCGAGTGGATTGATATCCGGCAGATGATCAGCGTGCGCGGAAACCGGGCGACGGCGGCGCATGGCAAGGATGGGGTGTACCGCTGAGTCTGCGGCACCACAAAACTACCGTGGGAGCGAGCTTGCTCGCGATGGCGCCATCAAATTCAACATCTCTATCGACTGGCAGACCGTCATCGCGAGCAAGCTCGCTCCCACAGTGGTCCGGGCATGGCTAACGGGTTGGTATTGAATCCTACAGATACTGCGCCATTATCTCGTCCACCCGACCTTCCTTGCGCATCTGATCCAGCGCCGCCTGGAGCTTGGCAACCGTCTCGTCCGGCACGTCCTTGTTCAGTGCCAGGTACAGTTCAGCACTGTTGAAACGCAATACGGTTTTCAACCCGCTAACCCCTTCCTGGCGCGCCAGATAGCGCCCGGCCGGGTCACCAGTGGCCCACAGGTCGATCTGCCCGTTGACCAGTTTTTTCGCGTTGTCCTGGTCGCGCAGTACAACAATCGGATTGAGTCCCTGCTTGGCCAGCGTCTCGGCAATGGCGTCGCCCTTGTAGGCGCCGATCTTGTATTTGCGCGCGTCATTCAAGGTTTCGAGGGTGATCTTGCTGTCAGCCTTGGCCAGCATGATCCAGTCGTCCGGGCCAATCGGGCCGACCCATTTGAAGAGTTTTTCGCGATCGGGCAGGCGCGCCATGACGAATACGCCGTAACCGGGTTTTTCCAGGGTGAGTTTGTAGATTCGCTCCCAAGGGAAACGCAGCGTCAGGCTGTAGGTAATGTCGGCGCGCTTGAATATCTCGCGGACGATATCGGTGGCGATGCCATCGATGTTCTCGTCCTGAGCGAAGTTCTTGCCGTTCTTCGCCATGTTGTACGGCGGGAAGTTTTCCGTCAGCAACACCAGGTCGGTATCGGGACTGTCTTTAGCGTTTGCTCCATTGATCAACAACAGAGAAGCGCTGGCAAGGACGAGAAGAAAGCGTTTAAGCATGTCTGGCTACCGAAATCCATGGCGTACCCAAGAGTGCCTTGGGTACGCCATGGTGTCCACTGGCCTGTACCGGTTTGTTTAACGCATCACGATTCCGCGATGGGCCATATAGGCCTTGGCTTCCTGCACGGTGTATTCGCCGAAGTGGAAAATACTCGCCGCCAGTACCGCGCTGGCGTGGCCTTCGATAATGCCGTCGGCCAGGTGTTGCAGGTTACCGACACCGCCAGAGGCGATCACCGGAATGCCCAGTGCATCACTGATGGCGCGGGTGACGCCCAGGTCAAAGCCGTTTTTCATGCCGTCCTGATCCATGCTGGTCAGCAGGATTTCGCCGGCACCCAGGCCTTCCATTTTCTTCGCCCACTCAACGGCGTCGAGACCGGTTGGTTTGCGACCGCCATGGGTGAAGATTTCCCAGCGCGGGGTTTCGCCCGGTCCGGAAACCTTCTTCGCGTCGATAGCCACAACGATGCATTGCGAACCGAAATGCTGCGCGGCTTCGCCGACAAATTCCGGGTTGAACACTGCGGCGGTGTTTATCGAGACCTTGTCCGCGCCGGCATTGAGCAGGTTGCGGATGTCCTGCACGGTGCGCACGCCGCCGCCCACGGTCAGCGGGATGAACACCTGGCTGGCCATGCGCTCGACGGTGTGCAGCGTGGTGTCGCGGCCATCGACGCTGGCGGTGATGTCGAGAAAGGTAATCTCGTCGGCGCCCTGCTCGTCGTAGCGACGAGCAATTTCCACCGGGTCACCGGCGTCGCGGATGTTTTCGAATTTCACACCCTTGACCACCCGGCCGTTGTCCACGTCCAGGCAAGGGATGATGCGTTTGGCCAGCGCCATGATCAGTCCTCAGCCTTTGTATGAATCGCAGAAAGCTTGCGCTTCAGCAACATCGAGGGTGCCTTCGTAGATCGCACGGCCTGTGATCGCACCGATGATGCCTGGCGCCTTGGCGTCGAGCAGGGTCTTGATGTCACCCAGGTTGTGGATGCCGCCGGAAGCGATCACCGGGATCTTTGTTGCAGCAGCCAGTGCCGCGGTGAACGGTACGTTGCAGCCCTGCATCATGCCGTCTTTGGCGATGTCGGTATAAACGATCGAAGACACGCCGTCGGCTTCAAACTGCTTGGCCAGGTCGATCACCTGGATGGTGCTGATTTCAGCCCAGCCGTCAGTGGCGACAAAACCGTCTTTGGCATCCAGACCCACGATGATTTTGCCCGGGAACGCGCGGCAGGCTTCTGCAACAAAGGCCGGATCTTTCACGGCCTTGGTGCCAATGATCACGTAGCTAACGCCCGCTTTCACGTAGTGTTCGATGGTTTCCAGGGAGCGGATACCGCCGCCGATCTGGATCGGCAGGTTCGGATAACGCTTGGCGATGGCAGTGACCACTTCGCCGTTGACCGGCTGGCCTTCGAAGGCGCCGTTCAGGTCGACCAGATGCAGACGACGGCAACCGCCCTCCACCCACTTGGCAGCCATGCTCACCGGGTCATCGGAGAACACTGTGGAATCTTCCATGCGGCCCTGGCGCAGACGGACACAGGCACCGTCTTTAAGATCGATAGCGGGAATAATCAGCATCTGGCAAACCTTCAAATTCGAATGTTCAGCTTGGCTCGGAAATCAGTTTTTCTCGAGCGCCCACAGGTCGCTTTCAATGCTTTCGAACCTCTCTTTGAGGTGCGCCTGCACATCGAAAATCGCCCTGTTGTAATAGTGCGGAGCAATTTCACGGGTAAACAGCTCAAGAATCTCCGCCGCCTCGAACGAGCCGAGGTCGAGCTCAAAGCGGTCTTCCATGAAACGCTTGATCTTGCGATTGGCCTCGCTCTCCTGTTCGGGAGTGAGGGTCAGAATCGGCGGCTTCTTCTTGACGGCCATTTACCAGCGACCGTCCCACGCGGCGAAGTTCTGCAGCAACTGCAGGCCATGGGTATGGCTTTTCTCCGGGTGGAACTGCACGGCGAAACGCGAACCTTCGGCCAGCGCTGCGGCGAAATCGACACCGTAGTGACCGCCACCCACCACCTGCCGCGCGTTGGCGGCAGCGATGTAGTAGCTGTGCACGAAGTAAAACCGCGCCAGGTCCGGAATGTCGTGCCACAGCGGGTGACTGACCTTCTGCTTCACTTCGTTCCAGCCCATGTGCGGGACTTTCAGGTGTTCGCCGTCTTCATGCAGGTCTTTGCCGAAGAACTTGACCGCGCCCGGGAACAGGCCGATGCAGTCGACACCATCGTTCTCTTCGCTGGTGTCGAGCAAGGCTTGCATGCCCACGCAGATGCCAAGGAACGGACGGTCCTGGCTGACTTCACGCACCAGCGAATCGAAGCCGAGGCGACGGATCTCCGCCATGCAATCGCGAATCGCGCCGACGCCGGGGAAAACCACCCGGTCGGCTTCGCGAATCACGTTGGCATCGCTGGTGATCAAAACCTTGCCGGCACCGACGTGCTCGAGGGCCTTGGCCACCGAGTGCAGGTTGCCCATGCCGTAATCGATAACCGCGACTGTCTGCATTACAGGACGCCCTTGGTCGATGGCATTTGTCCGGCCATGCGGTCATCGAGCTCGACGGCCATGCGCAGAGCGCGGCCGAAAGCCTTGAACACGGTTTCGATCTGGTGGTGGGTGTTGGTGCCACGCAGGTTGTCGATGTGCAGGCTGACCAATGCATGGTTGACGAAGCCCTGGAAGAATTCCTGGAACAGGTCAACGTCGAAGCCGCCGACGGTGGCGCGGGTGTACGGAACATGCATCTGCAGGCCTGGACGGCCGGAGAAGTCGATCACAACCCGCGACAGCGCTTCATCGAGCGGCACGTAGGCGTGGCCGTAGCGACGGATGCCTTTTTTGTCGCCGATGGCTTTGGCAAACGCCTGGCCGAGGGTGATACCGACGTCTTCCACCGTGTGGTGGTCATCGATATGCAGGTCGCCCTTGCTGACAATATCCAGGTCGATCAGCCCGTGACGGGCGATCTGGTCCAGCATGTGCTCAAGAAAAGGAACACCGATATCGAATCGGGCCTTTCCGGTGCCATCGAGGTTGATCGAGGCTTTGATCTGGGTTTCCAGAGTGTCGCGCTCGACAGACGCCTTACGTTCGGCCATCACCAGCTCCGCAAAATCATTGGGCGAAAAAGGCAGCCATTATAGGCGTGCGGGGCCGAAACAGAAACACGAGAGGTGATATCCCTGACGGAGTGAATTCGGGGGTGCCGGCGATGTACATGTCCATACAAGCCATTTGGCACACCACAAAACAAAATGTGGGAGCGAGCTTGCTCGCGATAGGGCCATCACATTCAACATTTTTGCTGACTGTCAGACCGCTATCGCGAGCAAGCTCGCTCCCACAGGTTTCGGGTTGAAACTGGTGTTAGTGAAACAGCACCGCCGTCTTCTGCAAGGTCACCCAGACACCCCACGCCAGCGGAATGCCCACCACCAGCCACGCCGCAACCGCCAGCGGCTTGGTGCCCGGCGCGGCTTTCCACTCCAGCACGGTGCTGCTGTCGGCGCCTTTGTCATGGCCCAGCGCCTGTTCGGCGGCCAGTTCGGCGTCGGTCATGAAGTACTTGTCCGCCACCGGACGCACCAGCAGGTTGCACAGGAAACCCAGCACCAGCAGGCCGGCGAGGATGTACAGGGTGATGTCATAAGCCGCCGCACGCTCGACGCCGATGCTTAGTTGATATTCACGCAGATAGTTCACCAGCACCGGACCGAGCACACCGGCAGCAGCCCACGCCGTCAGCAGACGACCGTGAATCGCACCGACCATTTGCGTACCGAACAGGTCCGCCAGATACGCCGGAACAGTCGCGAAGCCACCGCCATACATCGACAGGATGATGCAGAACGCCGCCACGAACAGCGCGATGCTGCCCAGGTGACCCAGGTTCGGAATCAGTCCGTACAGGGCAAAGCCCAGGGCGAAGAACACGAAGTAAGTGTTTTTGCGGCCCAGGTAATCCGAGAACGAAGCCCAGAAGAAGCGCCCACCGATGTTGAACAGGCTGAGCAAACCGGTGAAGCCGGCAGCGATGGCGGCGATCGAAGCCAGTTGCGAAGCGTCGAGTTGGCCGAACGCCAGGTCATTGCCCAGCAACTTGCCAGCGAACACTTCCTGCAACAGCGGCGACGCCATGCCGAGGATGCCGATTCCAGCCGATACGTTCAGACACAGCACCAGCCACACCAGACGGAACTGCGGCGTCTTCCAGGCCACATTCACGTGAACATGACGATGAGTGATCATCGCGTTCGAGGCTTTTTTCGCCGGGGCCGTCCAGCCTTCTGGCTTCCAGCCGGTTGGCGGAACGCGGTAGGACAGTGCGCCACCGATCATGAACACGAAGTAGATGGCAGCCATCACCAGGAAGCTCTGCCAGACGCCGACGCTGGTTGACGAGGCGAAATGCCCCATCAGAGCCGCCGCCAGCGGGGCGCCGACCATTGCGCCGCCGCCGAAGCCCATGATCGCCATGCCGGTCGCCATTCCACGCTTGTCCGGGAACCATTTGATCAGGGTCGACACCGGCGAAATGTAGCCCAGGCCCAGGCCGATACCGCCAATGACCCCGGAGCCGATCCACATCAGCCAGATCTGGTGGGTATACACCCCCAGCGCCGAAATCAGCAGGCCGCCACACCAGCACAGCGCCGATACGACACCGGCCTTGCGCGGTCCGGCATGCTCCAGCCAGCCACCCCAGATGGCGGCCGAGCAACCCAGGAAGATGAAGAACAGGGTGTAGATCCAGCCGAGCATCGAGATCGGCCAGTCACACTGGGACGAAAAGACTTGTGCGATAAAACTCATGTCCGGTGCGCAGGCCACTGGAGCGGAGATGCCCAGCGCCTTGGACAGCGGCAACCAGAACACCGAAAAACCGTAGGCCATGCCGATGCACAAGTGGATGGCCAACGCGGCCGGTGGCACCAGCCAACGGTTGAAACCGGGCTTGGCGATGATCCGCTCCTTGGACAGGAACGCAGGCTGGTCGGCGCTGAAGCCGTCCGCCGTGATGCTCGTGGTCATTGTGTATCCCCCAATTATTTGTATGGTTCGCCAGCCACAGCTCACTCCCGGCCTTTATGCACGCAGGCATGACCGTTTTTTGTAGAGCACCTTGTTGTGCGACAACAGGTCGCAGAAGGACGGACGAACGGGCAAAGGTTACCATTTGCAAGTGACAGAAAAACCAAACTGACATCACCTTTTGTACGTCATCTGATCTCTATCGCTTCATGACCTCACAGGAATCACCATGCCGATCATTGTCGAGCCGCTGAACCAAGCCACTGCCCAGGATCGACAGGATCTGCAGAAGATCTACTGCGACGCCCCGGACTGGCTGTTCGCCCCTTTTTCCGGGGCCGCGCAGTTGATCGAAGACTGTTTGCGCGACGGCACACTGATCGCCGGACGCTTCAACGATCGCCTGCTGGGCGCGGCCCGGTTGCAAAGGCACCAAGACGCCTGGCACTTGTCCCAAATATGTGTTCGAAAAATTACCCGTCGCCGTGGTGTTGCCGAGCGTCTGGTTGCCGAAGCCCAGAAAATGGCCGCGCAATCGGGCATGCCCCTGCGCCTGCTGGCGCCTGCCGGGCATCTGGAGGCTCAGGCGCTGGCCGCCAAGCTGAAACTGCCACTGGATGTGCTGCCGGCGTGATCACTGACCGGTCGTCTGTTCGGGGGCGCTATACTCCTCGGCTAAATTTTGAATTCGACTAATTACAAGGACTCGCCCATGAAAGCGTTCGGCAAAATCCTGGGTCTGGTACTTCTCGGGCTGTTGCTGATCATTGTGGCGCTGGGCTTTGCCCTGACCCACCTCTTCGATCCCAACGACTACAAAGACGAGATCCGCCAGATTGCCCGCGACAAGGCCCACATCGAGCTGACGCTCAATGGCGATATCGGCTGGAGCCTGTTCCCGTGGCTGGGCCTGGAACTGCACGACGCCAGTGTCGCGACCATGGTCAAACCGACCGAACCGTTTGCCGACTTGCAGATGCTAGGCCTGTCGGTACGCGTACTGCCGCTGCTGCGCCGTGAAGTGCAGATGAGCGACGTACGTGTCGAGGGCCTGAACCTGCGCCTGAACCGTGACAAGGACGGCCACGGCAATTGGGAAGACGTCGGCAAGCTGCCGGTACCGGCCAACACCGGCGCGACCAGCACCCCGCCAGCCGCTGGCGAACCGGCGCCCGAAGCCAGCGTCGCGGCGGAAAAACCGCCTCAGCCGATCCGCCTGGACATCGACAGCCTGACCGTAAACAACGCACGGGTCGAGTACACCGACGAACGAACCGGCAAGAGCTTCAGCGCCGAAAGTATTCAGTTGAGCACCGGTGCGGTTCACGACTCCGTCAACATTCCGCTCAAGCTCACGGCTTTCCTGTCAGCCAACCAGCCGGCATTGCGAGTGCGCACCGAGCTCAATGGTGAGGTGCGTATCGCACGCGCTCTGCAGCGCTATCAGCTCGAAGACATGAAATTGTCCGGTGAAGTGACCGGCGACCCGCTGCAAGGCAAGACCATGACGTTCTCCGCCCAGGGCCAGTTGGTGCTGGACAAGGCCGCCAATGTCGCCGAATGGACCGGCATCAAGATCTCCGCCAACCAGCTGCGGGCACTGGGTGAACTGAAGGTCAACGACCTCGACAAGACCCCACAAGTCAGTGGCGGCATCTCGATCGCCCAGTTCGACCTGGCGAAATTCGTCGATAGCATCGGCCAGAAACTCCCCGCCATGACCGAAGGCAGCCTGAGCAAGGTCGAACTGGTCAGCCGTCTGGCAGCAACACCCACCAGCCTGGCGCTCGACAACATCAACCTGAAAGTCGACGACAGCACCTTCAGCGGCCGCATTGCCGTCGAAGATTTCGCCAAGCAATCGCTGCGCGCAGCACTCAAGGCCGACACCTTCAACGTCGACCGCTACCTGCCGCCGAAATCCGCCGAGGCCAATAGCGCGACACAAGTGCGCCAGGCCGAAGTCGCCAGCACCGAAGCCGATGCCATGGCCGGCGCCGGCAGCACTCCGTTGCCACCCGCGCCGACCAAGGACGCCTGGAGCAGCGACCGCCTGTTGCCCGTGGAACGCTTGAGCAAGCTCGATGTGGACGCCGACCTGACCTTCGGCCAGTTGACCCTGCAAAAATTGCCGATTCATAACGCTGCGCTCAAGGCCACCGGCCAGGGTGGCCTGCTGACACTGGCCAACCTGCGCGGCGACCTGTACGAGGGCAACTTCGAAACCACCGGCACGCTCGATGTGCGCCAGCCAGTGCCGGCGCTGAACCTGCAGACGAAGATCAGCCGGGTACCGGCGGAAAAAATCCTCGAAAGCCAGGGCAAGAACCCGCCCGTCAAAGGTCTGGTCACGCTCAACAGCAGCCTGACCGGCAGCGGCAACAGCCAGAAAGCGTTGATCGATACCCTCAACGGCAATGCCAGTTTCATCATCAACAATGGCGTGCTGCTCAACGCCAACCTTGAGCAACAGCTGTGCAAAGGCATCGCCACGCTCAACCGCAAAACCCTCAACGGCGAGCCCCGGGGCAAGGACACACCGTTCCAGGAGCTCAAGGGCAACCTGACCTTGCGTAACGGCGTGGCCAGCAACCCGGACCTGAAAGTGCGCATCCCGGGCATGACCGTCAACGGTGACGGTGACATCGATCTGCGAGTGTTGGGCATGGACTACCGCGTCGGCATCATCGTCGAAGGCGATACCAGCGCCATGCCGGACCCTGCTTGCCAGGTGGGCGACAAGTTTGTCGGCATCGAGTGGCCGCTGCGCTGCCGCGGCCCGCTGGAGCTGGGCGCCAAGGCTTGCCGTTTGGATAACGACCGCATGGGCCAGGTCGCGGCCAAACAGGCTGGCGACAGGATCAGCGAAAAAATCGAGGAGAAATGGGGCGACAAAGTCGACCCGAAACTGAAAGACGCGCTCAAGGAAATGTTCAAGCGATGAGAGCCGAGCAGTTTTCAACGGCGGTGCTGGACTGGTTCGACCGCCACGGCCGTCACGATTTGCCCTGGCAGCAGGACATCAACCCGTATCGGGTGTGGGTCTCGGAAATCATGTTGCAGCAGACCCAGGTCAGCACCGTGCTGAATTACTTCGACCGCTTCATGGCCTCGTTGCCGACGGTCCAGGCGCTGGCGTGCGCGCCGGAAGACGAAGTGCTGCACCTGTGGACGGGCCTTGGTTACTACACCCGTGCGCGCAATTTGCAGAAGACCGCGAAGATCGTCGTCGAGCAGTACGGCGGCGAATTTCCCCGGGACGTGGAAAAACTCACTGATCTGCCGGGGATCGGCCTGTCCACCGCCGGCGCCATTGCCAGCATCAGCATGGGCCTGCGCGCGCCGATCCTCGACGGCAACGTCAAACGGGTGCTGGCGCGCTTTACCGCGCAAGAGGGCTACCCCGGCGAGCCAAAGGTCGCCAAACAGCTCTGGGCCAACGCTGAGCGCTTTACGCCGCAGACCCGCGTCAACGCCTACACCCAAGCGATGATGGACCTGGGGGCGACGCTCTGCACCCGCAGCAAACCGAGTTGCCTGCTGTGCCCGCTGGAAAAGGGCTGCGAGGCGCACATGCTCGGCCTGGAAACCCGCTACCCGATCCCCAAGCCGCGCAAAGCCATCCCGCAGAAGCGCACGCTGATGCCGATGCTCGCCAACGCCGAAGGCGCGATCCTGCTTTACCGTCGCCCGTCCACGGGCCTGTGGGGCGGTTTGTGGAGCCTGCCGGAACTCGACGACCTCGATGACCTGCCGCACCTGGCATCGCAGCACTCGCTGGAACTGGGCACACAACAGGCATTGCCAAGCCTGGTGCACACCTTCAGCCATTTTCAGTTATCCATCGAACCCTGGCTGGTTCAGGTCCAGGAGAGCGGCCATCACGTGGCCGAGGCTGACTGGCTCTGGTATAACCTCGCCACCCCGCCGCGCCTGGGCCTTGCCGCCCCGGTCAAAACCTTGCTCGAACGCGCGGCCGCCGTATTGAACGCAGGAGAGTCGTCATGACCCGCACCATCATGTGCCGCAAGTACAAAGAAGAATTGCCTGCCCTGGAGCGCGCACCGTTCCCGGGCGCCAAAGGCCAGGACATTTTTGACCACGTCTCGGCCAAGGCCTGGGCAGATTGGCAAAAGCACCAGACCCTGCTGATCAACGAAAAACGCCTGAACATGATGAACGCCGAAGATCGCAAATATCTTCAGGGCGAGATGGACAAGTACTTCTCCGGCGAGGATTACGCCAAGGCCGAAGGCTACGTGCCGCCGTCGGAATAACCCCGATTTATCGGGGGCCGGAACGTAAGCGACGGTAATAATTAAAATTTTTTTGAAAACTTGCTTGACGACCCCCTGAAAAACCCGTTTAATGCGCCCCGTTGCCCAGATAGCTCAGTCGGTAGAGCAGGGGATTGAAAATCCCCGTGTCGGCGGTTCGATTCCGTCTCTGGGCACCAAATACCGAAAACCCTGAATCGCAAGATTCAGGGTTTTTTTATGCCTTGGATTTGATGAAGCACCGATCCCGTCACCCTCGAAACAACAATTCCCACCTCCTGTTACCACGCCAGCCAGTACCCGTAATGGTTGCCGGGGCTAAGTCCCGAAAGCTTCAGACATTGGTTATCGGTCCTTCCTGGCAGTCTCTCGGGTCTGTCGGAACACTCCGTATGCTCTAACGGAAATGGATGACATACGCTGAAAATGAAATTGAGCAGAATCGGGGGAGGAGCTGCCGCATAACCGGGAGCAGATACACAACAGGGATATAGACAATGACTGAGGTGATTCAACCAGACGTCGAAACTGCTGAGTTTTTTACTGAACAAGAAATCAGGACTTTCAGCTTTGATATCCACCAGTCAGCATTGCTGCACAAGTTGGCCAAAGAGCTGACCGCCATCGGCGGGCCTCAAGCACCAGGAGCCAGGTCCAAAGCCTCTCTGGCAGCCACCGAATTAACGTTCCTGTTTTCGAAAGACCAATGCGAACTGCTGGATGCCTATTCCGAAGGCCTTGTTTGCGTGTTGATCTTTGAAGGGCTGCAAAAAATCTCAGACGCCATCCCTCCAGATGCACTACCAGACCAGACATCCCTGGAAAACCGATACGACGTCCTTTGCCTGGCCGCCCGTAATCAGATCTTGTTGAAACTGGTGGGTAACAGTGCCTTTGCCTACGACATGGACAATGAAGGAAAACTGGTTCGACTGGTGGCCAACTTCAAGGGCGGCGGGCTGACCAGAATCCCTGCCGAGCCGGACATCAAGGAACTGAGTTCCCATTCCGGCCTCGCGCTTGGCCCGCATACAGAGGCGCCTTACTGGTGCGCCGTGAACGCGAAAGACGGGCACTCGCCCTCTCCATCGTCGCTCATACTATCCGCCTTGTGGAACCCGAGCATTGAGCCTACGCGAGTCATTCCACTACCTCCCATACTCGAAAAAATTGGCGTCACCAACTGCCTCGCACTAACCACGGGTAACTTCCAGTTCACTCGTAGTGACTCCTTTGTCAGTGGCAAAGGGGAAGATGGCCGCAACGTTTCGATTCTGGAGTTCGACGACAAGGCAGGGTTCGCAGCCCGCTTTAACACGTATCGTTTTTCGGTCAATGACAACGCCTCGACCTTTGTGAAAGCGGCTTACACTGCCCTTTGCCAAGGTGTGGGTGAAGCAACTCCGGTCGAGTACACGCTGAACCAGGAATCGGCCATGGTCATCAATAACATCCGGGCTCTGCACTGTCGCGATGTCATCAAAGACAACAGACGGGTCTTGGTTCGTATTTTCGGACTTTCAAAATTTTCTTGCCCCATCGTTGTTTCCGAAGACCCGCTAGTGCTGCAGGGCTGATTTTTTATATCACCAGCTGTTGAACGACCAGTCATGTGATTACCGGCCAATAACCATAAAGAGAGAATGCAATGTCTTGGGATGTAATTGGCATGTTGGCGCTCGTCGCTTTTTTCGCCGGTTTTTTTGATGCGATTGCCGGTGGTGGCGGTTTGATCACCTTGCCTGCATTGTTCCTGGCAGGTGTAGATCCGATCAGTGCAATTGCCACGAACAAGTTCCAGGCCGCTTCGGCAACAGTTTCAGCAACGGTAACCTTTGCTCGCAAAGGAATGATCGAGTGGCGCGAAGGCCGTTTCCTGGTTATCTGCGGATTTGTTGGCGGCGCCAGTGGTGCCTTGCTGGTCAGCACTATTGATAAGCGCTATCTGGAAGTTTGCGTGCCTATCATGCTAATTCTGGTAGCCATCTATTTTGCGCTCTCTCCAAAGCTGGCCAATGAAGATCGACGCAAGAGAATCAGTGTTCTGTTTTTTTCGTTTAGCGTTGCGCCGATCCTGGGTTTTTACGACGGTATATTTGGCCCCGGTGTGGGCTCTTTCTTTATTGTCGGATTTGTACTGCTCTGCGGCTTGGGCATGATGCGGGCCATGAGCTTTACCAAGCTTGCCAACGCCTCATGTAATCTCGGCTCTCTGTCGGTCTTTATCACTAAAGGTGTGATTATCTGGCCGATCGCCATAGCCATGGCTTTGGCGGCCTTCATCGGCGCTCAATTGGGTGCACGGGCCGCTGTCCGGGTCGGACCACGGTTGATCAAACCCATGTTGATCGTGGTCTGCTGCGCTTTGGCCATCAAGCTGCTGAGCGTAGAAACCAACCCTTTACGCGTTGCACTCATCCAAGCGTATGCAGGTGTTAATCACGATAAACCCTGAGTCGCAGGACTCAGGGTTCAGAGCCTCTCGTTAACTTGCATCATTCCAGTGGAAAACCAGGTTACGGGCTGCACCATTGCCAACATCGGCAACGTCCTGCCGTGTTTCGCCGTTACGCGTCGCAATGACCGTATATTTACCGGCAGGCAGTTTCACGTAAACCAGCGGACCGGCGTCATTGAGCGTCAGTACGGTCTGCCCCGGGGCTTTCTGAATAACTACATTCACGTCAGAAGTGTATTCATTTCCCGTCCCGACAGAGAACGTCATGTGCAGGTTGTAGCCAGTGGTCTGCTGGATGGCCTTGGACTCATCCTCGCCGATACCGCCGGACAGGTAGGTGATGCCGTTTTGCTCCTGGCTTTGCACCTGCACCCCCTGGCTATCGATGGGCTCAAGGCTGGCGGCAGGTGTCATCGCTGGAAACATCAGCATGCCTGCAGCGGTGAGGGGCAACAGGAGTGTATGGAGGTATTTCATGATGACGACTCCCGGGTTCTGCGGAACCCAATCGTTACATCCTTTGGATTTCCAGTCGCAGGGAGGGGTTTTAGATTGATTTGGCCTGAGTACGAAACGTACTACGCCATTTGTTCCTCAGCCCTCGCCCGGATTTAGACCCGTCCTGCCGAAGAGCCCGGTATTTCCTGCCTGTTTCTCAGCAACTCCCGGCATCTTCGAAGGGGCTCTCTTGTCATTCTCTTTCGCTGTTCAACCTGCTGCGGAAGACCTCATGACGGCCCCCACCCCCAACGACACTCACGACCCTTATCTCGCATCACTGCTTGGCAACCTTGGCAAATTGATCCTTCAGGCACGCCAGAAAGTGCTTCGGGCGGCCGACACCGTGCAAGTGCAAACCTGTTGGCAAACTGGTCGGCACATCGTTGAGTTCGAACAGAACGGCGCGCGACGGGTCAGGTATGGCAAAGAGTTACCGTCGACCTTGGCCAAAACGCTAACTGCGGAGTTCGGAAAGGGATTTGACGCTTCCAACCTTCGGTACATGCGTCTGTTCTATCAAGCCTTTCCAATTCGTGACGCACTGCGTCACGAATTGAGCTGGACCCACTACCGCCACCTGCTTCGGGTCGACAACGACAGCGCTCGTCTTTGGTACATGAACGAATCAGCCACCCAAAACTGGTCAAGCCGAGCGCTGGAGCGCCAGATCAATACGTTGTATTACGAACGCCTGCTGGCGAGCCGCGATCGCGGCAGCGTCAAGCAAGAGGCCGCCACCCACATTCAAAACATGAAGGCCAGCCCTCGGGATTTCATCCGTGATCCGGTGGTACTGGAGTTTCTTGGTTTACCCAATGCCGGCAAGCTTCAGGAAAGCGAGATCGAACAAGCGCTGATCGAACAATTGCAGGGCTTCTTGCTGGAACTGGGCAAGGGTTTCGCATTCATTGCCCGCCAACAACGCATCAGCACCGACAGCAAAGACTTCTACATCGACCTGGTGTTCTACAACTACCTGCTCAAGTGCTTCGTCATCTTCGATATCAAGCGCGGTGAACTGACCCATCAGGACCTGGGGCAGATGGACATGTACGTGAGTATGTACGACGACCTGAAACGCAGCGCGCAGGACAGCCCCACCGTCGGCATCATTCTCTGTGCGCAAAAGGATGAATCCGTGGTGCATTACTCAGTGCAGGAAGGAAACGAGCAACTGCTCGCCAGCAAGTACAAGCTTGTCCTGCCGAGCGAAGAGGAACTCCGTAATGCACTGGATCGGGAGCGGATGGCACTTGAAGAACGACGGCTCGACCAACCACTGCGTTGAGGCCAATGGATTGTTCATCAACGACATCAAGACTATTGTTGGCAGCTACCCGCAAAGGTCCGACGCCGATGAATTTGCAGGAAACGCCTTCACTCGTCCCAACTCAAATCGAGTTGCCATTGCAACGCGTTGCGTCCGGTGAACCGTTCAAGGAAACCGCTGCAGACGGCTTTGTCCTCGGCGGCTTCACCTGGCGACACCCTTCTCGGGACGCCGCTCGTCCGGTCGTGATCATCAATGCCGCCACCTCGGTCCGTTGTCGCCACTATTCGCGCTTCGCCGACTACCTGTTCGCCCACGGCTTCAATGTCATCACCTATGACTACCGCGGCATCGGCGAGTCGCGGCCGGCATCGCTCAAGGGTCTTCAAGCCTCGTGGACCGATTGGGGAGCGCTGGATTTCGAGGCGATGCTCAAGCGCGCACAGCGTGAGTTCCCCCAACAGCCTATCGATGTGGTCGGCCACAGCTTTGGCGGCTGTGCAGCGGGCCTGGGGGCGTCCGGGCACCTGATCCGGCGCCTGGTGACGGTCGGCGCGCAATTCGCCTACTGGCGCGACTATGCGCCCGCTCATCGCTGGCGGATGTTCGGCAAGTGGCATGTGGTGATGCCGCTGGTGACGATGCTGTGCGGCTACTTTCCGGGCAAACGCCTTGGCTGGCTGGAAGACACACCCGCCGGCGTGGTCCGTGACTGGAGCCTCTCCACTGCCCGCTACGAGAAACGCTCCAGCGGCCGCACAATCAGCAAAACCGCCGGGCAGCTGCCCTTTGCCGACGTCACCGCGCAAACCCTGGCCATCAGCATCAGCGACGATCCCTACGGCACGGTCCCGGCCATCGAACGCCTGCTCGGCTACTTCACCGGCAGCACAAACTCCCACCTACGTATCCATCCCGAAGACATCGGCGAAGAAGAAGTCGGACATTTCGCCTTTTTTCGCAGCGCATACCAAGCCACACTATGGCCCATTGCATTGGCCTGGTTGCAAAACGGCGAACTGGTCCCCGGCACACCCGGGCGAACGGTGCCACGCAGCTGAGCCACCCGCCCCTTTCAACGAATTACGGAACGACACCCATGGCCTCCGCCAACAAACAGCAAAAACGCGCCTCCCGCGCCAAGGCCAAGGCCAAGGCCAAGCAGAACCGCACCCAGCGAGCTGCCGCGCCGGTGGAACTGGACCCGAACGACGATCGCATCGACTTCGAATCGGTGGACCTGACCGAACTATTCAAGAAAATGATCGACGCCGAAAAGATCAGCCAGCAAGCCCTGTGCACGGCCTTCCTCGAAGATCCGTTGCTGGAACTGGTGTACGAGCAGGAAGGCGAGGAAGGCGCGATGGACTTCATCCTTGCCGCGCTGATCGAATATCGCCAATGGTCGACTGAAACCGACGAAGCCGGCGCCCTGGCGTGGATCGAATCACCGGCCTTTCAGGCCGACTACGTGGCGGCGTCCGACGCCATTGCCGCGCAAACCCAACAGAAACCGAACTGAGTTCCCATGGCCTCCCTGAACAAGCAACAGAAACGCGCCAAGCGCGCAAAAGCCAAAGCCAAGCAGATCAATATCCACGGCCGCAAACCCGCCGCGCTGGACGATGACCTTGGCCACCTCGCCGAGCCGATCCCGGAATACACCCTGGCGATGTTCAGCAAAATGCGCGACGCGGAAGCCGTCAGCCGCAGCGAAATGCTCTCGGTGCTGCTGACGAACCTGGCCTTTATCATCATCGACCATCCAGAACTGCTGGACATGGAAAACGCCGACGACGAAGGCATGGCCGCCACCCACCTGGCCGCCGACATGCTGATCGACTACCGCATGTGGGCCGACGGCATGGACCGCGAGACCGCCCAGGCGTGGCTGAGCGAACCGCAGTTCATTGCTGACTTCGGTGACGCACTGGATGTCTACCGCGAGTCGCTGGAAGCGCCGGAAGAAAAAGCCGAGTAAGGGTTACGACTCAAACAAAAACGGCCGCTTGTCATCACTGACAGCGGCCGTTTTGCGTTACGTGGTATGGATCAGTTCAGCACTACCGCGCCACGCTTTTCCAGTTTGCGACGGCGAGCCACCAGCAAGCCGGCCGCTACCACCAGAGCACTGAGCAAGCCGGTCGCGAGAATTTCCACACGATGGGCTTCCTGGAACAGCATGATGGTCAGGGCCGCGACGATGAAGACGATCACCGCGTAGGTCAGGCCCGGGAACAGCCACATGCTGAAGGCAATTTTCTCCCCGCGCGCTATACGCTGCTTGCGCATGCGCAGTTGCGAAATCGCAATCACCAGGTACACCAGCAATGCGATGGCGCCGGAGCTGGCCAGCAGGAATTCGAACACCGCAGCCGGAGCCACGTAGTTGGCGAATGTTGCCAGGAACGCTGCGCCAGTGGACAGCATCACCGCCCAGTATGGCGTGCCACTTTTGTTGGTGCGGGTGGACATGGCCGGCGCATCGCCGCGCTTGCCCAGAGAGAACAACATCCGCGACGAGGTGTAGAGCGCCGAGTTCAGGCAGCTGGTCACAGCGACCAGCACCACGATGTCGACGATCATCTTGGCGTTAGGGATGCCCATGCGCTCAAGTACAGTCTGGTAGGAGCCCAGGCTTGCCAGTACCGGGTCGTTCCAAGGCACCAGAGCCACGACGATGAAGATCGACACGAGGTAGAACAAGCCGATCCGCCAGATAACCGAGTTGGTGGCCTTGGAGATTTGCTTGCCAGGGTTCTTCGATTCCGCGGCCGCGATGGTCACGATCTCGGTGCCCATGAAGGAGAACATGGTGGTCAGGATGGCACCCAACACCGCGCCCATGCCGTTTGGCAGGAAGCCCTGGGTGTCGAACAGATGGGAAACGCCGCTGACCTGGCTGCCCGGCAGGAAGCCGAAGATCGCCATGAGGCCCAGAACAATGAAACCGATGATGGCCAACACTTTGATCAGGGCAAACCAGAACTCGAATTCACCGTAGTTCTTCACGCTGAACAGGTTGGTCACGGTCAACAGCATCGTGATGACCAGGGCGAATGCCCAGATGTCCACGCCAGGGAACCAGGCATGCAAGATGGTCGCGGCAGCGTTGGCTTCCAACGGGATCACCAGAACCCAGAACCACCAGTACAACCAGCCGATGGTGAAGCCGGCCCAGTGACCGATCGCGCGGTCGGCGTAAGTCGAAAACGAACCGGTGTCCGGCGAGGCAACGGCCATTTCGCCGAGCATGCGCATCACCAGCACCACCAACATGCCGGCGGCGGCGTAAGCCAACAGAACAGCCGGACCTGCAGCGGCGATGGCGTGACCCGAGCCAACGAACAAGCCGGCGCCGATAACCCCGGCAATCGACAGCATGGTCACGTGGCGCGGTTTGAGCCCCTGTTCGAGGCCATTAGAGCTTTGGGTACTGCTCATTAAAACTACCTTTGTAAGGAGAAGCGAATGCGTGCATCCCGTTCGGCGGACCTTCTCGTAAAAAGAAGCCAACAGGGCGTTCTGGATTCTGCACGCAATAATTGCGCCAAAATATTTCAAAACCCTCTAGCCCGGCGATCTCGCCTCGACCGGACGGTCATCGCAACCCTTTGAATTTAATGGCACTTTGCCAAAGCGTTACCCTGCGCCCCACTTTTGCGGTTACATCAGCGCACCGGAAACACACCTGAAAAGTGCTCCGCGCACATTAAAAGTGCACAAGCGGTGCATTTGGCCGGATAGCGCTTCCAACACCCTGTCAAAGCTGGCAACATCGCGCCTTTTTTTGCGGCAGCCACCGCGCTTTTTATCGACAGGCAAGGTTCAAACGGCTGTTCGGTTGTTGATGGGGCGACAGTCTGCTGCGTCGATGCGACAACCTGCCACACACCAGCCGATTACCGTCCGTAGCGCTGTTGGCTGCCATTGAAACGCTATGCTAGGTTGGCCGCCTCGCCAGGAAGGCCGCCAACAGCAGGAGCGCAACATATATGAGGAACGCACATGGCTGAGGCCACGCCCGCGCTTGAAATCCGCAACTTGCACAAACGCTACGGTTCGCTGGAGGTGCTCAAAGGCATCTCGCTGACCGCCCGCGACGGCGATGTGATCTCGATCCTGGGTTCCTCCGGCTCCGGCAAGTCCACGTTCCTGCGGTGCATCAACCTGCTGGAGAACCCGCACCAGGGCCAGATCCTGGTCGCCGGCGAAGAACTCAAGCTCAAGGCCGCGAAGAACGGTGAACTGGTGGCCGCCGACGGCAAGCAGATCAATCGCCTGCGCAGCGAAATCGGTTTTGTATTTCAAAACTTTAACCTGTGGCCGCACATGAGTGTGCTCGACAACATCATCGAAGCCCCGCGCCGCGTGCTCGGCCAGAGCAAGGCCGAAGCCATCGAAGTGGCCGAAGCCCTGCTGGCCAAGGTCGGCATCGCCGACAAGCGCCATGCCTACCCGGCGCAGTTGTCCGGCGGCCAGCAACAACGCGCGGCCATCGCCCGCACCCTGGCCATGCAGCCCAAGGTCATCCTGTTCGACGAGCCCACCTCGGCGCTTGACCCGGAAATGGTCCAGGAAGTACTTAATGTCATCCGCGCACTGGCCGAAGAAGGCCGCACCATGCTGCTCGTGACCCACGAAATGGGCTTCGCCCGTCAGGTCTCCAGTGAAGTGGTGTTCCTCCACCAGGGCCTGGTAGAAGAGCAAGGATCGCCACAGCAGGTGTTTGAAAACCCGCTTTCGGCGCGCTGCAAACAATTCATGTCCAGCAACCGCTAACGGAGCTACCCACATGCAGAACTACAAAAAGGTCTTCCTGGCTGCCGCCGTCACCCTGGCGTTCAGCGCCGGTGCCATGGCCGAAACCCTGAAGATGGGCATCGAAGCGGCTTACCCGCCGTTCAACAATAAAGATGCCAGTGGCAATGTCGTCGGCTTCGACAAAGAGATCGGCGACGCTCTGTGCGCCAAGATGAAAGTCGAGTGCACCGTCGTGACCTCCGACTGGGACGGCATCATCCCGGCCCTGAACGCCAAGAAGTTCGACTTCCTGATCTCCTCGATGTCGATCACCGACGAGCGCAAGCAAGCGGTGGACTTCACCGACCCGTACTACTCCAACAAGCTGCAGTTCATCGCCAAGAAAGACATCGACTTCAAAACCGACAAGGCCGCGCTCAAAGGCAAGATCATCGGCGCCCAGCGCGCGACCCTGGCCGGCACCTTCCTGGAAGACAACTATGGTGACGACATCACCATCAAGCTCTACGACACCCAGGAAAACGCCTACCTCGACCTGACTTCCGGCCGCCTGGACGGCATCCTGGCCGACAAGTACGTCAACTACGAATGGCTGAAAAGCGACGCTGGCCGTAGCTACGAGTTCAAGGGTGACCCGGTGGAAGAGAGCGACAAGATCGGTATTGCCGTGCGCAAGAAAGACCCGATCCGCGAGAAGCTGAACACCGCGCTGAAAGAAATCGTCGCTGACGGCACCTACAAGAAGATCAACGACAAGTACTTCCCGTTCAGCATCTATTGATACTGACCTGCCTGACCGGCGCCTGATGGCGCCGGTTCTCGGCCTTGCCTGCCGCGATTTGAAAAGAAATCCATGATTATCGACCTCTACGGATTCGGCCCGGCGCTCGCCGCTGGCGCGCTGATGACTGTGAAACTGGCACTCTCGGCCTTGTGCCTGGGGCTGGTACTCGGTCTGCTCGGCGCCTTGGCCAAGACTTCCCCGTACAAGCCGCTGCAATGGCTTGGCGGCACTTATTCGACCCTGGTTCGCGGTATCCCGGAATTGCTCTGGGTGCTGTTGATCTACTTCGGCACGGTCAACCTGATGCGTGCCCTGGGCGAGTTCTTCGGCAACCCCGACCTTGAACTCAACGCCTTCGCCGCTGGCGTGATTGCGTTGGGCCTGTGCTTCGGCGCCTACGCCACGGAAGTGTTTCGCGGTGCGATCCTCGCCATCCCCAAAGGCCATCGTGAAGCCGGCGTGGCCCTGGGCCTGTCGAAATGGCGCATCTTCACCAAGCTGATCATGCCGCAGATGTGGCGCATTGCCCTGCCGGGCCTGGGCAACCTGTTCATGATCCTGATGAAGGACACCGCGCTGGTGTCGGTGATCGGCCTGGAAGAAATCATGCGTCATGCGCAAATCGGCGTGACCGTCTCCAAGCAACCGTTCACCTTCTATATGGTGGCCGCGTTCATGTACCTGAGCCTGACGGTGCTGGCGATGACCGGCATGCACTTCCTGGAAAAACGTGCCGCTCGCGGCTTCGCGAGGAGCACCCAATGAACTGGGAAGTCATCATCAAGTGGCTGCCGAAACTGGCCCAGGGCGCAACCCTGACCCTGGAACTGGTGGCCATCGCCGTGATCGCCGGTTTGCTGCTGGCCATTCCACTGGGTATCGCCCGCTCGTCGCGCCTGTGGTGGGTGCGGGCATTTCCCTACGGCTACATCTTCTTTTTCCGTGGCACGCCGTTGCTGGTTCAGCTGTTCCTGGTCTACTACGGCCTGGCGCAGTTCGACGCGATCCGTAACAGTTCGATGTGGCCGTACCTGCGCGATCCGTTCTGGTGCGCCACGGCGACCATGACCTTGCACACCGCGGCCTACATTGCGGAAATCCTGCGGGGCGCCATCCAGGCGATTCCACCGGGCGAGATCGAAGCGGCACGGGCACTGGGCATGTCCAAACCAAAAGCGCTGTTCTACATCATGCTGCCGCGCGCCGCGCGCATCGGCCTGCCGGCCTACAGCAACGAAGTGATCCTGATGCTCAAGGCCAGCGCCCTGGCCAGCACCGTGACCCTGCTGGAATTGACCGGCATGGCCCGCACCATCATTGCCCGGACCTACCTGCCGGTGGAGATCTTCTTCGCCGCGGGCATGTTCTATCTGGTAATGGCTTACGTGCTGGTGCGTGGCTTCAAGCTGCTGGAGCGCTGGTTGCGCGTCGATGCCTGCCAAGGGCGTTGATAGCGGCGTGTTGACGGGCGAGGCCCTGCTCGCCCGTTTCACCGCGCTGGATGCTTTTCTGACAGAGCATCAGGCACTGTGGAAACCCCGACCGTTCACTCATCGGCATCTTCCCTGGGAAGCGTCCTACCCGGAGCTGGCCGCATGGCTACGCAAGCGGTCGCTGGAAGACGCGGAAAACGCTCACAACCAACCTGCCCTTCTGAATGCACCGGAGCCCTTTGCTTCCCTGGCAACAATGTCCGCGGCCTTGAGTGCCGTGGATGAGTTGCCGACTCGCACACTCGAGGCGGCGGGCCATCGGTTGAACGTCGATGTACCGGGGCGCAAATGGCAACAGATCGAAGCCTTCGCCAGTCGGTTGCAGTTTTCCGAAGCACCGCAGCATTGGATGGACTGGTGCTCGGGTAAAGGACATCTGGGCCGCCGCCTACTGCAACCGGGGCAACAACTGACGTGCCTGGAATACGACCCGGCACTGGTAACCAGCGGCCAGGCACTCAGCCAGCGCCATCACCTGCATGCGCTGCATATCGAACAAGATGTGCTCGCGGCAGACGCAGCTTGTTTACTGGGTGCGTATCACACGCCCGTCGCGCTTCACGCCTGCGGTGATTTGCATGTGCGGCTGATTCAACTCGCCAGCGTCACAGGCTGCAAACAGCTCGCCATCGCGCCGTGTTGCTACAACCGGATCAGTCTTGCCCAATACTCACCGATTTCCTCGGCCGCCCAAGGCTCCGGCTTACAGCTTTCCCTCGACGACCTCGCGTTGCCCATGAGCGAAACCGTTACCGCCGGTGCCCGCGTGCGACGTCAACGCGACACCTCCATGGCCCGGCGCCTGGGCTTCGACTTGCTGCAACGGCAACTACGCGGCATTGACGAGTACCTGCCAACCCCTTCCCTGCCCAGCGCCTGGCTGGACAAACCCTTCGCCGATTACTGCCATCATCTGGCCACTCTCAAAG
Source organism: Pseudomonas sp. GW456-L13 (assembly GCF_017350115.1). Taxonomy (NCBI): domain Bacteria; kingdom Pseudomonadati; phylum Pseudomonadota; class Gammaproteobacteria; order Pseudomonadales; family Pseudomonadaceae; genus Pseudomonas; species Pseudomonas sp. GW456-L13. The sequence goes on from NZ_JACNAS010000001.1 coordinate 2,966,500, forward strand.
AGTTATCCACAATCGGCCCGCAAGATTGGCCAGCCCTCGAAGCCGCCGGTTGGCAGCGACTGGCCGAAGTGCGCAACCTTGAACTACTACGCGGACTTTTCCGACGCCCACTGGAGCTTTGGCTGGTCCTTGACCGGGCACTTTTCCTCACCGAGCAGGGCTACAGCGCCCGTGTCGGCACCTTCTGCGAAACTCCGCTCACGCCGCGTAATTTCCTGCTCCTGGCCGAACGCGCTTAAATACATCCGACCTGTGGATAACTCTGTTGATGAAATAATCGTGGATCCAATATCCACGCCTGTTTCAGGGCTAAATCCACACTGTTCATTTTTTATACACTCGCATAAAAAATCGAAAAAACAGGTATTTGCGAACAAACGAGAACGGATCCACAATTTCGACCTAAACCCAGTGCGCTGCCAATGGCATTGTGCATAAGCATTTAATCAAAACGACATAAATGCCTAATCCCGGATCGCAGACAGGGGAAATTGCACCCTTTCATTACTCTTGATATACACACACGCAAGGGCGCCGGCAGCGCGGCCACGAACAAGAACATTCCTCCGACAGGATGCGCCAGTGACGTTCATTTCCTACGCACAGAATTTCGAAGACATACGCCTGTGGCGCGCCCTCAAAACCGTCGAGAACGGCTTCTACATCGACGTCGGGGCAAACGATCCCACCCATGACTCCGTCACCAAGGCGTTCTACGACAACGGCTGGACCGGCATCAACGTCGAACCGATGCCCAACTATTTCGAAGCCCTGAGCCAGCAACGCCCCAAAGACACCAACCTGCAGTGTGCGGCCGGGGAAAGTGCTGACGAACTGACCTTCTACGGCATCGCCGGCACCGGCCTTTCGACCCTGGACCCGGCCATGGCCAAACTGCACCGAGACGCCGGCATGGACGTGCGCAGCCAAACGATCAAGTCCCGCACCCTGGCCTCCATCTGCGAAGAACACGCCCAGGGCCGCGCCATTCACTTCCTGAAAATCGATGTCGAAGGCCACGAAGAAACCGTCCTGCGCGGCATGGACTTCAGCCAATGGCGGCCATGGGTGATCCTTATCGAAACCCCCTGGGCCCGCGACCAGGCCTGGGAAAACCTCGTCACCGACGCCGGCTACCACTCCATCCTGTTCGACGGCATCAACACCTACTACCTCGCCGAAGAACACCTGAACCTCAAACCCGCCTTCGACATCCCGCCGTGCAACCTGGACGAGTTCCAGTTCTGCAAAGGCCACAATTTCAGCCACCCTGTCGGCGACACCGAACACCAACTCGCCGCCGCCCTGCAACGCGCCGAACAGGCCGAAGCACAGCTGCGCGCGATGCAAAACAGTCGAACCTGGCAAGCCATCCAGAAACTCAAGAAAACCCTGCTGCGAGCCTGACCTGAAGCCCGAACAAAAATAGTCAAAATTCAGGGGTTTACAGAAGCCAACCAATCGCTATAATCGTCGCCCTGACACGCCGGTATAGCTCAGATGGTAGAGCAACTGACTTGTAATCAGTAGGTCCCGGGTTCGATTCCTGGTGCCGGCACCATACAAAACGAAGCCCTTGCAGAAATGCGAGGGCTTTGTTGTTTCTGGCATCCGGAAATCCAACTGCTACCCCCCCTGTAAATACCGCATTACCCCTTACCGACAGCCTGCACCAAAATCTACCTGCACACCTACCCGTTACAATTTCACTTCGGGATGACGTTGACGACCTTCTCCAGCTACCTATAATGCACCCCAACACACCCGCCAAGCCTAGGTTGACCCAGTCAGCAAGCTCAAATCGTGCGGGTTTTTTTTGCCTGGAGAAAACTACAATGAGGCCCTTCGACAAGCCGGCCCTCAGCGTAGAACAGCAATTGGAACTGCTAAAGCAACGAGGCCTGCACGTCGCCAACGACGATCGGGCCATGCGCTTTCTCGAAGTGGTCACGCTGTTTCGACTGAGTCCCTACATGCGCCCCTTCCAGGAGCCAGACCCTGAACACACCTTCAAACCCGGCAGCACTCTGAAAGCAGTCGTCGACATCTACCGCTTCGATGGTTCGTTGCGACGCATAACCATGGATGCCATCGAACGTGTCGAAGTCGCCGTACGAGCGACTATCAGCAATCACATGTGCCCTAAGTATGGGCCTGACTGGATAGCTGACGCGTCAGTCTTCTCCTCGTCATACCCACACCTCGAGCTGTTGCGTCCACTGCGAGAGCAATTGAACAAGGAGCGCAATAAACTCAGACGTGATATTGAGCGCATCAAAAATGGCCGACAGGCCGATGGGCTCCAGCAACAGCGGATCGAAAACCGCATGCGCGATAACTACTTCCGATACTACGGAGCGACCTATGCCCACCCTGAGCTGCCGCCCGCTTGGGCGGTCCTGGAAGAACTCAGCCTTGGGACGGTATCTACCCTCTTCAATGCCATAGGCAGAAGTGCCGATAAAAAAGCTATCGCCGCCAGATTCAATCTGCCCTTCGATGTATTGGCCTCCTGGCTACACACCCTGACTTTCATTCGAAACTGCTGCGCCCATCACTCACGGCTATGGAACCGAGAGCTCTCGATTCGACCAGCCTTACCCAAAGAATGGGTCATCCCAACTGCACCTGCCGACCGGCCTCAACCCAAGCAGCGGCTATACATCGTATTGACGATGCTGGCCTACCTAACCGACTTGATCAGTCCAGACAGCCAGTGGAAGCTTCGCTTGGCCGAAATCATGGATCAGCAAGAACCGGGTTATTTGAGACTCATGGGATTTCCAAATGACTGGAAACGTCAGCAGCAATGGTGCTTGGAACAGGGAAGCCAGAAACTGCAGGTATCGCCTCCACCATTCCCCCCAACCTAAATATCCGAAAATAAATCCGTCCCCTTTTCGCAGTCCCTTTTCGCACGCTTTTCGCAAGTCCATAGAGCGTTATGTTGGCAGCCCTCAGGCCTTTGAACGAATCAGTGAATTTTTTGAGCATTGCAATGTGCTACAAGAAGCACCAATACTCGATTTAATCGATCACTTAATAGAGATCCCTGAGATCGATGTTGGCAAGCAGGCCCTCTTCCTCCACGCCAAAGATAATCACGATAAAAAGTTTGATTACTTCATGTTGACTGGTGACAAGAGAGCTCTGCGAGCAATCTGCGCCTATGATCAGCTTGATGCCTTTGAGTTCCTTCGAACCAAGGTGGTGTGCTTAGAATCGTGCATGATGGACATCATCGACTATGCCGGCTTCGATTACATAAACAAAAAAATCTCAGCTGCTCGCCCTCAAATTGCTGAAGAAAAATATGACAAAGTCTTGCGGGCAGCCTTTGGGAAAGAGCGAAATCAAGAGCACTGCGTTGATTGCCTTAGGCATTATTGCAGTGACATCCGTTGGTTGCTTTCTTAATTAAAGCTAATAAAACTCAACGAATACTCTCACCGAAATTGATGTTCACTTAGAACTTTGGACTTCGTAGCCTCAAATTTCACCACTTAGTTGAAATTGGCAAAATTTTCACATGTACAGAGCCAAAAAAGCCGCCTCAAGGGCGGCTTTTTCGTTGGGTGCGATTGTTACCAGTTGAAGTAGATCAGCTCATTGGCCTGCTTACCGCCTTGCTCCCCACCATATGCCGGAATGGCACTTCCTTCAGGCGAAGCCCCGAGAACACCTCCCGGATCTGCGGATGATCGTTGATTGAGATGACCATGTGGCCCTTGATCGATGCTGCCAGCTCTCCTCAAGCACCTGACACATCCAACTGGTCAGGTGGAATGCAAATGGGTGGGCGAGTCGACGGAATTATCAGCCGCACGTCGCTCCGTAGTGTCAGGGCTTCGGCAGTACCAGGATGCGATTTTCGCGTCCGCGAAAATGGAAGCTACCTCATGCTAATCACCCTGTGTGCCCCTGCTCAAAAGTTGAACGGGAACAGTTGAACACCTGGGGCAGTTTTCGGTCAGCGGCAGCACGCCAAATCATCACATAGTCAGTATTGATCGTCATAATGACCATTAATTCGTTAAATCAACGCACTTTTCGTCTTATCGTCGCACTCGCTTGCTTCTAGACTACTTTCCCCCACGGGCTCTGCCTTCTTGTTCACCAGGAGCGCGACCTGTCGAGTGTTACTTCTTCCATAGTGTCATACGAGCTCCATAACAGTACTCATGTGTCACAAGCGCTCATGTTGGTCCTTAGGAATAAAAACAATGAAAAGAAAATTTCTGACCCTTTCTGCGTTGGCTTTGTGTGTAGCTGCCGGTTCCGCGCTGGCCAAGGAGTACAAGGAGTTGCGCTTCGGCGTTGACCCCTCTTATGCGCCGTTCGAATCCAAGGCCGCCGATGGCAGCCTGGTGGGCTTCGATATCGACCTGGGCAACGCGATCTGCGCTGAGCTGAAGGTCAAGTGCAAGTGGGTTGAAAGCGACTTCGACGGCATGATTCCCGGCCTCAAGGCCAACAAGTTCGATGGCGTGATCTCTTCCATGACGGTCACGCCGGCACGTGAGAAAGTCATCGATTTCTCGAGCGAGCTGTTCTCTGGCCCGACCGCGCTGGTATTCAAGAAAGGCACGGCCGTCGGCACCGATCCGGCTTCCCTCAAGGGCAAGAAAGTCGGCTACGAGCAAGGCACCATCCAGGAAGCCTACGCCAAGGCCGTGCTGGACAAGGCTGGGGTAGAGACGCAGGCCTACGCCAACCAGGACCAGGTGTACGCCGACCTGATCTCCGGCCGCCTCGATGCCTCGATCCAGGACATGCTGCAAGCCGAACTGGGCTTCCTGAAGTCGCCGCCAGGCGCCGACTTCCAAATCAGCGAACCGGTCGAAAGCCCCCTTCTGCCAGCCAAAACCGCCGTGGGCCTCACCAAAGGCAACGCCGAGCTCCAGGCCTTGCTGAACAAAGGCATCAAGGCACTGCACGACAATGGCACCTATGCGGCCGTCCAGCAGAAGCACTTTGGCGATCTGAATCTCTACAGCGGCCAATAATGACCCTGCGCCCATTTCCGGATGGGCGCTTTCTGGATTGACGTAGGGCTGCCCAATGTTCGAAAACCTGTTGATGATCCTGGGGCTGTCAGGCTTCAGCCTCAAGGGCTTTGGCCCGCTGTTGCTGCAAGGTTCCTGGATGACTGTCAAATTATCCTTTCTGTGCTTGCTGGTGAGCGTTGGTCTGGGCCTGATCGGCGCCAGCGCCAAGCTTTCGAAATCGGCACTGCTGCGCGTCCCTGCGCAGGCCTACACCACGCTGATCCGCGGGGTGCCGGACCTGGTGCTGATGCTGTTGATCTTCTACAGCCTGCAAACCTGGCTGACCAGCCTGACCGAAGCACTGGGCTGGGACTATATCGAAATCAACCCCTTTAGCGCCGGGGTCATTACCCTGGGCTTCATCTACGGGGCGTATTTCACCGAAACCTTCCGTGGCGCCATCCTTGCCGTACCCCGAGGGCAGATGGAAGCGGCTACTGCCTACGGCCTGACCCGCGCCCAGCGCTTTCGCCTGGTGGTGTTCCCGCAAATGATGCGTTTTGCCCTGCCGGGCATCGGTAATAACTGGATGGTGATCCTCAAGGCCACCGCGCTGGTGTCGATCATTGGCCTGGCAGATCTGGTCAAGGTGGCCCAGGACGCGGGCAAGAGCTCCTATCAGCTGTTCTTCTTCCTGATACTGGCCGCCTTGATCTATCTGGTGATCACCACCGTTTCGAACTACGTCTTGCGCCGGATGGAAATCTTCTACGCCGCAGGCACCCGGGAGGCCGTGCGATGATCGAGCTACTGCAGGAATACTGGAAACCGTTCCTGTTCCAGGACGGCACTCACATCACCGGGCTGGCCATGACCCTCTGGCTGCTCAGTGCCTCGATCTTCTTCGGCTTCGTGATGTCGATCCCGCTGTCTATAGCCCGGGTCTCGACCAATGTCTGGGTGCGCTGGCCGGTGCAGTTCTACACCTACCTGTTCCGTGGCACACCGCTGTATATCCAGTTGCTGATTTGCTACACGGGAATATACAGCCTGGCCGCGGTACGAGCTCAGCCAGTGCTGGATGCGTTCTTTCGCGATGCGATGAACTGCACCATCCTGGCGTTCGCCCTGAACACCTGCGCTTACACCACGGAGATCTTCGCCGGGGCGATTCGCAGCATGGCCCATGGTGAAGTCGAAGCGGCCAAGGCCTACGGCCTGACCGGCTGGAAGCTGTACACCTACGTGATCATGCCGTCCGCCCTGCGTCGCTCGCTGCCTTATTACAGCAACGAAGTGATTCTGATGCTGCACTCGACCACCGTGGCCTTCACCGCGACCATCCCGGACATTCTGAAAGTCGCGCGGGACGCCAACTCGGCGACCTTCCTGACCTTCCAGTCGTTCGGCATCGCCGCGTTGATCTACCTGGCAGTCACTTTCTCCCTGGTCGGCCTGTTCCGCCTGGCTGAACGCCGTTGGTTGTCCTTCCTCGGCCCGGCTCACTAATTCAGGATGCTTGTTCATGTACAAACTGACCGTTGAAAACCTGCACAAAAGTTACGGCAACCATGAAGTCCTCAAGGGCGTTTCGCTAAACGCCAGGACCGGTGATGTGATCAGCCTGATTGGCGCCAGTGGTTCGGGCAAGAGCACCTTTCTGCGTTGCATCAACTTCCTGGAAACGCCCAACGACGGCGCCATGAGCCTGGACAGCCAGCCGATTAAAATGGTCCATGACCACCACGGCATGCGCGTGGCCGACGCCAATGAACTGCAACGCATCCGCACTCGCCTGGCGATGGTGTTCCAGCACTTCAACCTGTGGAGCCACATGACCGTGCTCGACAACATCACCATGGCCCCGCGCCGGGTGCTGGGCGTCAGCAAGAAGGACGCGGAGGATCGCGCCCGGCGCTACCTGGACAAGGTCGGTTTACCGGCACGGGTTGCCGATCAATACCCGGCGTTTCTCTCGGGCGGTCAGCAGCAACGGGTCGCCATTGCCCGTGCCCTGAGCATGGAACCGGAGATCATGCTGTTCGACGAGCCGACTTCGGCCCTGGACCCGGAACTGGTGGGCGAAGTACTCAAGGTGATCCAGGGCCTGGCCGAAGAAGGCCGCACCATGATCATGGTGACCCACGAAATGAGCTTTGCGCGCAAAGTGTCGAACCAGGTGCTGTTCCTGCACCAGGGACGGGTCGAAGAACAGGGTGCGCCCGAGGACGTATTAGGCAACCCCAAAAGCGAGCGCCTGAAGCAGTTTCTAAGCGGCAACCTGAAGTAAGTCCAATAAGCAGACATATCGTCTCGGTCACGGTGTTCGATAGCGCGTATCAGCAAGGAAAAATTGTGCCGAGCCGATATGTCTCGCTCCTTCAAAATGGTCGATCAAGTAGAAGCAACCGTGCCGCCAGAGCTGTCATCACCGCAGCGAAGCTATAGGCACCAAGGCGTTTAGAGATCATGCCTTCGCGAAAGCGCACATGCAGCTGTCCGGCGCAAAATCCGAGCAGGGAATGGAAGATCAATGCGATCAGCGCAAGCAACAAACCCAAGAACATTAATTGCGAGGTGACACTACTGGTACCTACGGTGACGAACTGCGGTAGGAATACCATGAAGAACAACAGCGCCTTGGGGTTTAACAAACTGTTGAGCGTGGCTCGGACAAAGATCTTCTTCAGCGAGGCCTGTGTGGCTTGAGACTCAGTATCCGAAGTAGAAGTCTTCAATGCCTGCCACGCCAGCAACATCAGATAACAAGCCCCGGCCCAGCGCAGCAAGTCAAACGCCGGCGCCCAACTCATCACCAACACACCGAGGCCTGCGCTAACCATGACGGTCATCAGCACATCGGCCAGGGTTATTCCCAGTGCTGCAGCGAGGCCGGCACGCCATCCATGAGCAACCGCATGGCTGCTGACGATAGCCATGTTAGGGCCAGGAACGATCAACAACAGCAAGGCGGCAACAATGAACAGGTAAAGGTTAGTGGTATCCGGCATAGAGCATAAGTCCGTGAGTGAGGAGTAATGCTAACCAGTAGTAAATAGGCAGGAGCAGATACAGTGCGGATGGATTTGGCCGCAACAGTCTGGTTTGGACAGGAAAAATAATCTGGTCGACGGCATGGTAAAGCAGGTGCGGTTGGCCGCTTCTGGCTGTGGATTCAACCGGTCGACGCAACAGATTGGCTAAATCGTTCAGCGGGTGTTTCGTAGTTTAGTGTTTTTCGAGGGCGGCTATTTAGCTGCCTTGCTACTTCATTGAGTGTGGCGTACGAATGAAACGGCCGCATAGGCAAAAGCGTCGACAAAAAAGCGATCGCTAGCAGATTCAATCTGCCCTTCGAAGTATTGGCTTCCAGGCTCCACACCCTGACCTTCATCCGAAACTGCTGCGCCCACCACTCACGGTTATGGAACCGAGAGCTCTCAATTCGACCATCCTTACCAAAAAGAATGGGTTATTCCAAACAAAACCCTCGTAGCAATACGAGGGCTTTGTTGTTTCAGGGGTTTGAAAAAACGCTTTCAGTGTCCCGCGCTCTGACCACCGTCCACGTGCAGGATTTCGCCAGTGACGAACTTGGCGCCGTCCAGATACACGACCGCTTGCGCAATATCATCGATCTCGCCCATGTGCCCGACCGGGTGCAGATTGCCCAGTGCGGCATGGGTTTCTTCGCCATGCATGGGGGTCTTGATGATGCCCGGGCTGACTGCGTTCACCCGGATCCCGCGCTTGGCGTATTCGATGGCCAGGGATTTGGTTGCCGCGTTGAGGCCGCCCTTGGTCAGTGAAGCCAACACCGATGGCACGCCGTCGATGGCGTGGTCCACCAGGCTGGTGGTGATGTTGACGACGTGGCCGCTGCCCTGCTTTTCCATCTCGGCGATGGCGAGTTGGGTGATGTAGAAGAAGCCATTGACGTTCACCGACAACACATTGGCGTAGTCCTCTGCGGTATACGCGGTGAACGGCTTGGCGATGAAGATCCCGGCGTTGTTGACCAGGGTATCGATGCGACCGAAACGGGAGATCGCTTCACGGATGACGCGCTGGGCGGTTTCCGGCTCGCCGATGTCACCGGCCACGGTGAGAATGTCCGGATCGGTGGACGGCTTGATCGAACGCGAAGTGGCGACGATCCGGTAACCGAGTTCACGAAAAGCTTTGACCATACCGTCGCCGAGACCCTGGGATGCGCCGGTGATAACGATGACTTTTTTCGAAATGCTCATGATGAAGACCTCTGACAATTAAAAGTGGGGTAGAAATCTGTAATCAGGCTTCGGCCGGGGCGTTCACCATTTGTCTCAACATCTGTTCGTAGTACTCGACCGATTGCGAACCGGACACCAGGTGGCGACCGTTCAGCACCATGGCCGGAACCGAGTTGATGCCGTGCTGGCGGTAATACATTTCAAGCTCACGCACTTCGCTGGCGAATGCGTCGGACGCCAGCACCTCTCTCGCCCCTGTCGCATCCAGCCCCGCTTCAGTCGCCAGACGCACCAGCGTCGATTGATCGCTCGGGTTCTGGCCTTCGCTGAAATAGGCCCGTAGCAGCACCCTCTTCAGCTCGACTTGTCGCCCTTCCTGCAACGCCCACAGCAACAATCGGTGCGCATCGAAGGTGTTGTAGAAATGCGTGCGCTTCTCCAGATCGAACTTGAAACCAATGGCCTCGCCGCGAGCGATTTGCATGGCCTTGCCGGCGGCGACGTCGTCGGCTGTTCTCCCGTACTTGCGCATCAGGTGCTCGACCGCTTGCTCACCTTCGGCCGGCATGTCCGGGTTCAACTCGAACGGCTTGTAGGTCAGCTCGACCGAGACTTCCCCGGCCACGTTCTCGATCGCCTGCTCCAGCGCCGTCGCCCCCAGCGCGCACCAGGGGCACACCACATCGGAGATGAAATCGATGGTGACGGAGGACGTCATGACTGCCCTTCCGCCTCGGCCAGTTGCTTGCGGTACTGGGTGGTGGTGATGCCGGCGTAACCCCAGTTATCGGTGTCGACTTCCTCGATCACGATGTGGGTCAGGTCAGGGCGTTTGTTGAGGACGCGCTCCAGTGTTTCAGTGATCTCGGCAATCACCTGAGCTTTCTGCTCAGTGGTAACGCCATCTCGGGTGATGCGTACGGATACGAAAGGCATGAGGGAAACTCCAGTGACCTTCCCGTCGGGATGATGGGAGAGGCGTTGGAGCTCAATTTATGGAGTTTGCTGGAAGGGATAAAGGTGGGAGCGGGAACTTCATTAGTTACGTAGTGTAATGAGTTAAAAAGAGGGCATACAAAATACTCGCGCCCATCGAACGACTTGGCGACTTCTCAATTTCGGCGATGTGTTGAGCAGAAAGTTTGCCTTCTTGACTAAATCGCTTGAAGGTCACGCAGTGCCTCAGGATGCTGACTCGCCACGCGCAACAGCGTCTGCGCCGCTCCCGTCGGTTGCCGTCGCCCCTGCTCCCAATCCTGCAGCGTTCGCAAACTGACTCCAATCAGCTCGGCGAATGCACTTTGAGACACACCCACTTTGGCCCGTGCTTCAGCAGCCGCAGACAGCGGCACCTCAGTCACCCGAGCAGCTTTGCCTGCTTTCATTTGACGCACAGAGTCCAGCAAGTCCTGCTGGAATTGCTCCAGTTCATTGACCATTGCTGATTTCCTCCTTCAGTTGCTTGAGGAAGGCTGCGGGTAAATTGTCGAACTTCGCCTTGGTGTAGGCGATTAACAACCAGATTGAGCCTTCAGAAAGCGTGTTGTAGTAAATGACACGGGTACCGCCTCGTTTGCCCATCCCGCTACGGGACCAACGAACCTTGCGCAGACCGCCGCTACCAGGAACCACATCGCCCGCCAACGGATTAGCCGCCAGCCAGGTAATGAATTCATGACGTTCGCCATCGTCCCAGATGGATTCAGCATAACGCTTGAAAATTTCGGTTTCGATAATCGTGAACATGGGCATGACTATACGGCATTGCCGTATAGTCGAGCAATCGATTTGAAGTGCTAAGACGTGTCGCAATTTTCCACTTTTTGCGACACGTCCTCCGAACATTTCGCCGCGGACGACACGTTCTCAAGACGTGTTGCCAAAATCGTGTTTCGGCGACATGAGCAAATCGACAACAAAAAAGCCCCGAACCAGTTGGGGCTTTTCCTTTCTCAGCCCTTCATCAGGCCTCGAAACCGCAACCGCTCATCAGAAGATGTTGATCGGGTAATCCACAAACACACGCACTTCGTTGCCGCTGACGTTGTACTCGCTCGACTTCTGCGACACACGCAGGACCGAGCTGCGCAGTTTCACGCTGAGGTCTTTGGCCGGGCCGCTTTGGACGACGTATTTGATCTGGTTGAAGATCTCGCGCTCGGTGCCGCCTTCGCTGGTGGAGGTAGTGATGTTGTCACCGCGCACATAGGCCACGTTGTAACTCAGGCCCGGTACACCGAAGGTGCTGAAGTCCAGGCCGTAGCCCACTTGCCAGCTGCGTTCGTCTTCAGCGTTGAAGTCGGACCAGTAGGAGTTCGCCAGGTAGATGGTGTTGCCACCGTCGCCGACGCGACCTTGATCTTTCTGGTAGCCGCCGTAGGCGTAGCCCAGGTTGCTGTCGCCGGTGCTGCGCTGGTGTGCGAGGGTGAACGAGTGCGGGCCGGTGATGAAGGTGGCCGCCAGGCTCCAGATCTTGTTGTCGTCGCCAGTGATACCGTTTTCGCGGACGTAGGAATCTTCCAGCTTGGTGCGGTAGCCGTTGAAGTCCAGGGTCAGGGACTGATCCTTGTCGATCGGGAACACGTAGTTGGCGTTCACGTATTGTTTCTTCAGCACGTCTTCGACGTCGGAAGCGTAGAGCGCGGCCTTGAATTGCTCGGTGAACTGGTAGCTACCGCCCAAGACGTTGATCGACTTCAAGCCACCGCTGTCACGGCCTTCGGCGCTTTTGCGCGATTCGGCGGTGAAGCGGCCGGCGTCCAGTTGCAGCCCTTTGATCTCCTTGGAGGTGATCAGGGTGCCGGTGTAGCTTTCCGGCAGCAGGCGCGAATTGTCGTAGTTCAGTACCGGCAGGGCCGGCATCTGGTCGCCGTAGGTCAGGGTGGTGCTGGACAGGCGGAACTTGATCGCTGCGCCGCCCTTGGACAGATCGTCAGCCGGCTGGCCGCTGTCGCCCTTTTTGAAGAAATCGATGCCTTGCGCGCCGCTACGGTCTTCGTTGCGCTCCAGGTTCAGAGCGTATAACCCGAAAGCGTCCACACCCACGCCCACGGTGCCTTGGGTGAAGCCGGACGAGAACGTGCCGATGGCCGCCTGGCCCCACTCGGATTTATCCGGGTTGCCGTCTTTGTAGTCACGATTGATGTAAGCATTGCGCAGCAGCACTTTGAGGCTGCTGTCTTCAACAAAACCCTTGGATTCGGCCTGGTCGTTCGCCATGGCCTGTGTCGCACTCAACATCCCCAGAGCGATCAGGCTGATTCGCTTGTTCAACATTTTGTTCTTTTCCTTATTTCCGGTTGATACGCGCTGTGCCGAACGGCCGAAACGGCGCTATCGCGCTCTTTTTTCATGACGAAAACAAAAAGGCCCGCCCACGATTTCTCGCGGCGGGCCTTTTTATAATTTTTGATCGTGGCGGTTGGCCACAGGCGTTGGGCCGAATCGTAGCTGCGCCCTTAACGATGTGTCAATTTCATGAATCCTCTAAAAATAGGCGAAAACCGTCTAAGAAATTGCTTTACGCAGCAGGAATGTTCAATTGCTGCAGCCATCGAGGCCGCAGGCTGCTACGGAAATGGATGATCCCTGATCGGGCAGCGACTGACTCAGCCACTGCGCAAATGCCTGGGGTTTGCCCAGCCACGGCCCGATATCGATCAGGGTGAATTGTTCATTGTGCTCAAGCGCCAGGGTCGGAAAGCCCTGCCCACCGACCTTGGCCAAAAGCGCCCGGCTGTTCCTGATATGGCCTTCGGTGTCGGCCGCCCTGAAGGCTCTTTCGAAGGTTTGACGGTCCAGCCCCATGCCGTGGGCCAGTTCAATCAGTACCGATTCGTCGGCGATGCGGCGCCCCTCCACGTAGTGAGCACTTTGCAAACGCCCCAACAACTCCAGCCCGCGACCTCCCATTTGCTCGGCAGCCAGCACCGCAGCGATGGGTGGCGCCGAGTCGAACACGGCGGTGTGATCACGCAACAAACCTTCGAAATAGTCTTCACCGAACGGCTGCCCGCTGTATTCGGCGATGCGCCGGTCATGGGGCATGACATAACTGCGCAGTTGTGGCGATACCTTTTGCCGATTGGCCCCCGTCATCATGCCGCCGCCGTGGGCAATCACGGGCAGCACAGCCTGGGCGGCCTGCACCAGCGGTTTGGCGCCGTAGCACCAGCCGCACAATGGGTCGTAGATGTAATGCAGGATCATGGGAAGGCTCCGACAGAAATTCAGGAAAATTCGATGTCGGCAGGTTAGTGCTCCAGCGGCTCCGGAAAAACGCCGGATTGGCTTTCAGTCTGTTGCTTGAATCGGTCGAATGGTTGCGCAAGTCCTCTGTATCAACTCAGACACAACTCGAAACAATCAAATGATATAGATTCTCAATTACATCTAACAACGGCAAATGACAAGCATTACTATTCGCACCCCTTGCACGCTTCAACCTGAAAATTCTACGGATGCGCTTTTCAATGCCTGCCCCTTTTCGTCTTGCGCCCTACAGCTTTGGGCTCTCTGCCTTGTTGTCTGCCGGTTTTTCCTACGCTGCACCGACCACCCTACCTGCCACATCGATCAGCGCCGAAGCTGAAGCCGACGACCCGCGCGTAACCCAAACCAGTACAGCAACCCGGACCGCGACACCGGTGCGCTACGTGCCACAAGCCATCGACTCGATCAAAACTTCGAACGTCATGGATTACGGCACCAACGACTTGGGCACGGCGCTCAGCGGTATCCCCAACGTCAGCAGCGGCGCCGACACTCGTTTCGACAGCCTGCGCATCCGCGGTTTCGACGCCAGCAACGACTTCTATCTCGATGGCATCCGCGACGACAGCCAGTACGTTCGCGACCTGCACAACATCGAACGCATCGACGTTTTGAAAGGCCCCGCCGCTGTGCTGTATGGCCGTGGCAGCCAGGGCGGCATCGTCAACCGGGTGAGCAAGCTGCCCGAGTTCGGTCGCCGCTCGACCATTGAAGCCCAGGGCGGCAGCGAGGATTTGCGCAGCCTGTATGCCGACCTCAGCACCGACCCGTCCGAGAACATCAGCCTGCGCCTGAACATGGGCAACATGGACGAGAACAGCTTTCGTGATGGTGTGAGTGGCAATCGCCAGTTGTTCGCGCCCTCGATGAGCTGGCAGCTGACACCCGATCTGAACTGGTTGGTGCAGTACGAATACAGCCGCTACAACCGCACGCCGGATCGTGGCATCCCCGGTGTAAACGGTCGCCCGGCAGACGTGGGGCGCGATACAACCTACGGCAGCGAAAACGATTTCATCGACGACAAGGCACAGTCCCTGCGCTCGAAACTCACGTATGAACTGAGCGACAACTGGCAACTGCGCCAGACCCTGGGTGTTTTCAAGCTCGACAGCGATTTCGACAATACTTACTTGACCGGCTATGTCCCGGCCACCAACAAGGTTACGCGCCAGCACTGGCAGCAGGACCTGAACACTCGCAATGTCTACAACAACGTCGAGCTGGAAGGTGGTTTCGATACCTTCGGCCTGGAGCACCGCTTGCTCACCGGCATCGAAATCGGCAGCCAGCGCCGCGACCCACTGCTGTACACCGCCGCCACTTCCGGCCCGGGCAGTTCACCGGTGCCGGCGCTGGACCTGAACAACCCGGACCGCAATTTGCGTCATACCGGGCGCATGGTGGTGTCGAGCAACACCCACACCGAGGTCGAGAGCCGTGCGGTGTATGTACAGGATCAATTGCGCCTGAACGATCAATGGCAATTGCTCGCCGGCCTGCGTTACGACACGTTCGATATCGAGTCGACCAACAAGGTGCGCAACATTTCCGAAGACAGTGACAGTCATAGCACCAGCCCTCGCGTTGGCGTGGTCTGGACGCCGCTGCAAAATCACTCCTTCTACGCCTCCTGGAGCAAGACGTTCTCGCCGGTCGGCGGTGGCTTGATCGGCATCACCCCGGGCGCGGCAGGTAACAGCAATGACCTGAGCCCGGAGCGGACCAGGCAAAAGGAAATCGGGGTGAAGAGCGACTGGCTCGACGATCGCCTAAGCACCACGCTGGCCATCTATGAGCTGGAGCTCTACAACCGTCGCACCAGCGACCCGAACAACCCGACCATTACCCTGCTTTCAGGGCTGCAACGCTCTCGCGGGATCGAGCTGACCGCCGCTGGCAGAATTGCCGGCAACTGGTACATGCGCGGTGGCGTGGGTCTGCAGGACGCAACCATCGAAAAGGACAACAACGGCTTGGAAGGCAAGCGCATCAACAACGTGGCCAAGCACAACGGCAGCCTGTTCCTGACCTGGAAACCGGAAATGGGCTGGTACGCCGAAACCGGCTTGACCTTGGTTGGCGACCGCTATGCCGACAACCTCAACACCACCGTGTTGCCAGGTTATGGCCGCTGGGACGCCTTGGCAGGCTTCCGCCAGAAGGATTGGGATTTGCGCGCGGCGCTGAACAATATCAGCGACAAGACGTATTACGAATCGGCAACCAGTGCATTCCAGATCCAGCCGGGGGCACCGCGTAGCCTGGTGGTGACGGGCACCTACAGTTTCTAAACACCACTTATCCCTGTGTGAACCAATAACACTGGTTCGCACTATTCCCTTGTGGGAGCGAGCTTGCTCGCGATAGCGGTGGGTCAGTCGATATAAACGCTGACTGGCCGGGCGCCATCGCGAGCAAGCTCGCTCCCACAGGGGATCGTAGTGATTGCATGAATCTGCGCGCAAAAAAAACGCTGCCATCCCGGCAGCGTTTTTTTTGTTCAATCCGTTGTTGTTCTTCTTATCCTTCCATCACATCCCACAACGCATCCAGTTCCGCCTCGCTGAATAAACCAGCAGGGTAACGCTCGATCATTGTCCGGCGCGGATCAGTATCGCTGATCTGACGCATTCCATTGGACTTGAACCAGTGCGCCAGGATCTGGAGCGATTCGCTATTTACTGCCAGGGGATGCAACGCCTTGTCGCTCACTACGTTCACTTCGGCGTTCATTTCAGCGCTCTCTCCCGGTTTGTGAGCGGCTAACTTATCCAAGGTTTATGACAGAACATAGAAGTCCTCCCTCCCCCGAGTTACAACAGCGGAGATACAAGAGCTGTGCCAAGGTTTCTGAATGTGGCCTGGCAGATACAAAAAAGCCCGCAGGCCTGTAGGGCCGCGGGCTCCGTGCATTGCGGGAGGCTGATCGACAGCCTGAGGGATTTCGTAATCAACTCAAGCTGTTACGACCTCACTCACTCCTTGTGCGGCGCGGGTTGTTGCTGGGTAAGACAGTGAATATTGCCGCCCCCCAGTAACAGTTCGCGACCAGGCACCATTACCACTTCATGCTGTGGGAACAGGTTCTGCAAGATTTCCTTTGCCGGACCATCCTGCGGGTCGTCAAAGCTCGGCGCGATGATGCCGCCGTTGACGATCAGGAAGTTCACGTAGGAACCGGCCAGACGAACAGTAGGATTACGTTCCTGCGTACCATCAACCGGATCGACACCGGCACACTCTTCCTCGGTCGCAAACAGCGGACCCGGGATCGGCATCTTGTGCACCGTGAACGGGCGCCCCTTGGCATCGGTGCTGCTTTGCAGCGCTTTCATCGCCGCCTGACAGCGCGGGTAGTTCGGGTCCTGCGGATCATCGGTCCAGGCCAGCAGCACTTCACCCGGGCGCACGTAGCAGCAGAAGTTATCCACATGGCCATCGGTTTCGTCGTTGAACAAGCCATCCGGCAGCCAGATGATCTTATCCACAGCCAGGTTTGCACTCAGGACCGCTTCGATTTCCGCTCGATTCATGTGCGGGTTGCGATTGCGGTTGAGCAGGCATTCTTCGGTGGTGATCAGGGTGCCTTCGCCGTCGACGTGAATCGAACCGCCTTCCAGCACGAAGCCTTCGGTGCGATAACGGGGGCTGCGCTCGATCTCGAGGATCTTGCCACCAACCTGCGAGTCACGGTTCCACGGCGAATACAGGCCGCCGTCAAAACCGCCCCAGGCATTGAAGTCCCAGTTCACACCACGGACTTCGCCACTATTGTTGATGACGAAGGTAGGACCGGAGTCGCGAACCCAGGCGTCGTCGCTGGACATTTCCACCACACGAATATTCGGCACGTCCAGACGGGCACGGGCGTTTTCGTACTGGCCGGCGGAAACCGCCACGGTCACCGGTTCGAAACGGGCGATAGCCTTGGCCACTGCCACGTGAGCGGCTTGTGCCGGCTTGCCACCCAGGCGCCAGTTGTCCGGGCGCTCGGGCCAGATCATCCAGGTCTGGGTTTGTGGTGCCCATTCGGCTGGCATATAGAAGCCGTCGGCGCGAGGGGTGCTGTTCAACGTGGTCATGGCTCAGGACTCCGGAGTGACATTGATACCTGACAGAAATGGAAGCGTATGTGTAAACGCCGTGGGCTGTGGCGACTTTATATCCGATAAATATCGGCTTTTAAAGCACCTTACATCCACCGTTACAAAAACAATCGATTAAAAGCCGATATCAATCGAACTAAAATTCTCCCCCTGTGGGAGCGAGCTTGCTCGCGATAGCGGTCTTTCAGTCGAAAAATCTGTGACTGGAATGGCCTCATCGCGAGCAAGCTAGCTTCCACAGGGGGATGTGTTTACAGCCCTTCTGCGAGCACCTTCGACAGCATGTCCACGAAGAAATCCACGCTCTGGCGCGAAGTGACCATCGGCGGCTTGATCTTGAGGATGTTCAGGTAATCGCCGGTCGGTTGCATGAAGATCCCCAGCTCACGCAAGCGATCGCACAGTGCGGTGGTTTCTTCGGTGGCCGGCTCCAGGGTTTCACGGTTGCGGATCAACTCGACGCCCAGGTAGAAACCGGAACCGTGCACCGCGCCCACTAACGGATGAATATCGATCAACGCTTCGAGGCGCTCCTTGAAGTGCCCGCCAACGACCTGGGCGTTCTCCCAGAGTTTTTCCTCTTGCATCACATCCAGCACAGCCATGCCGACCTGGCAACTGACCGGGCTGCCGCCGGCGGAAGAGAAGAAATAACCCTCGGCCTCCAGCGCCTCGGCAATCTCCCGGCGGGTGATGACCGCGCCCAGTGGCTGGCCGTTGCCCATGCCCTTGGCCATGGTGATGATGTCCGGCACAACGCCCTGCTCTTCGAAGCCCCAGAAGAAATCGCCCATGCGCCCGTAGCCGACCTGCACTTCGTCGGCGATGCACACACCGCCCCTGGCCCGGACCATGGCATAGACTTGTTTCAAATAACCTGGTGGCAGCGAGATACCGCCGGCATTGCCGTACACCGGTTCGCAGATGAAACCGGCCAGTTGGCGTTTCTGCTCGGCGATTTTCGCCAGGTTGTGTTCGACGCTGCGCACATAATCCGGCGCACTGTCTGGGCCACGGAACTCACCGCGATAGGTGTTTGGCGCGGTCACCGGGTGCACCCAGTCCGGGCGGCTACTCAAGGCCTTGGGGTTGTCGGCGATCGAGGTCGACACCGAATCCGCGCCCACCGTCCAGCCGTGATAGGCCTCCAGCACGCTGAGCATGTCGCGACCGCCGCTGTAGGCCCACGCCAGACGAATCGCCAGGTCGTTGGCCTCGCTGCCGCTGTTGACCAGGAACACGCGGTCCATGCCGTCAGGGGACAGCTTCAGCAAACGTTCGGAGAACTCGGCCACGGCTGCGTAGTTGAAGCGCGAGTTGGTGTTGAGCAACGACCACTGGCGGCTGGCGACTGCCGCCATGCGTGGATGGCCGTGGCCCAATACCGCTACGTTGTTGAGCATGTCGAGGTAGGAGCGACCCTGCATGTCGATCAAATGGTTGCGCCAGCCGCGTTCGATGCGCGGTGGATCAACGTAATAGTGTTTTTGTGTGCGGGCGAAGCTGGCATCGCGCCGGGCCAGCAAGGTCGCTCCGTCGAGCTCGGCTTCGGCGTCACAGGCCAAACCCAGCAGCGCCGCAGGTGACGGGCACAACGCCTGCCAGGCGGCGGCGCGTGATGGCGTGCAGAACAACGGCGCATCGATCGACGCGCCACGGCACAACTGCACGATCAATAGCCCGCTGACCGAACCCAGCACCTGGCCTTTGACCAGGGCCGCGCCGCTGTGCAGCGACGGCGTGACACCCCAAAGCCGCACACTCAGTTGCGGGCCATCCAGATGCAGCACGCCCGCCGATGGCTGGTGCACCACCCCGGCAAACGGCGCTTCGACCGCCGTGCCTTGAGGCACACGCAACTCGACGTGCAGCGGGCACGTGTCCGGTTCAGCGGCGCTGTCCGGGCGGGTGTGGGACAGGCGGTATTGCCCGTAACGACTGGCCGCCAAGCCATGTGCCGCGGCCGCTTCATCCAGCAGGCGCTGATCGACACCCTCCTGCTCCCAGTTCCCGGCCTCGAAATGCGGGCTGAGCACACCGAGGTCGATCAAGGCGAACTCACGTCCCACCAGGCTCGGTAACAGCGGCGCGAAGCCTTCGCTGCCGATGGTGGGCAGGTTCTGGCCGACGGCAGTGAGGATCGCTGCTTCCATCAGCGCCAACGGCACCGACGTGGCCACACGGAAGATTTCCCATTCATGGACAAGGTTGTCGCGGCTGTAGGCATTGCCCGGATCGATGCTGACCTGCTGTTCGCCGCTGAGCACCAACACCGCCGCGCGGGCGACGATCAGCGGCCACAACGCCAGCAGCTCTTCGTGTTGCAACGGGTTGACCGCGTGATACGCCTGGATTGCCGGCAAAATGCAGAACGGATCGCCCTCGCCATGATGCAGCAAAGCGGCACAGGTCACCGACAGATCGGTAATGCGCCAGGTGCGCACCAGGTCGCCGAAATCGATCACGCCTTGCAGCTGCCAATGGCGCTGCGCATCGCGCTGCCACACCACGTTGTCATCGGTGATGTCCATGTGTATGGCCTGCACCGGCAGTTTGTCCTGCAGTGGCTGCAAATGCCGCTCGGCTTGCCCGGACGCTTCGACGATCAGTTTGCGCTGGGCTTCATCCTTGATCACCGGCAGCAAATGCGCGATCAGGGCGTGCGCATGGCGGGCGTCCCATTGCAGGGTTCGCACCAGCCCCGGATGGTCGAAATCCGCCAGGGCCAAGTCCATTTCACCGCACAGGCGGCCGAAGCCTGACACCACCGTCGGGTTGAAATGGCCGAGGCTCGTCAGTGGCTGGCCTTCGATGTAGTCGAGCAAGCGCACGTGCACCGCCTGGCCACCCACGTCCAGCGACAGCAGGTCTGCACCGTTTTTCGCCGCGATAACACGCGGCACATTTACATCGGGGTGCTCGCCCAGATGCTTGAGCCCGGCGTGTTGCGCCTGAAGCTCCAGTACCGAGTAGTCGCCACGGCAGATTTTCAGGACGAAACGTCCCCGCTCGCTGTCGACGCGGTAGTTCAGGTCTTGCTGGCTGCCAAGGGCCTGCAACCTGCCGCTGAACCCGTAATGTTCTTCCAGCAGCCCTAGCGCTTGCTCCGCAGACACCTGCGGGCTGGGCAAACTGGCGCGATGAATCAACGTGGCGAGCGGCATACAACAACCCCTGAAATTTTATTAGGCGCCTATATCGCCACTGGTTCGGGCGATACGCAACCCCCCAGGAACCGGTAATGGTCATTTGCAGGGGCTGGAACAGGCCGGTAGATTTTTACTTGAGCACTCGCCCCGGTCGGCGCTTTGCGCAAGAATGGCGGCCATTAAACGCACGATGCTGGAGAGCCGCCATGAATGTAGTGACCACCGACCTGCCCGGTGTTCTGATCCTCGAACCCAAGGTCTTTGGTGACGAACGTGGTTTCTTCTATGAGAGCTTCAACGCCAGGGCTTTCAAAGAGGCCACCGGACTAGACACTGAATTCGTTCAAGACAACCACTCCCGTTCGCAGAAGGGCGTGCTGCGCGGTCTGCATTACCAACTGGAAAATACCCAGGGAAAACTGGTTCGCGTCACGGTCGGTGAAGTGCTGGACGTCGCCGTAGACATCCGTCGCAGCTCACCGCACTTCGGTAAATGGGTCGCTGTGCGCCTGTCTGCCGACAATCATCGCCAACTCTGGGTTCCGGAAGGTTTCGCCCACGGGTTCGTGGTCTTGAGCGAGTTTGCCGAGTTCCTTTACAAAACCACCGACTACTACACGCCCTCCGCCGAGCGCAGCATTCGCTGGGACGACCCGGACCTGGCCATCGACTGGCAACTGCAAGGCACGCCGCAGCTGTCGGCAAAGGACCAGGCCGCTGTATTCCTCAAGGATGCCGAAGTCTTCGCCTGAAAACCCGGCGCAAGATTCAGCGCAAAAACGCACCTGGCCTACAGTGCGCAGACTGCGCCCGCAAGCCTAGGCATAATGCGCCTGTACCCACAGGCGCATGCTGCTCATGAAACCGACCCTCCCTCCCAGACCCCGTTGGCGCAGCCTGGCCCTGCTGGCACTGTGCCTGGCGCCGCTGCTGTGGCCGCTGGAACATCTCGCCGAGCGTTACTACCGCAGCGAGCTGGCCAGTCAGAATCGTCAGACCCTCGACCTCTACGTCGCCAACCTGCTGGGTACCCTGCATCGCTATGAAGTGTTGCCGCAGATCCTCGGCGACCTGCCGGCCCTGCGCGCCGTGCTCGGCGCACCGGACGATGGCGTCACCCAAGGCAACGCCAACCGCCTGCTGAAAAACATCGCCGCCCAGACCGGTGCCGAAGTCATGTACCTGATGGACACCACCGGCAAGACCCTGGCCGCCTCCAACTGGGACAAACACGACAGTTTCGTCGGGCGCAATTTTTCCTTCCGGCCGTATTTCAGCGAAGCCATGGCCGGGCGGCTCGGGCGCTTTTTCGGCCTGGGCACGACCTCGGCCAAGCGCGGTTACTTCTTCGCCGCTGGCGTGCGCGACGGTGAAAAAATCGTGGGTGTGCTGGTGGTCAAGGTCGACCTCGACCACACCGAAAGCCTGTGGGGCAAAACCCCGGAACAACTGCTGCTGACCGACCACAACGGCGTCGTCATTCTCACCTCGCGACCGGAGTGGCGATTCCGCTCGACCCGCCCGTTGAGCGAGGAAGAAAGCAAGGCCATCACTGCGATCCAGCCCTATCCAACCCGCGATCCAAAACCGCTGAAGCTCAACCCGGACGCCTGGCTGACCCAGACCCAGCAGATCGCCGAAACCGGCTGGGACGTCAGCATCCTCGCCCCGCGCACCTTGATCGACCGCCCGGTACGTACGGTGGTGGCCATCGGTGGCGCAGCGCTGCTGGTGTTGATGCTGCTGCTTGGCCTGATGATGCAGCGCCGCCGCCATTACCTCGAGCGCATTGCTTTCGAAGCCAAGGCCCGCCGCGAACTGGAAGGCCGGGTTGCCGAGCGCACCAGCGATCTCGAAGGCCTGAACCGGCGCCTGAAACAGGAAGTGCTGGAACGCGAACAGGCCCAGCAGGAGCTGGTACGCGCCCAGGATGATCTGGTGCAGGCCGGCAAATTGTCGGCACTGGGCACCATGTCGGCGAGCATCAGCCACGAACTCAATCAGCCGCTGGCAGCAATTCGCAGCTACGCGGAAAACGCCGAAGTGTTGCTCGATCACCAGCGCACCGACGATGCCCGTGGCAACCTCAAGCTGATCAGCGAATTGACCGGTCGCATGGCCTCGATCATCGCCCACCTGCGCGCCTTTGCCCGGCGCGACCGGCATGCCCCGGAAAGCGTCGCCCTGCAACCGGCGCTGGACGATGCCCTGGCCTTGCTGGCCAAGCGTCGACGCAGCATGGAAGTCGAGCTGATCCGCGACTTGCCCGCCGCCACCCTGTGGGTCGAAGCCGGGGAAACCCGCCTGCGCCAGGTACTCGGCAATCTGCTGGCCAACGCCCTGGATGCCCTGACGGAAAAAGGCCCGCCACGTAAACTCTGGCTCAGTGCCCAATCCACGGCCGATGGCGTCAACCTGTACATTCGCGACAACGGCCCCGGCTTTTGCATGGAAGCCCTCGGGCGCGCCAGCGAGCCGTTCTACACCACCAAGACCCGCACCCAGGGCCTCGGTTTGGGGCTGGCGATTTGCGAAACCCTGATGCGCGCCTTCGGCGGTGAACTGTCGTTCGCCAACCACAAGGAGGGCGGCGCCCTGATTACCCTGAAGCTGCGCGCAGGCGCACCGGGCGTGAGCCTGCAACCGTCCGAGGACCGAAGTGCATGACCATCGACAACCGCATTCAGGTCGTGTTGATCGACGACGACCCTCATTTGCGCCAGGCCTTGAGCCAGACGCTGGATCTGGCCGGCCTGAAAATCCTGCCGCTGGCCGAAGCCAAGGGCCTGGCCGCGCAACTTGAACGTGATTGGCCAGGGGTGGTGGTCAGTGACATCCGCATGCCCGGCATGGACGGTCTTGAGCTGTTGACCGAACTGCACGCCCAGGACCCTGAGCTACCGGTGCTGTTGATCACCGGCCATGGCGATGTGCCGCTGGCGGTGCAGGCCATGCGCGCCGGAGCCTATGACTTTCTGGAGAAACCCTTCGCCAGCGACGCCCTGCTCGAAAGCGTGCGCCGCGCATTGGCCCTGCGCCAGCTGGTGCTGGACAACCGCAGCCTGCGATTGGCCTTGAGCGACCGCAACGAGCTAAGCACGCGGCTGGTTGGCCACTCACCTTCGATGCTGCGCCTGCGCGAGCAGATCGGTGCCCTGGCGGCAACCAGGGCCGACGTGCTGATCCTCGGCGAAACCGGCGCCGGCAAAGAAGTCGTGGCCCGGGCGCTGCACGATTTATCCAGCCGTCGCAACGGTCCGTTCGTGGCGATCAACGCCGGTGCACTGGCCGAATCAGTGGTCGAAAGCGAGTTGTTCGGCCACGAGCCCGGCGCCTTCACCGGCGCGCAGAAACGCCGCATCGGCAAGTTCGAATTCGCCAATGGCGGCACGCTGTTCCTCGATGAAATCGAAAGCATGAGCCTGGATGTGCAGGTCAAATTGCTGCGTTTGCTGCAAGAGCGGGTGGTCGAACGCCTGGGCGGCAATCAACTGATCCCGCTGGACATCCGCATCATCGCCGCCACCAAGGAAGACCTGCGCCAGGCAGCGGATCAAGGGCGTTTCCGTGCCGACCTGTATTACCGCCTGAACGTTGCGCCGCTGCGGATTCCACCGCTGCGCGAACGGGGCGAAGATGCGCTGATGCTGTTCCAGTATTTTGCCGATGAAGCCAGTGCCCGCCACGGCTTGCCGCCCCATGAACTGCAACCGGGGCAACGTGCCTTGCTGCTGCGCCACACCTGGCCCGGCAACGTGCGCGAGCTGCAAAATGCGGCCGAACGTTTTGCCCTCGGGCTGGAACTGGCCCTCGACAACAGCACGCCGGAAGGCAGCGCTGGCAACAGGGTCGAAGTCGTCAACGGCGGTTTGAGCGAGCAAGTGGAGAACTTCGAAAAAACACTCATCGCCGCCGAACTGGCACGTTCGCACAGCTCCGTGCGCAGCGTCGCCGAAGCCCTCGGCATTCCGCGCAAGACCCTGCACGACAAACTGCGCAAGCACGGTCTGAGTTTCGCCGACAGTGGCGCCTCGGCCCACCCTGACGATCTCGACTGAGCTACCGTCCAATCATCCACTTCAAGCGAGAGGCCCCTGAATGAGCCGCGACAGTCGACAACTGGAATCCGTTCTCCATCACGACATTCCCCTCACCAGGGACATGGGCCTCAAAGTGCTCGACTGGCATGACCAGCAACTGCGCCTGCACTTGCCGCTGGAAGCCAACGTCAACCACAAGAGCACCATGTTCGGCGGCAGCCTGTATTGCGGCGCGGTCCTGGCCGGTTGGGGCTGGCTGCATTTGCGCCTCAAGGAAGAAGGCATTACCGACGGGCACATCGTGATTCAGGAAGGGCAGATCAGCTATCCGCTGCCGGTGACGGGGGATGCCAACGCCATTTGCCAGGCGCCGGACCCGGTGATCTGGAAGAAATTCCTGACCACCTTCCAGCGATACAGCCGAGCTCGGTTGACGCTGCATACACGGGTGGTCAACGAAGGTCGTGATGAAGATGCGGTGAGGTTTGTCGGACAGTACGTGCTGCACCGATGAACCGGTTGACACAACACTTGTGGCGAGGGGGCTTGCCCCCGTTGGGCTGCGCAGCGGCCCCAAACCCGACCATTGCGCATTTTCAGCTAAATCTCTTTGCCTGATTGGCGACTGCTGTGCAGTCGAACGGGGGCAAGCCCCCTCGCCACAAAGTAAAGGTGAGCTCAGGACCGTGCCAATTCCAGCAGTTTCTCCCGCCAGGCCGCCTTCGCCGGCAATGCCAGGAAGAACGCATTCAACAGCGACGCCCGCGCCGGATAGCTGAACGGCTCGCCGCTCAATTCCAGCACTTCCCCGCCCGCACCTTCCAACACACCTTGCGCCGCCGCCGTGTCCCACTGGGAAGTCGGTGCCAGGCGCGGATAGCAATCCGCCGCCCCTTCGGCCAGCAGGCAAAACTTCAGCGAACTGCCGATATTGGCCAGTTGCAGCTCGCCAAGGCTGGCGCTCAACCCGGCCAGCAATCGCTCTTGCTCCGGACTCGAATGACGACGGCTGGCCACCACGGTGAACGACTCGCCGGGCGCTAACGCATCACGCACCTTGATCGCCACGGGCGTGCCACCTTTATCGCCACGCCAGGCGCCGAGTCCCGCACCACCGACGTAAAAACGCCCGTTGGTCGGCATCGACACCACACCGAACACCACCCGACCGTTTTCGATCAGGGCGATGTTGACGGTGAACTCTTCGCTGCCGCTGATGAACTCCTTGGTGCCATCCAGCGGATCGACCAGCCACCAGCGCTGCCATCCGGCCCGCACGTCTTGGGGAATGTTGGCGTCTTCCTCGGAAAGCACCGGGATGCTCGGATCAAGCGCCGTCAACCCGGCCAGAATCAAGTGGTGCGCAGCCAGGTCGGCAGCGGTCACCGGCGAGTCATCAGCCTTCGCCGTGACGGCCGTGCCTGTGCGCCAGAACGGCAGGATCGCCTCACCGGCCTGCAAGGCCAGCTCAATGACCGGCGCCATCAACGGATGCGGGAAATTCATGGCTGGAACGCTCCGCGCTGAGTCAACAGGTCTCGGGCCAGGTACAGCGCCGCCAAGGCGCGGCCTTCGGTAAATTGCGGGTTTTGCGCCAGCGCCGAGAGCTCACGCAGATTGACCCTGTCCACCCGCATCGACTCTGGCTCGTCGCCTTCCAGACGCTCTTCGTAGAGGTCGGTAGCCAGCACTACTTGGATCTTCTGGCTCATGTAGCCGGGGGACAGCGACAACTCGGTCAGGTGCTCCAGTTGCCGCGCGCCAAAACCGGCCTCTTCCTTGAGCTCGCGCTCGGCCGCCGCCAGCACGTCTTCGCCCGGCTCGATCAAACCCTTGGGCAATGACATTTCATATTCATCCGTGCCGCCGCAATACTCCTCGACCAGCACCGCATGCTCGGCATCGAGCATCGCCACGATCATCACCGCGCCGTACCCGGCACCCTTGCCGACCAGGCGTTCATACGTGCGCTCCACGCCATTGGAAAAGCGCAGCTTCAGCTCTTCCACGCAGAACAATCGACTGGTGGCGACAATTTCGCGGGCGAGTATGGTGGGTTTCTGGCGCATGCAAAGCTCCTTGGCGTGAACGCGCTACTATAACGCGGCTTTCCCGATTGTTTACGCCAGAAATCTTTCTACTGCCCGAGACGTTGCCATGCCTTCATTACCCTGGTCCGACATCGATACCGTTCTGCTGGACATGGACGGCACGCTGCTGGACCTGCATTTCGACAACCACTTCTGGATGGAGCACCTGCCCCAGCGCTACGCCGAACTGCACGGGGTCAGCCGGGCCATGGCCGAGATGGAATTGCAGCCGTTGTTCGAGCGCAATGCCGGCCAGTTGCAGTGGTACTGCCTGGACTTCTGGAGCGCCGAACTGAAACTGTCGGTGCGCGACCTGAAACTGGAAACCGCGCATCTGATAGCCCTGCGCCCGGATGCCGACACCTTTCTGTCGGCGATCAAACGGGCCGGCAAGCGCGTGGTGCTGATCACCAATGCCCATCGGGATGCGCTGTCGTTGAAGCTGGAAAAAATCGAACTGGCGCCCTACTTCGAGCGTTTGATCAGCTCCCATGACTACGGCTTTCCCAAGGAAAATCCGCAGTTCTGGGATGCGCTGCAAGCCGATATCGATTTCGATCCGGCGCGCAGCCTGTTCATTGACGACACCTTGCCGATCCTGCGCAGTGCACGGGACTTTGGCGTGGCGCATTTGCTGGCAGTGCGAGAGCCGGATAGCCGCAAGGGACCGAAGGATACGGCGGAGTTCGCGGCGGTTGGGGATTATCGGGATTTGATTGCAGGGCTCTAGACCGAGTTGCCTGCTATCGCGAGCAAGCTCGCTCCCACAGGATCTGCGTCGTTCGCAACCTTCGTGATCGACTCAGGTCCTGTGGGAGCGTGGCTTGCCCGCGATGGCCATCACGCGGTTTGACGACTTACTCAGGAATCCGCAATGACTGCCCCGGATAGATCTTGTCCGGGTGCGACAGCATCGGTTTGTTGGCTTCGAAAATCTTGTTGTACTTGTTGGCGTCGCCGTACACGCGCTTGGAAATCGCGCTGAGGGTATCGCCCTTCACCACGGTGACAAACACTGCCGCCTTCACTACCGGTCCGGTCACGGTGATCTGATCATCCACGCTGCCCACCCCGGCGATGTTGCCCACCGCCAGCAGGATCTTTTCCTTCTCTTCCTGACTGGCGACTTCACCGGTCACCGTGACCTTGTCGCCATCGACCGTCGCCTGCACATTCGGGTTGCCCAGGCCGACCTTGCTGATGTGCGCCTTCAACTGCTCACTGGCATTGGCGTTACCTGGCGTCAGCAAATCCAGCAATTTTTCGCCTGCTTCCTTCACAAAGCTCAAAAGACTCATGGTGCACTCTCCTTGGGTTTCGGGTTCCAGACATCAGAGCCTAGACCACGGTCGTCACCTACGAATCCAACCCGACCAATGACCCCGCTTGCGATAGAATCCACACCTTCCCAACCCCTGGAGCGCAGATGGACATCAAGCAGCTGAAATTCCTCATCGCGCTCGACGAAACCCGCCATTTCGGCCAGGCCGCCGCACGCTGCCACATCACCCAGCCGACCCTGTCCATGCGCCTGCGCAGTCTCGAAGAAGAACTCGACCTGCCGCTGGTCAATCGCGGCCAACGCTTCGAAGGCTTCACCGCACCGGGCGAACGGGTGCTGGCCTGGGCGCGCACCGTACTGGCGGCCTATGACGGCTTGTACGCCGAGGCGGCCGCCTGTCGCGGCAATCTGGTCGGCACCTTGCGCCTGGGCGTAGTGCCGTTGTCGAGCTTCGATCCGCTGCCACTGATGCAACGCCTGCACGCCGAACACCCGAACCTGCGCTTCGAACTCTCGGCCCTGAGTTCCGAACAGATCCTCGAGCAACTGGCGAACAATCGCCTGGATCTGGGCGTGTCATACCTGGAACGCCTGGATGCCGAACACTTCGACTCCCTGGCCTTCAGCGAAACCCGCATGGGTCTGCTCTACGATCAACGCTTCTTCACCTTTGGCGAAGCGCCATTGAGTTGGGAATCGTTGATCGAACTGCCGCTGGGCATGCTCACCAGTGGCATGCACTTTCGCCAGTCCATCGACCATAACTTCCACAGCCGTGGCTTGACCCCGCAGCCGTTGTTGCAGACCGATGCCGTGCACCAACTGTTACAAGCCGTGCACGGCGGCTTGTGTTGCGCCGTGATGCCATTGGACGGCGGCCTCGAAGGCCTGACCGAGCATTTGCGCCTGCAGCCGATCGAGAACGCCCAGACCCTTGGCCGCCTGGGACTGATCATGCGTCGCAGCGCACCGCGCTCGGCGCTGGCAGAAGCCTGTTTTGCCCTCTATCAGCAATCGCTGATTGGCGGTTGATCGACGGCATCTATCGGCAGATCAGTATTAGCGATTAGACGCGACAAGTTGCCGCGCCTAGTCTTAAAGCTGATCAAACCGTCGGTGATGCCATGAACACCAAGCGCCCTGCATGCGCGGCGCCTGCCCTCGAAACGCCCGCGCCCGCCGCAAGCCAGACGTACAGCTATAGCAATCTCGAATACTCCGAATCGGCCAGCACCGCGCTGGCAGAGGAAGTCGCGCTGGCGATTGCCTTCAACGGCATCAGCCAGGCGGTCATGCTGGTCACGCCCACGGACCTGGAAGATTTCATCGTCGGCTTCAGCCTGGGCAGCGGCATCATCCAGGACGCCACGGACATCTACGACCTGCAACTCAGCGGCTCGGGGTCGGCGCAATACGCGCAAGTGACCATCGCCAACCGCGCGTTCTGGAACCTCAAGCAGCAGCGCCGACAACTGGCAGGCACCAGCGGTTGCGGGTTGTGCGGCGTGGAAGCGGTCGAGCAGGCGTTGCCGGACCTTCAGGTATTGCCTGGCGCCCCGTTGCCGCCGATCGAATGGCTTGATGGCCTGCGCGAGCGCATCGGCGCCTTCCAGCCCTTGGGCCAGCATTGCGGCGCGGTGCATGCGGCAGTGTTCATGAACGACAAGGGTGAGTTGTTGCTGGGCCGCGAAGACATCGGCCGGCACAACGCCCTCGACAAACTGATCGGCGGATTGATCCGCCAGAAAATCCCCACCGCTGGCGGGCTGGCGATTGTCACCAGCCGCTGCAGCCTCGAATTGATCCAGAAAGTATTGCGCGCAGGCATCCAGACCCTGGTCAGCCTGTCGTCGCCCACGGGCCTTGCCGTGCAATGGGCCCGTCGCCACAACCTCAATCTCATCCATCTGCCACAGAAGAATGCGCCGCGGGTCTACAGCCCAACGTTGGAGAATCAAGCGTGAGTCAACACCGTCAAGCCGACCAGAAACCCGTCCCTCGCTTCAAGCCCTACAAAGGCCCGGCCGGTGGCTGGGGGGCACTGATCAGCGTGGCCCAGGCCTGGTTGACCAGCGACAACGCGCTGAAAAACCTGCGCATCATGCTCAAGACCAACCAGAACGGTGGCTTCGACTGCCCGGGTTGCGCCTGGGGCGATTCTCCGGAAAAGGGCATGGTGATGTTCTGCGAGAACGGCGCCAAGGCGGTGAACTGGGAAGCGACCAAACGCCGTGTCGATGCCAGATTCTTCGCCAAACACAGCGTCACTTCTCTGCTGGAACAAAGTGACTATTGGCTCGAATACCAGGGCCGCCTGACCGAGCCGATGAGCTACGACGCCGAGACTGATCGCTACAAGCCGATCAGTTGGGACGACGCATTCGCCCTGATCGCCAGGCATCTGAACGGCCTGTCGAGCCCCGATCAGGCCGAGTTCTACACCTCGGGCCGGGCGAGTAACGAAGCGGCATACCTCTATCAACTGTTCGTGCGCGCCTACGGTACCAACAACTTCCCCGACTGCTCGAACATGTGCCACGAGGCCAGCGGTGTCGCGTTGTCGCAAAGCGTCGGGGTCGGCAAAGGCACCGTGACCTTCGACGACTTCGAACACGCCGATGCAATTTTCGTCTGGGGTCAGAACCCCGGCACCAACCACCCACGGATGCTCGAACCACTGCGCGAAGCGGTGAAACGCGGCGCTCAAGTGGTGTGCATCAACCCGCTCAAGGAGCGGGGCCTGGAGCGCTTCCAGCATCCACAGCACCCGATCGAAATGCTGATAAACGGCTCCGAGCCGACCAATACCGCGTTCTTCCGCCCGGCCCTGGGCGGCGACATGGCGATCATGCGCGGCATGGCGAAATTCCTCCTGCTGTGGGAGCGCGACGCGCAGAAAACCGGCGACCCGGCGGTGTTCGACCACGACTTCCTCAACGAGCACAGCGTCAACGTGCTGGATTACCTGGCCGTCATCGACGACACCCCGTGGGAGCAGATCGTCGAGCAGTCCGGCCTGAGCCTGGTAGAAATCGAGCAAGCGGCGCGCATGTACGTCAAGGGCAAGAACGTCATCATGTGCTGGGCCATGGGCATCACCCAGCATCGTCATTCGGTGGCGACCATCCAGGAAATCGCCAACTTGATGCTGCTGCGCGGCAACATCGGCCGGCCGGGTGCAGGCCTGTGCCCGGTCCGTGGCCACAGCAACGTGCAGGGTGACCGGACCATGGGCATCAACGAACGCCCTCCTGTCGCGTTCCTCGATGCCCTGGAGCGTCGCTTCCAGTTCAAGGTGCCACGCGGCAACGGCCACAACGTGGTCGAAGCGATTCATGCGATGGCTGAAGGCCGGGCTAAAATCTTCATCGGCCTGGGCGGCAACTTCGCTCAGGCCACGCCGGACAGCGCGCGCACGTTCCAGGCCCTGCAAAACTGCGACCTGACCGTGCAGATCAGCACCAAGCTCAACCGCAGCCATTTGACCCATGGCAAGGACGCGCTGATCCTGCCCTGCCTGGGCCGCACCGACATCGATATCCAGACCCAAGGCCCGCAAGCGATAACCGTCGAAGACTCGTTCAGCATGGTCCACGCCTCCAATGGCCAGCTGCAGGCGCTGTCGAACCAGATGCGCTCGGAACCGGCGATCCTGGCCGGCATCGCCGCCGCAACCCTGGGCAGCCACCCGGTGGACTGGAACTGGCTGGTGGCCGACTACAGCCGCATCCGCGACCTGATCGCCGAGACCATTCCCGGCTTCAAGGACTTCAACGAGAAGATCAAGAACCCTGGCGGTTTCTACCTGGGCAACAGTGCCGGCGCACGCAAGTGGAACACCGCTTCGGGCCGGGCCAATTTCCGCTCGAACGCGCTGCCCAAAGACCTGGTGCACGAACGCACCCGCGCCACCGGAGTACTGCCGGACCTGATCATGCAATCGATGCGTTCCCACGATCAGTACAACACCACTATCTATGGCCTCAACGACCGTTATCGCGGTGTGAAGGGTCAGCGGGATGTGTTGTTCGTCAACGAAGCCGACCTCATTCGCCTGGGCTTCAAGCCGGGGCAAAAGGCGGACATCGTTTCGCTCTGGGACGATGGCGTTGAACGTCGGGTAAAAGGTTTCACGCTGCTGGCGTTTGATATCCCGGCCGGGCAAGCGGCGGCCTACTATCCGGAAGTGAACCCGTTGGTGCCGCTGGAAAGCACCGGCGATGACAGCCATACGCCGACATCCAAATTTGTGGCGATCCGGTTGGAAGCGGCGAGTGAGACCGGGTTGATCATGGCCAGGTCGGCGTAATACGTTGTCTGAACTGGCCCCATCGCGAGCAAGCTCGCTCCCTCAGTTTTTTTCTGCTGTTCACATAATCTGCGTTCGACTGAAATCCCTGTGGGAGCGAGCTTGCTCGCGATGAGGCCAGACCAATGACCAAAAACTCCGGATCCAGCACTTTCCAATCGCCCACAAAAAAGGCCGTTTCCTCATGAAAACGGCCTTTGCGAAGTAGTAAAAGACCGGCAAAAAAACGTTAAGTTCCGTCCAAAAAACAGTAACTTGCAATATTGTATACAGGTCGTGTTATTCGTCGGATTTCGATTGTCACGCCCATTCCAGAGCCTCAGGATCGCGCCGTCATCCCCTTGAGGTTCCTCCATGAAGTTCTCCTCGATTCTCTTGTTGTCCCTTGGCCTGGTCAGCGGTATCGCATCTGCTGGCGGCACCACCGAAGCCGGTGTAGGCGGCGCATTGGGCGGGGTTCTAGGCTCGGTCGTCGGTCAGTCGTTAGGCGGCAGCACAGGTTCCACCATCGGCGCGGCCCTGGGTGGCGCGGGTGGTAGCGCCGTCGGCGCAAACAAACACAGCCGTGGCGAAGCAGCCCTTGGCGGTGCGTTGGGCGCAGCAGGCGGTAACGTGGTCGGCCGCAGCATGGGCGGCACCACCGGCAGCTTGATCGGCGCTGCAGCAGGCGGCGGCGCCGGTGGCGCGCTGGGTAACTACATGGGCAAAGAGTACGATCATGATGACGACGACGATCGTCGTTCGTATCGCGGTCATGGTGATCGTCGTTACTACCGTGACGGCCATCCGGGTCGTGGTCATGCCTATGGCCATCGCAAGAAGCACCACAAGTACTACCGCGACTAAGGCCTCGAGCGCCTCGCTGGTAAGTACAACAAAAATCGCAGCCCAAGGGCTGCGATTTTTTTTGCCTTACTGAACCACCAGACGCTCCAGCGCCCCGCGCAACCCTGCAGGAATCGCCACAGGTTGATTCGACGCACGATCGACAAACACATGCACGAAGCGCCCCGCCGCACAGGCCTCGTCTTCCCCTTGCTTGAACACGGCCAGTTCGTATTGCACCGAGCTGTTGCCCAACTTGCCCACCCGCAGACCGATCTCGATGCGGTCCGGGAAAGCAATGGAAGCAAAGTAATCACAGGAGGAGCTCACCACGAACCCCACCACCTCACCGTCATGGATATCCAGGCCGCCGACTTCGATCAGGTAAGTGTTCACCGCCGTATCGAAGAAGCTGTAGTAGGTAACGTTGTTGACGTGACCGTAAGTGTCGTTGTCGTGCCAGCGGGTAGTGATGGGCTGGAAGTGCGGATAGTCGGTGCGTTGGGGCATCAGCGTTGATTCCTGGAGTGGGTTCGCCAGTCTAAGGCGAAAACCGCGTTATCGTTCTTCGCGAGCAAGCCCGCTCCCACATTCGATCTTCGGTGAACACAGATTTTGTGTACAACCGATATCCAATGTGGGAGCGGGCTTGCTCGCGAAGGCGCCCTTGCAGGCGCCGCATCAATCACTTGTCAGCGAAGCCTTTACCAGCCGCCGCCAGCTCCCCAATCACCCGCGCCGGATTCCAGTGATCACCCTGACGCGTCTCAAGGTCGATCAAGCGCCGGTGAATGTCCGCCAACCCTTGCTGATCCGCCCAGGCCATCGGCCCGCCCTTGTCCGCCGGGAAACCGTATCCGTTGAGGTAGACCAGATCGATATCGTGAGCCGACCCGGCGATGCCTTCCTGAAGGATCTTCGCGCCTTCGTTGACCAGTGCCAGCAAGCAGCGCTCGAGAATCTCCTCCGGGCCAATCTCGCGGCGCTGGAACCCCAGCTCCTCACTGACTTGAAGCACCAGTGCGTCGACCTGCGGATCGTGTTCGGCCTGACGACTGCCCGGTTCATAGTGGTAAAAGCCGTTGCCACTCTTCTGGCCGAAACGTCCCTGCTCACACAAACGGTTATCCACCTGGACCTCCGGAGCATCCTGCCCGATGCCGGATAACTGGCGCGAGCGCCATTGCAGGTCGACGCCCACCACGTCGAACATGCGGAACGGCCCCATGGCAAAACCGAAGGCTTGCAGCGCTGCGTCCACCTGGTAGGGATAAGCGCCTTCGAGCAGCATTTTTCGCGCTTCGAGCACATAGGTATTGAGCATGCGGTTGCCGATGAAACCGTCGCAATTGCCCGACACCACACTGACCTTGCCCATGCGTTGGCCGAGCGCCAGTGCCGCGTCGAGCACCGCTGGTGCAGTCTGCGCGCCACGGACGATTTCCAGCAGTTTCATGATATGCGCCGGGCTGAAGAAGTGCAGGCCCAGCACTTGCTGCGGCCGGCGTGTGACCGCGGCGATGGCATCGATGTCCAGCGCCGAAGTATTGCTGGCCAGAATCGCCTCAGGTTTGAGCAGGCCATCGAGCTCGCGGAAAATTTTCTGCTTGAGCTCAAGGTTTTCGTACACCGCTTCGATGACCAGGTCGACATCGCGGATGGCCACATAACCATCCGCCGCCGTAACGCGCGCGATACGGGCATCGGCTTCGCCCTGATCAATGCGGCCCTGACGCACGCTGTGGGCATAGGTGTCCGCCACGGTGGCCAGCGCTTGCTCCAGCATTTGCGGATTGTTGTCGACCCACTGCACGGTCACTCCGGCGTTGGCCAGGCACATGACAATGCCACGGCCCATGGTGCCCGCGCCGATGACGGCGGCGCGCTGAATATTCGACGGTGTCTGGCTCATGTTTTGTTCTCTTGTTGGCGATCCGAAGACAGCCACCACCATAGTCAGCCACCGGCTTTTTTTGAAATTTATTCCTGTGATGAGCAACATTCAGCGGATGGATGTAGCCCTGCCAGGTACTGAGTTCCCTATGGGAGCGAGCTTGCTCGCGATGGCGGTGTGTCAGTCGCCATCAATGGTGAATGTGCCAGCCTCATCGCGAGCAAGCTCGCTCCCACAGGTTTTTGGTTCAGCCGGCAAGATGTTGCTCTGCCCAACTGCGCACCCCGGCATACGGATAATCTTCCAGCGCCGCAAACCCGGGAATCGACCGCGCCTTGAGCTTGGTGAACAACGGCACGCTGATCCCGCACAGAAACCGTGTTACGCGTTCAGCCGAGGGCACGTTGCCCGTGTGCTGCTCGTGCCTGTGGATAAAACCGCCACACAGCGCCTCGAAATTCTTATCCACAAGCGCCGGCAACGCCGGTGGTGCCGGTAGCCGCGCCACCTGCCCATGACACACCGAACAATGTCCACATTGCTGCGGGGCATTGTGGTCACCGAAATACTCGGCCAGGCGATAACCCAGGCAACGGTCGGTGGCGAACAGATCCAGCATCGCGTGAATCCGCGCGATCTCGGTGCACTCATGCCGAGTGAAATA
This sequence comes from Pseudomonas sp. GW456-L13, assembly GCF_017350115.1. Classification (NCBI taxonomy): domain Bacteria; kingdom Pseudomonadati; phylum Pseudomonadota; class Gammaproteobacteria; order Pseudomonadales; family Pseudomonadaceae; genus Pseudomonas; species Pseudomonas sp. GW456-L13. The sequence goes on from NZ_JACNAS010000001.1 coordinate 3,002,354, forward strand.
GCCGTGCAGTTCCTCGCTCAACGCGACGCTGTCGAACCCGCTTTGCAGTACGCTGTAGACCTCGGTCATCTGCTTGCTTTCGAGCTCCACCCAACCTTTCTCCTGGAAGTAATCCAGCGCCTTGACTACCCGACTGCGCTCGGCCTGATGCTGCTCGTACAGCGCCTCGAAATTCACCGTGGCCCAGGTCCGGGCGCGGCTGGAGGTCTGGATGATCGCAGCGACAAAATCCCTGCGCTCGCCTTCGAAACGCGCCAATAGCACCTCGGGCTCCTGCACATACTTGAAACGGTACTCGGCGTAGTACGCGTAGCGCGGGGCGATCAACCCGCGCAATTCGAGTTGCACCAGTAAGGTCTTGAGCGGCAACTGGCGAATATTGCTCTGGTCTGCCAACGGCCCCAGCAGAAACTCCCACTGCCCTTCGGTGGCGGCGGCATGCATCTCGTCAAGCACGCAACGGATGCCATCCAGCTCGGGTGTGTCGCCGTAGACGAAGTTCTCCAGCACGTTGAGGCTGTCGCGGTTGGCCAATACCAGGCAGTCCGACGGCTGCCCGTCACGCCCGGCGCGGCCGATTTCTTGGCTGTAGTTTTCGATGGATTTGGGCAGGTCGAAATGCACCACGTTGCGGATGTCGCTTTTGTCGATGCCCATGCCGAAAGCGATGGTGGCGACGATGCAATTGGACTGCCCGCCCATGAAGCGACGCTGGATCGCTTCCCGTTGCTCATGGGGCAACCCGGCGTGATAAGCCTCGGCCTGAATGCCGTTGCGGTTCAGGTGTTCGGCGATGTGCTCGGCGGTTTTCTGCAAAGTGACATAGACGATGCTCGGCTGGTCCGGACGCTGGCTCATCCATTCGACAAGACGTCGGCGCTTGTCCGCTCCGCGAACCGGCTCCACCAGCAAATTGAGGTTCGGGCGATAGAAACCGGTGGTCACCACATCGTCGGCGGCGATGGCGAATTTCGCCTGCATGTCAGCGATGACCTTGGGCGTCGCCGTTGCGGTCAACAGCAACACCTGCGGGATGTTGAACTGGCGTTGATAGTCGGGAAGCTTGAGGTAGTCCGGGCGAAAGTTATGCCCCCATTCGGAAATGCAGTGCGCCTCGTCCACCACCAGCAGCGAGATCGGTACTTGCTGCAAAAAATGCCGGAAGCGCTCGTTCTTCAGGCGCTCCACGGAGATCATCAAAATCTTCAGTTCGCCGGATTTTGCCCGGGCCATGACGTCGCTGGCGTCATCGCGGCTCTGGGCCGAATCGATACTGCCCGCCGAGATGCCGTGGCGTTGCAGGAACGCCAGTTGATCCTGCATCAACGCCAGCAAGGGGGAGACCACCAGCGTCAGGTGCGGCAGCAACAACGCCGGTAATTGGTAGCAAAGGGATTTGCCAGAACCGGTGGGGAAAATCGCTGCCGCCGAGCGCCCGGCCAGCACGGCACTGACGGCCGCCTCCTGACCGGGTCGAAATTGTGGATAACCGAAAACCTGCTCCAGGGTGTTGTGCATAAGCTGTCACTCCGTTGACTGCTGCGGAGTCAAAAGCCTAGCCGGCGATCGCAGCGAGTCGAGAAAAGGTCGGGGGCAAAAACGATACCGGATGATACAGCGGATGGCTGGAAGGGCTTGAGATCGCTTTCGCGAGCAGGCTCGCGAAGAGGCCAGCACACCCACCGCAAAACTCGAAATACCCGACAGCTTCCAAAGCCCTCTCTGCCGATACTTGCTAAACAGCGACTGACAACCCCGTAGGCATTTTTACCGGCAGCGGCTACGGCGCACAAACCTCCGAAAATGTGTAAGCCTTTTCCTCGGAACACGATAAATACCCTACAACGCCTGTCCATTTCAGCCATCTTGTCCTGCAACGCCAGGTCCTCCTATAGTTTCCGGCGCGGCTGAAAACAGTGTCTCGGCCTGCCGGGAACACTTGCCGATTTCGCACAGGACCCACTCGATGAAGAAAGCCGACACGCCGACAGCCCGCTATCACCCGCTCAAGAGCCGCTACAGCGAAACCCCAGTGCTGGTCATCGATACCGAGGCCGACCCCTACGAGATCCTCGACGCCGCCCGACAACGCATACGCGCCGCCAGCGACCTGCTCGAAACCCTTTATTGCACGTGTTTCAAACAGGCCGAAGCGAGCGACATCCCCAAGATCGTCGGCGCCCTGTACCTGCTGACCCAGGACGGCAACGACCTGCTCGACATCGCCCGGCAGCGCCTGCCGAAATTCACCGACTGAAGCCCCACCACAATCTCCTGTGGGAGCGAGCTTGCTCGCGATGAACGATAACGCGGTCCTTCTGAGGACAAGCACATTCTGGAAATCTCGCTGTGGATAACTCCGTCAGCAACGACCTATGAAAGCTTCGGCAAGGTCCTACAAAACAAGACACCTTGTCGGCTATCGATACCCAGTGACTCACTCCTATAGTCCGGAGTGTCGCTGCCAAATCAGCGACTCGGGCTTGGTCACCCGATGGAACACATAAACGCGTCCGTTGTATGCTGCCGGCACTCAAGTGTCTGCACGTTTTATGGTGGCTGTGTTTGGGACGCCTTCGAGCGTGCCGGTTTTGTGTGTTCTCCCGGTTGACCAACCCGAACACAGTCCGCCTCCCATCGCTTGGTCACGATGGCGGTGGTTTCATCTAAAACATTTGAGAATACATAAAATGAACAAATGGAACCCGTTCACCAACGAACGCTATCTACCACTCCACACCAATCTCACCGATTCCCAGCCCCTGATCATCGACACAGAAGCCAACCCCCAAGACATCCTCGACGCCGCCCTCCAGCGCATCCGGGCCTCCAGCGAATTGCTGCAAACCCTGCACTGCCAATGCTTCAAACACGGCGACCTCAAAGACATCCCGCACATCACCCACGCGCTCTACCTGCTGACCCAGGACGGCTGCGACCTGCTCAAAGTCGCCCAGCAACGCATGCTGAACTGGAAAGCCCCAGTCTAACGTCGAGTGAAGAGTTCGTTCTCACGTTCTACGTGAGAACGATCAAACATCAGTTAATGCCGTCATCGAACACTGAAGATAACCATGAGCAAGTTTTTTGATGAACTGATGGAAAGCGTGCAACAGATGGACGAGATCGTACGGGGTGAGCATCGGCCTTCCCGCGATTTCCATGCTGATGCGTTGCAAATCAAAGAAATTCGTAAGGTAACCGGTTTGACTAAGGCCAAGTTCGCAGCGCTAATCCACGTCCAACTCGACAACTCTGCGCAACTGGGAGTAAAGCCGTCGCGAACCGACAAGGCCGGCCAAAATTCTGCTGAAAGCTATAAAGATCGCTCCCACGCCCTGCATGGGCCAGTCAAGCATTCGTAGCTCGAGACAATAGTGTTGACTGAATTAACATTCAATCATACACAAGCTCAATGCGAAAAGTTCCGCCGCTCAAATTACATGGCCAGCCTACATCTCGCAGGATTCGAAACCTAACCGGCAGACCTCGACAAACCACGTCCTACACGAGAAGCGGCGCTCGCCAAGTACCGACACGTCAAACTGCCAAAATCTGTTCCCGCCTTTCTCCCCAAGCCTAGTGAACAATAAGATCCATCCAAGCCCAGTCAGACAACCCCACGATGAGCCTCGCCCCAATTTCCCAGACGACCAAGCCACGCACCTGCTCATGCAGCTGATACATGAAGAGATCTGTGTGCCAGAACGCAAAACCATTAGCCACGTCACCTCGATCAATTTTGATACGGGCTGCGACCCCGCTGATGCCCGGCAGTTGATGGAAGCACTCTAGGCACCAGCTCTCTCGATCCAAACGACCTAACTCACTCAGACGTCCAAAAATTGACGCACCATCTCATACCAAATTCTTAGGGTGGTGTATCTGCGCGACGTGGTGGCATAGTGACGCCATTACGGTCTACTCTCTTGCTTTGTGAAAGCACGGTACGTAAGTAATTGTTTCGCTGATGAAGGACGAGTAACCAGCCCCGATGAAAGATCTAAAGCAAGTTCCGACACACCAAACAATGTTAAACACTTTCATAGACTTCAGATATTCAACAACCCCAGATTATTTTCAGTCGAAATTGTCAATCGACGAATGGGGAACTTAGAATATTTATTAAACAGAACCTTACAACAATCAAAGCGGAAAAAGCCATTCCAAGTCAGTATCGATAGCGTGGATTTCAAATAAAAACTTGCGTACGTAACAAAAGGGACATAGGCATGACTACAGTAAATTTAAACGACGAACACACTGCAATAACAACTTGGAGTGGCTTTGTTTACCAGGGAAAGATCGCTACCTACCACTGCTTACACATCTTAAATAAAAACATCAATCAAGATGGAGCATCTCTTCAGCTAGATTATTTCGAAGATTTTTCAATAGTAGATAAAAACGGTAAAGCAATCTCTCTTCACCAGGTAAAAGCTCTGAAGTCAAAATCATATGGTACGTATACCGACGCGTTCGACCAACTAATAGAAAAACAAAAAAAACATGGTAAAGCAACCGCATATTTCCATCTTGCACAGAAAATAAATAATAAAACCAACAAAGAAATCGAGGACTCTCACCCCCCAATAAAAATATATTTGTACGACACCGAAAGCTGCGCCCCCTTAAAAAAAATTGACGAACTAATTGAAGAACAAATAAAAAGCTTCTATGAAACCCATCTATCATTCGAGCATTTTAAAACCACAGAGGAGTACCTGAAAACAACTAGAGTTTTCATCGACCAACTTGTTCTAAAAAAGACACTATTAATACATGCAGCTGTTCACGCCAGTACAACCACAGCAAAAAAAGGAGCAAAAGAGCAGACAATAGAGCTCTCAGAGTTCCTCAACATTCTATCTAGCGATTTAAATACAGTTGGCAAAACCAAAGAATATTATTTATTCCTATTAAAGCAAGATCTATACCGTTATCACGAGCAATTTTGTTATGAAAATGAAAATTGCACAGCAGAGGAGCTAGAAAAAATATCACACTGTCTACTGAAAATTACATCACTAGATGAAGCTTGCACTATACGTTTTTTGAGACAATTACTACCAGATAGAGAGTTCAAAATAGATTCTTTAACTGACTATAAAGACAACACATTAACTCAAGATGGAGTTCGCGATTCTTTTCTTAAAATGCTCCGTCTTTTGAGAACTCCTGACTTCGATAACGAAAAGTTTATAAGATGGGAAGCAAACTCTAAAATTTTTACCCCTACAACCATTCATCATGGCGCCAGCAGCAAAGAAGTAATTTGCGAAAGAATAATTAAGAACGCGTTAGATACTGACTTGGAACTAATGTTCGAAGGCGGATCATTAATAACTTCAGATATAGAAACAGACTCAATTTGCGCTGAAGCCCCAGAAATTATCGACTCAGAGGACTACGACGAAAGCAAGGAAAATATAATAACAAAATGGAAGAAAATATCTCTGACAACTATAAAAAACGCCGTGAGCGAAATCAATGATTAACATCATAAACTCCATATTCATTTCCAGTAATTTTAGATCGACCGAATGTAGAAACGGCACCATTTATACATTGTCGGAAGACGAAAAAAAATCCTTCTGGCTAGTCGTTACAGCGAAAAATATAGATGCAATCCTGGAACATCAAGCCAAATATTTCGAGGACTGCAAAGAAGTTGTATCGGATTCTGCTCTCGAAAAAAATCTATCACTGCTAATTTTGCACGAGACAAAAAATCTACTAAATTCATCGTTAAAACAAAAAACTCTAGAAATCGAAGAAAACCCATATTTTTTTAAAAAATACGTACTTTACTTCACGCCAACTGAACTGAGTTCCTTATTAAGCACAAGTACGTCTATAGATATGAATTTTTTAGGGATTCAAATCTCATCCAAAAAAACATTTGCAGCTTATAAAGAAAATTTAAACAACGAAACTTGGCAATCTCTTCTATATCGACTAGCGATTAAGGTGCCATTCGTAAAATTAAACTTAGGTTTCGCAGATAGTTTAGAGGACCTTCACTCAAAAAATCTGCACGCACTATCTGAGTCTAAGAGCTCAGCATTCAATGATGACTTTTTTAAGATCATGTCCAACAAATCAATTACCGAAATAAAAAACACAAAAGCACTGGACTTACTTGAGCGCCTTTCAGTTGCAATTGAGGATTAAACATGCAAGTTAGCATTATCAAGGTCTTCATTCAAAATTTTAAAATATTCGACAAAATCGAAGTCGACTTTGGAAATCCAAACTTAGTCGTTTTCGATGGGCCTAATGGCTTCGGAAAAACTTCGTTCTACGATGCCATCGAGTTACTACTAACCGGTCAAATAAGGCGTTACAAAAGTCTTAGCGAAACCGCAATCGACAATCGTGAAAGCTACAAAGAGAACCCATATTTAAATATCGGCTCAAAACATAATGAGCTTATAATCAAAGCAGAGCTTTTAGTAAATAATGAAACAATATGCATACTCAGGAAATACACCGACACTAAATTACCGCTAGAAAGTCTATCTGACTTTAAACCAAAACTATATAGAGCCGACACATTCCAAAGCGAAGCCCACACGCTAATTGAGGACGAAGGTTCTTTTCTCGAAAATCTTCTCGGCCGAAACTATTTGAGTAACTTTGAATTCTTAAACTATGTAGAACAAGGAGATAGTACGTATATTTTGCGTAAAAAAGGTAAAGAGCGAAAAACCGCTATTAGTCATCTTTTCAACACAAGTTCATTCGACAATCAGATAGAGATGTTGACTGAAACCTCGAAACGAGTCGGAACACTTTGCGACAAAGCTGCGCAAGCGTCACATAAATTATTACAGGCCGAGTTAGATCTCCTGAAAGACTCAGTCCTACCTGAAGTCCCCTACAAAAAATTATTTGATATCTCTCCAGAGTGGGACCTAGAGAATCTTGAATTTAAAAATGGAGAGTATACAAAGTGGCTAGCTAACTCAGGCGACATACCTACACTCAAAGAGCTAATTACAAACAAGACACAATTTCTGGAATTCTTAAAAAACAAAGAACTAAACAATATCATCGAAAATAAAGCATTAATTCAAAAAACCTTATTAACCTTTAATTTTCTTGAGCATCATGAAAACCTTAAACTTCAAAGTCAAAAAACTGAAGCATTAGAAAAAGTAGCAGATTCTATTGAAGTTGGACTGATATCAGCTATCGATGCAGGCCACCTTAATTTAGAGAACTCGCTCAAGGAAGTGCTAGAAGACGCAATTGACACGATCCAATATCAAGACAGTCTCGAATCAATTAAAACTTTAATTTCAACAACTGACAATCTAAGCAATATCCTTAATAAATTAAAAGAGACTCGCGAAACATTAATTGGCCACTTCAACTCCTACGAAAATGCAACTACCCCCTCAGATGAATGCCCATTATGCGGTCACACCTGGGGGACAAGCGATGAGCTACACCAACAAATCGAAGTGCAGTCGAAGGGAATAGAAGCCATTCTGATTCAAACAAACGACAAACTTACTGCTGAGCTTGTAGTATTTTCTACAGAACAGATACCGATAGTCACATCCATCATTAGTGACTACATCACTAATCACAAACCAAATTCGACCCTCCTTACTGAACTCAGCAAATCTAATTTCACCGAAACTGACCTACGAAACAACTTTACTTCAATACTTAAATTTATCCCAGATGGAGAAGCCTATCTGAATAACTCCTCAACTAAAGACTATGCGGACAGGGCATCAGAGATTATAGAAAAACTCAAAGCTTTACTCATACCAGCTGATCAACTCAACATAACAAGCACACATCACAACGCCTTCATAAGCATACTTAAAGAGGATACTAGCAAACTCGATAACTTGAGTGAGGAAGCACTATCAGAAAAAACCTCTTATATTGAATGGATGCACTCACTTTATCAGAGCACCTCTTATCAAACAAAAAAAATAGAAGTAGATAATAGCACTCACACAATAACCAAGGCCAAAAAATTAAAAGAAAAACTTGACGCGGTAAAAAAGACCTACGAAAAATCCTTAAAAGAGTATCAGACCGACATCATTCAAAACATTGAAATTCTCTTTCATATTTACTCAGCTCGTATCGTGCAAGACACACAGGGAGGGCTGGGGCTGTTCATAAACGCTGATAAAGATGGAATTCGCTTTTTAGATGACCCTAAAAAGCAATACGACGCTGCTTTTTCAATGAGCTCCGGGCAACTTTCGGCGCTCGTAATATCCTTCACCCTTGCGCTACACAAAAGATATTCTCACAACAAACTTTTGTTAATTGATGATCCAGTTCAGACAATGGATGACCTTAATGTTGCAGGCTTAATCGACTTACTACGACAAGAATTTAGCGACAGACAGATATTCATCGCGACACATGAACATATGATGTCTGCATATATGAGATATAAATTTCAAAAACACGGGCTCCAGACAAAGCAAATCAACTTTAAAACAGCCAATGTCTAAATCTTGCTCCTAAAAAAGCCGCCCAATGGGGCGGCTTTTTCATTACTTCAATCCAACACTTACAGCTTTGGACCAGCAGCCTTGATCGCGTCGCTCACTTCGAACTTCTTGAAGTTCTCGATGAACAGGCCGGCCAGTGCTTTGGCGGCTTCGTCGTAGGCGGCTACGTCGGCCCAGGTGTTGCGTGGGTTCAGCAGGCCAGTCTCAACGCCCGGTACGGCCACTGGCACGTCGAGGTTGATGGTGTCCAGGTGCTCGGTCTCGGTACCGATCAGCGCGCCGCTCTGGATCGCTGCGATCACGGCACGAGTGGTCGGGATGTTGAAGCGTTTGCCGACGCCGTAGCCACCGCCGGTCCAGCCGGTGTTGACCAGGTAGACCTTGGAGCCGAAGCCGCGGATGCGCTTGATCAGCAGCTCAGCGTATTCGCCGGCTGGACGCGGGAAGAACGGCGCGCCGAAGCAGGTGGAGAAGGTCGACTTGATGCCGCTGCCCGAACCCATTTCGGTCGAACCGACCAGGGCGGTGTAACCGGACAGGAAGTGGTAAGCCGCTTGTTCTTCGTTGAGGATCGACACTGGCGGCAGTACGCCGGTCAGGTCGCAGGTCAGGAAGATCACAGCGTTCGGCTCGCCACCGAGGTTCTTCTCGGAGCGCTTGGCAACGTGCTCCAGCGGGTAGGCGGCGCGGCTGTTCTGGGTCAGGCTGACATCGGCGTAGTCGGCGTGCTTGGCGTCGTCGATAACGACGTTTTCCAGTACCGCGCCGTGCTTGATGGCTTTCCAGATAACCGGCTCGTTCTTCTCGGACAGGTCGATGCACTTGGCATAGCAACCGCCTTCGATGTTGAACACAACGCCTTCGCCCCAGCCGTGCTCGTCGTCACCGATCAGGTAACGGCTTTCGTCGGCCGACAGGGTGGTTTTACCAGTGCCGGACAGACCGAAGAACAGGGTCACGTCGCCTTCTTCGCCGATGTTGGCGGCGCAGTGCATTGGCAGTACGTCGGCAGCCGGCAGCAGGAAGTTCTGCACCGAGAACATGGCTTTCTTCATTTCACCGGCGTAACGCATGCCGGCGATCAGCACTTTCTTCTGTGCGAAGTTGATGATCACGCAGCCGTCGGAGTTGGTGCCGTCACGCTCTGGCACGCACTCGAAGTTGGCAACGTTCAGGACCTGCCACTCGTCACGACCCGCCGGGTTGTACTGAGCCGGGTTGATGAACAGGCAACGGCCGAACAGGTTCTGCCAGGCAGTCTGGGTGGTCATCTTCACGGCCAGGTAGTGCTCGGAAGCCGCACCGACATGCACGTGGGAAACGAAATGCTCTTGCGCGTTGTTGAATGCCTCAACGCGAGCCCACAGGGCGTCGAACTTGTCGGCCGGGAACTTGCGGTTGATCGGGCCCCAGGCAATGGCAGCCTGGGTGCTTGGCTCTTCAACGATGAAACGGTCGACTGGCGAACGGCCGGTACGGTGACCGGTACGAACAACCAGCGCGCCGGTATCGGCAAGCTCGCCTTCACCGCGATTGAGGGCTTCTTTAACCAGATCATCAACACTCAGATCGGTGTACACGGCATTGTTGGCTTGCGTCATGAGGTTCCCCGTCGGCCAGTGGCCGAGTGCTCCAAACGTTTTTGTAGTAGAAAGTCGTGCACTACTACCGCGAAAAAAGTGGGCCGGATTATGCCAGAAAAGCCCAAAAAGAGTAGGCCCCTCCTGTCGTAACGGCGTTAATCCGGCGCAAGGCAGTGAATTTACCTGCGCTGAACCGTTTTAGTGACGGGTATCTGACGGCGTCTCGATACCCGCGCCTGCGAACAATTGAGTGACATCGGCCGCGTCAAACAGGTAGCGCTGGTTGCAGAACTGGCAATCGATTTCGATGTTGCCACCGTGTTCCTCCACCAATTGCTGCGCGTCTTCCATACCCAGACTGACCAGCGCATTGGCCGAACGTTCGCGCGAGCAACTGCAACGGAAGCGCAGCTTCTGCACATCGAACAGACGCACCTGCTCGTCGTGGTACAGGCGATGCAGCACGGTTTCGTTGTCCAGGCTCAACAGCTCATCGGCGGTCAGCGTACCGCCCAGGGTGGTGATGTGCTGCCAGCTGGCGGCGCGTTCGTCTTCGTCTTTCAAACGATCGGCCGGCAGTTGTTGCAGCAACAGGCCACGGGCACGACGACCATCGGCGTACAGCCAGAAACGCGTGCCGACTTGCTGGGACATGACGAAATAGTTGGTGAAGCATTCGGACAGGGTGGCGCCGTCGAGGTCGACGATGCCCTGGTAGCGCTGGCCCTGTTTCGGGTCGATGGTCAATGCCAGGACGCCTTCAGGCATCAGGTCGGCCAGGGTGGCATCGGGAGCGATGCGATCCGCGTCGTAACGGGCCAGGCCACGGATGTCGCGCTCGCTGGAGCACTCGATCATCAGCAGCGGAATCGGCCCTTCGGAGCGGGCTTGCAGAATCAGCAAGCCATCGAACTTCATCGTGCCGACCAGCAACGATGCGGCCGCCATCAGTTCGCCGAGCAGTTGCGCGACCGGCTGCGGGTAGGCGTGTTTGGCCAGGACTTCGGCGTAGCTGAGCTCCAACGAAACCAGCTCGCCACGGGTGTCGCTGTCATCGAAGATGAAGCGTTGTGTGAAGTCGTTATCCGCGTGATCGGTCATAGGTCTGGGTATCTGAAGTAGTGAAAATGGTTACAGGAAACAAGAAATTTACCTTGCGCGACCACTCGGGTGCGCAACGTTCAGCCATGAAAGGCATTTTATGAACAATCCGGGCCTGATCCAAGCAGGTGGAACAAGCGCTGATGGGTTCCGGGTCGTTTCCCGCCCTGCACTGCTGGCAATGTGGTTATGGCCTACAGATCAGAGATCTGTGTGTGATTTTCGACGAGCGGCGATATCGTCCATGCGATGCACTGCTGGCCAGGCACAGATATGGATGCGCACCGGGTCAATTGCAAGTCTTGGCCTGAAGGCACGGCGAAACCTGGCGAGTGTCGCGCACTCGATCGTGGGCAATCCACGCCCCCACAGAAATGACACAAACCCTTGTGGGAACGGGCTTGTCCGCGATAGCGGCCTGGCAGTCGCCCGAGAAATATCTGTATTAGTCGTCGTTACTGCTGCCACGAAACTTGAACAAATCCCGCCGCTGTTTCTTGCTCGGCTTACCGTCGGTGCTCACGCCCAGGGCTCCGGCCTTTCTTTGCGCCGCGGCCTCTTCGCGCTTGGCGATGCTGGTCAGGGTCTCGGCATACAAGGTCTGCGCCTGCGGCGCGCCGCGGCGAACGATCGATAACGCCTGGACCACCACTGTGCGCTCCTCGAAACCGGTGCGAATCACGAACTCATCGCCGATTCGTGGCTCTTTACCCGGCTTGCAGCGTTCACCCCGGCAATGCACCTTGCCGCTTTCAATCGCTGCCTTGGCCAGGGCGCGGGTTTTGTAGAATCGTGCAGCCCACAACCATTTATCGAGGCGGACTTTGTCGTCCTCTTCGTTTTTTTGTGCCATGGAATTTCCTCATTCTGAAATATTGGTGAACTGTACTACCGTTTCTGACGTACCAAGAATTTCACCGTCTCGGATTACAATGCTGACATTCCATAACCTCCTTGCGAGGCTGGAAATCCGGGCCGTAGATATCTGTCGCCTTTTAATCATTATTCTGCGTGAATACCGCGAATCCGGCCGCGTGCGGCCCGAGCGGTTTCTACCGGTTGAGCACTATTGAAGACATTTGACCATTTGACCGTTGTCGGTCTGCGCGAGTGGGTGGCACTCCCGGATTTGGGAGTCGCCGGCCTTCGGGCAAAAATCGACACCGGTGCCAGCACCTCAAGCCTCCACGCCACCGAAATCGAGCCGTTCGAGCGCGATGGTGAGCAGTGGGTGCGTTTTACCGCCCACCTGGGTTCCGTCGTACAACTGCGCCACCGACGCTGCGAAGCACCGCTGGTGACGATGAAAACCATTAAAAGCTCAAACGGTCACGCGCAGGTGCGATACGTGATCAGCACTACCCTGGCCCTTGGTGATCGGGTCTGGCGGGTCGAGTTCACGCTCGCCTGCCGCAAGTCCATGCGTTATCGCCTGCTGCTCGGCTCCAAAGCCCTGATTCACGGCCAGTTGGTGGTCAATCCGGGCATCAAGTACGTACAAGACAAGCCGGTGTTCCCGGTATCTACCTCCTCCACAGGTGTTGCATGAAGATCGCTGTGCTGTCGCGGAATCCGCGTCTGTATTCCACCCGTCGTCTGGTCGAAGCCGGTACCGAGCGTGGCCATGAAATGGTGGTGGTCGACACTTTGCGCGCCTACATGAACATCGCCAGCCACAAGCCACAGATCCACTACCGCGGCAAACCGCTGGAGGGTTTCGATGCGGTGATTCCACGGATCGGTGCATCCGTGACCTTTTATGGCTGCGCAGTGCTGCGCCAGTTCGAAATGATGGGGGTATTTCCGCTCAACGAATCGGTGGCCATTGCCCGTTCGCGGGACAAGCTGCGTTCGCTGCAATTGTTGTCCCGTCGCGGGATCGGCTTGCCGGTGACCGGGTTTGCCCACTCCCCCGATGACATTCCCGACCTGATCGAAATGGTCAACGGTGCGCCGTTGGTGATCAAGGTGCTGGAAGGCACCCAGGGCATCGGCGTAGTGCTGTGCGAAACCGCCACGGCCGCGGAATCGGTGATCGAGGCGTTCATGGGCCTCAAGCAGAACATCATGGTTCAGGAGTACATCAAGGAAGCCGGTGGTGCGGACATTCGCTGCTTCGTCGTCGGCGACAAGGTGATTGCAGCGATGAAGCGCCAGGCCAAGCCCGGCGAATTTCGCTCCAACCTGCATCGCGGTGGCAGCGCGAGCCTGATCAAGATCACCCCGGAAGAGCGCATGACGGCGTTACGTGCGGCGAAGGTCATGGGGCTGGCGGTGGCAGGCGTCGACATCCTGCGCTCCAACCACGGGCCGTTGGTGATGGAAGTTAACTCGTCGCCGGGTCTGGAGGGAATTGAGACCACCACCGGGAAGAATGTGGCGGGGATCATCATTGAGCATCTGGAGAAGAATGGTGGGCCGAATATGACTCGGACCAAAGGGAAGGGTTAAACCTCAAGCCTTGTGGCGGCAGGGATGCCGCCATCGCGAGCAAGCTCGCTCCCACAGGGTTTTAGCCAAAATCACTGTGGGAGCGGGCTTGCCCGCGAAGGGGCCGTCAGCTCCACTGAAAAATCAGGCCTTAAACGGCATCCCGCGGCAGCAGCAACCCCAACGGCAACCGCACCCGCGCTTCCAGCCCACCGCCCGAGCGGTTACGCAGCTCAACGTTGCCGCCATGCATCGAGGCAATCCGCTTCACGATCGCCAACCCCAACCCGGTGCCCTTGCCACCCCGGGCACGGTCACCGCGGGTGAACGGGTTGAAAATCGCCTCCAGCTCCGAAGGATCGATCCCGGCACCACGGTCCATGACACTCAGCACTACATACGGTGCGCTGGTATCCCCGGATACATACGCCGCCACCTCCACACCGCTGCCGGCATGATGCAGCGCGTTGCCGATCAGGTTGTTCAACAGTCGCTTCATCGATACCCGACGCAGCGGAAACGGCTGGATAGGCTCCAGGCGCAGCCGCACTTTTTCTTCGCTCTGGTTATACGGCGCGGCAACTTCACGGACCAGGTCGCTCAGGTCGACCTCTTCCACCGACTCGTCGCGCCCGTCACGAATGAACGCCAGGAACTGATCGAGAATCGCATCCATGTCTTCGATGTCACGCACCATGTCGTCGGTCAGGTCCGTGTGATCGCCCATCAGCTCCAGGGACAGACGCAATCGCGTCAACGGCGTGCGCAAATCATGGGAAACCCCGGCCAGCATCAGTTCACGCTCGCGACCGGCCTGTTCGACGTCTTCAGCCATCTGGTTGAAGGCGCGGTAAACCTCGGTCATCTCGCTCGGCGTATCGCTGATTGGCAGGCGCACACTGCGGCCCTGGCCAAGTTGCCGCGCGGCATACACCAGACGCTTCAAAGGTTGATTGAGCTGGCTGACGAAGATCCAGGCCGAAGCGGTGGACAGCAGGCCAATAGCGAGGAACCAGCCCAGCACGTTCCAGATTTTCTGGCCGCGCAACGGATGGGGATAAAGCGGTACTTTCAGCCAGCCATCACCCAGGCTTGGCGCCCGGACCCACAGCGCCGGTGGCGAATGCATGCGCAGCCGGACCTCAGTGTCGGCACCCAGCTCCGCCTGCATCTGCCGCTGGTAGATCTCGCTGTAAGGCCAGTGCTGTTCGCCTTCCGGCACGCCGGCACCCACCACCCGGATCAAGGTCGCGGCCTCGGCGATCTTGCCGCGGTTTTCTTCATCGGCAGCCCAATAGGCGCGCAGCGTCAGGGCGACACCGTGGCTGTACTGGCGGTCCACCAGCACGTCTTCGTTCATCAGCAGATAAACCAGGGTCAGCGCCTTGGAGAAGAGTACGACGATGAGCACCAGCCAAAGGGTGCGGGAGAAGAAGCTCTGGGGAAACCAAACGGGGGTTTTCATGGATAACCGTTAAACACTTGCAGGAGCGAGCGATGCTCGCATATTGCGGATCGCGAGTCTGCGGACAGGATCGATTGATCCGATGTCCGCGTGACCCGCTCCTACAAATCGCCAATCACTTGGTGGCGGTACCATCCGGTACAAACACGTAACCCACGCCCCAGACAGTCTGGATGTAACGCGGTTTGGACGGATCGGGCTCGATCATCCGGCGCAGACGGGAAATCTGCACATCGATGGAACGCTCCAGGGCATCCCACTCGCGGCCACGGGCCAGGTTCATCAATTTGTCGCGGGTCAGCGGTTGACGCGCGTTCATCACCAGGGCCTTGAGTACAGCGAACTCACCGGTGGTGAGCATGTGCACTTCTTCGCCGCGCTTGAGCTCGCGGGTGGCCAGGGACAATTCATAGTCACCGAAAGTCACGCTTTCGTCTTCGCTGCCTGGCGCGCCCGGCACCGGAGCCGACTGGCGACGCAGGACCGCTTTGACGCGTGCCATCAGCTCATCGGGGTTGAACGGCTTGGCCAGGTAATCGTCGGCACCCAGCTCCAGGCCCTTGATGCGGCTCAGCTCGTCGCCCTTGGCGGTCAGCATGATGATCGGAATCTGGTTGTTCGCGCCGCGCAGACGGCGGCAGGCGGTCAAACCGTCTTCACCGGGCAGCATCAGGTCGAGTACGACCAGGTTGAACACTTCGCGCGCCAGCAGGCGATCCATTTGCTCAGTGTTCGGTACGGCGCGGGCGCGGTAGCCCTTGCTGACGAAAAAACGCTCCAGCAGGCTGCTGAGCCCAGGATCGTCGTCAACAATAAGAATTTTTTCGCCTTCAGCAGTTTGTGCAGTGCTGCTCATTGGATGCTCCTTTGATCTCGGCGCGCATTATGGCGTAGCTGCCGTTATACGCACCGTGTGCATTGTTAGCAGATTTTTCCTTTAGTGCCAGAAAACCGGCCATTTCACCTGCAACCCGCGATGTCCCCGAATGCCGGAACGCTGGTTATAATGCGCGGCCTTTTGTGTCAGGCAACATCAGACAGGTACTACAGACGGACACCATTTTTTTTCATGGCGCCGGCAGTAATTGTTCGATTTCACGGGTCAACGGGATACCTTTTGATCCAGGTAGCGGCGCAGGCCAGGCCGCTCAACCAGACTCGCCCAGGCCCTATCTCTGCGCCTGCGAGCCTGCTTTCACAATTTGTCAGGTGGTTTTATGGACAGCATCAACAGCCGCATCGCCGAGGAACTCGGTGTACGCCCACAACAGGTCGAAGCGGCCGTCGCGCTACTCGATGAAGGCTCTACCGTTCCCTTCATCGCCCGTTACCGGAAAGAAGTGACCGGCAGCCTCGACGATACGCAATTGCGTCATCTGGAAGAGCGCCTGCGCTACCTGCGAGAACTCGACGAACGGCGTATCAGCATCCTCGCCAGCATCCAGGAGCAGGGTAAGCTGACCCCGCAACTTGAACGCGACATCAAGCTCGCCGACACCAAGACCCGTCTCGAAGACTTGTACCTGCCGTACAAGCAGAAGCGCCGCACCAAGGGCCAGATCGCCCTGGAAGCAGGCCTGGGCGAGCTGGCCGACGGCCTGTTCAACGACCCGTCCCTGAGCCCGGAAACCGAAGCCGCACGTTTCATCGACGCGGAAAAAGGCGTGGCCGATGTGAAGGCTGCCCTCGAAGGCGCCAAGTACATCCTGATGGAACGCTTCGCCGAAGATGCCGGCCTGCTGGACAAGCTGCGCAGCTACCTCAAGCAGGAAGCCACTCTCAGTGCCCGCGTGATTGCCGGCAAGGAAGAGGAAGGCGCCAAGTTCCGCGATTACTTCGAACACGACGAACCGCTCAAAAGCATGCCGTCGCACCGCGCGCTGGCGATTTTCCGTGGCCGTAACGAAGGCATCCTCAGCTCCGCGCTGAAAGTCGGCGACGAACTGCCGGGCACCATGCACCCGTGCGAGGGCATGATCGGCCAGCAATTCGGCATCCAGAACCAGAACCGCGCCGCCGACAAATGGCTGGGTGAAGTGGTGCGCTGGACCTGGAAGGTCAAGCTCTACACCCACCTGGAGACTGACCTGTTGGGTGAGCTGCGCGATGGCGCGGAAACCGAAGCGATCAACGTATTCGCCCACAACCTGCACGACCTGCTGCTGTCGGCCCCAGCCGGCCCGCGCGCCACTTTGGGTCTCGACCCGGGCCTGCGCACCGGTTGCAAGGTCGCCGTGGTCGACTCGACCGGCAAGCTGCTGGATCACGCCACGGTTTACCCGCACGTGCCGCACAACAAGTGGGACCAGACCCTCGCCGTGCTCGCCGCCCTGTGCGCCAAGCACTCGGTGGACCTGATCGCCATCGGCAACGGTACCGCCAGCCGCGAAACCGACAAGCTGGCCGCTGAACTGATCAAAAAATACCCAGCCATGAAAATGACCAAGGTCATGGTTTCCGAGGCCGGCGCATCGGTTTACTCCGCCTCGGAACTGGCTTCCAAGGAATTCCCGGACCTGGACGTGTCGATCCGTGGCGCCGTGTCGATTGCCCGTCGCCTGCAAGACCCATTGGCCGAGCTGGTGAAGATCGATCCGAAATCCATCGGTGTTGGCCAGTACCAGCACGACGTGTCGCAGCTGAAACTGGCCCGTGGCCTGGATGCAGTGGTCGAGGACTGTGTGAACGCCGTCGGCGTCGACGTAAACACGGCTTCCGTGGCACTGCTGGCGCGGATCTCCGGCCTCAACGCGACCCTGGCGCAGAACATCGTCAGCCACCGCGATGAGCACGGCGCATTCAAGACTCGCGCAGCCTTGAAGAAAGTCGCGCGCCTGGGTGAAAAAACCTTCGAACAGGCCGCAGGATTCCTGCGCGTCATGAACGGCGAAAACCCGTTGGACTCGTCGGCGGTTCACCCGGAAGCCTATCCGCTGGTTCAGCGCATCGCCGCCGAAACCGACCGTGACATCCGCTCGCTGATTGGCGATGCCACGTTCCTCAAGCGTCTCGATCCGAAGAAGTACACCGATGAAACCTTCGGTTTGCCGACCGTGACCGACATCCTCCAGGAACTGGAAAAGCCCGGCCGCGACCCGCGCCCCGAGTTCAAGACCGCCGAGTTCCAGGAAGGCGTCGAAGACCTCAAGGACCTGCAACTGGGCATGATCCTAGAAGGCGTCGTCACCAACGTGACCAACTTCGGTGCCTTCGTCGATATCGGCGTGCATCAGGACGGTTTGGTGCACATCTCTGCGCTTTCGGAGAAGTTCATCAAGGATCCACGAGAAGCGGTGAAGGCCGGTGACGTGGTGAAAGTGAAGGTCATGGAAGTCGACATCCCGCGCAAACGCGTGGGCCTGTCGATGCGCATGAGCGACACTCCGGGCGAGAAAATCGACGGTGCCCGCGGCGCACGTCCGGGTTCGGCGCCACGCCAATCCCAGAACACCGCACCGCGCAAGGAAACCACGGCAGCGGCCCCGAGCAACAACGCCATGGCTTCACTGTTCGCCAATGCCAAGCAGTTGAAGAAACGTTGATGGACATTCCCGCCGGGCTGACCGAAAGCGCGTTTTTCAAGCTGCTGGGCTGCCGCTTGCACAGCCTGGAAACCGGGGTGGCGCAAGTCGCCCTGGCGCTGGAACCGGAACTGCGCAATCGCGGCGGCAAGCTGCACGGCGGGGCCTTGTTCAGCCTGGTGGACATTGCCATGGGGCTGGCCTGTTCCAGCACCCACGGCTTTGACCAGCAGAGCGCGACCATCGAGTGCAAGATCAACTACATTCGCGCCGTCTCTGACGGCGAGGTGATGTGCACGGCACGGGTGATTCATCCGGGCCGCCGCACGTTGGTGGTTGAAGCCGATGTGATGCAGGGCGACAAACTGGTCGCAAAAGCACAAGGCACGTTCGCTGTCCTGTAGCTAGTCGTCATCAATTTGAGTTAATTTCAGCGCAATACATCCTGTAGGAGCGAGCTTGCTCGCGATGGACGTTAACGATGACGCGTGTTCTCTGAATGAACGCGCCGCCCTCAGGCTCTTCGCGAGCAAGCTCGCTCCTACAAAACCAGGCGAAAACGCCAGTTTTAACTTCACCCTTGTAGACCGTCTTGCCCACCCCCATATTGGGGCGACTGACGCGTGAAGGAATCCAACTTGAGCGAACTTCTCAACCGCCGCCTGGCCCTGCTCGGCGAGCGCGCTAACCTCTCTCTGCTCGAACAGTGCCTTCACGGCATCGAACGTGAATGCCTGCGCGTGACCGATGAAGGTCGCCTGGCGCAAACGCCGCACCCGGAAGAATTGGGTTCCGCGCTGACCAATGAACAGATCACCACCGACTATTCCGAGTCGCTGTTGGAGTTCATCACCCCGGCCCTGCCCGATCCTGCCGATACGCTGGCGAGCCTGGACAGCATTCACCGCTTTGCCTACAGCAAGCTCGGCAACGAGTATCTGTGGAGCCCATCGATGCCGTGCCCGTTGCCGGCCGAGGAAGATATCCCGATCGCCTATTACGGCACGTCCAATATCGGGCAGCTCAAGTACGTCTACCGCAAGGGTCTGGCCCTGCGTTACGGCAAGACCATGCAATGCATTGCCGGCATCCACTACAACTTTTCCCTGCCGGAAAAACTCTGGCCGTTGCTCAAGCAGGCCGAAGGCTTTGTCGGCACCGACCGCGACTTCCAGTCGTCGTCCTATATCGCGCTGATCCGCAACTTCCGCCGCTACAGCTGGCTACTGATGTACCTGTTCGGCGCCTCGCCGGCACTGGACACCGGGTTCCTGCGTGGTCGTTCGCACCAGTTGGAACAACTGGACCCGCAGACCTTGTACCTGCCGTACGCCACCAGCCTGCGCATGAGCGACCTGGGTTACCAGAGCAACGCCCAGGCCGGCCTGACGCCGTGCTACAACGATCTGAACAGTTACACCGACAGCCTGCGCAAAGCGGTGGCCACGCCGTATGCGCCGTACGTCGAAGTCGGCACCCACCAGGATGGCGAGTGGGTACAGCTCAACACCAACATCCTGCAGATCGAAAACGAGTACTACTCCAACATCCGCCCCAAACGCGTGACCTACACCGGCGAGCGCCCTATCCAGGCACTGATGGCCCGTGGCATCCAGTACGTCGAAGTACGCTGCCTGGACATCAACCCGTTCCTGCCGATGGGCATCGACCTTACCGAGTCACGCTTCCTCGATGCGTTCCTGCTGTACTGCGCGCTCAACGACAGCCCGCTGCTCACCAGCACCAGTTGCGGCAACGCGACTTCGAACTTCCTCAGCGTGGTCAAGGAAGGTCGTCGTCCGGGCCTGCAACTGCAACGGGATGGCCAGCCGGTTGACCTGAAGGAATGGGCCGGCGAGCTGCTGGAAAAAATCGCCCCTCTGGCGGCGATGCTCGACCAGAGCCATGGCAGCGATGCCCACAGCAAGGCGCTGGACGCCCAGATGGCCAAGGTCCAGGACCCGTCCCTGACACCGTCGGCCCAGGTATTGGCGGCGATGGCCGAACACAAGGAAAGCTTTGCCCAGTTCTCCCTGCGCCAGAGCCAGGCCCATGCCGAGTTCTTCCGCAGCGAGCCGTTGCCGGCTGAGGAACAGGCGCAGTTTGAAGAGCGGGCGCGTTCGTCGCTGGCTCAGCAGGCTGAGCTGGAGCAGAACGAAGTCGGTGATTTCGATGTGTTTGTCGGGGCGTATCAGGCGAGCATTCTGGCGATCAGTAACTAACCTTCGAAGGTCCTGCGGACCTTATCGCGAGCAAGCTCGCTCCCACAGTGGATTCTCGGTGTGACCACAATCGTGCAAACACCATTAAACCCTGTGGGAGCGAGCTTGCTCGCGATGACCGCGTAGCGGTCGCTCCTCAAGTTGTCCTCTCATAAGCTAATTCTAAAAAGTTATTTATTTTCTAATTCTTAGATCATTTAGTCTCTTTCTCACGCCGACACTCGGTCGCCTGACAAGGAGCTTTCTGATGAAACTGACTTTCCCTCTACGCTTGCTGGCGGCCGCGTCCTTGGCTACCGCGAGTTTTTTTGCCCAGGCGGCCGACTTCACCGTCGCCTACCAGACCACCGTTGACCCGGCGAAAGTCGCCCAGGCTGACGGCGCCTACGAAAAGGCCACCAAGGCCGATATCAGCTGGCGCAAATTCGACAACGGTGCCGATATCATCGCCGCCATCGCCTCTGGTGACGTGCAGATCGGCTACCTCGGTTCCAGCCCCCTGACCGCCGCCATCACTCGCAAAGTCCCGGTAGAAACCTTCCTCATCGCCACCCAGATCGGCGCCGCCGAAGCCTTGGTCGCCCGCGACGGTTCCGGGATCAAGACCCCGCAAGACCTGATCGGCAAGAAAATCGCCGTGCCGTTTATATCCACCGGCCACTACAGCCTGCTCGCCGCGCTGAAGCACTGGAACATCGACCCGTCGAAAATCACCGTTCTCAACCTGGCTCCACCCGCGATCATTGCCGCCTGGAAACGCGGTGACATCGACGCCACGTACGTTTGGGATCCGGCCCTCGGTGTCGCCAAGGAAAACGGCAAAGTGCTAATCACCTCCGGCGAGCTGGCCAAGTTCGGCGCACCGACTTTCGATGCCTGGATCGTGCGCAAGGATTTCGCCGAGAAGCACCCGGAGATCGTCACCGCGTTCGCCAAAGTGACCCTGGACGCCTACGCCGATTACCGCAAAGACCCGCAAGCCTGGCTCGCCAATCAGGGCAACGTCGACAAGCTGGTAAAACTGTCTGGTGCCAAGGCCAGTGACATTCCATTGCTGCTGCAAGGCAACGTCTACCCGCTGGCGGCTGACCAGGTGCTCACCCTCGGCGCGCCGACCACCAAAGCCATCACCGACACCGCGGCGTTCCTCAAGGAACAAGGCAAGGTCGAGGCCGTGCTGCCGGACTACGCGCCGTACGTCAGCGCCAAGTTCATCACCAACTGATCGGGAGTCAACGCGATGGCCTTGCTACAGCTGGAGCGCATCAGCGCACAGTACCCCGGCAACCCGGAACCGGTGTTGGCGGATATCTCCCTGAGCCTGGGGCCCCGGCAATTGCTGGTCGCCCTCGGCCCGTCCGGCAGTGGCAAGACTTCGCTGTTGAACCTGATTGCCGGTTTCGTCGAACCCAGCGCCGGGCGCATCACCCTCGACGGCGCGCCCGTCAAAGGCCCGAGTGCCGAGCGCGGCGTAGTGTTCCAGGACGACGCGCTGCTGCCATGGCAAGACGTGCTGGCCAACGTCGGGTTCGGCCTGGAGCTGGCCGGTATCGCCCGGGAAAAACGCGAAGCTCGCGCCAGGGAAATGCTCGCCCTGGTCGATCTGTCCGGTTTTGAACAGCGCCGCATCTGGCAGCTTTCGGGCGGCCAGAAGCAGCGTGTCGGCCTGGCTCGCGCCCTCGCCGCCGACCCGCGCGTGTTGCTGATGGACGAACCTTTCGGCGCCCTCGACGCCTTTACCCGCGAGCAGATGCAGGAGCTGTTGCTGCAAGTCTGGCAACGCACCGCCAAGCCGGTGTTCCTGATCACCCACGACATCGAAGAAGCCGTGTTCCTCGCCACCGACCTGATTCTGTTGGCGCCCAACCCGGGGCAAATCGTCGAACGCCTGAGCCTCGATTTTGGTCAGCGTTATGCCGCCGGTGAGTCGGCCCGCTCGATCAAGTCCGACCCGCGTTTTATCGAAACCCGCGAACACGTACTCGCCAAAGTGTTCTCCCAACGTAGCGCCGCCCAGCGGCAGGAGCGCGCATGAGCAGTTACGAAATTCCCGTCGCGGCGATAACGCCAGGCTCAGCCGTAGTTCCGGCAAGTCGCCGTTTGAGCACTCGCTGGATCAGTGTGCTGACGCTGGTCGTTCTCGTTGCCATATGGTGGGCCGTGACGGCGACCGGTTTGATCGAGCCGCTGTTCCTGCCACCACCTTCCGCCGTGCTGCAAAAAGGCTGGCTACTGGCGACCTCGGGTTATATGGATTCAACCCTGTGGCAGCACCTGGGCGCGAGTCTGAGCCGCATCGGTCTGGGCCTCGGCTTTGCGATTCTCACCGCCGTGCCGGTAGGAATCGCCATCGGCGCCAACCGTATCGCCCGTGGTGTGCTCGACCCGCTGATCGAGTTCTACCGGCCGATTCCTCCGTTGGCTTATCTGCCACTGATCGTGATCTGGTGCGGCATCGGTGAATTGTCGAAAGTGCTGCTGATCTACCTGGCAATCTTCGCCCCGATTGCCATTGCCACCGCCACCGGTGTGCGCACGGTCGACCCGGCCAAACTGCGTGCCGCGCAGTCGCTCGGCGCAACGCGCGTGCAGTTGATTCGCCACGTCATTTTGCCGAGTGCCTTGCCGGATATCCTGACCGGTGTGCGCATTGGCCTCGGCGTGGGTTGGTCGACGCTGGTCGCCGCCGAACTGATCGCCGCCACCAGTGGACTGGGCTTCATGGTGCAATCGGCCGCACAGTTTTTGGTCACCGATGTGGTGGTACTGGGGATTCTGGTGATCGCACTGATCGCCTTCGCAATGGAGCTCGGCCTGCGTGCCCTGCAACGCAAACTGGTGCCGTGGCATGGTCAGGTTCACTGAATGATTACCCTGTAAGAAACCCTGTGGGAGCGAGCTTGCTCGCGATTGCAGAGTGTCAGACACCACTGTTGTGACTGACATATCGCTATCGCGAGCAAGCTCGCTCCCACAGTAATCAACACCCCCGAATTTCAAGAGAATCACCATGAGTGACTTGACCATCGTCCCCCTAAGCTCTGCCCTCGGCGCACAGATCAGCGGCATCGACATCAGTCAGCCGCTGAACGTTGAACAGCGCGATGCCATCGAACAGGCCCTGCTCAAGCATCAGGTGCTGTTCTTCCGCGACCAGCCGATCACGCCACAGCAACAGGCGCGATTCGCCGCGAATTTCGGCGACCTGCACATTCACCCGATCTACCCCAATGTGCCGGAACAACCGGAAGTGCTGATCCTCGACACCGCCGTCACCGACGTGCGCGACAACGCGATCTGGCACACCGACGTGACCTTCCTGCCGACCCCGGCCATGGGCGCGGTGCTCAGTGCCAAGCTGCTGCCGGAGTTTGGTGGCGACACGTTATGGGCCAGCGGAATTGCCGCCTATAAAGCCCTGTCGACGCCGCTGAAAACCTTGCTCGAAGGTCTGACCGCCACCCATGACTTCACCCGTTCGTTCCCGCTGGAGCGCTATGGCAACACGCCCGAGGCACTGGCCCAGTGGGAAGAAGCACGGCGCAAGAATCCGCCGCTGTCGCACCCGGTGATCCGCACGCACCCGGTAAGCGGGCGCCGCTCGCTGTTCGTCAACGAAGGTTTCACTTCGAAGATCAACGAGCTGTCGGAAACCGAGAGTGAGGCGATTCTGAAGTTCCTGTTCGCCCATTCAACGCGGCCGGAATTCACCATTCGCTGGCGCTGGCAGAAAGACGACATCGCATTCTGGGATAACCGCGTGACCCAGCATTACGCGGTGGATGACTACCGGCCTGCGCGGCGGGTGATGCAGCGGGCGACGGTGTTGGGGGATGTACCTTTCTTTCGGTGAACAGCCAGTTTTTGTACTGACCTTGATGGCCCCATCGCGAGCAAGCTCGCTCCCACAGGTTCGGCGGTGTTCACAGGCTTTGTGTACGACACGGACACTGTGGGAGCGAGCTTGCTCGCGATGGGGACGGAACTGACGCCGACAAGTTACTCCGCCGTCGAAGGCTTCTCCCAAAGATTGATCCCGCCTTCCTGGGCAAACCGGTCAATCTCCGCCAGTTCCTCTGCACTAAAGCTCAGGTTCTTCAACGCCCCGACGTTTTCGATGATCTGCTCCGGCCGGCTCGCGCCAATCAAGGCCGAAGTGATCCGAGGATCGCGCAGGGTCCAGGCCAGCGCCAGTTGCGCCAGGCTCTGGCCACGACGCCTGGCGATTTCGTTGAGTGCCCGCACCTGGGCGATGTTGGCCTCGGACAAGTGCGACGCCTGCAACGAACCACCCCCCGGACGATTGACCCGTGCATCCGTCGGCACGCCGTTGAGGTATTTGTCGGTCAGCAATCCCTGCGCCAGCGGCGTGAAGGCAATCACGCCAGTGCCGAGTTCGTCGGTGGTATCGAGCAGGTCTTTTTCCACCCAGCGATTGAGCAGGTTGTAGGCCGGCTGGTGAATCAGCAGCGGCACTTTCCACTCTTTGAGCAACGCCGCCATTTCGCGGGTTTTCACCCCGGAATAGGACGAAATGCCGATGTACAGCGCCTTGCCCTGCTGCACCGCAGTGGCCAGTGCGCTGGCGGTTTCTTCCAGCGGGGTGTCCGGATCGAAGCGGTGGGAATAAAAGATGTCGACGTAGTCCACGCCCAGGCGTTGCAGGCTCTGGTCGAGGCTGGCCAGCACGTACTTGCGCGAACCGCCGCCCTGACCGTAAGGGCCGGGCCACATGTCCCAACCGGCCTTGCTGGAAATGATCAGCTCGTCGCGGTACTGCTTGAAGTCTTCGCGCAGTAAACGGCCGAAGTTGATCTCGGCGCTGCCATACGGCGGGCCGTAGTTGTTGGCCAGGTCGAAATGGTTGATGCCCAGATCGAATGCCGTGCGCAACAACGCGCGCTGGGTATCGATCGGCGTGCTGTCGCCGAAGTTGTGCCACAGGCCCAACGACAGCGCCGGCAGCACCAGGCCGCTGCGGCCCACGCGGCGGTAAGGGATGGAGTCGTAGCGGTTTTCGGCAGCGGTGTAAGTCATCGAATCCTCTCTTGTCTGTCTTGAATCTGGTATCGACTGCTTTGCCAGTCGCCCAGCATACGCCCGGACAGACGCCAGAAAACCCCGGATTCGACTAATGGCTGAAACGTTTCACATGCTCCCCATTTACCAGCTACCGGGCCTGCGCAAACACCTCTCCCAACCAATCCACAAATACCCGAACCCGTGGCGACATGTGTCGATTGTGTGGATAAAGCACTGACACCGGCATTGGCGGCGGCGGTGTCTCGGTGAGGATTTCCTTCACCAGCCCCTGGGCGATCTGCGTTTCCATCCGGTAATGCGGGCACTGGATCAAGCCCAGTCCGGCGATGGCCGAGGCTGCGTAGATTTCGGCGCCGAACACCGAAACGGCGCCATCGATGGTCACTTCCCTGAGTTCGCCGTCCACCATGAATTCGAACGGGAACAACTTGGCGGTGGTGCGTGAGACGTAGTTCACCGCGCGGTGGTTCCTCAGGTCGTCGAGGCTTTTTGGCTCGCCGTTTTTACGCAGATAGGCAGGGCTGGCGCAGGTGATCTGGCGTAGGTTGGCGACACGTTTTCCGATCAGCGCGGAGTCGCTCAAAGTGCCGGCGCGCAGCACACAGTCGACGCCTTCGGCGATCAGGTCGACAAAGCGGTCAGCCTCGCTGATGGACAGCTCGATGTCGGGATAACGCGCCATGAATTGTGGCAAAGCCGGGATCACGAAGTGCTTGGCCAATGTCCCGTGCAAGTCCACCCGCAACCGCCCCTTCGGTGCCACACCGCGAAACGCCAATTCCGCTTCTTCCAGCTCTGCCAGCAGTTGCACGCAACGCAGGTAGTACGCCTCGCCATCCAGCGTCGGACGCACTTTACGCGTGCTGCGCTCCAACAAACGCGTACCCAGCCAGGCCTCGAACTGATTCAAGGTGTGGGTCAGCGTCGCGCGTGGCAGGTTCAGGTCATCGGCAGCCTGCGTGAAGCTGCTGCGCTCGTAGATCCGCACAAAAACCTTCATCGCTTTGACTTGGTCCACAGCTCACTCCAGGCACTCGATTGTTGGCGATTATTGAACAGTCAAGGCAACTCTCGTGCATTTATCGCCCTGAGTAAACATGTGAAATTGGCTTCACACCCCATCAACAGGAACACCAACATGGCTCATCAAACTCCGAAAGTTGCCATCGTGACCGGCGCCTCCCGCGGCATTGGCGCGGTCATCGCCAAACAACTGGCCAGCGAAGGTTTCGCCGTTGCCATCAACTACGCCAGCAGCGCCACCGAAGCGTCGAAACTGGTGGTGGAGCTGCGTCAGGCCGGTTACCAGGCCCTGGCGATCAAGGCCGATGTAGCCAACGCCGACGACGTACGCCGGATGTTCGACGAGGTTGAAACCCAGTTCGGCAAGGTCGATGTGTTGGTGAACAACGCCGGAACCCTCAAAGTGCTGCCGCTGGCGCAACATAGCGACGAACTGTTCGAGCAGAACTTCAACATCCACGCTCGCGGCACCTTCAATACCCTGCGTGAAGCGGCAACCCGCCTGAACAGCGGTGGCCGGATCATCAACTTCTCCAGCAGCACCGTCGGCATGAACCTGCCGGGCTACGCGGTGTACATCGCCAGCAAAGCGGCAGTGGAATCTCTGACCCAGGTATTCGCCAAGGAAATGCGCAGGCGCAACATCACCGTCAACGCGGTGGCTCCCGGGCCGGTGGCGACTGAGCTGTTTTTGCACGGCAAGAGTGAGGAGCAGATTCAGAGTTTTGCGGAGATGGCGCCGCTGGAGCGTCTGGGGCAGCCGGAGGACATTTCCCGTGTCGTGTCGTTTCTGGCGGGGCCGGATTCGGGTTGGGTCAATGGGCAGATTTTGCGGGTGAATGGCGGGTTGGTTTAACTGAGTTCACACTGAGACCGCAGCGTCCCCAATCGCGAGCAAGCTCGCTCCCACAGGGGATCTCCTTTGAGCACAAATTTTGTGAGCAACCAAGATCAATGTGGGAGCGAGCTTGCTCGCGATGGCTGCCTCCAAAGCAATGCACATCTGAAGGGCGGGACAGTTCATGCACACCACCATCATCATCACCTTCGGCCTGATTCTCCTGGCGCTGATGCTCTACATCGGCGAGAAAGTCGGCTTCACCCGCCAGACCCTGGCCTACGGTTTTATCCTGCTGTGGCTGGCGCTGACGCTGATCAATGGCGCAGTCGGCATAGTGCATGCCGGCCAGCCATTGAGCAGCGAACTGGTGGTCGGTAGCGCCGTGTTCGGTGTCCCGGTGGCGGCGCTGGTGTTGTTCATGGTGTTGACCTCCGAAACGTGAAGGCCTTGATCAACGCACCAGATGCAGGAACTGCATGTGCCGTTCGTACTGGTCGAGGATGTCGTTGATGATCTGTTCCTTGGAGTAACCCACCAGATCGTAATCCTGACTGCCCTCGCTCAAATGCACTTCGGCCCGGTAGTAACGGCGATTGTTGAGTTGCTTGGAACCCATGCCGCCACGGGCAAACGATGGCGTGAAATAGCCGCGCATCTGCACCTGATAAACGAACGGATGCTGGTCGCCATGGCCGATTTCCAGGCTGACGCTGTCATTGGCCGGGTCCGGGTGTGTCGCTACGTGCAAACCCTTTTCGGTGAACACGGCAGACACTTCTTCAATCGCCGGACGCACCGTCGTATCGAGGAAACGGTAGACCTCATCCCGCGACGGGAAATGCACCGCCTGACTCAGGCGCTGGCGCCAACCGCCCCGCCGTGAACCGGACACCGGTGCCAAGGAATGCATCTGCGCAATCTGCTTCTGCGATTCCAGATAAAACGCCTTGTGCAGCCCCCACATCATCAACAGCAAGATCAGCGAGAACGGCAACGAGGTCAGGACCACCGCCGACTTCAACGCATCGATACTGCCGGAAAACAGCAGCGCGCTGGTCACCAATGCGGTCATCGCGCCCCAGAAAACCCGCAGCCATTTCGGCCCGTCTTCATCAGGATTGCCGCCCTTGGCGGACAGCGTCGACAGCACCACGGTGCCGGAGTCGGCGGAGGTGACGAAAAACACGAAGCTGATGAACACCGTGACCGCAATGACGGTTTTGCTCCACGGGTAGGTTTCCAGCAACAGGTAGAGCGTCATCGACGGATTGTCGATGGCCGACATGCCGAGAGCGCTCATGCCGTGGTTGAGCACTTGATCGATGGCGCTGTTGCCGAAGATCGACATCCACGCCAGGGTGAAGCCGAGCGGAATCAACAGCACGCCGAAGACGAACTCGCGGATGGTGCGACCACGGGAAATCCGAGCGATGAACAGGCCCACGAACGGTGACCATGCTATCCACCAGGCCCAGTAGAACACTGTCCAGCCGCCCAGCCAGTCGCTGGGTTTGTCGTAGGCGTAGAGGTCGAAACTCTTCATCGGCAAGGCGCCGAGGTAATCGCCAAGGTTCTGGATCAGGGTGTTGAGCAGGTGCTGCGTGGGGCCGGCGAACAACACGAACAGCAGCAGCGCACAGGCCAGCAGCATGTTGATGTCGGACATGACCCGCACACCCTTGTCGACGCCGGATACGGCAACGATGATCGCAGCGCCCATCATCAAGGTGATCAGGCCGACCTGAACCCATTGGGTGTGGGCGATGCCGAACAGGTAGTCCAGGCCCGAGTTGAGGTGCAACACACCGAAGCCCATATCGGCACCTAGGCCGAACACCGTGGCGATGATGCCGAAGCCATCCACCGCGTAGCCGATGGGGCCATTGATGCGCTTGCCGATCAACGGATACAGCGCCGAGCGCAGGGCCAGTGGCAGGTTATGCCGGTAGGCAAAGTAGGCCAGCGCCATGCCGACAAAGGCGAACACGCCCCAGCCATGCAGGCCCCAGTGCAGAAACAGAATCTGCATCGCCTGGCGCGCAGCATCTGCCGTACCGGCCTCGCCCTGGGGCGGTTGCAGCATGTGGGTCAGCGGCTCGGACACACAGAAGAAAAACAGGGTGATGCTGATCCCGGCGGCGAACAGCATGCCGGCCCAGGACAAATAACTGAATTCGGGTTCGTCGTGGTCGGCACCGAGCTTGATCTTGCCGTAGCCGGACAAGGCGGTGACCACCACGAAGACCAGATACAGGGTCATCGCCAGCAGGTAATACCAGCCGACCGTGTTGGCCGCCCAGTTTTGCGCCGCCAGCAACCAGGCACCGGCCTGCTCGGGCATGGCGATGACAACGACACCAAACAACAGAATGAAGCTTGCCGAGAACCAGAACACCGGCGGATTCATGCGGATCAGGCCGCTTGGAGGGATGGACGATGCACTCATGTTCGGTGCACCTCGAAGGGGTAAAACGTGGCTGTAGAAATCGGACTCAGCAAAGGCAAGCCTCCTGTTGTGAGCGGGCAGCGAACCGCCGGTTTAACTTGAATGAACGTTCAAGTTAAACATGGATAGGGGGCTAAGGACTAATCGCAGGGCTCGGCGGTACTGGTATTACGCTAGCTCAAGGGAGGGTTCGGCGCAGGATCAGATCAGGGCCACTGGCTCGATTCGGCTTGAAATCCAATCGCGAGCAAGCTCGCTCCCACAGTTGACCGCGTCCCCCTGTGGGAGCGAGCTTGCTCGCGATGAGGCCTGAGAAATCAGTGGAGATTTAGAGGCCTACTTCTGCGCCCCATCATCATGCTGCAGATTCGCCTGGGTCAGGTTGCTGCCCGCCGGCACGCTGCGGGTCAGCCAGACGTTGCCGCCGATGGTCGAACCCTGGCCGATGGTGATCCGCCCAAGAATCGTCGCCCCGGCATAAATCACCACGTCATCCTCGACTATCGGGTGTCGTGGCTGGCCTTTCTGCAACTGACCGTCTTCGTCCGCCGGGAAGCGCTTGGCGCCCAAAGTCACCGCCTGATAGATCCGCACGCGCTCGCCGATGATCGCGGTTTCGCCAATCACCACGCCGGTACCGTGGTCGATGAAGAAACTGCGGCCGATCTGCGCTCCAGGGTGAATGTCGATGCCGGTGGCCGAGTGAGCGATTTCCGCGCTGATCCGCGCCAGCAGCGGCAACCCGGCGCGATACAAATGGTGGGCCAGACGATGGTGAATCACCGCCAGAATCCCCGGGTAGCACAACAGCACTTCATCGACACTGCGCGCCGCCGGGTCACCGTGATAGGCAGCCAATACGTCAGTGTCCAACAAGCTGCGCAACCCTGGCAACGCGAGGGCGAAGTCCTGAATGATCTGGATGGTTTTGGTTTCGACTTCAGTCTCGGCCTGGGCACTGTGGCGCGCGGCGTAGCGCAATTCGAGCCGCGCTTGGGCCAACAGTGCATTCAGCGCCACATCGAGGGTGTGGCCGACGTAGAAATCTTCGCTCTCTTCGCGCAGGTCAACCGGCCCCAGGCGCATCGGGAACAACGCACCGCACAGCGCTTCGAGAATCTCCGCCATGGCTGCGCGGGACGGCAATTCGCGACCGCCCTGCTCGCCGCTGGCCCGGCCGTTTTGTACACGCCACTGTTCACGTGCCGTGCGCAGCTGGCTGACGATGGTCTGCAATTGCCAATGGCTGGAACGCTCACTCACGGTAAAAACTCCTCACGGGCGGCCGGACTGTCTGGCCGCACTGACGGCGATTACTTTACGGCAAGGGTCGCGAGGCAAATTAAGAACCAATAGTGCTGTGCTCAGTTCGATTGGCTATAAGCGATTGACGGTTGCCCCGGCTTTTGGGCGTGCCTATAGTCCTGAGATCTTCAACCGCCAGTACGGACTCATGATCAAACAACAGCTCGCCCGCTTTAACCGCCTCGACCTGCTCGGTCAGCCCACCGCCCTGGAAAAACTCGAACGCCTGTCGACCTGGCTGGGCCGCGACCTGTACGTCAAGCGCGATGACCTGACGCCGCTGGCGATGGGCGGCAACAAGCTGCGCAAACTCGAATACCTGGCCGCCGATGCCTTGGCCCAGGGTGCCGACACCTTGATCACGGCGGGGGCGCTGCAATCGAACCACGTGCGCCAGACAGCCGCCATTGCCGCAAAGTTGGGTCTGGGCTGCGTAGCCCTTCTGGAAAATCCTCTGGGCACTGACGACAGCAATTACACCGGCAACGGCAACCGCCTGCTGCTCGACCTGTTCGATGCCAAAGTCGAACTGGTGGAAAACCTCGACAACGCCGACGAGCAACTGCAAGCCCTGGCCAACCGACTGTGCAGCAACGGCAAGAAGCCGTACCTGGTGCCGATCGGTGGTTCCAATGCCTTGGGCGCCCTGGGTTACGTACGCGCCGGGCTGGAACTGGCCGAGCAGATCAAGGACACCGGCCTGAAGTTCGCCGCTGTGGTCCTGGCCTCGGGCAGCGCCGGTACCCACAGCGGCCTGGCACTGGCCTTGAGTGAAGCGCTGCCGGATCTGCCAGTGATTGGCGTGACGGTTTCGCGCAGCGATGAAGATCAGCGACCAAAGGTTCAAGGCCTGGCCGAACGCACCGCCGAGTTGCTGGGCGTCAGCCTGCCGGAGGCTTTCAAGGTCGAGTTGTGGGATGAGTATTTCGCCCCGCGTTATGGCGAGCCGAATGCCGGCACACTGGCAGCGGTGAAACTGCTGGCGAGTCAGGAAGGCTTGCTGCTGGACCCGGTCTACACTGGCAAGGCCATGGCGGGCTTGCTGGACGGGATCGGCCGTCAGCGTTTCAACGAGGGGCCGATTATCTTCCTGCACACCGGCGGGGCACCGGCGCTGTTTGCCTACAAGGATTTCCTGTAGGAGCGAGCTTGCTCGCGATGGTCGTCAACGATAACGCTGGCAACCTGACACCCCGCGGTGCCCTGTCGTCCATCGCGTGCAAGCACGCTCCTACAGTAAAAACGCTAGTAATTCCAAAATGGAATAACCAGAAGATTAATTATTATTTTCCAATCTAAAAACGCCATCATATAGTCATGCTACAGGCGAATTTCCCGAGAGACGCATACGCTGCTTTAAGGCAGGATAGCGCTGTCGCTTAATTCCCGATTTCGCCAAATTTTCGCAAAAGCGTCTTCCATAAGAAAACACAGGGGCTTGTCATGAATTTTTCCACACTACGTCGCAATCTGCTGGTGGGTTCGCTGGGCCTGGCACTGAGCGCCGGCCTGATTGGCCAGGCGGTTGCCGGTGAGCAACTGCAACAAATCAAGGACAAAGGCGTAATCAACGTCGGCCTGGAAGGCACCTACCCACCGTTCAGTTTCGTCGACGCCGACGGCAAACTGGCCGGCTTCGAAGTCGAGTTCTCCGAAGCCCTGGCCAAAGAGCTGGGCGTGAAGGTCAAGCTGCAACCGACCAAATGGGACGGCATCCTCGCGGCCCTGGAATCCAAGCGTCTGGACGCAGTGATCAACCAGGTGACCATCTCCGAAGAGCGCAAGAAGAAGTATGACTTCTCCGAGCCGTACACCGTTTCCGGTATTCAGGCGCTGGTGCTGACGAAGAAGGTCGCCGAGCTGAACATCAAGTCCGCCGCTGACCTGTCTGGCAAGAAAGTCGGCGTAGGCCTGGGCACCAACTACGAGCAGTGGGTGAAAGAAAATGTGCCTAAGGCTGACGTCCGCACCTACGAAGATGATCCGACCAAGTTCCAGGACCTGCGTGTCGGCCGCATCGACGCCATTCTGATCGACCGCCTGGCCGCGCTCGAATACGCCAAGAAAGCCAAGGACACCACCGCCGCCGGTGATGCGTTCTCCCGTCAGGAAGCCGGTATTGCCCTGCGCAAAGGCGAGCCTGAGCTGCTGGCAGCTGTGAACAAAGCCATCGACAAGCTGCGCGCCGACGGTACGCTGAAAAAGCTTTCGGAAAAATACTTCAGCGCTGACGTCACTCAATAATGGAAGAAGCTTTTCAACTCGCACTGGACTCCGCGCCCTTTCTGCTCAAGGGCGCGTATTACACGGTCATCCTCAGCCTGGGCGGGATGTTTTTCGGCCTGGTGATGGGGTTCGGTCTGGCGCTGATGCGCCTGTCGCGCTTCAAACTGGTGAGCTGGATCGCCCGCATCTACGTGTCGTTCTTTCGCGGCACGCCGTTGCTGGTGCAACTGTTCGTGATCTATTACGGCTTGCCGCAATTGGGTCTGGAACTGGATCCGCTGCCAGCGGCCCTGATCGGCTTCTCGCTGAACATGGCCGCCTACGCCTGTGAAATCCTGCGTGCCGCGATCAGCTCCATCGAGCGCGGCCAGTGGGAAGCGGCTGCCAGTATCGGCATGACCCGCGCGCAGACCCTGCGCCGGGCCATCCTGCCGCAGGCGATGCGCACCGCATTGCCGCCGCTGGGCAACAGCTTCATTTCGCTGGTCAAGGACACCGCGCTGGCCGCGACCATCCAGGTGCCGGAACTGTTCCGTCAGGCGCAGCTGATCACCGCCCGCACCTTTGAAATCTTCACCATGTATCTTGCCGCCGCACTGATCTACTGGGTCCTGGCCACGGTGCTGTCGCACCTGCAGAACCAGCTGGAAGCGCGGGTCAATCGGCACGACCAGGAGTCCTGACCCGATGATTGTCGTGGAAAAACTGACAAAGCAGTTCAAGGGTCAAATCGTGCTCAACGGCATCGATCTTGAGGTCAAGGAAGGCGAGGTGGTCGCGATCATCGGCCCTAGCGGTTCGGGCAAGACCACCTTCCTGCGCTGCCTGAATTTTCTGGAAGAACCCACCAGCGGCCGGATCAAGGTCGGCGATATCGAGGTCGATACCAGCCGTCCCCTGAACCAGCAGCAGAGCCTGGTGCGGCGTTTGCGCCAGCACGTAGGTTTCGTGTTCCAGAACTTCAACCTGTTCCCCCATCGCACCGCCCTGGAAAACGTCATCGAAGGCCCGATCGTGGTCAAGAAGACCCCACATGCCGACGCCGTTGCCCTGGGTAAGAAGCTCTTGGCCAAGGTCGGCCTGGCGGGCAAGGAGGACGCTTACCCGCGTCGCCTCTCCGGTGGCCAGCAACAGCGCGTGGCGATTGCCCGGGCGCTGGCGATGGAGCCGGAAGTGATCCTGTTCGATGAGCCGACATCGGCCCTCGACCCGGAGCTGGTGGGCGAGGTATTGGCGACCATCCGCGGCCTGGCCGAAGAGAAACGCACCATGGTGATCGTTACCCACGAAATGGGCTTTGCCCGGGACGTGGCCAACCGTGTGGTGTTTTTCGACAAGGGTGTGATCGTCGAGCAAGGCGAAGCGAAGGCATTGTTTGCCAACCCGAAAGAGGAGCGGACAAAACAGTTTCTCAGCAAGTTCCTGAATAACGCCCACAACTAACAACCCTGCTCAATAATGGTCATCTTCCATGGACGGAAGTGACACCTCCGAAAAAAAACACCTCATCAATACCAAACTAAACCCATCTATTCCATATACATATTTTGTACGCGCACGCGGTACATATATATGCGCCGCAACAATTAACCCCCCCTATCTCCACCATGTTCCTTTCGCAGCACCTGGCCAACAACGCCCGCCTAGCCGCCCGACTTCAGCCACTTTCAGCGGACAAATTCGACGCAGCAGCATGGTTTACTTACTTTGCGCCGTAGGAACTTTCTGAATAACATCGTGCATCACCCACAACTAATAAATCTTATTGACACTTGCTCCCCCTGACTCTTATCTAGTCTCCGATCAACATCACTCTTCACGCCAAACTCATTATTTCAATTAAAAATAATGAATGGTTTTGCTGTTCGATATTTAGTTTTTGAATTCCCAGAAACGGACTTCGCTGCAAGACTTCAAGGAGACTTCATGAAAAGCACCTCGAACAAATCCGCGCTTGTGGCCCCGACCCTGGCGCAATCCAACAAGACCGGCATCAACGTCACTTGCGCGGCGCACCTGCTGATCGATGTGGCGCCCTACCCCGCCATGGACGAAGGTGACCTGATCGAACTGTTCTGGGACAACTGCTACGTGGCCTCCCGCGTGCTGACGGCCAGCGATGTCGGCCAACCGGTGCAGTTGCGGGTGCCTGAAAGTTTTGTCGCCAACGGGACCTCGCACATTCACTACCGGGTCATGCAGGTGGGTCGAAACCCGGTGATTTCGGCCAGCCGAAACGTGCAGATCAAACTCGACTGCCCAGGCGGCCAACCCTCCGCACTGTGCGGCGATGAAAACCAGTGCCTGGCACCGGTGAGCATTCCCGAGGCGATTCGCCGTCAGGGGGTCAATCCGAGCCAGGTCAAGCGCGGTGTTCCCTTGACCATCGAGCCGTACCTGAACATGGCCGTCGACGACGAAATCACCCTGCGCTGGGGCGATGTGCGCATGGATCTGCCACGGCTCAAGGCCGCCGATGTGGGTCAGCCGATTCAGGTCTGGATACCGCCGGCCATCATCCTCGAAGCCGGCGAAGACCTGCGGCTGGAAGTGACGTACTGCATTCTCGACCGGGTGGGAAACAACTCTCGCTGGGCGCCGGCCCGTACGCTGAAAATCGGTTGCGCCAATCCTTATCTGAAAGTCCCCCCGAAAAAAGTGCTCAAGGCAGCCGAACCCCGCAGGCAATGAACACAGGGGTCAGCTCACAGCAGTGGAATCATCCTTCTATTTATATTCCTAAAAGTTAGTTCATAAAATATTTATACACGTTTAGGGTATATACACCGGACCACCGGACATCCTTGTTTTCATGCGCTGCCACAAGCGGCGCTTCCATAAGATGTGAGGTAGGTATGGTCCGGAACACAATCACCCCAGTGCAGATCGCCAGGGCATTGCGTGCAGCCAAGGAGCGGCACTGATGTCCAGTCTGGCAGATGCAATCGTCCAGAGTGACCTGGACATCGCCCCGCTGTTGTTGCCCGCACAAATCTTGCGCAACGACGCTCAAGCCATCAAGGCGGCCCACGAACTGGCGCAAGTCGCCCGCCAGCAAGCAGCCAAACGAGACCAGCAGCGCAAGCTCCCATGGTCGGAAATCGAGCAGTTCACCCGCAGCGGCCTGGGCAGTATTTCCATCCCCCGCGAGTACGGTGGCCCGCAGGTTTCGTTCGTCACCCTGGCCGAGGTCTTCGCGATCATTTCCGCCGCCGACCCGGCGCTTGGGCAGATCCCGCAAAACCAGTTCGGCATTCTTAACCTGGTGCTCGGCAGCGCCACCGAAGCGCAGAAACAACAACTGTTCAAAAGCGTCCTGGAAGGCTGGCGCATCGGCAATGCCGGGCCGGAACGCGGCACCAAAAACACCCTGGAACTGAAGGCGCGCATCACCGCTGACGGCGTCCTCAATGGCCAGAAGTTCTATTCCACCGGCGCACTGTTCGCTCATTGGGTCGCGGTCAAAGCGCTGAACGACGATGGCAAGCAGGTGCTGGCGTTCATCCGTCGTGGCACACCGGGATTGCGCATTGTCGATGACTGGTCCGGTTTTGGTCAGCGCACCACCGCCAGCGGCACGATTTTGCTCAACAACGTGCAGGCCGATCCCGAACTGGTGGTGGATAACTGGCGGATCAACGACACGCCGAACATCCAGGGTGCCGTCTCGCAGCTGATTCAAGCGGCCATCGATGCCGGCATCGCCCGAGGCGCCATCGACGACGCCATCGACTTCGTGAAAACCCGCGCCCGGCCATGGATCGACGCCAAGGTCGAGCGGGCCAGTGATGACCTGTACGTGATCGCCGATATCGGCAGGTTAAAAATCGAACTGCACGCCGCCGAAGCGCTGCTGCGCAAGGCCGGGCAAGTGCTCGATGACGTCAGCGCCGCACCACTCACCGCCGAGTCCGCCGCCCGCGCCTCGATTGCCGTGGCCGAAGCCAAAGTGCTGACCACCGAGATTTCGTTGCTGGCCAGCGAAAAGCTGCTCGAACTGGCCGGCAGCCGCGCGACCCTCGCCGAATTCAACCTCGACCGCCACTGGCGCAACGCCCGGGTGCACACCCTGCACGACCCGGTGCGCTGGAAGTATCACGCGGTCGGCGCCTATCGCCTCAACGGCACGCTGCCTAATCGCCATTCCTGGATCTGACGACCAGACATCTGGAGAAACATATGACAAGTTCTCACCACGTCGCGGTCATCGCCAGCGATGAACAAGCTCTGATCGTCGCCAGCGACCTCGCCGAAGACTTCAAACGCGACAGCGCCACACGCGACCGCGAGCGCCGCTTGCCACACCCGGAACTGGAAGTGTTTTCCCGATCGGGCCTGTGGGGCATCAGCGTGCCAAAAGAGTATGGCGGCGCCGGCGTTTCCAACGTCACCCTGGCCAAGGTCATCGCCTTGATCGCCCGGGCCGACGGCTCCCTGGGGCAGATCCCGCAAAACCATTTCTATGCCCTCGAAGTATTGCGGG
Source organism: Pseudomonas sp. GW456-L13 (assembly GCF_017350115.1). Lineage (NCBI taxonomy): Bacteria > Pseudomonadati > Pseudomonadota > Gammaproteobacteria > Pseudomonadales > Pseudomonadaceae > Pseudomonas > Pseudomonas sp. GW456-L13. The sequence goes on from NZ_JACNAS010000001.1 coordinate 3,040,535, forward strand.
TGAACGGCAGCCACGAGCAGAAGCAACGCCTGTACGCCGAAGTTTTGGCCGGTCAACGCTTCGGCAATGCGTTGGCCGAACTCGGCACTAAAACCGCACACGATCGCGTCACGAGCCTGACTCGCGACGCCAGCGGCTATCGCATCAATGGTCGCAAGTTCTACGCCACGGGCGCGATCTACGCCCAGCGCATTCCCACCTCGGTGGTGGATGAAAACGGCGTGCAGCAACTGGCGTTCGTCCCACGCAACAGCAAGGGCCTGAGCGTGATCGACGACTGGAGCGGCTTTGGCCAACGCACCACCGGCAGCGGTTCGGTGGTGTTCGAAGATGTCTACGTCGCAGCCGAAGATGTGATCCCCTTTCAAAGCGCTTTCGAGCGCCCGACTCCGGTCGGCCCGCTGGCGCAGATTCTCCATGCCGCCATCGACACCGGCATCGCCCGCGCCGCGTATGAAGATGCGCTGCATTTCGTGCGCACGAAAACCCGGCCCTGGATCGACGCCACCCACGAAAAAGCCACGGACGATCCGCTGACCCTCAAGAGCTTCGGCCACCTGAGCATTCGCCTGCACGCCGCCGAGGCGCTGCTGGAACGTGCCGGTGAATTCCTCGACAAGGCCCAGGCCGACACGCAGGCCGAGACCGTCGCGGCCGCCTCGATTGCCGTCGCCGAAGCACGCGCCCTCAGCACCGAAATCTCCCTGGCCGCCGGCAGCACACTGTTCGAACTGGCCGGCAGCCAGGCGACCCTGATTGAGCACAGCCTGGATCGCCACTGGCGCAACGCCCGGGTGCACACCCTGCACGACCCGGTGCGCTGGAAGTACCACGCTGTCGGCAATTACTACCTCAACGATGAAAACCCGCCACTGCGGGGGACCATTTGATGACCGCCGCGAAAAAGAAGATCCTGCTCAACGCGTTCAACATGAACTGCATCGGGCACATCAACCACGGTTTGTGGACGCACCCACGCGATACATCAACCCGCTACAACACCCTCGAGTACTGGACCGAACTGGCGCAACTGCTGGAGCGCGGGCTGTTCGACGGCCTGTTCATCGCCGACATCGTCGGGGTCTACGACGTTTACCAGAGCTCGGTGGACGTGCCGTTGAAAGAGTCGATCCAGTTGCCGGTCAACGATCCGCTGCTGCTGGTCTCGGCCATGGCGGCGGTGACGAAAAACCTCGGTTTCGGCCTGACCGCCAACCTCACCTACGAAGCGCCGTATCTGTTCGCCCGCCGCCTGTCGACCCTGGATCACCTGAGCCGTGGGCGGGTCGGCTGGAACATCGTCACCGGCTATCTCGACAGCGCCGCCAAGGCCATGGGCCTGAGCGAACAGGTCGAGCATGACCGTCGTTATGACCAGGCCGATGAGTACCTGGAGGTGCTTTACAAACTCTTGGAAGGCAGTTGGGAAAACGGCGCGGTGCTCAACGATCCACGGCAACGGATCTACGCGCAGCCGGACAAAGTGCACAAGGTCGAGCACAAGGGCGAGTTCTATCAGGTCGAGGGTTATCACCTGTGTGAACCCTCGCCCCAGCGCACGCCGGTGCTGTTCCAGGCCGGCAGCTCGGATCGCGGTTTGCTGTTCGCCGGGCGACATGCCGAGTGCGTGTTCATCAGTGGCCAGACCAAGGCATCGACCAAGGCGCAGGTGGACAAGGTGCGCGCCAGCGCCGTCGAAGCCGGGCGCAATCCCGAGGACATCAAGGTGTTCATGGGCCTGAATGTGATCGTCGGCGCCACCGAGGAGCTGGCCTGGGCCAAGCACGCCGAGTACCTGAGCTACGCCAGTGCGGAGGCCGGCGTGGCGCACTTCTCGGCATCCACCGGGATCGATTTTTCTCAGTACGAAATCGACGAGCCAATCCAGTACGTGAAAAGCAACGCCATCCAGTCTGCCACCAAGCATCTGCAAAACAACGACTGGACCCGACGCAAATTACTCGAACAACACGCCCTCGGCGGTCGCTACATCACCGTGGTCGGTTCACCGCAGCAAGTGGCGGATGAACTGGAATCGTGGATCGCCGAGACCGGGCTGGATGGCTTCAACCTGACCCGCATCGTCACGCCGGAAAGCTATGAGGACTTCATCGAGCTGGTGATCCCCGAGTTGCAACGGCGGGGCTCTTACAAGACCGCGTACGACGACGGGACCTTGCGCGAAAAGCTGTTTCAGCGGGAGGCGCATCTGCCTGAGCAACATACCGGCTCGACTTACCGACGCTAAAAGCATCGCGAGCAAGCTCGCTCCCACAGGGATTGTGTGAACACCCGAGATCCACTGTGGGAGCGAGCTTGCTCGCGATGAGGCCCGAACAGACACCACAAACTTAATGCACTGACTGGATAATTCATCATGAAAAAGAACTACCTCTCCCACCCAGTCAAAGCACTGGCCCTGGCCCTCGGCCTGTTCAGCTCGGTGACCTTCGCCGCCGACGCCCCGCTGAAAATCGGCACTACCGCCGCCTTCGCCATCCCCCTGGAAGCAGCGGTCGAAGAAGCCGGCAAACAAGGCCTGAAGGTCGAACTGGTGGAGTTCACCGACTGGATCGCGCCGAACGTCAGCCTCGCCGCTGGCGACATCGACGTGAACTACTTCCAGCACATCCCGTTCCTGGAAAATGCCAAGGCCGCTTCGGGTTTCGACCTGGTGCCCTTCGCGCCGGGGATCATCAACAACGTCGGCCTCTACTCGAAGAAATACAAAAGCTTCGACGAACTGCCCCAAGGCGCCAGCGTGGCCATCGCCAACGATCCGATCAACAGCGGTCGTGGCTTGCAGCTGCTGGCCAAGGCCGGGCTGATCACCCTCAAGCCCGGCGTCGGCTACAAGGCCACCGAAGAAGACATCATCGCCAACCCGAAGCACATCAAGATCCTCCAGGTCGAAGCCGTGCAACTGGTACGTGCCTATGACGATGCCGATCTGGTGCAGGGCTACCCGGCCTACATTCGCTTGTCGAAAACCTTCGACGCGGGCTCCGCGCTGCTGTTCGATGGCCTCGATCACAAGGAATACGTGATTCAGTTCGTGATCCAGCCCAAGAGCAAAACCGACCCGCGCCTGATCAAGTTCGTCGACATCTACCAGCACTCACCGGCTGTGCGCGCCGCACTGGATAAAGCCCACGGCAAGCTCTATCAAGCCGGCTGGGAAAGCTGAGCATGACCGCCGCCATCCAACGGCGACTGGAGATTCCAGAGCCGCAAAGCGCAGAGCGCACTGAGCTGCATCCAGAACTCAACCATGCCCACGTACGCTTCATCGGCCTGGGTAAAACCTACAACGGCCAGCAAGGACCGGTGGCCGCGTTGCACGGCATCGACCTGGCGATCCAGCGCGGCGAAGTGTTCGGCATCATCGGCCGCAGCGGCGCCGGCAAGTCGTCGCTGATCCGCACCATCAATCGCCTGGAACAGCCGAGCAGCGGTCGGGTGCTGATCGATCAAGTGGACATCGGCGAGTTCGATGAAGACCGACTGGTGGCGCTGCGACGGCGCATCGGCATGATCTTCCAGCACTTCAATCTGATGTCGGCCAAGACCGTTTGGCAGAACGTCGAACTGCCTTTGAAAGTCGCTGGTGTGCCCAAGGAACAACGCGAGCGCAAAGTCCGTGAACTGCTGGAACTGGTCGGCTTGCAGGCCAAACACAAGGCTTACCCGGCGCAGTTGTCCGGCGGGCAGAAACAGCGCGTGGGCATTGCCCGGGCGCTGGTGCATGACCCGCAAATCCTGCTGTGTGACGAAGCCACCTCGGCACTGGACCCGGAGACTACGCAGTCGATTCTCGGCCTGCTGCGCGAGATCAATCAACGCCTGGGCCTGACCATTGTGCTGATCACCCACGAGATGGCGGTGATCCGTGAAATCTGTGATCGGGTGGTGGTGCTGGAGCACGGGAGAATCGTCGAGCAAGGCCCGGTCTGGGAAGTGTTCGGCAATCCACAACATGAGGTCAGCAAGACATTGCTGGCGCCGTTGCAACACGCATTGCCGCAAGAACTGCAAAGCCGTCTGTTGGCGCAATCGAGTGCCTGCGACGCCGCTGTGGTTCTGCGCTTGCAGTTCACCGGCAGCCAACGCGACGAACCGGATCTGGCGGCACTGTTCAGCGCCCTCGGAGGCCGCGTGCGATTGTTGCAAGGCGGCGTGGAACGGATTCAGGGCCATGCGCTTGGGCAACTGCTGCTGGCGGTGACCGGCTCGTCCCTCGATGCCGAGGAGTTGTGTCAGCGCGCCTCTCATTGGGCGCAACAGGTGGAGGTACTGGGTTATGTGGTTTGATCGCCTGCTGCAGGGCTTTATCGACACCTTCCTGATGGTCGGCGTGTCGTCATTGATCGCGCTGTTGGCGGGCATTCCGCTGGCAGTGATCCTGGTCACCAGTTCCAAGGGCGGCATCTACGAAGCGCCAGCGCTGAACCGCGCTTTGGGCGCATTCGTGAACTTGTTCCGCTCGGTGCCTTTCCTGATCCTGATGGTCGCTTTGATTCCGTTCACCCGGCTCATCGTCGGCACCACTTACGGCGTGTGGGCCGCGGTGGTGCCGTTGACCATCGCCGCTACGCCTTTCTTTGCGCGCATTGCCGAAGTCAGCTTGCGCGAGGTCGACCACGGCTTGGTCGAAGCGGCGCAAGCCATGGGCTGCCGGCGCTGGCACATCGTCTGGCATGTGTTGTTGCCGGAAGCGCTGCCGGGGATTGTTGGCGGGTTCACCATCACCCTGGTGACGATGATCAACTCCTCGGCCATGGCCGGGGCGATTGGCGCCGGTGGACTGGGGGACATTGCCTATCGGTATGGGTATCAGCGGTTTGATAGCCAGATCATGTTGACGGTGATTGTGTTGCTGGTGGCGTTGGTGGCGGTGATTCAGCTCGGTGGGGATCGGTTGGCGCGGGGCCTCAACAAGCGGTAGCCCTGTAGGAGCGAGCCTGCTCGCGATGGAGGTCAACGATAACGCGGGAAACCAGATTCCCCGTGGCGCCCTCAGGTTTTTCGCGAGCAAGCTCGCTCCTACACGAGTGGCGATCCTGGCGATATTTCGTACAAAGAAATCAGCGTTTCCGAAGGCCCGTTCTCTTTCCTTTGCAGGACATTTCCTAGATCATTTCGCTCGCTTGCGCCTGCCAAATCCGGTGGCTAGTCTCGGTCCGTCACTGCTCATCAGTGATCGGGTTTAGTAGCCCGGAACAATAGGCGCATAGCGATTCCATGCTCATGTCCGGCGACTTTGCCGCATGCAGAATATGGTGGCTGTGCGTGGGGCATCTTCGGGTGCACCGGTTTTCCTATTGACCGGCCTACTAACCTGCGTACAGCCGCCACCCAATCGTTTAGTAGGCGATAAGTGATGGCTCCCATGCAGCAATAGGAGTGACACTCATGGAAAAATCCGTACCCGATCCACCTCCGGAAACATCCACCGACGAAACCAGGGATCGATCAGCGCTCTACCGTGCGATTGATTTTTACCTGACCGGCGATCAACCCACCCGCCCCGATGAACTGCGCTTCTACAACGTCAGCAAAGACGTGAGCTTCGAAGACACCCAGCTCTATGTTGCCGATCTGCTGCGTTGCGCTTCAGTCACGGCGTATCAGTGTGGCGATCAACTCAAGGGCGCCGACCGTGCGATGGTGTACTCGATCTGGCATTTGCTGGAGATTGCCAAGGCAATGGTTGATCACTCCATTAAATGTTTGGGGATGAAAAAGGGCTGAACCATCTGTTGTCAGTACCAACGCCATCGCGAGCAAGCTCGCTCCCACAGTTGATCCTCAGTGCAGGCCAAATTTGTGCACGGCGCGAATCATTGTGGGAGCGAGCTTGCTCGCGATGGGCTGCGAAGCAGCCCCCGGCATGATGGCGTATATTCGACCCATCCCACTTGCCCGCGCAGCCGACCATGAAGCAAACACCCGACGACCTCGAACAGATCACCGCCACCACCCTGGGCCATTACAACGCAGTGGCCGAAGACTTCCGTGAAGGCACCCGCGATCACGACGTCAGCCAGAACATCGATGCCCTGCTGCGGCACATTCAGGGCGAGGCGCCTTTCGACATTCTCGATTTCGGCTGCGGGCCGGGTCGGGATTTGCAAACCTTCACCCGTATGGGCCACAAGGCTGTCGGCCTCGACGGTTCGGAAAAACTCGCGCAGATGGCCCGTGAGGACAGTGGTTGCGAGGTCTGGCAGCAGGACTTTTTGAAGCTTGATCTGCCGGCCGAGCGTTTCGACGGGATCTTTGCCAACGCGGTGCTGTTTCATGTTCCGCGTCAGGAGTTGCCACGGGTGTTGAAGCAGTTGTGGGGAGCGCTGAAACCGGGTGGGGTGTTGTTCAGTTCCAATCCCCGTGGCGAGAATCAGGAAGGCTGGAACGGGCCGCGTTATGGGTCGTATCACGACCTGGCGGCCTGGCAGCATTTGTTGATCGAGGCGGGGTTTGTGGAGCTGGAGCATTACTACCGGCCGACAGGGCTGCCGCGGGAGCAACAGCCTTGGTTGGCGAGTGTCTGGCGTAAAGCTGTGTAGCCCATTCGGACGCCATCGCGAGCAAGCTCGCTCCCACAGTGGATTGCGGTCAACCTGTGGGAGCGAGCTTGCTCGCGATGAGCGCGAAGCGCTCGCTTTTTAAACAGCGTCTTTCTTCGGCTCGCGAATCTTGTACCAGGCCACATACAGCGCCGGCAAAAACAGCAGCGTCAGCAAGGTGGCGATGACGATCCCGCCGATCATCGCGTAGGCCATCGGCCCCCAGAACACTTCCCGGGCAATCGGGATCATCCCCATGCTCGCCGCCGCTGCGGTCAGCAGGATCGGACGGCGCCGATGTTCGGTGGCCTGCACCACTGCATCCCACGGCGCATAGCCCTTCAGTTCGTATTCCTCGATCTGGGTCACCAGGATCACCGAGTTGCGAATGATGATACCGATCAGCGCCAGAATCCCGAGGATCGCCACGAAGCCCATGGGCGTGCCTGTCGGCACCAGCGCGATCACCACGCCGATCAGCCCCAGCGGCGCAACGCTGGCCACCAGGAACAGCTTCTGCACGCTGTGCAGCTGGATCATCAGGAAGGTCGCCATCAAGAACAGCATCAGCGGCACAACCTTGGCAATCGGTCCCTGGGCCTTGCCGCTTTCCTCCACCGTACCACCGGTGGCGACCTTGTAGCCCGCCGGCAATTTGGCAGCGAAATCGTCGATGGACGGCTTGAGGATTTTCACCAGGTCCGTCGGCTGGATCTCGTCGCGTATCGCCGCCTTGATGGTGATGGTCGGCAGGCGATCGCGACGCCACACCAGCGGCTGCTCCAGTTCGTAGCGCACCGTGGCGAACGCCAGCAGCGGTATCGACGTGCCGCTTGGCGTGACGATTTGCAGGTTCTGCAGGGTTTCCGGCGTACCGCGTTCGGAATCCACCGCGCGACCGACCACGTTGATCAGGTAAATGTCGTCATCGACCTGGGTCACCGACTGGCCGCTGACGATGCCGTTCATCAGGTTGGCCACATCCTCCGAAGACAACCCCAACTGCCGCGCCTTGTCCTGGGCGATGTCGATCCGCAGCACTTTGCCCGGTTCGTTCCAGTCGTAGATGATCTCGCCAATGTGCGGGTTCTTGTCCAGCTCAGTGGCCAGGTCGATGGCATGTCGGCGCACCTGGTCGACGTCCTTGCCGCTGACCCGGTACTGGATCGGACGCCCTACCGGCGGGCCCATTTCCAGTGCCTGGACATAACTGCCGATGCCGACGAAGTCGTTGCGCAAGCGCTCGCGAAGCTTCTGCATCATGGCTTCACGGGTATGGCCTTTGCTGACGATCACCAACTGCGCGTAGAACGGGTTTTGCAGTTGCTGGTCCAGTGGCAGATAGAAGCGGATGGCACCCTGGCCGACGTAGGTGCTCCAGCGCACGATGTCCGGATCGTCCTTGAGCGTGGCTTCAAGGCGATCGACGGCCCGGCGGGTTTCGTCGATCGAGGCGTTTTGCGGCAGGTTCAGGTCCACCAGGATTTCCGGCCGATCCGAAGACGGGAAGAACTGGTTCTGCACGTAGCGCATGCTGAACACCGCCAGTACAAAGCACAGTACGGTGATGCCAATGGCCCACCAGCGATTGCGCATGCACCACAGCAGCCCGCCGTTGAACGCCTTGCCGATACGCCCGGGTTCGCCTTCATGGGGTTTCACGTTGGTACTGAGAATGTGCACGCCGATCACCGGCGCAAACAATACCGCCACCACCCACGACACCAGCATCGCGCAGGCAATCACCGCAAACAGGGTGTAGGTGTATTCACCGGCCGAGCTGGCGTTCAAGCCGATCGGCACGAAGCCCGCCACCGTCACCAGCGTACCGGTGAGCATCGGGAACGCCGTGGAGGTGTAGGCGAAGGTCGCCGCCTGCTCCTTGGTCTCACCCAACTCCAGACGCGTAACCATCATTTCCACGGTGATCATCGCATCGTCCACCAGCAGGCCGAGGGCGATGATCAGTGCACCGAGGGAAATCCGCTGCATGGTGATGCCGCTGTATTCCATGAACACGAACACCATCGCCAGCACCAACGGGATCGAGCAAGCCACCACCAGCCCGGCACGCACGCCAAGGCTGACGAAGCTGACCAACAGTACGATCACCACGGCCTCGAACAACGCGCTGGTAAAGCCGCCAACGGCCTCCTCCACCACCACGGCCTGGTCGGAGACGTTGTCAATGCCGACACCGACCGGCAGGTCGGCGGTCAACTGGTCAATACGGGTGTGCAGGGCCTTGCCGAACGCCTGGACGTTGCCACCCTTCTGCATGGCAATCGCCAGGCCGATGGCCGGTTTGCCGTTGAAGCGGAATTCCGGCGAGGCCGGATCGACGTAGCCGCGGCTGATTTCGGCAATATCGGCCAGACGATAGAAGCGGTCATTGAGCTTGAGGTTGACCTCGGCCAGGTCTTTCTCCGAAGCGAACTGCCCCGAAGTGCGCACCGAAATCCGCTCCGGCCCGGCCTCGATGACACCCGCCGGGGTCACGGAGTTCTGGGTTTGCAGGCTCTGCACCACCTGACGCTGATCGATGCCCAGCGCAGCGAGTTTGCGTGTGGAGAAGTTCAGGTACAGCACTTCGTCCTGCTGGCCGACCATTTCGATCTTGCCCAGCCCCGGCACGCCGCGAATTTCCATGCGGGCCTGTTCCACGTAGTCGCGCAACTGACGCATGGTCAGGCCGTCGGCGGTGAAGGCGTAGATCGACCCGAAGACGTCACCGAACTCGTCGTTGAACGACGGCCCCTGTATGCCTTGCGGGAATTGGTATTTGATGTCGTTGATCTTCTTGCGCACCTGGTACCAGATTTCCGGGATGTCCTTGGCACTGGTGGTGTCGCGCAGGTTCACGTACACCGTCGATTCGCCGGGGCGCGTGTAGCTTTTCACATAGTCGAGGGAGTCGAGCTCCTCGAGCTTCTTCTCGATCCGGTCAGTGATCTGTTCGAGGGTTTCCTCCTGGGTCGCCCCCGGCCATTTGCTCTGGATCACCATGGTCTTGATGGTGAACGAAGGGTCTTCTTCGCGCCCCAGGTTGAAATACGAGAACACACCCATCAACAACGCGACGAACATCAGATACCAGATGAACGACTGATGCTTGAGGGCCCATTCCGAGAGGTTGAAAGGCCCTTTCATTGACTGTCCTCGTCGATTTTCACTTGTTGCCCCGGCTTGAGGCTGTTCACACCGGCACTGACCACCCGCTCGCCGTTCTTCACGCCGCCAGCCAGCACCACGGTGCTGTCGGTACGGCTGATCACGGTGATGTCACGGGGGGAGACGGTTTTACTCTGTGCATCAATCACCCAGATGCGTGGCTTGCCATCGACCTCCTGCAGCGCGGTGACAGGCAACTCGATACGCGGCTTGATCGCCGAGCTCAGGGTGACGCTGATGGCTGTGCCGAGGCGAAAGCCATCTGGTGTTTCAGCCAGGCTCAGGCGGGCGCGACGGGTGCGTGTGGCGCTTTGAGCCTGAGGTTCGATTTCACGGATGATGGCGGTGGTGTTGATGCTCGGATCCAGCTGCGCAGCGACCAGAAACACCACATCGCTGGGCAGTTGATCGACCAGGGTATCGGGCAGGTCGATCACCGCTTCCTTGATGTCCGGTTGCGCCAGAGTCACCACTTGCTGACCGGCCGTTACCACTTGCCCGGCCTCGGCGCTCCATTGGGTGACCACGGCTTTATGGTCGGCGCGCAGCTCGGTGTAGCCCAGTTGGTCCTTGCTCTGGTTGACGGCCGCCCGGGCCTGATCGAGGGAGGCCTGGGTGGTTTTGAGGTCCGTGTTGGCCTCGTCGAGTTGCGCTTGCGCGCCGACCCCACGATCAAACAGGGCTTGCTGGCGCAGGGCACTGGCCTTGGCATTGATCAGTTGCGCCTGAATTTTCGACAGGTCGCCCTGGGCCGAACGCAATTGGTTCTGCTGGTCGGAAGGGTCGAGGGTGGCGAGCAGCGTACCCTTCTCCACCTCGGCGCCGACATCGACGTTACGGCTGGCGATTCGCCCGTCCACGCGGAAGCCGGTATTGCTTTCATAGCGCGCCTGGATGCTGCCGGCGAAGCGGCCCAGGTCCTCTTCGCTCAAGGTCTGGACCTTGATCGACAACACCGGCCGTACCGGCGCCGGCGGCGGTTCGTTTTTGGAACAGGCGCTCAGCACCAGCCCGATGGACAACGCCCATAAAGGCTTCATGGCTTGGCTCCCCACGTCAGATCCTTGTAAGTGTTTTCGGCAATTTCGACTTCCATGTCCGGGTGCAAGAGTTGTCCGCCGGCGATGATGACTTTGTCCCCGTCCTTCAACCCGCCGCTGATGATGACCTTGCCGGTCAGGTAGCGGCCGACCGTGACTGAATGCAATTGGGCCTTGCCCTTGTCGTCGACAATCCAGACAGCGGGGGCACTGATGTTTTTGGTCAGCGCCGACCACGGCAACTCGATGACCGACTTGCCCGATCCGCTGGCCGTGGCACTCACCACCGAACCCAACTGCATGCCGTCGGGCAGTTTGTCGAGGCCGACCTTGACCTGCACGGTTCCGGATTGCGCCGACACCGCCGGGGTGATTTCGCGTACGGTGCCAGTGGTTTTGATCGCAGGGTTATCGACCAGGCTGAGGACAATGGTGTGATCTCTCGGCTTCTCGGCCAGCAGCGATTCATAGACGTTGAACACCGCATCCCGGTCGCCGTCACGGGCCAGGCTGAAGATCGGCATCGTCGCCTGCACCACCTGGCCGACTTCCGCCTGGCGCTCGGTAATGATCCCCGGTGCATCGGCGATCAGCGCCGTATAGCTCAACTGATCCTTGGCATTGGCCAACTGCGCCTTGGCAGCGCTCAGGGCGCTCTGGCTGCTGTGCAAGGTTGCCTGGGCCGAGTCGTATTCGCTCTGGCTGGTGTAACCCTTGGGCAGCAATTTTTGCTGACGCACGAACGCCGCCGCACTTTGCGTCACCCGCGCCTGTTCGGCGACGACTTGCGCCTGGGCCGAATCGACATTGGTCTGCAAATCCTTGGGGTCGAGCCGGGCCAGCACTTGCTTGGCGGTCACTCGATCACCGACGTCGACCGAGCGCTGGATGATCTTGCCACCCACGCGGAAAGACAGCTCCGTCTGTACCCGGGCCTGGATATCACCGGTGAGGGTAACCGGGACCGCGTAATCGGCCGGCTTGACGACTTGCACGAACACCCGTGGCAGGTATTCCTGCACGGGTTTTTTCTCGTCGCAAGCCGTCAGCAGGGTGACGACACTCAAGGCCATGACTACTTTAAATCCGGGAACCACCATGCAAACTCCTTGGCCTTTTCCATGTACAACTCGACAGAGAGCTTAGAACAGGATTGGAACCTTGCACGAGCGTCTTATGAAGAAAAAGCTCACACTCTTTCAGCCGTGAAACACTTGCCATAGACGCCTGTACATGCCTGACAATGAGCCCCGGTCGATCCTCCCTCAGGAACCCAAATGCTCAAGACCCTCGCGGTGGCCAATTACCGTTCGATCAACAAACTGGTGATCCCGCTGGGACGGCTGAATCTGATCACCGGCCCCAACGGCAGCGGCAAGTCCAACCTGTACCGTGCGCTGCGCCTGCTGGCGGAAACCGCCCACGGCGGGGTGGTCAATGCCCTGGCCCGTGAAGGTGGCCTGGATTCGACCTTCTGGGCCGGCCCGGAAACCATCTCCCGGCGCATGCGCACTGGCGAAGTCGCCATCGAGCCCACCGTGCGCCAGGGCGTCAAACGCCTGCGCCTGGGGTTTGCGGGAGAGGATTTCGGCTACTCGATCAGCCTCGGCCTGCCCGATTCCAATGGCCATTTCATGCTGCCCGGACGCAGCACGCCGATACCGTCTTATTTCAGCCTCGACCCGCAGATCAAACGCGAATGCCTGTGGGCCGGAGCGTTCTATCGCCCGGCCAGTCTGCTGGTCGATCGTGATGGCCCGATGATCCGTGCCCGCGCCGATCGAAAGTGGGATGTATTGGCGCAGCACACGCCGACTTTCGACAGCCTGTTCGATCAGGTCGGCAGCCTGCGCAGTTCGCCGGAAGTGCTGGAGATGCGCGAGTTCATCCGCCGCTGGCGCTTTTACGATCACTTTCGCAGCGATGCCGACGCCCCGGCGCGGCAACCGCAACTGGGCACCCGCACGCCGGTGCTGCACCACGACGGACGCGATCTGGCGGCGGCCTTGCAGACGATCATCGAAATTGGCGACCCCGAGGCCTTGCGGGCGGCGATCAGCGACGCTTTCCCCGGTGCACGACTGAACATCGAACCTCTGCCGGGTGGGCGCTTCGCCATCGAGTTCTTTCAGGAAGGTTTGTTGCGGCCGCTGTCGGCCGCCGAGTTGTCGGACGGAACGTTGCGTTACCTGCTGCTGGTCGCAGCGCTGCTGACGCCACGGCCGCCGACATTGATGGTATTGAACGAACCGGAAACCAGCCTGCACCCGGATCTGCTGCCGGCGCTGGCGCGCTTGATCATCCGCGCTTCAGAGCAGTGCCAGGTATGGGTGGTGTCCCACGCCCGACGTTTGATTTCGGCGTTGCAGGAGGACCCGGAGTGCAATTGCATCGTGCTGGAGAAGAATCTCGGACAGACCGGGATTGTCGGGCAACGGATGCTGGATGAGCCGGCGTGGTATTGGCCGGAGTGAATCACCGCCACTCCGGCTCCGCTCTATCAGGAGTGACGACGGATATTTTTGGCATTCCTGAAGATGTCGAGCTGTCTGTTGAGTTGGTCATTCAAAAAATTGACTGTACGACCTGTATTGACGGGAAACTCAAAACCCTCGAAGCCCACTGGTCTTGGAGTCGGAAAGGGAGCCGATGGTTGAGGCGTACCTGGGGGCGAAGGGGTCAGAGGAGGTGCTGAAGGATCCGGGAAAACTTGTTGATCTACATCAGATACAGAAAGAGTAACCGGACGCTTGCGACTTTCCACAAAACTCTTCAAGGCAGGGACAGTCTTGGGATCACGCGCAGCCCAGTAAACAGTCGCTCTCGATACCACCGTAAGTCCCGCTAACCCTAATGCAATAAATCCGAGCGCTTTAGCTGACTCAGAATCCCCAGTAATACCCGCAACAGCACTGGCAACGCCCGTCAGAGCTGAAGCCATCGTCGCCACTCCCGCCACAGTCGAGCCTGCTGCACCGAGGGTGTATTTGTAGGCTAACCGACCTGCTGCACCCCATTGCAAAGCATCCTTGGCCAACTTGAAGGGAATGGCGGGCGACATGGTAATTCGAGCATTGGCCACGCTGAACAGGCTCGTGATCAACCTGGCAAACCGCCCCGTCGGATCACTGAAATTCACCGGGTCCCCCAGACAATACGCATACGCATTCAGTCCTCCCCGACCAAACGGGCTCAAGCTGTCCGGTCTGTTGAAGCGCATCAGCACCGGGTTGAACGCCCGATGCCCGTTACCCAGCAGATAATGGCCGGTGGCCGGATCGACCACTTCGCCGGTGAATCCGAGCAAACCACCGGGACCATTCTCGACCCGCCGATGACCGTAGGGCGCGTAGACCTGACGCACACCTCCGTCGGGGCCGGTCATCTGCATTACCGAGCGTTGCTGATCAGTGACCAGCAACAGACTATTGCGCTCGGCACCGTCCAACGATTGCACTGCCAGCAGTTGCCTGTCGTGTTGAAGCACGCTGTACGCATCCTGTCCTTTCAGTTGCGTCACCAGGTGTTCGCCGCGGTAGAACCGGGTCAATTTTTCCAGCTCCAACGGCTCCAGTTCGACCAGCCGATCCAGAGCATCATAGCGGTAGCGATTGAGGGGGCGAGTCGTTGGGCTCATGAGGGTCAACTCCCGGCGAAGGAAGCAGTTTGCACCCGCTTGAATGCGCCGGCACCTAGTAGAACTGTTAGTGCCGGGAGAAAGCTGTCGCCCGGGTTTGCCCAGGCAAGAGAGGACAGCTACTTTCCATTACGCCGTAGGAAGGATCTTTTTTTCGAAACACAGCTCCAGGGACGAACCACTTTTGGCCAGACTCCCGGCCAAAATCTCACAAGGACGAGAACATGGCAGACGTACAAACGCCGCAACGGCTGGATCCGCAGGACATGCTTAAATTATTGGTGGCGTTGCGCCGGGCATTGGAGGCCAGGCCGGCCTGAGCAATTCAGAGTCAACTGGCTCCCCTGTGGCGAGGGGGCTTGCCCCCGTTGGGCTGCGAAGCGGCCCCAAACAGATCTCCCGCGCTCCCCTGGGCGAATGCTGCGGCCCGACAAGCCCCCTCGCCACAGTTAAATCGAGCACCCATAAAAAAACGCCGACGCTAAATCAGCCGTCGGCGTTTGAAACCTTGAAGGGGTTTGCTTCGCGAATCAGAACGCAGGCAGTACCGCGCCGCTGTACTTCTTCTCGATGAAGGCTTTCACTTCCGGGCTGGTCAGGGCCTTGGCCAGTTTCTGGATGGCAACGCTGTCCTTGTTGTCCGGACGAGCCACCAGGAAGTTCACATAAGGCGAATCGGCACCTTCGATCACCAGGGCGTCTTTAGCCGGGTTCAGACCCGCTTCCAGCGCGTAGTTGGTGTTGATCATGTCCAGGTCGACCTGATCCAGCACGCGCGGCAACATCGCGGACTCGAGCTCCTTGAACTTGAAGTTGTGCGGGTTCTTGGCGATGTCTTTCGGCGTGGCCAGGGCGTTTTTCGGGTCTTTCAACTCGATCAGGCCAGCCTTCTGCAGCAGGATCAGGGCACGGCCGCTGTTGCTGCCTTCGTTCGGGATGGCGATGGTCGCGCCGTCTTTCAGTTCAGCCAGGGTTTTGACTTTCTTCGAGTAGCCGCCGAAGGGTTCAACGTGAACACCGATCACGGTTTCCAGGTGAGTGCCTTTGCCTTCGTTGAAGCTCTTCAGGTACGGCAGGGTCTGGAAGTAGTTGGCGTCCAGACGCTTCTGATCGACCTGCACGTTCGGCTGAACGTAGTCGGTGAAGACTTTGATTTCCAGGTCCACGCCTTCTTTGGCGAGGGTTGGCTTGATCAGCTCGAGAATCTCGGCGTGTGGAACCGGGGTCGCGGCAACCACCAGTTTCTCGCCAGCCTGGGCCAGGCCCGCGGTCAGGGCAGCCGCCAGTGCGGTGAACAACAGAACCTTTTTCATGCAGTGTCCTTATCGAAAATCACAGTCGCTTGTGGCGACGGCTTGAACATGAGAGTGCCAGTGAAGTGCTATCGCTGGCGTGAAGCGGACAATACCGGGATTTTTTATTCCCGAACAATAACTTTTATTCAAGTTGATATTCCATTTTGAAATAATCTAGATCTCTGCTCATCGTTGTTCAAACACCGCGCAGCTTGATGATCTGCTCGCCAATCTCATGGGTGAATGACTCCAGAGCGTCCAGCGCATCGCTTCGAAATTTCTGGGCACTGAAACCCTCAGTCAGTGATGGCCAGTAGTCTTGAAGCAATGCGTCGGCTTTGGCAGCGTACTTTTCCGAATTCGCGACCACGAATGCTGATTTGGCAGCGATACCCACCCCACTGGTGACCGTTTTTGCCGTCAACACGTTGTTTAGCCGGCTTTGTAATTTGACCGTGCTTCTCAATGCCTCATTTGCCGTGGAAACAGCGCCGTGTAGACGCCGCCCCACCGCCACCCGCGCTGCCCCTCGCTGTGCAGCCACCACGTCTGCCAGGGAGCCGACACTTTTCGTCAACGCAAAGCCAATGCCTTTACTGCCAATTTTTGCAACCGCGGTGGCCCCCAACGACACCACTCCCAGCGCCAGCGACGAGTAGGTCAATATCTGGGCGCCAAGGCTATCCGGGGCCAGTTCATCGACAACCGCGGAGGCAATTGAAACTGTCGCGGAAATGACCTCCAGGGTTAAAAAGGCCAAGGCGTTGGCCGAGATCGGCACGAGTGGTGCGGTTGCGCCCATGGTCACGACGGTGAGGGCAATCGCGGCGGCGGCCAGGGCGGCAGTCACTCCGATTTTCACCCATCCCAGGGTCGGGATATGCCCGGTGGGATCCTTGAGATTGACCGGATCCCCCAGACAATAGGCATAGGCATTGAGGCCGCCACCCTCAAAGGGGCTCCAACTGTCGGGGCTGTGAAATCGCATCAATCGGGGGTTGTAGGCCCGATACCCCCTGCCGAGCAGGTAACACCCGGTTGAAGGGTCCAGTCGCTCACCCTGAAACCCCAGCAGGGCGCCAAGTCCGCTCGATGCGGGGCGATCACCATAAGGAAGGCAGGACAAAACAGATTCGTCTTGAGATCCAAGGCGAGCAAGGGCGGTGCCCTGACCATCCGTGACAAACAAGACAACATCGTCACCTTGCTGCTCGGCCAAGTACTTGCCGTCGCCTGACAACAGACTGCGTCGATGGTTACCCGCCACTTCGCTGCACAGCGCATGTTCGCTATGGAAAAGCCTGATCAACTCTGCGGATTCGGCAGCCACCGCATGCAATTGATCTTCGCCGTCGAATTGATAGTGCGTGCGACCGCCAGCGCTGGCGACACTCTCGAGCCGACTCAGCGTGTCATACCTGAACGTGCGCCCCTGGTTATCATTGAGCAGATTACCGTTGGCATCGTATTCGAAACTCACTTGCCCGGGCTGATAGTGCGCGTGACTGTGAGTCATTGAACTCAACTGGGTTTTGTCAGGACGATCGTAGGAAAACCTGCACAGGTTCTCCTCCCCATCGAACCCCGTACGCACCGTCAACAGGTTGTCGAGGTAGTCGTAGGTGAACGCCTGAAAATCAATGCGTTTTCCCCAGGCATCGATCGGTGCCTGCGTGCCTTCACAGTCATAGCGCGTCAGACGCCCGCGGCTGTCGTAGGCGAAGGTTTCTGTACGTGACTGTGCACCGGACACCAGCGATCGTTGCTGAAGTTTGTCATCGGCCCCAAACGCTTGAATGACCTCCAGGCGAGATCCGTCGCCGAACTGCGAAATACGCTGAATCTCACGACCGAACTCATCGTGAACCAAGGTGGTCGTCAGCGAACGCTTCGAGGCGGTGTCCTCGACACTCAATGTCAGCAACTGGCCCTGGGCACCGTAGGCGTACTTCGCCAGAACCGGTCCCTGCCGTATTTCCACGGGCCGCGCCGCAGCGTCATGGATGTAAGTGGTTTCTACATCGTTGACATCGATAAAGCTGATGGGCAGCCCATTCAATGAACGGGTAGTGGCAGTGCCGAAGCGGCCTTCGCTGGAGATCCACTCCCGGGACTTTTCTTTGCCCGACCTGGAGTACTCAAACCGGCGCTGAATGGCAGGGCTGGAAGTTTCGACGAGTTGCCCGGTCAATGGATCAAATCGATGCCTGGCTGATTCAGCGTGGCCGCCCATCCGCGCGGTCACTGCCCCGTTGAGCATGGGATCAAGGGCGAACCTGAAAACATCGCCCGCCGCCGTCACTTGCTGCAAAGCTTGAGCACCACCCCCCTCATAGGTCCTGGTTTCGGTTCTGCCGCCGACGGTCGTACGAGTGACACGCAACAAACCGTCGTAAGTCCGGGTGCCCAATACGTAGTCATCGGCACTGATTTCGATTGGATGATCACCCGTGCTCAGGGGGTCATACTTTTTTTTTATCGAAGTGCCATCCGGCAGAATCGTCTCGATCAGACGCCCGTAAAGGTCATAACGGAAGCTCGTTTCGAATCCCGCCTCGTTGGTTTGCGTCAGGCAACGCCCAAGTCCGTCGTAGGTAAAAGTCGCGGTGATAGTGACCGCACCTTCGGAGTCGATGCGTTCTTCCCGGTCCGGCTTACCGAACACGTTCAATACAGAACGGGTTTTTCCAGCGCCGTCGAGCCAGCAAGTTCGAGTCAATGAAACCGGGTCAAACACATCGTTTACCGGGACACCGTCAGGACCTACCGTTCTGCATACGCGCCCCCAGCCGTCGTGGCTGTAGGTCGTGGTTGACTCGGTGGCCTTGCCCTCGGACCAGTCCTGGCTGACTTCGCTCACCAGTCGCCCAAAATTGTCGTAGTGGGCCTCATAGGTCAGACGTAATGGTCTGTCGGCTGAATCGAAATCCTGAACCTTGACCTTGGTCGTGCGCCCGACCCCGTCGAGCCAAATCTTGCTCAGCACTCCCCGTATGTTGGTGATGCCGATGGTTGCGCCGTCCTCTGACTGGCTTTCGCCGTAGAATTCAGTGATGCGTGACGCGATATCCGTTCCATCGAATGCCGCTGTCTCGCGAACGACACGGTTCAGATTGTCGTACTTCTTCAACAACTCATTGCCGCCCCCATCCCGAAGCTTGACTTCCTGTCCGATAAATCGGTCATGCCAGACATTGCGATCATGCCTTTCACTACCCACGAACAATCGTTGAAGGGTTTTTACCCAATCTCCATCAATTGAATATTTGAATTCGAGACGGCGGTGACCGTTGTGCCCGGTTTGCGAGCGACTCTTGAGGCGTCCGTAAAATGCATCGCTGGCATCATCGATGTACTCGAATCGAGTATCCACGCATGGCTTGTTGTTCCCGCCTTCAAACAACCTTTCGCTTTGAGGCAACAAAAACCGATGACCGCCTTCGCGCAAGGAGGGCAAGTCGATGTAGGAAAAACGGACAATGACTGTCGGCGCCGGGGCAAAATCAGGTGAAGGCGTGACCGATCGCTCCTTCAATGCCGTGATGAAGCCCAGTGAATTGGGGGGGCAACCCTCGGCACCTTCGGCCGGATAATAGACGTAGTCCTCCCGGGCTCCGCTCGGATTGATCTGGGTTAGCAGATTGCCGAATTCATCATAGGTCGTATGGGTAGTTTCGGTTCGGCGCGTGGCGCTCGCGGAAATATCGACATAACTGACGATAGCTGTTTTCTGCAGTTGGAAATGGGCGGGCTGACCGGAGAAGTCCAGACCGTCAACATCGTGATAAACAACCGTTTTTTGCTGAACCTTGCCGTTGGAAATGGATTTTTCCGAGATCATCAGGTGAAAGCGGTTGTAGGTTCTTTCGATGCGACTCAGTTCAACCGCATTAACACCCTCCCCCGCAACCAGGCGTTCGGTGCAGGAGTAGGTGTAAGGTCCTTTGTGCCCGTGCAGATGGTCCCCGTCCTGCACCCAACGAAGTCCCGATTGATAGCCGAGGAAATTTTTGTCGGAGTATTCATAGACACGGGTGATCGTCGGCAACCCTGTACCCGGCACCAGAACACTGCGCCGCACCGCCGGCAAGGCATTGATCGGCGCCCCGAGCGGCAACCGATGCTTCTGAGGAGCGTACTCGATACGCTCGACACTGCCGCCCGGCGCGCGGACGTCCGTCATGACCAGAAAACCATCGAGTAACTGGTAATTGAATGACCATGCAAGGTGCTCGGCAGAACCGTGATCAAGGGTTATCTGCCGAAGCCAACCATCACGAACCCGCAAAACAAATTTCAAGCGTCTTGGCGGATGATCAGGCCATACGGTAATGCTGGCGGGTTGATCTTTCGTTTCATGATTCAGGGCCACGACGCGTTGTTGCTGATCGTGAATTTCGTGCAGGACGCGACGGCCCCGTACCAACATGTATTTCAGGTTGATCGAGCGCCCTTCGTTGGAGAAGACATGTTCGGGCAACCATTCATCATAAGTTTCATCCGGCCTGACCAACCTCTCGATCAGACCGTTTTTATGGCTGACAACCAGGTTGTCGCCATCGAGCGTGACCCGAGTGTCTTGAAGCTTTTTATCCCGGACGATGAGCTGCCCTCTGCTGATGTAGACACGGTAAGAAACACCGCTTGCAAGGGTCAGCTTACGGGTCTTTCGATTGTAGGAGCTCAAGCCCAATGACCAACCGCGTCCCCAACCGAAATCCGTTGTGCGGAAACTATCGAATGAAATACTGAAGGGTATCAGCGGACCGTTGATATTGTTGGCCACCCACCCCGCGAGATTAATGCTGGTACTATAAGAGCCGGTACGGACGTCCACTCCAGACTGTATAAATTCAGAAAAATTGAACGCACTGGATTCCACTTCTGGCATAGCTGTACTCATCATCATTCCTTGACGCTGCAGATACAGTAAAATTAAACAACTTCGATCATCGAAGGGCTTTGGGTGTTCATTGCGACGTCGACTTCATGCCCGTTCCCATACATATCCCGAACAAACATCTTCACCGACAATTGATCGTAGCGAACTGTGGACGCTCCGCCTTTTCTGGCAAAGTGCATCAAAAAAGTGACTTTGCCTTGCTCATCATGGTAGGTCGCAATTTTATCGGCTGTTTCCCACAATGCCTCCGCGCCGTCATTAGACTTGAGCCCATTAAAATAGCCAACGGCGTAATACCCGAGATAGTCAGGATGTTCACTGCGTGCATGCAATACGCCGGCAATCGAGCAATCGACGAATTTTATATGGTGCTGGTCCACTAACAGGTCCAGGACATATCGATCAACCTTGGCAACGTTCTCTGTCGGTTTCCAGTTGGCGGACAGGTGTTTGACCCTGAACTGTTCTTTTCGATAGATCGGCGGTGGCACGGTCCTCAGGCTTATTTCACCGAATTCCGAGGTTTCTTCCGAATAGAACACCTTACCGTCCGAACGGGTAATGGCCGCAATCAGCTTGACGGGGTCGGGTGAGTTGCTGCTGACGTAGAACTCCTTGAGAAAGATGCCTTTCCCCCGCACAACCGGGCCATGCAGTTCACCCGTGTGAGGAAACGGCGCGTACGGCAAGCGTCGCTCCAGCATGCACTTCCACACCGGTTCCTCGCCGTCTCGAATGGTGTCTATCGGCAGGGTTTTTCCGGAATAGGCATCCAGCAATTGAATGCTGTCGAGCTCGCTTTCGGAGATTCCAACTACCTTTTGCCCTTCGTCGACAGCTTGTACAACTACCATCAATCTCAACTGCTGGTATCCGTTGGCGTAAATTATGTTTCCGCCCGAAGTCGAGAAAACCTGAAGTCGTTTGAGGTCTATCCACTCAGGAGAATCAGCCTCTTGAAAAGACTGGGGCGCCATCTCCGGGTCAGCAGGCATATAACCATCGACAAGGAGATTGATATCTTTCAACTCATCGTCGACACCTGGAGCTATCGCAGCATTATTTCCAACAAACTTCACAGAAAAATCCTTTTTCATATGATATTTAACAATGACGGATATCAATGTATCCAGGGAGAAATAAGAAGATATGTCAAAACCTATCAACCCACAAAACAGAAAATTGTTACAGCTACACTGCAAATAGTACAAAATATAACAGCAAGAATCAGCGCCCATAAAAAACCAGGCAACCATCAATTGCCCGGCTTCGTTATAACGCCAACAAACGTGCTTATATATTGATGCTTGTGAAATATTCTTTCAGCGCCCGGACTTCAGCGACATCTCCTTGTTGAATAAGTTGATCTATCCATCCTCGTACAAGAACCGCAGATGGACGGACAACCGGCAAATTCAAATGCTCCGGCAAGATCTCGTCGCCGGTACTCACCAACAGCGCAAAGTGGATGACGTTTTCCAGTTCCCGGGTATTGCCCGGCCAACTGTGGCGTTCCAGCACAAGCTGCGCCGCTTCGCTGATCAACGGCACTGGCAAGTCGAGACGCTGGCTGTAGATACCGAGGAAGTATTCGGCCAGCGGCAGGATGTCACCTGTGCGTTCGCGCAGTGCCGGCAATTCGAGTTGGCCTTCGCTGAGGTAGTGATAAAGGCGTTCATGGAATTTTCCGGCGGCAACCGCCTGGGCCAGATCGATGCTGGTGGCCGCCACCAAACGCACATCCACCGGGCTCGGCTGAAGGGCTCCGACGCGGGTGACTTCGTGGTTCTCCAGGGCAGCGAGCAATTTGGTCTGGATCGGCAGCGGCAGGTCGCCGATTTCGTCCAAGTATAGCGTGCCGCCATTGGCCGAACCGAACCACCCGGCGCGGCTGCTCGCCGAGCCGCTGTAGCTGCCCGCCGCATAGCCGAACAATTCGGCGTCAGCGTAGGTCGGGCTGATGGCGCCGCAGTTAACCGACACGAATAACCCGCCGCGATCACTGGCGCGGTGGATATGGCGGGCCAGCAACTCCTTGCCGGTGCCGGTTTCGCCACGGATAAGCACTGACACTGAACGCGTGGCCAGTTGCTCAAGGTCTTCACGTAATTGTCGTGAACGCGGATCGACAAACACCAGCGCCTTGGCGCGGATACTCAGGGGACTTTTTTCCGCATCGGGAAAGGTCAGCAGCGGCTGGCCGAAGGTTTCAAAACTCATGGCAGACTCCCGCCCAAAACCGCCGGGAGACGGGGGCGTTAAATAAAGAAAGTGTTCAAGCGCGGCGCAGGGCGTGGTGTTCCATGCGGTTTTGCAGTCGATAGAGGTAGGCAAAACCTTGCTCCCAACGCTGGTGACCGGACTTCACGTTGATGTGCCCTGCCCCCGCCAGAATCCCCGCCTCGGCGCCCCAGTTACGCGCCAGCTCCAGGGCCCGCGGTGCACTGACGGCGCTGTCGTTGTCGGAGCTGACAACTTGGCTGGGGAACGGCAGCAGATCCGTCGGTATCGGTGCGAAGTTGCGCAACGCCGGCGCGCAAGCCGGGCGTTCGACATCTGCCGGTGCGACGAGCAAGGCGCCGCGCACTTGACGCAAAAACTGCACGGGGGCACTCGCGGCCCAATGGGCGACGGTGATGCAACCCAGGCTGTGGGCAATGAGAATCACCGGCGTGCTGTCGGCGGCAATCGCCTCGGCCAGCGCCGCGACCCAGTCTTCACGGCGCGGCGTCAACCAGTCGGCCTGTTCCACCCGTGCGCTATTCGGCAGGCTGTTCTGCCAGTGGCTTTGCCAATGATCTTCTGGCGATCCTTGCCAGCCCGGCACAATCAGGTAGCGAATTGATTCGTTGCGCATGGGGGAGCTCTCCTGCTGCGTGTCTGTTCCAGGTCGAGTATAGGGAGAGGATTTATATTCGTTAAGGAATAAGAAGCTATTTATTAAGACCTATATCGAATATAAAAAACTTACCCTGTGGGAGCGAGCTTGCTCGCGATAGGGTCCGGACATTCAACATCGATGTCGTTTGATCCACCGCCATCGCGAGCAAGCTCGCTCCCACAGGGGTACCGCGGCGTTGCGAAAATCGAGGCATAAAAAAAGGGCCGCACCCTGCCAAGGAGACGGCCCCGGAAAACGAAAATCCGTTATCGCGCAGTAATCACCGACAGCCTGGTAATCCCTGCCCGTTCAATCGACGCCATGGCCCGTGCCACTTCGCCGTAATTCACCCCATCGTCCGCCTGCAACTGCACGCGCACCTCGGGGTCCTTGGCCTTCGCCGACTTGAGGTTGAACTCCAGCAAGTCCGGCTGTATCTCGTCCTTGTTGATAAACAGTTTGCCGGCACCGTCGATGCTCACCACCAACGGGTCTTTCTGCTCCACCGGCGCCACCGCTTCGGTCTTGGGCAGGTTGATCGGAATGGCGTTGGTCAGCAGCGGTGCGGTGACGATGAACACCACCAGCAACACCAGCATCACATCCACCAGCGGCGTCACGTTGATCTCACTGAGCACCTCATCGGTGTCTTGCGTGGAGAAGGCCATATCAGGACGCCTCCTTCACTTTCTGCACGCTGCCCTGGGCCGCCACTTTGTGCGCCGTCGGGTGGATCAGCACACGGAACGAACTCTTCTGCGCCAGGCTGTAGAAGTCGTGGGCGAAGTCATCCAGGTCCGCCGCCGTCAGTTTCAAACGACGCAAAAAATAGTTGTAAACCAGCACCGCCGGCACCGCGACGGCGATCCCTACGCCGGTGGCGACCAGTGCCGCGCCAATCGGCCCGGCGACCGTTTCAAGGCTTGCCGAGCCCGCCGCGCTGATGCCTTTCAACGCTTCCATGATTCCCCACACCGTGCCGAACAAACCAATGAACGGCGAGGTGCTGCCAATGCTCGCGAGTACCGCCAACCCGGTTTCCAGCGACCGGCGCTCGCGCACGATCTGCTGTCGCAAGGCACGCTCCAGACGATCCTGATGATTGATCGCCTGGCTCAAGTCCGCCGCCTGCGGCGCCTCGCCCACCTGGATGGCCGCATAACCGGCCTGTGCAACCCGGGCTGCCGCTCCGGGCCGGGTTTCGCTCAGCTCGGCCGCCGAGTCGAGACTCGAAGCGGCCCAGAACTGTTGATGAAACTTTCGATCCTGTGCCTTGAGGCGACCGAACTGCACGCCCTTGAGCAATGCCAGACCCCAGGTCGCGACGGAAAAAACCACCAGCAGCCAGATCACCGCGCTTTCGATGGATTCAAGTGGAGATGCCAGTAACGTCATGATGTATTCCTCGTGTAAACGTTTCGCGCGAATTTGGTTTCGGTTTAATGAATCTTGAAATCGATGGGCACGCTGACCCAACCGTCCTGGGCGACATCACCCTGCTTGGCCGGTACGAAACTCCAGCGCTTCACTGCGTTCAGAGCGGCTTCGTCCAGTGCATCGCGGCCGCTGCTTTTCTGGATCTGGACTTCGCCGGGCTTGCCGCTGGCCAGCACATGTACGCGCAACAGCACCGTGCCTTCCCAGCCACGACGCTGGGCCAGCGAGGGATATTCCGGTGCCGGGTTTTTCAAGTAGCCCGCGTTCGCTGAAGCAGGTGTCACGGGAGCTGGGGCCGGGGGAGCTGGTGGCGCAGGAGCCGCTACGGGCGCTGCCGGTTTCGGCGGCGCGGGTGGTTGCTCAACGGCCTTGGGCGCCGGTTTCGGTATCGGCTTGGCAACCGGCTTGGGCTTGGGAACCGGCTTCGGTGGCGGCGGCTTCACAGCCAGTTCGTCTTCCACGGGCGCAGGCGGCTCAACCACTGGCTGGACAGGTTGCGGTGGCGGCGGCTCGACCACCGGTGGCGCCGGACGCGAGAACTCGATGGTCATCGGCGGAATCTGCGGTGGCACGATGGGCAGCACGGTGGTCGGTTGCTGATTGACCCAATAGATCACCGCGCCATGCACCAGCAACGCCAGCAAGCCCAGCACGATCGTTTCCCGTCGGCGAAGGACGCCTTTTGGCGCGCGCTGCAAACGCAACTGGCCCAAGGGCACCCGGTGCGGTCGGCCGAGGTCGACCAGCTCACCACCGGGTGCCTGGCGCCACAGCACTTCATGTGCACCGGCGGCGGTCTGGACATTGCCCATTGTTTAACTCCCTGCGGTCTCTTTGCGGATTACCGGAACGTCGTGCTGAACATCCCCCGACGACGTCCTGGTAGAGCAATCATTGGCTTGAACGCTTAGCGCTGAAAGTAATGTTTAAACTTATGTTTAGACCTTTAGCGAATATATAAAACCATCAACCCACCGCCAGAGCCCGCCGTTCAAGGGCTCCGGCGTAGTGGAAAAAAACCGATGCCTTGCCCGCATTGAAAGTATTCATCCAAGGCATGGTTTTTCGCCGTCAGAAGTCGTATCGACCGGTCACGCCCAGCGTCCGCGGTGTGCCGAGCAGGCCTTCATAACCGCCATTGGCGGCCGTCCACAGCGTCGTGTAGTAGGTTTTGTCGAAGGCGTTTTTCAGCCACAGCGAAACGTCCCACTGCCCCTGGTTGAAGTCGCCGCGAAGGCCGGTGGACAGGTTGACCACCGCATAACTCGGGATCTGCCCGAAGTCGGAATCTTCCACCGTGCCCACCGCTTTGGAGCGGAACGCATAGCTGGCGGTGACGTACTCTTCGAAGCCGTTGCTCAGGTTCCATTTGTATTCGCCATTGGCGTTGCCGATCCATTTCGAAGCACCGACCACTTGATGACCGCTGAGGTCGCAGGACGCTGGAGCGCCCGGCGCCAGGCTGACTTCCGGTGGGCAAGGCGCGTCCTTGTAGGAGAGGTAGCTGACGTCGTTGTACGAGCCGTTGATGTTCAGCGTCAGGCCACGCAGCGGGATCAAGGTGCTTTCGAACTCCACGCCACGGGAGCGCACGGAGCCGGCGTTCGTCAGGTATTGCACACGATTGACGGCGTCGTAGGCGTTGGTCTGATAGCCGTTGACCTGGGTCCAGAACAGGTTGGCATTGAGTTGCAGGCGACGGTCCCACAGGGTGCTCTTGAAACCGAGCTCGGCGTTATTGGCGCGCTCGGTGCCGATCAGCAGCGAGTCGGCGCCGGCAACCGCTGCCGTGCCTACCGCCAGATTGACCCCGCCGGACTTTTCGCCATGGGACAAGGTGGCGTATGTGAGCAGGTCGTCGGTGATGCGGTAGCTGAGGTTCAACAGACCCGAAGGGCTGGAGCTGTACTGATTCAGATCGCCGGAATCGAAAGCCCCGGCACGACCGCGCCGTGCTGCGGCGGCCGCACCGGTTACCGCAACGCCACCGACCGGTGCCTCGCGCGTGACATTGGCGTTTTTCTCTTCATAGGTGCCACGTAGCCCGGCGGTGAAATCCAGGCGTTCGGTCAAGTGCCAGGTGCCTTGGGCGAACAGCGCAAAGCTGTTGGTTTCGATATGCCCGTTGCCGACGCTGTCGATGTTGTTCAGCGCACCGTTAGGTGTACCGCTCCAAATGTCCGCTTGCGGTCCGTAGAAGGTGAAGGATTTGTTGTCCAGGTCGGAACCGAAGTAGTAGGCGCCGAGCACGTAATCGAAGAATCCACCGGTAGGCGACGCCAGGCGAAACTCCTGAGAGTACTGCTTATCCTCCACCGAAACGCCAGCGTTGTGGAAGGCGGATACGTTCAGACCATCATCGTTGCGCGGGGTGAAATTCCACCAGCGATAGGAGCTGATAGAGGTCAGGGTGAAGTCGCTTGGCAGCGTCCAGTTGGCCTCGACCGAAGTACCGCCCTGATGCACGGTGACGTGCTGTTCGTTGTTCAGGTTGACCTTGCGGTGCGTGCCGTCGACCAGTGTCGCGCCCGCCGCGTTGGCCCGGGTCTGATACAGGTTGGTGCCATTGATGGTTGGGCCGGTGTTGTACAACACACGGGTGCCGGCGCTGGAATCTTCCTCGTTGTAGTCGCCGATCCAGCGCAAGTTGAACGACTCGTTAGGCTTGAACAGCAACTGCCCACGGAAGCCTTCGCGGGAGCCACCGTTCAAATCGTGGCCGTCGAATTCATTCTTGATGTCACCGTCGCTGCGGGTGCGATACGCGGAAAAACGTCCCGCCAGTTCGTCATTCAGCGGGCCGGAAATCGTGCCCTTGGTCTGGAAGTAGCCATCCTCGCCCACCGAAGATTCGATGCTGCGTTCAGGGGTAAAGGTCGGCGCGCGAGTGCTGATGTTGATCACGCCGGCGGTGGTGTTCTTGCCGAACAAGGTGCCTTGCGGGCCACGCAGCACTTCGAGCTGCTCGATGTCCATCAGGTCGAATACAGCCATGCCGGGGCGGCCGAGGTAAACGTTGTCGATGTACAGGCCGACACTGCCTTCCAGGCCATCGCTGGCCGGGTTGTTGCCCAGGCCACGGATCGACACGCTGGATTGGCGCGCATGCATGTAGGCGACGTTGACGCTCGGCACCAGTTGCTGCAGATCCTGGATGCGATAGACCCGCTGGGTTTCCAGAGTCTGGCCACTGACCACGCTCATTGGCGTCGGCACATCCTGAGAACTTTCTTCGCGGCGGCGAGTGGTGACCGTCACGGTTTCCAATTGCGCGCTGTCGGCCGTGCCGGCCTTGGCCGGAATGGATTCCGGGGTGGCGCTGTCGGCTGCATAGCCTTGGGTCCAACTGGCGCTGCCTGCCAGCAACAAGGCCAGTGGCAGGCGTTTGAGCCGTTGGGGTGAAGAGGTTGAAGCGAGGTGCAACGGACTCATAAGACGGGGTTCCCGATCAAAGTAAATGCTTTGTTGCTTGCCAGGCCGCCATCGCGAGCAAGCTCGCTCCCACACTGATCCTGTGAACTCCGAAGATCCCCTGTGGGAGCGAGCTTGCTCGCGATAGCGTCAGTTCAGACGCCGTCGATATCCGGCCCTTTCACCGTCTGGCTGACCTGCCCGTTCACCCCCACCGGCACTTCGCCCTTGAGCGTCACCCGGCGCACGATGCGATCCTGGGTCCCGTAGTCATCCACTGCGTAATGCTGGGTGGAGCGGTTGTCCCAGATCGCCACATCACCGGCCTTCCAGCGCCAGCGCACGATGTTTTCCTGGCGGATCACATGGCTCTGCAACAGACCGAACAGGTGCGCCGAATCGGCCTGGGAATAACCCTTGATGCGTTTGACGAAATGCCCCAGCAGCAGGCTTTTCTCGCCGCTGATCGGGTGCACGCGAACCACCGGGTGTTCGGTCTCGTACACGGTCGAAGTGAAAATCTTGCGATAGCGCTCCAGCTTCTCGGCCGAGACGTCAGGCCTGGTGCCGGCGTAGTCGTATTCGTTGCTGTGCACGGCGACCAGCTTGTCGGCCAGCTCACGCAGCTCCACCGACAACCCGTCATAGGCAGTGGCGGTGTTGGCCCACAGGGTGTCGCCGCCGAAAGCCGGGGCCACCACCGAGCGCAGGATCGAGGCTTTTGGGTAGGCTTCGACGAAGGTCACGTCGGTGTGCCAGGAGCTGGCACGCTGGCCCTCGGCACCGTCCAGCTCCAGCAGAAAGCGCGTGCCTTCGCGCACCGGTACGGTCGGGTGCGCCACCGGTTCGCCGAGCAGGTGGGCGAACGCCTCCTGGCGTTGGTCGTCGAGCTGGGTCTGCTCGCGGAAGAAGATCACTTTGTATTGCAGCAGTGCCTGTTGAATGGCTTCAACAGTGGCGGCATCCAGCTCGCCCGAAAGCTGTACGCCACGGATTTCGGCACCGATGCGACCGGCCACCGGATGGATTTCAAGCGCGTGAACAGCGGGTTGTACTGCGAAAGCGGCATTGCTCATGGGTAGACCCTCATCAGACTGCTTGCGGTTGAACCGGCCGCGAAACACTGCTCTATCTATATTCTATTTAGATCTAATAGATATCTACATGCTTCGTTGACGGAATAAGAGGTTGCATTTAAAACCTCAGTCAACCCTCGTCGCAAATGCCTTCGAGCTATTTTTAGGATGCCGGAAAAGCATATGGATCTTCGCCAGTTGCGTTACTTCATCGCCCTCGACGAACACCGCAGTTTCGTGCGCGCGGCCGAGGCCATGGGCATTACCCAGCCGGCCTTCAGCCGTAGCATTCAGGGGCTCGAACACGAGTTCGGCTGCGTCCTGGTGGACCGTGGCAACAAGGATTTGCGCCCCACCCCTGAAGGCCTGGTGGTGCTGCAACATGCCCGCAGCCTGGTGCAGGGTGCGGCGTTGCTCAGTTGCGAAGTGACGCAGATGACCAAGCTCGATGCCGGTGAACTGCGCTTCGGTTGCGGCCCGGCGCCGGCGGTGAAACTGGTGCCGGATGCGGTGGCGCAGTTCATCAAAGCGCACCCGAAAGTGCGCACCTGTTTCGAGGTGGATAACTGGGAGAAACTCAGCCGCGCCCTGAGCCGTGAAGAGATCGAATTCTTCATCGCCGACATCCGCCATTTCGAGTCCGATCCGAACTTCCAGACCCAGGCTCTGACGCCCAAGCGCGGCGTGTTTTTCTGCCGGCCAGGGCATCCGCTGCTGGCCAAGGAGAGCCTGTCGACCAACGACATGTTCGATTACCCGCTGGCGACCACGATGATCCCGCCGGGCATTCGCAAACTGCTGGCGAACCTCAGTGGGCGGGTGGATTTTTCACCGACCATCGAGACCGAACATTTTCCGGCGCTGGTGAAAGTGGTGCTGCAATCCAACGCCATCGGCGTGGGGACTGAAGAAGCGTTTGTTGAAGACATTGCCCAGGGCTCGCTGGTGCTGCTGCACTGGCGCAACCTGCCGCAGAACATAGAGAGCATGAACGCACGGTGCGGGATCGTCAGCCGCACCGGGTTCCGGTTGTCACCGGCGGCGCGGGCGATGATCGAGACGTTGGTGGCGGTGGACAGGCAGCAGATGCCCGTTGCGGTTTAGGGCCTCATCGCGAGCAAGCTCGCTCCCACAGGGGACCTCCAGTGTTCACACTGGTCAGTGTGGGAGCGAGCTTGCTCGCGATGAGGCCAATGAATTCACTAAAGATTCAGAGCTTCGCAGCAGCCAACTCCGGCGCCACCCAATCACTGACCTTGAACGACTTGCGAATCAGCTTCTGCTGCGAAGCCAGGTCCACGGCATCCTGCAATTTGCCGAGGAACACCGGGTCAAGCGTCGAGGGGAACACCTCGCTCAGTTTCTGATCCTTCAGGTCCTGTGTGAGGATCACCGCCGGATAACTCGCCAGCCCCGACACCAACTGAATGTAGGCGTCCTTGTTGCTGTCCTGGGTCAGCCACTCCACGGCCTGCTGTTGGGCCTTGAGCAATTTCGCCACCGCCTCCGGATGCGCATCGACAAACTTTCCAGTCCCTATCAGCACCGCCTGCACGCTGCCCGCACCGCCCAGGTCCTTGGTATTTAGCGGTAACTCGGCCAGCCCCTTGGCTTGCAACGCCGTCAGCCCGGAACCGCCCCACGAGGCATCGATCTGCTTCGCCGCCAGCGCCGCGACCGCCGCGTTGAAGTCGAGGTTGATGACTTTCACATCCTTCTCGCTCAACCCCTGGCTAGTCAGCGCCGCGTCAAAGGACAGCTGGCTGGCGGTGCCACGGAAGATGGCCACGCGTTTGCCCTTGAGGTCCTGCAGGGTCTTGATCCCTGAACCCGGCACCACGCCGAGGTAATGCTTCACCCCGCGCGCCGAGGCGCTGAGCAGTCGCGTATCCAGACCATTGGACTTGCCGACGATGGCCGCCAGATCGCCGAGGTAGGCCAGGTCCACTTGACCGTTGGCGAACGCCTCGTTGATCACCGGGCCTGCGCCCTTGAAGAAGCTCCACTGAATCTTGATGCCTTGATCGGCGAAAGCCTTTTCGAAGATCTGTTGATCACGCAGCACATCCACGACCCCGCCACCACTGTGCTGGGTACCGGCACTGAGGTCCGGCACGGCGATGCGGATTTCCTTGAGTTCACCAGCGTTGGCCGTGAAAGCCAGCAGGCTCGCCAGGGCCGGTGCGGCGAACAGACTGATGACACGCTTGAAGGGAAGGTTCATGGGTGCGGCTCCTTGAGGCAACGGGCGTTGAGGAGTCGAAAGTAGGCCCAAGTAGAACCAACACTTAAATACTATAAATTCACATTTTTAGACCATTTAGATCTATATCAACGCCTGCGGACCTCTCCGTGGCGTATGCCTTGGCAGCATCAAAAATATTCTTCGAATGCATTGGATGCAGTGGCTTATGGAGGCCTTAAATGGTCTCGCTTATCTCTCAATAGCATTGATTTAAATTTTTATAGATCAATTTTGCATACACCTTGAACCCTGTGGGAGCGAGCTTGCTCGCGATAGCGGTGTGTCATCCAGCACATAAGTCGCCTGACACGCCCTCATCGCGAGCAAGCTCGCTCCCACAAAAGGCAGCCAGTTTTGCAACCCGACAACGGAGGTCGTTCATGGCCCGTGTTTCCCTTCTCAGCCTGCCACTGGCCGCGCCGTCACTTAAAAACAGGCAACGCTGGCCAAGCCTGGGCCATCGTTTTTTGCCCTGGTTGTTGCCCACTGCCCTTTTCACGCTCTGGTGGCTCGCCAGCCGCAATCACTGGATGAGCGAGCAGATCCTGCCGGCGCCGAGCCTGGTCTGGAGCAGCGCACTGGAACTGTCCCAAGGCGAGTTGTGGAGCCATTTGTGGATCAGCCTGCAACGCTTGTTCTGGGGGCTGCTGGCGGGGATCAGCGCAGGTGCGGTTTTGGGTGCGGCACTGGGCCTCAGTCGTCGACTGGAGCGTCTGGTATTTCCAACCTTCGCCGGGTTGGCCCAAGTCCCGACCCTGGCCTGGATTCCATTGTTCATGGTGTTTTTCGGCATCGGTGAAGTGCTGAAACTGGTGGTGTTGATCAAGGCCATCGTGGTGCCGGTGACCCTGCACACACTGGTCGGTGTGCGCGATGCACAACCAAAACTGCGCGAAGCCGCCGCCGTGTTGCGCCTGCCCAGGCACCTGTTGATCCGACGCCTGGTGCTGCCTGCCGCACTGCCGGCATTCATGGCCGGTGTGCGCCTCGCACTGGCCGCCGGCTGGACTTCACTGCTCGCTGTTGAACTGCTCGCTTCCAGTGAAGGCATCGGCTACCTGATGGTCTGGGCGCGGCAGCTGTTCATGCTCGACATCGTGTTCGTGTGCATTGTGGTGATCGGTTTGATCGGTGTGGCGATGGATCGCGGCATCGGTTTGCTGGACAGGAAACTGGTGCACTGGCCGCACCCGGCCACGGCCGAAATCCGTCGCGGGCCGCGTTATCAAGGTTGGCAGCGATTGCAACCGTGGCTGCTGCCACTGGCGCTTCTGGCGTTGTGGCAACTGACCTCGGATCAGCAATGGATCGACGCGAACATTCTGGTCAGCCCGCTGGCCGTCCTGCAGACCACTCGGGATGGTTTGCTCGACGGCACATTGCTTGGTGGCATGGCCCTGAGCCTGGGCCGAACCCTTGGCGGGTTGCTGCTCGGTGGCGGGCTCGGGTTTGCCTTGGGGTTGCTGCTGGGGTTGTCGCGCACCAGTGAACGCGTGCTCGGCCCAACCCTCGCCGCCATCCGTCAGATCGCCATATTCGCCTGGGTGCCGCTGCTCACCGCGTGGTTCGGCCTGGGGGAATTGGCCAAGTGGGTGTTCGTCGCGCTCGCCGCCTTTTTCCCGCTGTTTATCGCCACCCAACGCAGCGTCGCCCACCTCTCGCCGCAACTGAACGAGGCCGCGCAGGTGTTGCGCCTGAATCTGCGCCAGCGCCTGGTTCGACTGGTACTACCGGGCGCGGCGCCAGGGATTTTTGCAGGGCTTCGGCTGAGCCTTATCTACGCCTGGCTCGGCACCATTGGCGCTGAATACTTCATGCCATCCAACGGCGGCATAGGCAGCCAGATGATCGGCGCCCAGCAACTGCTGCGCATGGATCTGATCATGGCCGGCATGCTGCTGGTGGGCCTGACCGGCGCCCTGCTCAACCTCATTGGCCAACGCCTGGAAATCCGCGCCACTCGCTGGAGACACGCATGAACGCACCGATTGTCAGCTTCAATCACGTGGGCAAAACCTTCGACGTCGACGGCTTCACACTTGAGGCCATTCGCGAATTCAACCTGGACATCGCCGAGGGCGAGTTCGTCGCCATTGTCGGCTCCAGCGGTTGCGGCAAATCCACTTTGCTGCGGCTGCTGGTGGGCCTCGATACGCAGTTTCGCGGGCAAATCAGCGTGGACGGAAAAGCCGTCACCGGCATCGGCGGCGAGCGCGGCATCGTCTTTCAGGAACACCGCTTGTTCCCGTGGCTGAGCGTGGCCGACAACATCGGCCTGGGCCTGGTCAACGAGCCATTGAGCGCTGCGCAAAAGCACAGGCGCATCCACGATTTCATCGAACTGGTGGGCCTGGGCGACTTCGCCCGCGCCTATCCGCACCAGCTCTCCGGCGGCATGGCCCAGCGCGTGGCCATTGCTCGCGGACTGGTGGCCAGCCCACGGATTCTGCTGCTGGACGAACCCTTCGGCGCCCTCGATGCACTGACCCGCCAGCAGATGCAGGACGAACTGTTGGCGATCCGCGCCCGGGCAAAAATCACCACCGTGCTGGTCACCCACGATGTCGAGGAAGCGATCTTCCTCGCCGACCGTGTCGTGGTGATGGAGCCGCGTCCGGGGCGGATCAAACAAGTGGTCGACATTGCCCTGCCCCATCCGCGCCAGCGCAGCAGTTTCGACTTCCACCAGTTACGCGAGGAACTGCTTCACGAACTCACCAGCGACGATCACTACCAGCCCCCCGTGCCGGTGCAGGTCCGCGATCTGCCGTTGTCCTTCATTGCCTACTGAAAAAGGAAATTCTTGATGCCGCAACGTCCCAACTTTTTAGTGATCCTGGCCGATGACCTGGGCTTTTCCGACATCGGCGCCTTCGGTGGCGAAATCAACACGCCGAACCTCGATGCACTGGCCAACAATGGCCTGCGCCTGACTGACTTCCACACCGCGCCGACCTGCTCGCCGACCCGCTCGATGCTGCTCACCGGTACTGACCACCACATCGCCGGCATCGGCACCATGGCCGAAGCACTGACCCCGGACCTGATCGGCAAACCGGGCTACGAAGGACACCTGAACGACCGCGTGGTCGCCCTGCCCGAACTGCTGCGCGAGGCCGGTTACCAGACCTTGATGAGCGGCAAATGGCACCTGGGCCTGACCGCAGAGCTGGCGCCTCACGCCCGGGGTTTCGAGCGTTCGTTTTCGCTGTTGCCCGGCGCGGCCAACCATTACGGCTTCGAGCCGACCTACGATGAAACGACGCCACGGCTGCTGAAATCCACCCCGGCGCTGTACATCGAAGACGACCAATTCATCGATGAACTGCCGAAGGATTTCTATTCATCCGATGCCTTTGGCGACAAGCTGCTGCAATACCTCAAGGAGCGCGACCAGACCCGGCCGTTCTTCGCCTACCTGCCGTTTTCCGCGCCCCACTGGCCGCTGCAGGCACCGGCCGAGGTGGTGGAAAAATACCGCGGGCGCTATGACGCCGGCCCTGAAGTACTGCGACTAGAGCGTCTGGAAAAACTCAAAAAGCTGGGGCTGATCGAGGCCGATGTCGAGCCGCATCCTTT
This sequence comes from Pseudomonas sp. GW456-L13, assembly GCF_017350115.1. NCBI lineage: Bacteria > Pseudomonadati > Pseudomonadota > Gammaproteobacteria > Pseudomonadales > Pseudomonadaceae > Pseudomonas > Pseudomonas sp. GW456-L13. The sequence goes on from NZ_JACNAS010000001.1 coordinate 3,075,776, forward strand.
GATCCAGTTGACTGCACAGTGGGATGCCCTGAGCGACGAGCAACGGCAGATCTCCGCGCGGGCCATGGAGGTTTATGCGGCGATGGTCGAGCGCATGGACTGGAACATCGGGCGGGTTGTCGATTACTTGCGCCAGCAAGGGCAACTGGACAACACCTTCATCCTGTTCATGTCCGATAACGGTGCCGAAGGGGCGTTGCTGGAGGCCTTTCCGAAATTCGGCCCGCAGTTGCTGACCTATCTCAACCAGCATTACGACAACAGCCTGGACAACATCGGTCGCGCCAACTCCTACGTCTGGTACGGGCCGAACTGGGCGCAAGTGGCGACCGCGCCGTCGCGGCTGTTCAAAGCCTTCACGACCGAAGGCGGGATCCGTGTTCCGGCGCTGGTGCACTACCCGCAGCTGCCGCTCAAGGGCCAGATCAGCCATGGGTTTGGCACGGTGATGGACATCACGCCGACCATTCTTGATCTGGCCGGCGTGCGTCATCCGGGCAAGCAGTGGCACGGCAAACCCGTGGCGGAAGTTCGAGGCAAGTCGTGGCTTGGGTTCTTGTCGGGCGAGACGGCGCAAGTGCATGACGAGCACACCGTCACCGGTTGGGAATTGTTCGGACGACGGGCGATTCGGCAAGGGCAATGGAAGGCGGTCTACATCCCGGGACCGGTGGGGCCGGCGACCTGGCAGCTGTATGACCTGGGCAATGATCCGGGGGAGATTCATGACCTGGCGTCGAGCCAACCGCAGAAGCTCAGTGCCTTGATCGCACATTGGCAGCGGTATGTGGATGAGACAGGGGTGATCTTGAGTGAGTCGCCGTTTCAGCCGGATTGATTCAACCTGAACCACCGCTATCGCGAGCAAGCTCGCTCCCACACTGGCCGATGTGATGCAAAGATCGCATTCACACCGACACACCCTGTGGGAGCGAGCTTGCTCGCGATGAGGCCTTAACAAACAACCATCAAGCCCGAGCCGTACGCACCTTATCCCCGACCAATTCGTCCTTGCGCTCAAACCGGTTGGCCCGCGCAAACGTGCCGAAATCATTGAACCGCACACCCATCTCGCGCATCACCTTGTGTCCCACCGGCACGGTGAGCTGCCGGATGTAGAACGGTTCCTTCACCACAAAGTGATGGATCCCGTGGCTGCTGCCGAAGTTGAAGCAGAACGCCTGCAACGGCCACAGCCACCACGCGTTCAGCACTTGCGTCTGCTGCATCACGTTGCCCGGCTCCACATCACCGTAGTAGTGCATGTTCGAGCTGATGAAGTGCAGGCAGAACGTGCGCAACACGTTCGGGCCGATGATCACCACTGCCGCGATGTCGATCACCTGCATCACCGACAACGTGGTCGCCGACCACTCGATCGGTGCACCCATCAGATGTGCAACGCCGTTCGCTGCGTGGAAACCGAGAAACACGTACCAGGCGCCCCAATGCATCAGCGCCAGCGGTGCGTAGACCTTCAGGGTGCGCTGGACGATGCTGATCTTTTGCGCCCAGGTCTTGGCCCGCAGCATGCGGATGAACGACGACATCATGTTGTCGCCAATCATCAAGAATCGCGCGATGCCCCATGGTTCGCCGTTGGTAATGGCGCGTTCTTCCATATCGGTTTCAGAGCCCGACACCTTGTGGTGATTGAGGTGCAGATGGCGGCGAATCCACGGATTGATAGTGCTCGGCCGCGCCAGCCACACCAGCCCCATCATCAGGTTGTGCGGCACCTTCTGCTTGCGGAAGTACATGCTGTGGATCAGGTCGTGCTCCAGCTCATGGGTCAACGAGGCAAAAAACGCGTTGAGCAGCAGGCACGCCCACCACGCCATGTGCCCGCTCATGTAGAGCGCCGCTGAGCCGACCATACCAGCGATGGCGAAGGTCAGAATGCCTGCGCCGAGGGCGTCCTGATGCTTGAGAATCGGGTATTGCTCGCGCAGCTCGACGCCTCTGGCCAGCACCACTTCGCGGATATGGGCCGATCGTTGGGCTGCATTCAGTCGTTGGGGGCTTGCAGAAGTACCGCTCATGCTTCCATCCTCTGGTTATTGATGGTTGCATCCTGCCTTGGAAACCTCTGCAAGGCGGTAGCCGAGAACGCCAACCTGTTGACCGGAAGCGCCAATCAGCATGACTGAACCGACCTCCCTCGCCAGCTGGACCCGCGCCCTGCGCAAGCAACTCGATGCCCTGGGCATCGACAGCACCGCCCTGTGCCAGCAAGCGGGGCTCGACCCGCAACTGATGGACGACCCGAACGCGCGCTATCCGCTGTCGGGCACCACGCACCTGTGGAATCTGGCGGTGCAGACCAGCGGTGACCCGGCGATCGGTTTGCGGGTTTCGCGTTTCGTCAGCCCGACCACCTTCCATGCGCTGGGTTATGCGCTGGTGGCCAGCGGCAGCCTGCGGGAAGTGTTCGAGCGCATCGTGCGTTATCACCAGGTGGTCAGTGACGCCCTGGAACTGGAACTGACCCGTGCCGAGGATCGCTACCGTTTCAGCCTGAAAATCCCGGCCGGTAACCCCGCCCCGGCCTTCGAAGCCATCGATGCGTTCATGGCGATTTACGTGCGCACCTGCCGCAATCGCCTGGGTCGCGACTACGCGCCACTGGCGACCTACCTGCGTCGCCCGGAGCCGACGGACGCGCACCAATGGCATAAGGTCTTCCGCTCGCCCATGTACTTCGGCGCCGACGAAGACCGGCTGGAGTTCGCCCTCGTCGACTTCGACAGCCACCTGGATGACGCCAACCCGGAACTGGCCGAACACAATGAAACCGTGCTCAAGCGCACCCTGGCGCAACTCAAGCCGCTGACCTGGGAGCGCAAGGTTCGCGATGCCATTGAAGAACAACTGCCCGAAGGCGAACCCAGCGCCGAACACATCGCCAAGGCCCTGCACCTGAGCCTGCGCAGCCTGCAACGGCACCTGGCCGATGAAGGCTGCCGGTTCGACACGTTGCTCAACGAAAGCCGCGAGAACCTCGCGCTGCTGCACCTGCGTGACCCGCAGGTGTCGCTGAGCGAAATCAGTTATCTGCTCGGGTTTGCCGACACCAGCAGCTTCAGCCGCGCATTCAAGCGCTGGACGGGGATGACGCCGGGGCAGTTTCGGGATGGGTTGCGATGAATGATCCGGATCCCCTGTGGGAGCGAGCTTGCTCGCGATAGCGGACGGTCAGTCGACACACCTGGAGACTGACACACCGTCATCGCGAGCAAGCTCGCTCCCACAATAGGCCTGCGTAAACAGTTAAATCGAGGCCAGCTCCCGCAATCGCTCGGCATCGAGGATTTCAATTTCGCCGTAACTCAGCCCGATGATCCCCTGCCCCTGCAACTCCTTGAGAATCTGGTTGGTGGTCTGGCGCGACAGCGACAACATTGAAGCAAGCTGCTCCTGGGGCAGTTGCAGGACGCGGCGCGCAGGGATGGTCTCGCCATAGCCTTCGGCGATCATCAACAAGCGGTGCGCCAACCGTGCCGGGGCCGGCAACAGGCTCAATTGTTCGAGGTTGATGAAGGTCATGCGCAATTTCTGGCTCATCAGCAACGCCAGTTGCCGCCAGTGCTGCGGATGCTCGTCGAGCAGCGCCAGCAAGGTGTTCTGGGGAATGTGCAGCAGCGTGCACTGGCCCACGCCGTACGCATCGTGGGTGCGTGGCTGGCCATCGAACAGGCAGATTTCACCAAACCAGTGCGGCGGTTCCACTAGGCTCAGCAACGCTTCCTTGCCTTGCTCGCTGACGGCACCGACGCGCACCGCGCCTTCAAGCACCGCGTACAGGCCACAGGGCGGATCGCCACGCTTGAACAGCCGCTGGCCCGGCGACAGGCGCCGCAGCCTGGCCGCCGACAGCAGGCTATCCTGTAGGGAAACAGGCAAATGGCTGAACCACTGACCGCTCATCAGGCGTGGACGCCAGACCTGCATATCCATGAAAACTCCTAGAGATTGTCGCCTGGCTGACAGAGCGGGAAATGGCCCCGGGGCATGATCAATCACCCTACAGGAGAACAAAAATGAAAAGCCTCGTCGACCACCTCAGTCAATACGCTGCCTACCACCGTGACCCGCGCAACATTGCCTCGCACTTTATCGGCATTCCGCTGATCGTGGTCGCCGTCGCGGTGTTGCTGTCCCGGCCGGAGTGGTCGCTGGGCGGCGTGTGGATCTCACCGGCGGTGCTCGTCTCGCTGGCATCGGCGTGGTTTTACCTGCGCCTGGAGTTGCGCCTGGGCGTGTTGATGACCGTGTTGCTCGGGCTGTCCGTGTGGGCCGGTCATGCGCTGGCGCAGCAAAGCACGCTGGTCTGGCTGGGCAGCGGCGTGGCGATGTTCGTGATCGGTTGGGCGATTCAGTTTGTCGGCCATCACTACGAAGGGCGCAAACCGGCGTTCGTCGATGATGTGACGGGGTTGATTGTCGGGCCGTTGTTTGTGGTGGCCGAGCTGGCGTTCATGCTGGGGATGCGGCATGAGCTGAAAGAGCAGATCGAGGCGCGGGCGGGAGGTGTGCGGGTCAATCCGAAACGTGCTGCTGTCTAGATCGCAATCGCGAGCAAGCTCGCTCCCACAGAGGATCTATGGTGCACATAGAACCCCTGTGGGAGCGAGCTTGCTCGCGATGCTTTTGCTTTAGATATTCGCGAGTTTCTGCCAGACCTTCGGCTTGAAGAACAACGTCTCGCCCTTCGCCAACCCGATCAGGCTGTCGTGATCCTTGACCACTTCGGCCTCGATCAGATCGCTCTGCCCTTCAACCTTCAGCGTCACCCGTGTTGTCGCGCCCAGCGGACGAATGTCCCGCACTTCCGCCGCGTGGTGGTCTTCCAGTTCATGGCGTGACAGCGACACTTCGTGCGGGCGGAACAGCACGTGCCTGTCTTCGCCCAGGTGCAGTCGGTTCGAATCACCGAGGAAGTGATAGACGAAATCGCTGGCCGGGTTTTCGTAGACGTCGCCTGGTGAACCGATCTGCTCGATCACCCCCTTGTTCATCACCACGATACGGTCGGCGACTTCCATCGCTTCTTCCTGGTCGTGGGTGACGAACACCGAGGTCAGGTTGATGTCTTCGTGCAACCGCGCCAGCCAGCGGCGCAGTTCCTTGCGAACCTTGGCGTCGAGGGCGCCGAAAGGTTCGTCGAGCAGCAGCACTTTCGGCTCCACCGCCAGGGCGCGGGCCAGTGCAATGCGCTGACGCTGTCCGCCGGAGAGTTGTTCCGGGTAGCGATCCGACAACCAGTCCAGTTGCACCATGTTCAGCAGTTCGTGGACTTTGGTTGCGATCTGGCTTTCGCTCGGGCGCTGGTTTTTCGGCTTCATGCGCAGGCCGAACGCGACGTTGTCGAACACCGTCATGTGGCGGAACAGGGCGTAGTGCTGGAACACGAAACCGACGTTGCGATCACGCACGTCATGCCCGGAAACGTCTTCACCGTGGAACACGATGTTGCCCTGGTCGGGAGTCTCCAGGCCGGCGATGATTCGCAGCAGCGTGGTCTTGCCGCAGCCCGACGGACCGAGCAACGCGACGAGCTCGCCGCTCTGGATGTCCAGGCTGATGTTGTCCAGCGCCTTGAACGCGTGGAAGTTCTTGCTGACATTACGCACTTCGATCGACATGAATTATTCCTCCGCGGCGCTGGCGCGCAGGCGGTTAATACGGTTTTCGCTCCACTGCTTGAGCAGCAGGATGAAGAGCGCCAGGATCAGCAACAGGCTCGCCACGGCGAACGCGGCCACGTGGTTGTATTCGTTGTAGAGGATCTCAACGTGCAACGGCAGGGTGTTGGTCACCCCGCGAATGTGCCCGGAAACCACCGACACCGCACCGAACTCCCCCATGGCCCGCGCGGTACACAACACCACGCCGTAGATCAGGCCCCATTTGATGTTGGGCACGGTGACGTGCCAGAACATCTGCCAGCCGTTGGCCCCGAGCAGGCGCGCGGCCTCCTCTTCCTGGGTACCTTGCTCCTGCATCAGCGGGATCAGTTCACGGGCCACGAACGGCACGGTGACGAAGATCGTCGCCAGCACGATGCCCGGCAGGGCGAAGACGATCTGGATGTCGTGGTCCTGCAACCATGGACCGAACAGGCCTTGGGCGCCGAACATCAGCACATAGACCAGACCAGCGATCACCGGCGACACCGAGAACGGCAGGTCGATCAGTGTCACCAGCATGCTCTTGCCACGGAACGAGTACTTGCTCACGCACCACGCGGCACTGACACCAAACACCAGGTTCAGCGGCACCGAAATCAACACGGCGATGACCGTGAGTTTCAGGGCCGACAGCGCGTCCGGCTCAAAGATCGCGGTGAAGAACGCACCGAGGCCGAGCTTCAGGCCTTGGGACACCACGATGAACAGCGGCAGCAACAGGAACAGCGCAAAAATCAGCCAGCCAAGGCCGATCAGGATTCGCCGCGAGGTCGCACTGCCACGGCGGGCAGCGTTCGAGGAAGCGGCAGCAATAGACGATTGGGACATGGGTGCGCCTCCTTATGGGGTTTCGATGCGCCGCTGCAACAAGTTGATCAGCAGCAACAGGACGAAGGAAACCACCAGCATCAGTACACCAATGGAGGTAGCACCGGTGTAATCGTATTGGTCGAGCTTGACCATGATCAGCAGCGGCAGAATCTCGGTTTTCATCGGCATGTTGCCGGCGATGAAAATCACCGAACCGTACTCGCCGACCCCGCGGGCAAAGGCCAAAGCGAAACCGGTAAGCCATGCCGGAAGCAGTGCCGGCAGCAGGATATGGCGGAAAACCTGCAAGGGTTTTGCACCCAGGCACGCCGCCGCTTCCTCGACTTCACGAGGAATATCCGCCAATACTGGCTGTACGGTACGTACTACGAATGGAAGTGTCACAAAAGTGAGGGCAAGGGTGATGCCCAGAGGGGTGTAGGCGATCTTGAAACCCAGATCCGCCGCAAACTGACCGACCAGACCGGTAGGGGTGTACAACGCCGTCAGCGCAATACCGGCCACCGCCGTGGGCAATGCGAACGGCAAGTCGATCATTGCATCGATCACTTTTCGCCCAGGGAAGGTATAGCGCACTAATACCCAGGCCAGCAGCGTGCCAATGATGCCGTTGATGATCGCGGCACACAGGGCGGTGCCGAAGCTGAGCTTCAACGCGGCCAGCACCCGTGGCGCCGAGATGATTGCCCAGAACTGATCCCAGGTGAGTTGAGCGGCATGCACGAACATCGCCGCCAGTGGTATGAGCACAATCAGGCTGAGGTACACCAAGGTGTAGCCCAGCGTCAGCCCGAAGCCGGGTATGACGGGGGAAATACGACGCGACATAAAAGTCCTTGGTTGAGAACGCACTGAGCCCCGGAGGTGAATCCGGGGCTCGTTGATGGCTATTTAAGATTACTGCGCCTGATAGATCTGGTCGAACACCCCTCCATCGTTGAAGAATTTCGGCTGTGCGGTTTTCCAGCCGCCGAAGTCCTTGTCGATGCTCACCAGCTCCAGTTTCGGGAACTGCTGGGCGTACTTGGCAGCCACGTCCTTGTCACGTGGACGATAGAAGTTCTTCGCCGCGATTTCCTGGCCGGCCGGGCTGTACAGGTGCTTGAGGTAGGCTTCGGCGATCTGCTCGTTGCCCTTTTTCTCGGCATTTTTGTCGACTACCGCCACCGGCGGCTCAGCGAGGATCGACAGCGAAGGCACGACGATGTCGAACTTGTCGGCGCCACCCTCTTCTTTCAGGGCCAGGAAGGCTTCGTTTTCCCAGGCCAGCAATACGTCGCCCTGGCCGTTGTTGACGAAGGTAATGGTCGAGCCGCGGGCGCCGGTATCCAGCACTGGCACGTGCTTGAACAGGGTTTGCACGTATTCCTTGGCCTTGGCTTCGTCGCCGCCATTGGCTTTCAGGCCATAGGCCCAGGCCGCGAGGAAGTTCCAGCGCGCACCGCCGGAGGTTTTCGGATTCGGTGTGATCACCGAGACATCATTCTTGATCAGGTCGCCCCAGTCCTTGATGCCTTTAGGGTTGCCCTTGCGCACCAGGAACACGATGGTCGAGGTGTAAGGCGTGCTGGCGTCCGGCAGGCGCTTTTGCCAGTCCGCCGACAGGGACTTGCCAAGCTTGGCGATTTCGTCGATATCGCCGGCCAGGGCCAGGGTCACGACGTCGGCACGCAGGCCATCGATCACCGCCCGACCCTGCTTGCCCGAACCGCCGTGGGATTGCTGGATTTTCACGGAGTCACCGGCGTGGTCCTTTTGCCAGAACTTGATGAATTCGGCGTTGTAGTCCTGATACAGCTCGCGGGTCGGGTCGTATGACACGTTGAGCAGCTCATAGTCCTTGGCAACGGCGGAACCGGCAAAAAGGGCGCTGGCCAGGGCGGCCAAAGCGAAATGACGAATCGACGACATGGTGAAAGCTCCTGGAATTCTTGGTTTGTTGGCTTTTTCTTATGGGATATCGCGTTGCCTGATTCGCCTCAGCCCGACTTGTTGCCCGGCTGCTGCAAACGGAATTTTTCCTTGCGCTCGATCTGCACCACCTGGGCGTTGTGCACAGTGATTTCCACGGCGCCAAAGCGCAGATCGCGCAGGGCACTCTGGATTTCACGCAGGATGGTGGCTTCGTCTTGACCGTCGACGCTACGCAGGGATGCGCTCATATTGCTGCTCCTTCAACTGAGAGGTTGCCTCGCAGTGTCGGCACTGCTTGCGGCTTGAGAGCAATACTAGAGAGGTGTAGATATTCTTAAAAAGACTATTTAAGAATGTTTATATAACCAGAAGAGATTAACTGTGGAGACAAGAGCTTGAGGTGAATCACCCTCTTTCAGGCACACCAAAAAACCCTGTAGGAGCGAGCCTGAACTGGCCTAATAATTCCGGACACCTCTTAAGGGCGATATGATTTCGCCAACTTGGAGGTTCCATGAACGAAAGAAAGGTCTATACACGCGAGTTCAAGCTGCATGCTGCCAGCATGGTGCTTGATGATAACTGCCCGGTTCCAGACGTTTGTGCATCGCTGGATATCGGGCCCACCGCTTTACGGCGTTGGGTCGATCAGGTTCGCAAGGAGCGCGAGGGGCAGCCAGTCAAAGGCACCAAGGCGATTACCGAAGATCAGCGCCAGATCCAGGAACTAAAGGCCAAGATCAAGCGCATGGAAATGGAAGCCGAGATCTTAAAAAAGGCTACCGCTCTCTTGATGTCGGATCCCGATCGTTTTCGATGATTGCGGAACTAAGAGAGTCGTTCCCGACAGCTGTCGTGTGTCGTGTTTTCGATGTGAAGCGCAGCAGCTTTTACGAGTGGCTTCAGCGGCGAGCCCAACCGCGGATCAGGCGCGAAGAGCTCAAGCTCAAAGTGGTTGAACTGCACAGCGAAAGCCGCGAAGCCATGGGTTCCAGAATGATCAGCAAGGGCCTGAAGTCCCAAAACATCGCGATCGGAAGAGGCCTTGTCCGAGCGCTGATGAGGGAGGCCAACATTGTCAGTAAACAACGCCAGCCGCACCCATTCAGATCCAAGGGAGTGGAAGCGTTTGTCGCGCCCAATCGGCTCAAGCGCAACTTCAAACCGGCTGCAGTCGATCAGGTCTGGTGTGGTGACGTGACCAGCTTGATGGTGGGCGAGCGCTGGGTTCATCTGGCCATCGTCATCGATTTGTTTGCTCGCCGGGTCATCGGTTGGGCATTTTCGCTGGTCAATGACGCCAACTTGGTCAGCAAGGCGCTACGCATGGCGACAGAGGTTCGAACGTGCCCTGCGGGACTGATGTTTCACTCGGATCAGGGCTGTCAGTACACCAGCCGCAAGTTTCAGGAAGAACTGAAGCGTCGTGACATATTGCAAAGCATGAGCCATCGCGGGCAGTGCTGGGACAACGCTCCAACAGAGCGATTTTTCGGCACGCTGAAATCAGAATGGGTGCCTCGTAGTGGCTACAGCAAGATCGAGGAAGCCAAAACCGATATGGTGCGCTTCTTCATGTACTACAACCGCACCAGGCTCCACAGCTACAACAACTATCTGTCGCCAATAGCCATGGAGCAAAAAGCGGCATAAACACCGTAACCGGTGTCCGGGATTACTTGACCAGTTCAGCTTGCTCGCGATGAGGGAGTTTCATTCACCAGAAATGTCGACTGATATTCCGCTATCGCGAGCAAGCTCGCTCCCACAGGTTTTGCTTCTACACGATCACCGGCTCATGCATCCAGTCAAGCTGCTCCGCCGGTACCGGCCGCCCGAACCAGTAGCCCTGACCCAGATCGCAATCGTGTTCGAGCAGAAATTCCGCCTGCTCAGCCTGTTCGATCCCCTCGGCATGCACCTGCATGCCCATGCTCTGGGCCAGCGCAATGATCACCCGTGAAATCGCCGCATCATCCTCATCCCACGGCAACCCGGCGACGAAGCCCTGGTCGATTTTCAACTTCTGCACCGGCAGACGCTTGAGCCGCAGCAGCGATGAGTAACCCGTGCCGAAGTCGTCGATGGCCAGGCGCACACCCAGCTCGCGCAGGCGATGCATCTGCTCCAGCGCGACTTCCGGGTCTTCCATCACCGCGCTTTCAGTGACTTCCAGCTCGAGAAACGCCGGCTCCAGCCCGGTTTCGCGCAGGACCTGCGCCACCTGCTGATACAGCTCACGACGGGCGAACAGACGCGAAGAAACGTTGACCGCGACGAACGACAGCACCACCCCGTCCTGTTGCCACTGGCACATCTGCCGGCACGCCTGCGCCATGACCCAGGCGTCGATTTCTGCAATCAGACCGGTTCGCTCGGCGACCGGAATGAATTCCGCCGGCGACACCAGGCCCCGCTGCGGGTGCTGCCAACGCACCAGCGCCTCGACGCCGATCAGGCGACGGCTCTTGAGGTCGTGAACCGGCTGGTAATAGACCCGCAACTCTTGTCGGTCCAGGGCTCGGCGCAATTCGAAGGCGATCTCGACCCGTTGCTGGGCGTGGGCCGTCAGCTCTTCGGTGTACAGGGCATAATCATTGCGCCCCGCGCTCTTGGCCTTGAACAGTGCAGAGTCGGCATTGCGCAGCAGTTGCTCGACGCTCAACGCATCGCTGGGGAACAGGCTGATGCCGATGCTGGTGTTTATGGACAGCTGGTGCCCATCAATAAGGAACGGCTCTTTAAGGCCCTCGATGATCCGCTGGGCCAACGCAGCGGCCTGAACCAGTTGCGGACAGCTTTCGGCAAGTATGGCGAACTCATCCCCGCCCAACCGCGCCAGGGTGACGCCCGGACCGAACATGGCCCCCAGGCGCTCGGCCACAGCCTTGAGCAACTGGTCGCCAATGGTATGCCCGAGGCTGTCGTTGATCATCTTGAAGTGATCGAGATCGATCATCAGCAGCGCGCAGCCACGCTTGTGGACCTGTGCCGAGGCCAGGGCCTGTTCGGCGCGGTCGGTGAACAGCAGGCGGTTCGGCAGGTCGGTCAGCGGATCGTGGTGCGCCAGGTGCATCAGTTCGTGTTCTGAATTCTTGATTGCACTGATGTCGGAAAACACCGCCACATATTGGCTCGGCTGGCCGTAGTCGTCGTGGATCAGGCGGATCGTTTGCCATTGCGGGTAAATCTCGCCGCTTTTGCGCCGGTTCCAGATTTCTCCACTCCACTCCCCGACACTGGCGAGCGTGGCAAACATCACCTGATAGAACTCAGGAGAGTGTCGCCCGGACTTGAACAGGTTGGGCCGCTGCCCCAGCACGTCCTCACACCCGTAACCGGTGATTTCCATGAACGCCCGGTTCACATGGACGATCAGACCTTCCCGATTGGTGACCAGCACGCCTTCGCGGGTGCAGTCGAACACGGCTGCCGCCTGGCGCAAGCGCATGCGGTCGGCGTCGCGCTCACGCAGTTTGGCGCCGATACCCAGACACCGCAGCAGCCGCGCCCGGGCAATGAAGATCAACCCGGCACTGAACAGCACCCAGACATAACCGTTGATCAGTTGCCATCGCAATCGCTCGGCAGAGCTATCGAAGAAACTGTTTAATAAATAGCCACTGATCTGCAGCCAAACCACAGAAAGCAGCAGATAGAGCAGCGCTGCACGCAAGGCATCGCGATAGGTGGCAGACATCCGGCGATCCATGTCCCTACAAAAAGGTTGGAATTATAGTTTAAAGACACATCCAGCCACTCTTATCTGAAAGGGTGACTGGTTTTCTGTGTGGGCTTAGTGATAATGCAACGGCTGTTTTTTCTTTATCGAGGGCCCTACAGCCTATGTGGTACGAAGGTTTTCTTGGCTTGTCGCCCTGGTCGCTGGTAGCAGTCACCCTGCTGATGACCCACGTCACGATCATCGCCGTCACGGTCTATCTGCATCGTTACTCGGCTCATCGCTCCTTGGAGCTGAATGGCGGCCTTAAGCATTTCTTCCGTTTCTGGCTGTGGCTGACCACGGCGCAGAACACCCGCGAGTGGACTGCCATCCACCGTAAGCATCACGCCAAATGCGAAACCGTCGATGACCCGCACAGCCCGGTCATCAAGGGTTTGTCCACGGTGCTGCGCAAAGGCGCCGAGCTGTACCGCGCCGAAGCGGAAAACCCCGAGACGCTGCGCATCTACGGCAAGAACTGCCCCGAAGACTGGATCGAGCGCAACCTCTACAGCCGCTTCCCGCTGCTGGGCATCGCGATCATGGGCGTTATCGACCTGCTGCTGTTCGGCACCATCGGCATCACCATCTGGGCCATCCAGATGATGTGGATCCCGGTGTGGGCCGCCGGCGTGGTCAATGGCCTGGGCCATGCCATCGGCTACCGCAACTTCGAATGCCGCGATGCGGCGACCAACCTGGTGCCTTGGGGCATCCTGATTGGCGGCGAAGAACTGCATAACAACCATCACACCTACCCTAACTCGGCAAAACTGTCGGTGAAGAAGTGGGAATTCGACCTGGGCTGGGCGTGGATTCAAGTCTTCAGCTTCCTGCGCCTGGCCAAGGTTCAACGGGTTGCGCCGATTGCCCATCGCGTCGAAGGCAAGGGCAACCTGGACATGGACACCGCCATGGCGATCCTCAACAACCGCTTCCAGATCATGGCCCAGTACCGCAAATTGGTGATCGGCCCGCTGGTCAAGCAAGAGCTGGAAAAAGTCGATCACTCGGTACGTCACCAGTTCCACCGGGCCAAACGCCTGCTTTCGCGGGAGACCAGCCTGCTGGATGACAAACACCATGTACGCATCCAGAACATGCTCGAGCACAGTCAGGCGCTGAAGGTAATTTACGAAAAACGCCTGGCCCTGCAACAGATCTGGGTCAAGACCAGCTCAAATGGTCACGACATGCTGGCGGCCATCAAGGACTGGGTACACGAAGCCGAAGCCAGCGGGATTCAATCCCTGCGCGACTTCGCCGATCAGTTGAAGACCTACTCCCTGCGCCCTGCCGCCGTCTGAAAAAACCTGTGGGAGCGGGCTTGCTCGCTCCCACATGGTTATGTGGCGTGCCATCAGTACCGCCCGGCGGGAGCCAGCTTCCTCGCCACACAAGGCGGGAACTTCATCTAAAAAGCCCTATCTCAAAGACACTTCGCCATTCCCGGCAGGCTTGGTGTTGGCCGCTATCGAACACGCGGCATGCCCTTTGAGATTTGTGTCGATGGCCCCAAAAAACCTGCAAGACTCATCTCCGTCGCATTGGCCCGAGGCCGCGCAGCCCCTGATAGCGCTGATGCATGCCCAACGCGAAGTCGCACGCCTGAGCGAACGTGAACAGTTGTTCAGCACCTTGCTGATGAGCGTCAATGCAGTGCTGTGGGCATTCGATTGGGAAACCCGCAAGGTGCTTTACGTCAGCCCCGCCTATGAACGGATCTTTGGCCGTTCGGCCGATCTACTGCTGGCCGACTGCAATCAATGGTGCGACAGCATTCACCCTGACGACCTGGACTATGCCGAACGCAGCCTTGCCGAAGTGCTGGACAAAGGCGCCGTCGAAGACCGCGAGTATCGAGTCATCGCCGCCGAGGGCCAGGTGCGCTGGCTAAGCGACAAATGCTACATCAACCGCCAGGCCGAGCCGGGGCAACCGGTGATCATCGTCGGCATCGCCGAAGACATCACCGACAAGAAGCAGATGGAAACCGAGCTGCATCGCCTGGCCACCATCGATGCGCTGACCCAGAGCAGCAACCGCCGTCATTTCTTCGAATGCGCCCACCGCGCGTTCGCACACACCCGGCAACAGGGCGAGCCGCTGTCGTTTCTGATGCTGGACATTGATAACTTCAAGACGATCAACGACACCTACGGTCACCAGGAAGGCGACAACGTGTTGCAACGCATTGCCGAAAGCGGCCGCGCAGCGTTGCGTCGTCGCGACCTGTTCGGGCGCATTGGCGGTGAGGAGTTCGCCGCGGTGTTTCCCGGATGCACGCCGCAAATGGCCCTGCAAGTGGCTGAACGCTTGCAACGGCAGATTCAGCAATTGAGTTTCAACCATGAGGGCCAGACGTTCGGCATCACCGTCAGCCAGGGCCTGACCAGCCTGACCGCCGCGGACGAAAACGTGGAAAACCTGTTTTCCCGGGCCGATGCGGCGATGTATCAGGCCAAGCGCGAGGGAAAGAACCGGATTGTCACTGCCTGACAGGATCACCACAGAACCCTGTGGGAGCGAGCTTGCTCGCGATGGCGGACTATCAGTCGACATTGATGTTGTATGTCAGCCCCTCATCGCGAGCAAGCTCGCTCCCACAGGGGTTGGGGGTGTACTTACTTTCTGCGCAAACGCATCAACTCCGGCAGGCCGATCTTGAGCAACCTCGCCGTCCGGCTCTTCGCCAGCGCCTCGATGCCCTCATGCTCGGTCAAGCGTGCCATCTGCGCCGCCATGTTCATCACCAGCGCTTCGCGCGAGTAAACCCCGCCACCGAGCTGGTAGGCCGCCGCAATCAGCTCGCGCAACTCCAGTGGCAGACGCCAGCGCGTGCGCAGGGCCGAGCCATAGGCCGCGCCAAATTCAACCAGCGCTTCGCCCACTTCCTCCTGCTCGTCCAGTTCGCCACCGGCCTGTTTCCATTCCTGCAAACACCGCAGCAACGCCAGATCGCCGAGACGATGCAACATGCCGGCGCAATAGCAGCGCTCCTGATCCAGATCGAGCAAGCGCGCCAGGGTTCTCGCGTATTCGGCGGTGTGCAGGGACAGATCCCAGTAACGCTCGGCATAGTCGACCAATTGCGGATCGCTGAGCCGGGCACTGCGCTTGAGCGCCAACCCGAGAATCAGGTTCATGCTCTGCCCGGTGCCCAGGCGATGCAGCGCCTGAGACAGGGTTTGCACAGCGGTGCCGTGGTGCTGGGCCGCGCTGTTGGCGGCGGCGATCAGCACAGCGGTAACCTGCGGATCGGTGCGGATTTCGTCTTCCAGCACCGTCAAATCGAGGCCATTGGGGTTGAGGCTGCGTTTGACCGCCACTTGCACGTCGGTCATCAGCGGCGCACCGTCAGCCAATTCCCGTCGACGCTCCAGAAACACCGACAACGTCATGCCCGGCGCCAGCGATGGCACCTCGCACAAGACTTCTTCGCCAGCGTTCAGCAGCACTCCCTGCAACCGATGGGTCAGGCTTTGCATATTCAGGGGTTTGGTCAGGTACGCGGCCGGCGCCAGTGGCAATGCCTCGCGCACGCTGGCACTGTCGTTGCGACTGCTCATCAGAATGAACGGCATGGGCGGATTGCGTTTGCGCTGACGGATGCTGCGCAGGACGTTAAGGCCATCGACGCCGGGCAACTCCCAGTCGGCGATCACCAGGTCATAGGGGTTGGCGGCCAACAGTTCCAGCGCTTGCTGACCATCGGCGCACAAATCCAGCTGTGCATCGCAGCGTACGTTCAACAACACTTCCTTGAGCAGATCCCGGGACCAAGGGTCGGCCTCGGCGATCAGGACTCTTGGAACGGCGGGTAAAATGACGGTTGTCATACAGCTCTCCCTGGCA
This sequence comes from Pseudomonas sp. GW456-L13, assembly GCF_017350115.1. NCBI lineage: Bacteria > Pseudomonadati > Pseudomonadota > Gammaproteobacteria > Pseudomonadales > Pseudomonadaceae > Pseudomonas > Pseudomonas sp. GW456-L13. Next base: position 3,091,790 of record NZ_JACNAS010000001.1, read on the forward strand.
ATGCGCAAACCTTAGCCAATGCTGGCCATTCGATACAGCGCTAATGGGCGGGATGTGTTTCAAGGGGCATGAAAAAACCCGCCGAAGCGGGTTTTTTGTGGATCAGGTCACACTGGGTGATCAGAGCTCGGAGAAGCACTCTTCGATGATCGCCAGGCCTTTGTCCAGTTGCTCGTCCGGCGAGGTCAGCGGTACCAGAACGCGCAGAACGTTGCCGTAGGTGCCGCAGGACAGCAGGATCAGACCCTTGTCACGAGCCTTGGCCACAACGGACGCCACGGCTGCAGCGTTCGGCTTGTGGCTGTCGCCGTTTTCGAACAGCTCGACCGCGATCATCGCGCCCAGGGCACGGACTTCACCGATCACCGGGTACTTGGCCTGGATGGCCTTCAGGCCGGTTACCAGACGCTCGCCAACAGCCTTGCAACGATCCAGCAGGTGTTCTTCTTCGAACACTTCCATCACGGCCAGGGCCGCGGCGCAAGCGATCGGGCTACCGGCGTAGGTGCCGCCCAGGCCGCCTGGAGCGATGGCGTCCATGTATTCGGCCTTGCCGCACACACCGGCCAGCGGGAAGCCGCCAGCGATGGATTTGGCGAAGGTGGTCAGGTCGGCGGCAACGCCCATCTGTTCCATCGCGAAGAATGTGCCGGTACGGCCAGCGCCAGTCTGTACTTCGTCAGCGATCAGCAGGATGCCGTGCTGGTCGCACAGGGCACGCAGACGCTTCATGAATTCTTTCGGAGCGACATAGAAACCACCTTCGCCCTGAACCGGCTCGATGATGATCGCGGCGATGTCTTTCGGCTCGGCGTCGTTCTTGAAGATGCGTTCGATGGAAGCGATCGAATCGTCGATGCTCACGCCGTGCAGTTCGTTCGGGTATAGCGCGCGGAAGATGCCGCCTGGCATCAGGCCCATGCCGGCCGAGTAAGGCACGACTTTACCGGTCAGGCCCAGGGTCATCATCGTGCGACCGTGGTAAGCGCCGGTGAAGGCGATCACGCCGGCGCGGCCAGTGGCGGCACGGGCGATCTTGATGGAGTTTTCCACGGCTTCGGAACCGGTGGTCACCAGCAGGGTTTTCTTGGCGAAATCACCTGGCACCTTGGCGTTGATTTTTTCGCACACTTCTACGTACGGCTCGTAGGCCAGTACCTGGAAGCAGGTGTGGGTCAGCTTGTTCAGTTGCTCGGTCACGGCGGCGATGACTTTCGGGTGCACGTGGCCGGTGTTCAGTACGGCGATACCGCCGGCGAAGTCGATGAATTCACGACCTTCAACGTCGGTTACGGTCGCGTTCTTCGCGGAATCGGCGAAGATCGGGTGAATCTGGCCAACACCACGTGGAACAGCAGCGGTACGGCGGGCCATCAAAGAAGCGTTAGTCTTGCTCATACATTCCTCATTCACCGCTCATCGGGCGGCGTGGTTCAAGGATAAAGCGACGGGGAGCAACGGCGGCAGCATGCGATGATCGACTGCCACTGCGTTCCCGGCCACCGAGAAAATTCCGGTTTGAAGCGGCGCAAAGGGACAGCGCTCTCGTGCCCTTTGCGCTTGAAGCAATGCTCTTCCGGGGTTAGATGCCCAGGCAGAGGTATTTGATTTCCAGGTAATCTTCGATGCCGTACTTGGAGCCTTCACGGCCCAGGCCCGAGGCCTTGATGCCGCCGAACGGCGCGACTTCGTTGGAGATCAACCCGGTGTTGACGCCGACCATGCCGTATTCCAGGGCTTCAGCCACACGGAACACACGGCCCAGATCACGAGCATAGAAGTACGAGGCCAGACCGAACTCGGTGTCGTTGGACATCGCGATCACGTCGGCTTCGTCTTTGAAACGGAACAGTGGAGCCAATGGACCGAAGGTTTCTTCCTTGGCCACGGCAGCGTTGTTCGGCACGTTGGTCAGGATAGTCGGCTCGAAGAAGTTGCCTTCCATCGGCTTGCCACCCGCCAGCACGGTCGCGCCTTTGCTCAAGGCATCGGCGATGTGTTCTTGCACCTTGGCCACGGCTTTTTCGTCGATCAGCGGGCCAGTGGTAGTGCCTGCTTCCAGACCGTTGCCGATCTTCAGTTTGGCGACAGCCACTTTCAACTTCTCGGCGAATGCGTCGTAAACACCGTCCTGGATGTACAGGCGGTTGGCGCAGACGCAGGTCTGGCCGTTGTTGCGGTATTTGGAAATGATCGCGCCTTCGACGGCCTTATCCAGGTCCGCGTCGTCGAACACGATGAACGGCGCGTTGCCGCCCAACTCCAGGGACACTTTCTTGATGTCCTTGGCGCATTCCGACATCAGTTGACGACCGATTTCGGTCGAACCAGTGAAGGACAGCTTGCGCACGATCGGGTTGCTGGTCAGCTCGCTGCCGATGTCGCCAGCGCTGCCGGAAACAACGCTGAACACGCCAGCCGGGATGCCGGCACGCTGGGCCAGTTCGGCCAGGGCGAATGCAGAGAACGGAGTTTGCGAAGCAGGCTTGAGCACCATTGTGCAACCGGCGGCCAGGGCTGGACCGGCTTTACGGGTGATCATCGCAGCCGGGAAGTTCCACGGGGTGATCGCAGCGGTCACGCCGATTGGCTGCTTGATCACGATCAGGCGCTTGTCTGGCTGGTGGCCCGGAATCACGTCACCGTAGATGCGCTTGGCTTCTTCGGCGAACCACTCGATGAAGGAAGCGGCGTAAACGATTTCGCCCTTGGCTTCGGCCAATGGCTTGCCTTGTTCCAGGGTCATCAGACGAGCCAGGTCATCCTGGTTCTCGATGATCAGCTCGTACCAGCGACGCAGCTTGGTCGCACGTTCTTTGGCAGTCAGTGCACGCCAGGCCGGCAGCGCTTTGTCGGCAGCTTCGATCGCACGGCGGGTTTCGGCAGCGCCCATTTTCGGCACGGTGCCCAGAATTTCGCCCGTTGCCGGGTTGTTGACCTTGATCGTCTGACCATTGTCCGCATCGACCCACGCGCCATCGATGAAGGCTTGCTGGCGGAACAACTGGGTGTCTTTAAGCTGCATGTCGGCTTTCCTTAACAGCACCGCAACGAATGCGGAGCAAATTATGATTGTAGAAAGGCGCCTCGATAGGCTGCCGTCAGGGAAATCATTCACCGGGCTGAAGCACATAAATAGCGCACTGATTGAACTCGTGCGGTTCAGCACCCAGACAAGAGCGTTTGAAATCTCAAACGAATCCTAGGATCAAAGGGGGTAAAGGACAATAGCCTGTTCGAAAAAAAGAACGAAAACGACGCTTTTGCCTATTTTTTCTGATCAACGTAGCAACCGCGCGTTACAGCTTCAAAAAACACAGGCGATTCAGCAGCATGGACGCCTTCAACGCATATGAGTATCATGGCGCCCGCTGCACCAGTAGCTCAGCTGGATAGAGTACTGCCCTCCGAAGGCAGGGGTCGTGGGTTCGAATCCCGCCTGGTGCACCATGAATAGATATGAGAAAGCCTCAGGTCCTATGGGTCTGGGGCTTTTTTGTGGGTGTTGTTTTTAGGAAATCAAACCGACTCCGTTGGCGTCGGGCGAGCGGTAGCAGACCATTGGCAAAACATCGGCGTGAGTTCCATGGCGTAGCCGATGGCATGCGGGCTGAGGAGTCAGTTGTCAACTTAAAGTTGACAACTCCAGCACTCGGCGAGCGGTAGGGGGGAAATCCAGACAATCCCCCCAGAGTTCTAGCAGTAACCTTGGCTATCTACCGAAAGGAGCCTGTTGCTGGTGATCGCATGGGGTGATGGTACGAAGCAACCGTCAAGGACAACTTGACAGTTCGATTTGATTACATGCGTCAGCGTCAGTCGCATGCAGTACTTCGTAGTTTCTTGGGTAGTCAGCGGCAGCTCACGTCCCCCAACAGATGTTATCCCACTCCCCCACTTCCAAGGTTGCAGGAGATCAGCCTGCACGATACCCTTCCGCCGTCGCTGCCAATTCAGCGACCGGGCTTGGTAACCCGAGAGTTAAGCGCAACAGCGCCCCATTCGAATTGCAGGCGTTTTTTTTCGCCCGTAATTTTGAGTTATGGCGGCTGTGCGTGGGACGTCTTCGGGCGTGCCGGATTCCTTGACTCCCGGTTTACCAACCTGCGCACAGCTGCCACCCATTCGCTTGGTAACGAAAAAGTGGCAGTTCCTCGTCAAGGAGCTAGACCATGCGCAATACAAATCCGTACGAAATCCCGCTTTTCCCTCAACGCGATTTCAAGTCGCGCCCTCAAAGCATCTCCGTCAATGGAGGTGGCAAATGACTGTATATACAGAAGCAAAAACCATCGGTTTGACTCCCTGCATCTATTGCCCGGACGAACCGCTGTTCCATGTCAGCGGCGGCGTGCCTATTAGCAAAGCACTCGCACAGGCATCCGACCTGCTGTTCCTGGCCAAGTCGTTCGCCGAGGATGCGGCCTACGCAAAAGACACCGACCGCCACGCGTGGGCCGCACACTATCTGACTGCGATGAGTAAGGCTGTGATCGATGATGTGGTTAAAGTGCTGACGCGACCGACATAAGCTCGCTAGCAACAAGCTGCAGAATAGTGGCGACTCACCCTTGAAATGCGCCCCGAATTCTCGGGGCCTCCAAAACGGCCAGAGCTCAACTGAAAGAGTTTGATTGATTCGTACGTACATCAGAAGTAGGCAAATCACTTCACTTCTACGTACAGCCTTAAGGCAAGAAATGAAAACGGCGCGCGCAGTTGTCCCCCCCCCCCGCCACACCTGCGGTCTAAATATGTCGTTTTTTCTGCCCCCCCTGCACCTATGGAGCGTCAACGCTCTACTGGCTCGGAGGCAGCTTTTTTGAGGAACTGCGTCCCCTTGCAAATCCCTGCAACTCCCTACCTCATTACGCCCAGAAAAAACCGGTCGGTAACAAAGGCCCCCAACATCTGCTTCTGAGCAAACTTGCAGGCGTTCTTGGCTAGTCTTAAGCGGTCTCGTGACATCTAGACGGCAGACCTCGCTACGCGTAAAACCTATCAAAAAGCCACTACAGGGAATGTGCATGAACTCGTATCAAGCAATTGTGGAATGGGCGGCAAAAGACTTACCCGAATGGGAAGCAGACCTTGTTCGTCGCCTTTTACAAGACCCAGCGTTAGGTCCGGACCAGCTCAAACAAATAGCGAAGAACGCGCTTTGCGCCTTCGGGATTAACGACCAAAGCGAAAACAAGGAATGTTCGTCACCCGTATATGAACTAGACGGACTGAATACCGAGACCACCGATGATCCTATAAAACTTTGTAGTATCGACCTTGTAGAAAATATTAATGCTATTCACCCAGAAACTAAGCTACCCTTTGGGCACTCTGGGATTACATTGATATACGGAGAAAACGGCTCAGGAAAATCAGGATACAGCCGCATATTAAAAAACGCTTGCTTTGCAAAACATGTAGAACCAACCCTTCTTAGCAATATTTATAAGCCAAAAACTTCCAAGCAGTCCGCCCGCATAAGTTTTTTGAAAAATGGCAACAGGGAAGAATGGACCTGGACTCCAGGAAAAAACCATGCGGGACTAGCTTCAATTAATGTATTTGACACCGACTGCGGAAAAACCTTACTTGACAGCAATAACCGCGTGACATACAAGCCACGAGGCGCGGATATTTTTGATCATGTATCTCAAGCAATAGAAAGCGTCAAAAACACGATTCAATTAAAACTACGAGACGCGAAGAAGCCTACTATTAACGGATTGGAGGACAACACAGAAGTTCAAACTTGGATAAATCGTCTATCGGACAAAACTAACAGTGCCGACGTAAAAATCAGTCTCACCTGGAGTGAACAAGACGCAACTGATCTAGCGAGCTTAACAAGCACCATTGCCGACTACGAAAATGGTACCACCGTAAAAACCATAGCGAAATTAACAAAAATCTCAGCGGAGAGACTACCCCGAGCGATTCAAAAGTTGACCGCCGATGCAAAAATATTAACCGAAACAAAACCAGAAGAAATTACAAGCTTACAAACTTCTGAAGTCGCTGCAAAAAAAGCCTACGACCTATCCCTCTCCACCTTAGACAAGACAGATCCATTAGAGGGAGTCCACTCCGATCCTTGGAAAATTCTTTTCAACGCAGCCAGAGAATTCTCTACTTCTCATGCGTACATCAACAGCGAATTTCCGAATACTAGTGAGGACGCTTTGTGTGTTCTTTGCATGCAACCACTTGACGACCATGCAAAAGAACGTCTTGAGCGCTTCGAGCGATTCATGCAAGACAAAAGCAAAGTAACTTACGACCAAGCTTTCACCAATTTAAACTACAAAAAAGATGAAATTATCAATCTGGCTTTACCCGAGCCAGAAGCGTACGAACCTTTATGTAATGAGCTAGTGGAGATCCTAGGCTCAGACTTTGGACTGGCTGAAGCCTTTCGCACTCTGAAGACCAGACAAGATTTTTTCAAGTCAGACCAAGCTCTTAACGCACCGTATAACAAAAGCAACATTTCCGCTGAATCTATAAAAAATAATATTACGGAAAACCTTCAGAACAAGTTGAAAGAGCTTCAAGAAAATATCGCCCCCGAAAAATATGAGTTAGATAAAGAAAACCTTAAAAAGAAAGCCAATAAAAAACTTCTATCAGACGCTTCCGAAAAAATTACTAACTACATAGACAACCTTAAGCACAACAAGAATGTAGAAAGTGCCATCAACTCTCTCCGGCAGACAAAAACGCGCTTTTCTGGCAAAGCCAAATCAATAATCGCTCAACTGGTCACACCAGATTTTATTACTAATTTTAAAGCAGAGCTGGAAGAATTTGGTATCGAACTAGAAGTTGAAATAGCTCCGATCGTTAAAGATAGTGATACTTCCCACAGTTTCTCAATAGGGGCGCAAAAACCAGGAAAGGTTCTCAGTGAAGGCGAGCAAAAAGTTGTTTCGCTGGCTGCTCACCTCGCTGAAATAAAAACATTTGCAAATTCGTCACCCATCGTTTTTGATGATCCAGTTAGTTCTCTTGATCACGTATATCGCGAAAAAATTGCCTCCCGCCTATGCCAGGAAGCGTTATCTAGACAATTAATAATTTTTACCCACGATCTGGCACTTATAATGGAGATTGATGGCAAGTGCACCGAAATGGCTTTGAGTCAGAGCGCACGCCCTGCCGTTTCGTCATTTACGGTCAGAAGAAATGGAAAGGATTCTGGATTCTGCCATATAGAAGCGCCTTGGAGAGGAATGAACACAAGTAGTAGAGCGCATAATTTGGAGCAGGAATTAAATTCTTTCAAGGATCTATATGATACAGACATCTCAAATTATAACAAAAAATCTGCAATGCTCTACTGCCTATTGAGGGAGGCCTGGGAGGCTTCGATTGAGCAAGATCTTTTCTTTGATATAGTTAGCCGCGGAAGAAATAGCGTACAAACTACGAGACTAGGCCAAATCACAATCGAGCCTTCAGATGCTAGCCGAGTAACAACCAATATGTCCCTCGCTAGTAGTTGGATGTACGGCCACGATAAATCTCGGGCTCTTTCAGAGAACAGGCCAACGCCAGCAGAGATAAAAATTCATATTAACGAGTTGAGAACATTTGCTAGCGACATTGCTACTCGTAGGAAAGCTGCCGAAAAAGCATTCAAAGCCCAGACCCAGGCGCCCGTCAGCACCTTCGGATAAAGGGTGAGCAGCACGCCGATGCAGGGAGTCCCTGCTTCGGCGTATCCCTTCGTGTATCCCCAACATCGTACGCAAATTAAAAAACTTTAAAATTCATATACGGAAACGAGAAAGCCTCAGACCTGATGGGTCGGGGGTCTTTTTGTGTGCGTTTTCATCAAAGATCTTGAGCTGCAGTTGTTCGGTTTACCCGAACAACTGCCAATGACAAAAAACCGCCGAAGCGGTTTTTTTCATTCTGTAGTCCAGTCGAACTCGTCGTACTCATCATCGTCCTCGTCGTCCTCGAAAAACTCCTCTTCAAGGTCGTCGTCTTCAACAACATCCTCTTCCGGCTGATTCAGCAGAAAATCCTTGCGACTCTCGGTAATCGCTCGCCGCAGTTCTTCACCCTTTTGCGGGCAGTTGAGCATTTGGGCGATGCGGTCGATTTTTTTTGCCACGGCATCCTCCAACGCATCGGCTATAGCGCTGATAGTGCGCGCTTTCGGGGGTGGATGCCAAATCCCCGGAATGCCGCGCACTTCAGTTTTCTGCAAATCCGCTGGGGCGATCAGCCCTTAGCGGTGATAGCGCCGCACCACGCTGCTGTTTTTCAGGACGTGGCCTTTGATTTTTTCCAGCAACTGCGCACGGGTCAGGCCGGCGGGCAAGGCGTCCGGGGGCAGGTCCAGGGCGTAGATCTGGATGATGTAGTGGTGCGCGTTGTCGCCAACGGGCGGGCAAGGGCCGACATAGCCGGTGGTTGCCTTGCTGTTGGTACCGGCGACGCCCTCGAGGCCGGGTTTGCTCCCGGCACCGGCCGGGATCTGGTGGGTGCCGGCCTTGATGCCGTAATGCACCCACTGATCGATGCCCTAGCCCTGCTGGCCGTCAGGGTCGTGCATGACGATGGCGTAGCTTTGGGTGGCTGCCGGGCCGGTGTTCCAGTTCAATGCCGGGGAAATGTTATGCCCGCCACAGCCCGCGGAGTCGCTGGCGGCGGCCGACGTGAACAGGCGGTCATCGGAGACTCCAGGAATGTTCAGGGTGAAACGTTCCTGGGCCTGCGCCGGGAACTGCACGCAAAGGGCGACTGCCAAGGCCGCGAGCCAAGGGTTCATTGAGGTCAATCGGGGCATACCGGAGCACCTTGTACGTGTTGGGCCGTCGTCGGCGTGCAAACTATAGCCGGACCGTTCACGCCGTGGCAGGGGCAATTGGCTGAACCTCGCGATAAGTACCAGACTCATAAGTGAAACGTCTGTCTGGAGAGCAATCATGACTCTGCATCGCGTTGCGCGTGTCGCCAATGTGCCCGAAGACCGGGGTCTGGAAGTGCAGGTCCAGGACAGCAAGATTCTGCTGTTGCGGGCCGGCGAACAACTGCGCGCTTATCAGGCCGAATGCCCGCATGCCGGAGCCCCGCTGGCGGACGGCGCGATATGCCACGGGCGCCTGACGTGCCCATGGCACAAGGCGCAGTTTCGGGTCGAGGATGGCGGGCTGTGCGAACCCCCAGCCCTGGACAGCCTCAAGCGCTATCCCCTTGAAGTCCGTGACGGCGACATCTGGGTCGGCGACCAGCCGATGCCGGACGCCCACGCGCCACCGGCCGACGATCCACGAACCTTCATCATTGTCGGCGCCGGCGCGGCAGGCACGGCGGCGGCAGCATGTTTACGCGAGAAAGGTTTCGGCGGCCGGTTACTGTTGATCGACCGCGAAGCCGATGCCGGATACGACCGCACGGCGCTAAGCAAATACGTGATCGCCGGGGAGATGCCGCTGCACGAAGTCCCGCCGCTACGCGATGAGGATTTTTACCGCGAGCAGCGGATCGAGCGCCTGCGAGGCGAAGTGGCAAGCCTGGACGCGCAAAACCGGACGCTGCGGCTGACTGACGGCCAATCACTGACATACGACGCCGCGCTGCTGGCCACCGGCGGCGTGCCCAACCCGCTGACGCTGCCCGGCGCCGACCTGCCGCAAGTGTTCGTCCTGCGCTCCAAAGCCCATGCGCAGCAGATTCTGGACAGCGCCAGCGCCGGCCAGCGGGTGGTGATCATCGGCGACAGCTTTATTGCCATGGAATCCGCCTCGTCCCTGCGCCAGCTTGGCCTGCACGTGACCGTATTGGCCCGCCACGAGGTGCCGCTTGCCAAACAGTTCGGCGACACGGTCGGCAAGGCCATTCGCGCACGACATGAAGCCCATGGCGTCGTGTTTCATACCCAGGGCAATGCGGTACAGATCGAAGGGACGGACAAGGTCGAAGCCGTGCGCCTGGACAACGACCAACGCCTGGCGGCCGATCTGGTGCTGGTCGGCATCGGCGTGACGCCAGCCACGGCGGCCTTTACCGGGTTACCGAAGGAGCAGGATCACTCGCTGCATGTCGATGGCGCAATGCGCGTGGCCGACGGCCTCTGGGCGGCTGGCGATATCGCAACGTTCCCGCTGAACAACCAATACCTGCGCATCGAACACTGGCGACTGGCCCAACAACAGGCGCGGATCGCCGCGGCCAATATGCTGGGCGGTGACGAGCATTACCTCGACGTGCCGTTTTTCTGGACCTGGCATTTCGGTAAAACCTATGACTACCTCGGCCACTCCGAGGCCTGGGACGAAGTCGAGTTCAAGGGCGACCCTTACAACCCGCCGTTCATAGGCCTGTTCGGAAAAAACGGCGTGGTGTCGGCGGCGGTAGCCTGCGAGATGGACCGGGCAATGGCGATGCTCGCCGAACGGATGAAACAACCGCTGCCATGGGAAGAGGCATGGCGCCTGATCCGTGACGTTCCCTAGAGATGCCAGACAGCAAAACGCCCGGCGCCTGCGCGATGCAGAGGCCGGGCGTTGCAGGGTAAACGGCGCCGTTATTCGGTGGCGCCAGCATCCGCAAACTTGCTCATCACAAAACCGGCAAACTCTTCGACGGTCATTTTCTGGCCGTTGAAGTCCACCTGATTGTTGGCGTAACGCAGGTTGGTGACGATGTTATTGCCGTCCAGTTTTGCCAGTTGGCTGCCGACCGCCATGCTGCTGAACATGTCCGCGGTGGCGGTGGCCTGATCGGCAATCAGCTTGGCGTCGGTCTGACCGTCGATTTGCGATTGCACGGTGAGCACATCGATCAGCATGGGTTTGGACACTTGCAGCTTGAAGTCCAGCAGCGCGATCAGCTGTCTGACCAACTGATCGGTCGGCAGATCGATAGCTTGTGGCTTGGTCAGGTCGAGCACCATGTTGGCGCGGCTCTCACCATTGGCGGTGTTGAACGACAGGTTTTCCAGGGCCACTTGTGGTCCGGCCGCCAGCAGTTTTTCCAGGCTGGACTTGAGCAGCGCCTCTTCGGCTTCGGTCAGTTTCAGCTCCGGTGCCGGCAGACCGGCCGCCGTTGCTTCGGCCACCGCCCTTTCATACGGCTGCAGTTTGCTCTGGTAAATCTGCATCAACGACAGGGTCGCCGGAATGTCGAGGTTCTTCAAGCTCATGGCCAGCGAACCGGAACCAATGGTCTTGCCGTTCAGGGACACTTCGCCAACCTTGTAATCGGCACGCCCTGAGGCGTTGCTGCCCTTTTCTTCAGTCAGGTTCTTCATTTCGAATTTCTTGAAGTCCAGCACCGACTGCTTGACGCCAAAAGTCGATTTGCCGCTGACCAGTTCAACGACGTTTTCGCCGGTGTAGAAACCGTAGGTACTTTTTGTCAGGTTGCTGGCCAGGGTCAGGCCATTGAATTCAACCTGCACCGGCGTCTGGTCTTCGGACACGGTGGTCACCTTCAGGCTGTCCATGTAGCCGTTGGCCTTGACCTTCTGCGCCTTGGCGCTGGCGTCGACGTCCATTTTCAAGCCGGAGAACTTCATGCTCGACTTGTCATCCAGTGCCATTTCCAGCGGCTGCAACTCGAAGGTGCCATTGGTAGCGTTGTCATAGCCGATATTGACCACGCCGGTCAGCGGGGACTTGTCCTTGGCGGCGGCAAACCACTTCTCGGTGAACGGGGTCTTTTCCAGCTCGTAGTGACTGGTCGCCAGGACCGGCAGCCACTTGAGCGACATCAGGCGCGAGAATGGCAACGGGCCGTGTTCGATGTGATCGACAAACAGCAACTCGACCGGCGCTTCGCCGAACATTTCGCCTTCGCCCTTGAGGCGATAGTGCGCGGTGCTGCTGAACACATGACGCTCCAGCGACACCAGCTCCAGCGACGCCGTGCCGTTGGAACCAACCATCGCCGCCTGCAGTTCCTTGTTGGCATCGGCTATCGAGGTGTTCAGCACACCTTCGATCCTGGTGCTGGTGAACCAGGCCCCGCCTGCGCTGATGGCACCGATTGCGACAACAATTCCCAGTAGCACGCCTGCTGATTTATTCATGTATGACCCGTTCAGTGTCCGTTGTTGAAAGTGAGGTCGTCTTCCCTGAACCCATGACGGGTTGCGGCTCGACTGTGCTGAAAGTGGAAAGCAGATTAGCACCAGGGGCGACGAACGGCCCAATGATTAAAGGTGAAAGAGTGTCTTGGGGGGGACGCAGGATTCGAGATCTTCGCAATCCATTCGATCGCTATCGTCGGAACGCCGCCCGGAGCAAGCTCGCTCCCACAGGGATCACGCTATACCTGTGGGAGCGGGCTTGCCCGCGATGGCGGCATAACAGCCACCACAAAATCAGGAATACTGGACTTCAATCTCATCCAGCTGATGATCAAAGCTTTTGAGCCGCGCAGTCCAGGTGTACACCAGCACTTCGAAGTCACGGTTGATCACCGCCCCGCCCGTCACTTCCGCGCGCGGGTCGCAGACGTCCAGTTGATAGCGTTCGCGGGCCATGGCCGTGGCGACATCGGCCAGTTCGCGGGCATTGCTGAGCCAGTGCCGGCCGTCGTCAGCTACCTGCCGGTCCAGCGCCAGGCACTGTTTTTTCAGGCTCTCGAGGCTTTTTTCCAGCGGCGTGCCGGTCAATTCGCCCATGACTTCCTGAAAGGTGCGCCCCGGTTGCCAGTAACTGCCCCAGAAATAGCGGTCGAACACCGTTTCGACACGACGCAACGCCACCTTGGTGTCCCAGATCAGGACCAGGGTCTTGCCCTGTTCGAGTTGTCTTTTCTTGATGCGTTGATTCTGGACCGAGGCCCAGGCCACCACAGCAATGGACATCACGGCAATCAGCGCGGCGGCACTGTCGAGGAACGCCATAGCCTTGTCGATCTGGTGGGCCAGCATGATGCCGTAGAAATAGGTGGCCGACAGCAGCACCAACGCCACGATGGCGCACCAGAAGCCGAGAGCATAAGGGTTTTTCATTATTGGTTTCCCCCTGACCTGCGCGAGCCTTGTGCGAAGAAAGGGCGCTTTTGCACCGGGCGCCCCTCCAACACTTCAAAGCATAGCAACGGCCTCAGGGTTTGCCGGAGTTCGACGCTTGCGTTCGTCCGCTTTCCCAACCGCCGCCCAAGGCGAGGAACAAATCGATCTGGCTGGCGGCAACCTGGGTGTTAGCGGCCGCCAGCTGCGCCGTGACGTCGATGTAGGTGCGGGTGGCTTGCAGGTCGGCCAGGAACGAGGCGCGGCCGGCCTGGAAGAAGCGGTGGGTCTGGTCGGCCGCCAGTTTTGCCGATTGCTCGGCATCGGCCAGTGCATCGCGGCGTTGCAGCAATGCCGTGTACTGGGCAAGACCGGTCTGGGTCTCGCGAATGGCGTTGAGCACCACCCCGTCGAAATGCGCCAGTGTCGCCTGGGTCACCGCTTCGGCTTCGCGGATGCGCGCCCGGGCGCCGTTGGTCGGCACGTTCCAGGTCAGCGACGGACCGAAGCCCCAGCGGTTGGTAGACGGGTCGCCGAGATCGTCCAGGATACCGACGGTACCGATGGTCGCGCCGATGCTGATGTTCGGGTACAGCTCGCCCGTGGCGACGCCGATACCGGCCGTCGCGGCCGCCAGCCGACGCTCGGCCTGCCGCACATCGGGACGACGCTTGAGCAACGCGGCGCCATCGCCCACCGGTACCAGTTGCGCGATTTTTGGCAGCTCGTCGCAGGTGGCGGTGCCGGCCGGCAGTTGGTCCACCGGCTTGGCCAGCAACATCGACAGGCGGTACAGCCCGGCCTGGCGCGACGCTTCATAGCGCGGCATGTCGGCGCGCAGGGATTTGAATTGGGTCTGCGAGCGGGTGACCTGGGTTTCGTCGCCACGCCCGGCATCGCGCAAGCGCTGGATCAGCGTGGTGCTCTGGGCTTGCAGGTCGAGGGAATGCTGGGCGATTTCCCGCTCTTCATTGGCTGCACACACCTGGGTGTAGGCGCGAACCACGTCGGCCACCACGGTGATGCGTGCAGTATCGGCAGCTGCCTGTGTCGCATCGGCATTGGCCTTGGCCGCTTCGATACCGCGTTGCAAGGTGCCGAACAGGTCGAACTGGTACGACGCGCTGATGCCGATATCGCCGATGTTGGCCACTGGCACTTTTTCCGGTATCAAGAACGCTTGGCCAGACTCCTGCAAGCGCTGGGCGCCCATCTGCACGCCGCCGCTCCAGCCGCCCGCCGCTTCGGCCTCATCAACCTGCGCACGAGACCGCGACAGGCTGGCCGCCGCCACACGCAAATCGGTGTTGGAGGCCATGGCCTGCTGCACCAACTGGTCGAGTCGCGGGTCCTCGTACAGGCGCCACCAATCGGCCGGCACCGGCGCGGACACCACCGTTTTACCGTCGACTGCCAGATCGCCCTGGAAGTCTGGACGATGGACAGCCGCCTCTTCGGGCAGATGATAATCCGGCCCGACCACCTGACACGCCGACAGCAGCAAACCTAATCCGGTGACCGCCAAACCCGAGGCCTTGCTCATTGCGCCGGCTCCAGTTGCTGATCGTCGATGATCGATACCGTGGCGGTGCGCCCGGCGATCATGCGGAAATCATCCGGCACGTCATCGAAGGCGATCCGCACCGGAATCCGCTGGGCCAGCCGCACCCAGCTGAAGGCCGGGTTGACGTTGGGCAGCAGGTTATTGCCGCTGGTGCGGTCGCGGTCTTCGATACCAGCGACGATGCTCTCCACATGCCCGCGCAGGCGCGCATTGTCGCCGATCACCCGGATGTCGACGCTCTGCCCGATATGAATGCCGTTCAGTTTGGTTTCTTCGAAATAGCCGTCGATGTGGAACGAGTTGCTGTCGACCACCGACAACACGGGCCGCCCGGCGCTGACGAACTCCTGGGGCCGTGGCGCGCGGTCGTTGACGTAGCCGTCCACCGGGCTGCGGATCACCGAGCGGTCGAGGTTGAGCTGCGCGCTGTCCACCGCCACCTGGGCTTCCATCAACGCCACTTGGGCACGAGCCACTTTCGATTGGCTTTCTTCCAGCTGCTCACCCGGCACCAGGTTGCCAAGACCCTTGTTCCGCTTGGCCTCGCGCTGGGCCTGGGCCAGGTTTTCTTCACGGTCGGCGACTGCCGCTTTCGCCTGGCGCAGGGCCAGCTTGAAGCGGTCCGGATCGATGCTGAACAGCACCTGGCCGCGCTTGACCAACTGGTTGTCGCGCACCTCCACTTGCTGGATCAGCCCGGAGACATCCGGCGCGATTTGCACGATGTCGGCGCGGATGTGCCCATCGCGGGTCCAGGGCGCGAACATGTAATACATCACCATGCGCCAGACCACGACCACGGCGAAGCTCACGATCAGCAGGGTCAACACCACGCGACCCAGGGTTAGAAACGGTTTTTTCATGTCATCAGGTATCGACTGAGTGAGTCCACGGCGCCAAGCAGCAAGGCGTAGAGGGCCACGTTGAACAATGCCCGGTGCCAGACCAGACGGTAAAAGTGCAGGCGCGTCAGCACCCCGTGCACCAACAGGTACAACACATACGTAATGCCCATCAGCACCAGCAGCGTGGGCAGGAATACCCCGCTCAGATCCAGGTCACCGATCATAAGGGCGCTCCATCAATGCCATGGGGAAGCGGTTCTTCGGGCTCGGCGGAACCGACGAATTCGACGCCGGGCAACAGTGCCAGGCGCAGGCCGCTCAGGGCGTGCAGCAGATGCCGACGGGTTTCATCATCGCCGGCACCGCTGAGGGCGCGACGCGTGCGGTCGAGGGTCATCAGCAACGGGCTCGGTGCCTGCAAGCGCTCACCGGCCTTGAGACAGGCCTTGAAGTACTCGCCAACCTCGGCCACCACCTGGCGCAGCAGCACCTGCGGCACACCAAGGACCCGCGGCGTATAAGCGAGCAGGTCCAACAGATTCAGCGCCACCCGCACTTCCCGCAGCGCCACGCCGGAGTCCTGGCCGGTCATGGCCAGGCGCGGCAGGTGCTGCATCAGTCGATCGAGCATCCGTATGCCCAGAAGCCGATGCTCAGACAACGTGGCCGGCTCGGAGAGGCCGACAATGTCACGCCAGCTGAAACGGGTCAGGCGCTTGGCTGCCAGTTCGGCACCGAACGGCCGGGCGATCAGGGTCCAGATGAACGCGAACAGCAACCCCATGGGGCCGGCCAGGTTGGAGTTGGCGAAGCTGAGGAAGTCCGCGTCGTAAGCGCCCTGAATGCTGATGAAGGACGAGGTGTTGACCAGGGTCAGCAGCATGCCCAGGTAAAATTGCGGCTTGACCGTCAGGGTGCCGACACAAATGAACGGCACGGCAAACGCCAGTACCAGCATCGGAAAGTCATGCAGGTTGGGCAGCACCAGAAACAGATAAAGGCTGGCGAACACCACCGACATCGCCGTCCAGAAAAAGAACCGGTAAATCTGCGGCGCGGGGTCGTCCATCGAGGCAAAGAAACTACACGCCACCGCCGCCAGGATCACTGCGCTGCCGCCATCGGTCCAGCCGAGCAGAATCCACAGCACCGAAGCGACGATTATCGCGGTGACGGTGGAAGCAGCGGAATAAAACATCAGGCCGCGATCCAGAAACGGGGACAGTCGCCCCAGCCGCCAATGCCGATACACCGCGCGCCAATTGTCCTGGCTTTCGCACTGGATGGCGTATTGCAGGCTGCGGCAGTCCTGCCACAAATCGATCCACTCGCCGAGACGGTAAATCGCGTTGGAGAACAGCAGTTGCTTGCGGTCGTCCAGCGCTTCGGGAGCCGGTTGCAGGGCCTCGAGTTTATCCTTCAGTGCCTGCCAGCGGGCGAGGTCGGCATCCTTGTGCTCGAGCCACTCGGTGGTGGCCGTCAGCAATGGCGCGAACTTGTCCACAAGCTCGGGGGTGCGCCGTTCCAGGGCGTAAAGCGCATCGTCGAGGGCATCGATCACTGGCAGCAGGTGAATCATCCGTCCGCGCAATTCCTTGGTGTTGCGCACCGTCTGCGGACGCGAGCCTTCGTGGGGCAACTGGCCGATCATCAACTCCAGGGAGTTGAAGGTAGCGACCATCGATGCCCGCAACGCGCTGACCTCTTCAGGCTGCACGTTACGGCTGAGGAAGCGCAGGCTGTAGGTCGATGCATCGGTAAACCATTTGCTCACCGAATCATTGAACACCGGCGCCAGGCGCCGGGGCCAGAACATGGCGCCCACTACCGCCGCCACGGCGATGCCCAGAAAGATTTCTTCGGTCCGCGCTTCGGCCACGTCCCACACCCCCAGCGGGTTGTTCACCACCGGCAGGGCGATCAGCGGCAAGGTGTAACCGGCGAGCATCAAGGCGTAGTTGTTGGCCGTGCGCAAATGCAGGGACAGAAACAGCAGCGTCCCGGTCCACAGCGCAATCACCACCACCAGCACGTAGGGGCTCTGCACGAACATCGGCACGAACAAAACCGCCGCAGCAGCGCCGATAAAGGTGCCGACCGCCCGGTACAGCGCCTTGGAACTGGTAGGACCGAGAAACGGACTGGAAACGATGTACACCGTAGCCATCGCCCAATACGGACGCGGCATTTGCATGAGCAGGGCGATGTACAGTGCGATCATCGATGCGGCGAAGGTGCGGACTCCGTAGAACCAGTCCCGCGCCGGGGGCATGCCAGAGAAAAATCCGCTCAAGAGTTGGCCACCGATGGCGGCGTGGCCGCTTCAAATGCTCTCAGTACCCGCAGCGTAGCTTCCAGATCACTCTGGTCAATGCCTTCAAGGACTTCGTGGCGCAAGCGCACCAGTTCCACTTCGACCGCCTGCACCAGCTCCCGACCGGTTTCGGTCAGGCTCAGGCATTTGGCGCGGCGGTCCTGTGCATCTTCGGTGCGGCAGACGTAGCCGCCATGGCACAACTGATCGAGCAGGCGCACCAGCGACGGGCTCTCCATCCCTGCTGCCTGGGCCACCGTCACCTGGCGCACACCCTCGCCCAGCCGCCCGATCATCAACAACGGAACGGCGCAGGCTTCGGAGATTCCATAGTTGGCCAGCGTGGTCTGGCAGATTTTGCGCCAGTGCCTGGCGGCCACCACCATGGCGCTGCTGATGTTCATCTGGAGAATGGCAAGGTTATTCGGCACGAGGGAAAATACACACTGTTAGTTTGCTAACTATCAATATCGCATTGGAGGGGATTTTCCGTCAAGTTTTGAAACAATTACGTAACAGCGACCTGCCGAGAACCATCAACGTTTCCTGGCACGCTCGTACACTTCACTCCGTTCCCGCTTTCCTACTGCAACGACAGAAACGACAACGCGCTCATCTATCACCTCGTAGACGAGTCGGTAGCCAGATGACTTCAATTTGATTTTGTAGCAGTCGGGCATGCCATGGAGTGAGTCAGACGGGATTCGAGGCATTTCGAGTCGTTCGGCCAACTTCTTTTTGAATTGCTCACGCAACGTATGCCCCAGCTTGTCCCACTCTTTGCGTGCAGATGGCAGAAACTCGAGCTTATAGGTCATCCAGCGTTACCGGAATTGGCGTTTCATGACGACGAGAACGCACGATTTCCGCCAACTCCAAATCGTCGAGACGCTCCACCATGGCCTCGAAAACATCTGCCGGGACCATGTAGCCCATGACACGATTGTGATTGAGCACTGCGACGGGCCCTCCATGGGCGCCATTCAAAACGGCAGAGGGGTTTTTCTTCAGTTCAGACACGCTGACAGCCATATCAGCCAAAACACTTTGCATAATTAAGACCTCAAATAAGGTCTTAATTCTGGTCAATTATTGTGATCAGAGCAACCTCGGCGGACCGCCGCCTATCAGTTATTTACACCCCCCGCCCCTTCCTCAACATCACATCCAGTTGATCCACCACCTCGGCCCAATCCGCGTCATCGAGAATCTCCTCCCGCAGAAGTTCCGCCTGGCTCGGGCTCCAGAAAAACGCATCCGCAAGGTGCAGCTCCGGTTTGAGCGGTGAATGGGTGGCGATGAATTTATCGATGCTTTCGGCGTCGTCCGGCAGGCCGAGTTGTTTGAACAGGGATGGAAGGTTGTGGGTCGGGCTTTCCATGTCGAACTCCTGGGGACCAATTCAAGGACCGCTGCGCGGTCATCGCGAGCAAGCTCGCTCCCACAGGTTAATCGCAGTTCCTGTGGGAGCGGGCTTGCCCGTGATGACGTCAGCATTGACGAAACAAAACTCAATGACTCAATTCCCGCACCTCGGCATGCGGCACCATTTTCAGAAACTCGGGCATGTCCATGCGCACCAGGTTGACGTGGTTTCCAGCCTCCAGATAGATGTCTTTTTGCCGGGTCAGCAGCGGATCGATGACCACCTCCAACCCATAGGACTCACCCAGCGCCGGTACTGCACCGCGCTCGCAATCATCGAACAGGTGCGCGAGGTTGCTTTCGCGGGAAACCTGCCACTCACCGCTGCTGCGGACTTTGCTCAGGTCAAGGTGGCGGCTGGCGGGCAGCACGGCCATCAGGTAATGCCCATGGTGATCGTCGAGGATCACCGATTTGGCCACCCGTTCGGCAGGAATACCTGCGACCCGCGCCGTTTCAAGGCTGCTGGCCGAGTGTGGGTGGCTGACGATGTCATATTCGCATTGAGCCTTTTCCAGGCTTCGCTGCACGGTTCTTGCCATACGCATGATGCACCTCGGTGTCCGCCATGATCGCTTGCGGACGATGATTAAAGCTTGGCTTGCGTAGTAAAAGTCTAGGCCCGTCAGCGCGTTCCGGTGGGAAATCCGCTCATCGGCTGCCGACGGTAATTGAGCAAAATTCATACCGGCCGAGGCTCAACTAAACTGTATTCAGAGCCACTCCACGACTCTCCCGGAGGGTCAAGTGAACATGCGGTGCTGTGCAGTTGCGTTGCTATTGGCGTTGAGCGGATCGGCCTGCGCCACCGACACAGTTGTGTTGCTGGTGCCCAACCCCATCGGGATCTGGCTGATCACCTTCGGCCTAGCGTTCCTGATCGCCGAGGCGGCCCTGCCCAATTACGGCGTGATCGGCCTGGGCGGCATCGTGATGTTCGTGATCGGCGCGGTGATCCTGTCCAATACCGAAGTGCCCGTGCCGTTGATGATCGGCCTGGGACTGGTCAGCGCGCTGTTGCTGATCTACCTGGTGATTCACGCCATGAAGACACGACCGCGCGACATCGTCAGCGGTGATGCCGGGCTGCTCGGCAGCGTGACGGCGGTGACGTCATTGCAGACCGGTAACGCCTATGGCGGCTGGATTCATCTGCAAGGAGAACGATGGCAAGTGCTTAGCGCGACGCCGCTGCAACCCGGGCAGCGGGTGCGGGTGGTGGGGCGCAAGGGTTTGCTGCTGCAAGTGGCCGCGGCTGACGCGGCACCGGGCGGAGAATAGTCATGGGTTTGCAATTGGGTCTTGTCGCGCTGCTATTGTTGATCATCGCACTGGCAGGGGCGACGTTCCGCATCCTGCGCGAATACGAGCGCGGCGTGGTGTTCCAGCTCGGGCGCTTCTGGCAGGTCAAGGGCCCTGGCCTGATCCTGCTGATTCCGGTTGTTCAGCAAATGGTAAGGGTCGATTTGCGCACCGTGGTGCTGGACGTGCCGCCGCAAGACGTGATCACCCGCGACAACGTGTCAGTCAAGGTCAACGCAGTGCTGTATTTCCGCGTGCTCGATCCGCAAAAGGCGATCATCCAGGTCGAAGACTTTCTGATGGCCACCAGCCAATTGGCGCAAACCACGCTGCGGGCGGTGCTGGGTAAACACGAACTGGACGAACTGCTGGCCGAACGCGAACGCTTGAACCTGGACATCCAGCAAGTGCTCGACGCCCAGACCGACGCCTGGGGCATCAAAGTCGCCAACGTCGAGATCAAGCACGTGGACCTCAACGAATCGATGATCCGCGCCATCGCCAAGCAGGCCGAAGCCGAACGGGAACGGCGAGCCAAGGTGATCCACGCCGAAGGCGAATTGCAGGCCTCGGAAAAACTCATGCAAGCCGCCGAAATGCTGGGCCGTCAACCGGGGGCCATGCAGCTGCGCTACATGCAGACCCTGAGTTCGATTGCCGGCGACAAGAGCTCGACCATCGTCTTTCCACTGCCGATCGAGTTGCTCAAGGGCATGGCGGACTTGTCGTCGAAACCTTGAACACCAACCGGTTCAAGGTCGGGGCAGCACCGCGGATTCACCGAGCCAGGTCAACAGTCGATCAAGACAGGCCTCCACAGACTGTATCCCGGTGTCGAGCACCAGCGCCGCATCGACCGGTGCCTGATACGGTGCGGACACCCCGGTAAACCCGGTCAATTCGCCGCGTCGGGCGCGGGCATAGTGACCTTTTGGATCACGTTGCTCGCACACCGCCAGGGTCGCACTGCACCAGACTTCGCGATAATCGTCACCGAGCCGCCGGGCGAACACATCGCGCAACTCCACCAGGGGCGCGATCATCGCCAGGATCACGATTTGTCCGTTCTCCACCAGCAACGATGCCAGTTCGCTGGCGCGACGGATGTTCTCCTGACGATCGCTGTCGCTGAAGCCCAGATCTCGATTGAGCCCCACCCGCAGCCCGTCACCATCGAGCACCACGCTCTGCAGTCCGCGAGCAAACAACTCGGCATGCAGCGCTTGCGCAAGGGTCGACTTGCCCGCCGCCGGCAGGCCGGTCAGCAGTATCGCCGCGCCGCGATGACCGTTGCGCCGCTCCCGCTGAGCTCGGCTGATGCTGGCGGTCGGGGCCTTCACATCAACGTGCTGGGGCATGGGTCACCGGCACCGTAATATCACCTGCCGCCCAGGCTGCTTCACGATTGGCCAGGGCCGTGGCGATGGACTGGACCTGTGTCGATTGCACCTGATCCGGCAACGGATCGAGGCCGGCGCTGGCGAAAATTTGCCCGTAGGCATTGCGCAGGTCGGCGTAGGACAGGTCGCGACGCAGATCGGCCTGCAAGGTATTGAGTTCGCCCTGGATCAGATCCAGTTCACCGATGCCATCCGCCTGGTGGCGGTTGCGCAACTGACCTACGATTTGCCCGTCGATGTCCGACAATTGCTGGTTGGTCTTGAACTGGCGCAAGGCCTCGCGGTAGTTGGCATTGGCCACATACAACTGCGCCAGCACCGCAATCGACATCGCCTGACGGCGCGCGGTGGCGACTTCCTCACCGGCCTTGGCCACGTCGATCGCCGCAGGCGCCGAGATCACATTGAACAGGTTCCAGGTGACCTTGACGCCGTAATCGGCCCAGCCCTGCTCCACCAGGAACGAGTTGCTGTCGTAATGTCCGCCAGCGGAGAACTCCAGGCCCGGCAGCAGGCGCAACATGGCTTTGCGGGTCTCGGCAGCGCTGATGCGGGTCTGATAATCCTGTTCGCGCAGTTCCGGTCGGCTGGTCAGGGCTTCCTGTTCAAGACTGGCCAGATCGACCTTGAGTTCGGGAATCTCATAACCGTTATCGGTCGCCAGGGTCAGCTCCGTGCCCATCGGCAGGTTGATCAGAGTCGCCAGTTCGGTCTTCGCCAGTGACAACGCACGGCGTTGCTCTTCCAGTTGGCGGGTCGCTTCGATCAGCGAGCGTTGATAACCGAGGGCTTGCACCGGATCGCCAATGCGTTGCTGGCTCATGCTCTGGCTGTCGTTGCGCGCGGTTTCCACCCGTGCCATCAGGCTGTCGATCTGCGTGAGCAGGCGTTCGGCGGCCATCGCCCGCCAATACGCCGAGCGTACGTCCTGGACGATGGTGTTGATCACCTTGCGTCGGCGCTCCTGAACGATCAGGCGCTGGTCGCCCTGCTGCTTTGCACTGATGTAACTGACACCGAAATCGAGCACGTTCCAGACCATCGTCAGGTCCGCTACATCACGGTCGCGGTCCTGGGAGGTCGAAGGCTCCAGGGACTGCGTGCCGGTCCGCACGCTCTGGCTACTGGAGGCGTTGACGTTGTTGCGGCCCACGTATCCGGCGTCCAGCGCCATGCGCGGCAGCATGTCGAAACTGGCGAGGTCGAGCTGACGCTTGGCCAGGGCCTCCTCCATGATTTTCAACCGGCCTTCGAGGTTGTACTTCACCGCACGGGCCATGGCCTGGTGCAGGGTCAATGGGCCGCCAAGAGGTTCCTGCCCCTTGTACATGCTTTGCAGGTCACTTTTGGCCCGCTGCTCACTGACACTGCGTTCGATCGGCTCACTGGTGACTGCGCATCCGCTGATCGCCAGTGCCAGCAGGCTGGCGCCGAATAACTTATGACTTCTATTCATCCTTGCATCGCCCCTGGGTACCGCATCACAAGTGGAGGTTTTCATCAGGCCTGCATTTCGCTGATGCCGGCCAGTTTCAAAGCGGCGGCCAGGTTATCCACCTGCTGCTGCTCGTTGTCTTTGAGCTGTTGCAATTGCTGGCCCAGGGTCGGTGCGCCAAACACCCCGCGCAGGCCCTGGGAAACATCGCCGGACTTGATCGACTGACTGCCAAAGGCGTTCAACGAATCGCGTTCGCTACTGCTGTCCTGATTGAACAGGCTCGATAGCGTGCTGGTACTGAACACACCGCCATCCCCGCCGCCGAAACCGAGGAAACCATGCCCCGAGCCATCGCCTCCGCTGTCATTGCTGCTGAAAACCTGTGCGATGAAACTCGGGGCCAATGCACCGTGGTTCATGAAAATATCGCCCAACGGCCGGATACCGTTGCCGATCACCCGTTGTTCGAACAACGGCTGGAAGGTCAATGGTGAGCTGAGGTTGCCCGTCGGAGGCGTGAAAATGGTCGGTTGCAGCGGCACGTTGGGCACATCGGTCAGCGTCACCGGGGGGTTGCTGCGCAAATCCGGGTCTGCCGACACGAAAACGACCGAGGAAGTTGGCACCGTGTTGATGACAAAATTGTCGGAATAGCTCACGCCGCTGCCACTGTTGCCGGCCATGTCGCTGATACCGGCATAGTCGATGCTGATCACGTTGCTGGCGATATTGACGTTGGCGGTCGGTGTCAGGGTCGCGGTCCAGGTCTTGCCGCCATCGCTGCTGCTCAGGTCGGACAAGGTGCCGTTGGCAATACTGATGTCGGACAAATCAAAACCACTGACCGCTTCGTTGAAGGTGATGGTTACCTGCGAAGTCTGACCCACGCCCAGGTTCGGATTGGCGACCACGACGGTGGCGCTCGGCAGTTCGCTGTCGAGGGTGTAATTGTTCGACACCGCCACCGTGTTGCCAGTGTTGCCCACCAGATCTGTGACGTTGCGGGTGTCCAGGGCGATGAAGTTGCTTGGGTCGGTGACATTGGCCGTCGGCGTGAACGTCGCCGTCCAGGTCTTGCCGCCATCGCTGCTGCCGAGATTGCTCAGGTCGCCGTTGGTCACGCTCAGATCGGACAGGTCGAAGTGGCTGACGGCTTCGCTGAAGGTGAAGGTCACCGTAGTGGTCTGGCCGATACCGAGGTTCGGGTTGACAACCACGATGTTCACCGTTGGCCGGGTCGCATCAAGCGCGTAATTGTTGGAGATGGCGATACTTGCGCCGAAGTTGCCGGCAACGTCCTGCACGCGACCGGTGTCGAGCACGATCAGGTTGGTTGTGTCGTTGATATTGGCGGTCGGCGTCAGGGTCGCGGTCCAGGTCACGCCGCCATCGCTGCTGCTCAGGTTCGACAACACACCATTGGCAACGCTGATGTCCGACACATCGAAACCGCTCACCGCTTCGCTGAAGGTGATGGTCACCGTGGTGGTTTCACCGATGCCAAGTTGCGTGTCTGCAACCACGATGGAGGCGGTCGGCAGCGCGGTGTCGATGGCAAAATTGTTTGAGTCGGTAGTGCCCGTCCCCGCGTTGCCCGATGCATTGGCCACGCCGCTATTGTCGAGCGTGATCAGGTTGCCGGCGTCGGTAACGTTCGAGGTTGGCGTAAAGGCCGCTGTCCAGGTAATGCCGCCATCGCTGCTGCTGACGTTGCTCAATGTACCGTTGGCGATGGTTAGGTCGGCGTTGCTGAAACCGGTCACCGCCTCGCTGAACGTGATGGTCACCAGGGTCGTTTCGCCAGCCTTGAGCGCCGTGTCGGCGATCACGATGCTGGCGGTCGGCACACTGGTTTGCACCAGGTAATTCGCCGAGTTGGTCACCCCGCTTCCGGCGTTGCCAGCCGCATCGGTGACACCGGTGTTGTCCAGGGTGATCAGGTTGGTGGTGTCGGTGATGCTGGCGGTCGGCGTGAAAGTCGCCGTCCAGGTGACGCCGCCGTCGCTGCTGCTCAACCCGTTCAGAGTGCCGTTGGCGACGCTCAGATCGGAACTGTCCAGACCACTGACCGCTTCGCTGAAGGTAATGGTCACCAGGGTCGTTTCGCCGGGACGCAGGTCGGTGTCGGCCATGACAATGGTCGCGGTCGGGCGTTGGCTGTCGATCGCGTAGTTGTTCGAATCCGTGGCCCCGATGCCGGCATTGCCTGCTGCATCCTGAACACCGCTGTTATCGAGTTGGATGAGGTTGCCGGTGTCGGCGATACCCGCCAACGGTGTCAGAATGGCCGTCCAGGTGATCCCGCCGTCGCTGCTGCTCACCGCACTCAAGGTGCCATTATCGATGGTCAGGTCGGCGTTGGTGAAACCCGTCACCGCCTCGGAGAAAGTGATGGTCACCAGCGAGGTTTCGCCGACGCTCAGAGCCGTGTCGGCGACCACGATGGTGGCGGTCGGACGCTCGGTGTCGATGGCGTAGTTGTTGGAATCGGCGGTGCCGCTGCCCGCATTGCCGGAGGCGTTCTGCACGCCGCTGTTGTCCAGAGTGATCAGGTTGGAGCTGTCAGCGATGTTGGTGGTCGGCGTGAAGGTTGCCGTCCAGGTGACGCCGCCATCGCTGCTGCTCACCGCGCTCAGGGTACCGTTGGCGATGCTCAGGTCGGCGTTGCTGAAACCGCTCACGGCCTCGCTGAAGGTGATGGTCACCAGCGAGGTTTCGCCGACGCTCAAGGCAGTGTCGGCGACCACGATGGTGGCGGTCGGCAACACGGTGTCGATGGTGAAATTCGCGGAATTGGTCGTACCCGTACCGACGTTGCCTGCCAGGTCCGCGACACCGGAGTTGTCCAGGGTGATCAGGTTGGTCGTGTCGTTGACCGCGACGGTCGGCGTGAACGTCGCCGTCCAGGTGATGCCGCCGTCGCTGCTGCTCACCGCACTCAACGTGCCGTTGGGAACGGACAGGTCATCGTTGCTGAAACCGCTCACAGCCTCGGAGAAGGTGATGGTTACCAGCGAGGTTTCACCGGCGCTCAGCGTCGGGTCGGATAGCACAATGGTTGCGCTCGGGCGCTGGCTGTCGATCGAAAAGTTGTTCGAATCGGTGGTGCCGCTGCCGGCGTTGCCCGACCCGTCGACCACACCGCTGTTGTCCAGGGTGATCAGGTTGGTGGCGTCGGTGATGCCAGCCGTCGGAGTAAATGTCGCGGTGTAAGTGATGTTATCGCTGGTGCTGAGATTGCTCAGAGTACCGTTGCTCACCGTCAGATCGGCCGTGGTAAAGCCAGTGACCGCCTCGGAGAACGTGATGGTCACCACCGATGTCTGACCCACCGCCAGCGCCGAGTCCGCGACCACAATGGTGGCTGTCGGGCGCACGGTGTCGATCACGTAGTTGTTGGAGTCGGTGGTGCCGCTACCGGCGTTGCCCGAGCCGTTTTGCACACCGCTGTTATCCAGGGTGATGACGTTACTGGTGTCGGAGATGGCATTGGTCGGCGTAAAGGTTGCGGTCCAGGTGATGCCACCATCACCGCTGGTCACGGAGCTCAAGGTGCCGTTGGCGATGGTCAGGTCGGCGTTGGTGAAACCCGTCACCGCCTCGGAGAAGGTGATGGTCACCAGCGAGGTTTCACCGACGCTCAACGCACCATCGGCCACGACGATAGTGGCCGTCGGCAGCACCGTATCGATGGTGTAGTTACCGGAGTTGGTAGTGCCGCTGCCGGTGTTGCCCGCCAGATCGCTGACTCCGGTGTTGTTCAGGGTGATCACGTTGCTCGAGTCATTCACGCCGACGGTTGGGGTGAAGGTCGCGGTCCAGGTGATGCCACCGTCGCTGCTATTCACCGAGGTCAAGGTGCCGTTGGCGATGCTCAGGTCAGCGTTGGTGAAACCCGTCACTGCCTCGGAGAAGGTAATGGTCACCAGCGAGGTTTCGCCGGCACTCAGGGTGGCGTCGGCCAGGACAATGGTCGCAGTGGGTCGGACCGTGTCGATAGCGTAGTTGTTGGAATCGGTGGTGCCGCTGCCGGCGTTCCCCCTCAGATCAGCCACGCCGGTGTTGTCCAGGGTGATCAGGTTTGTGGTGTCGTTGATGCTCGCCGAAGGCGTGAAGGTTGCCGTCCAGGTGATGCCACCGTCGCTGCTGCTCACCGCTGTGAGCGTACCGTTGGCGATGGTCAGGTCGGCATTGGTGAAACCACTCACCGCTTCGCTGAAGGTGATCGTGACCAGCGAGGTTTCGCCGATTCTCAGTGCCGTGTCCGCGACCACAATGGTTGCCGTCGGGCGCACGGTGTCGATGGCGTAGTTGTTGGAGTCGGTCGTGCCGATGCCCACGTTACCGCTGGCGACAGCCTGCACACCGGTGTTGTCCAGCGTGATCAGGTTGGTCGTGTCGGTGATGCTGGCAGTCGGGGTGAATGTCGCGGTCCAGGTGATGCCGCCGTCGCTGCTGCTCACCGCTGTGAGTGTACCGTTGGCGATGGTCAGGTCGGCGTTGGAGAACCCACTGACGGCTTCGCTGAAAGTAATGGTCACCAGCGACGTTTCACCGATTTTCAACGCATTGTCGGCGACCACGATGGTCGCCGTCGGCAGCACCGTATCGATGGTGTAGTTGCCGGAGTTGGTAGTGCCGCTGCCGGTGTTGCCCGCCAGATCGCTGACTCCGGTGTTGTTCAGAGTGATCACATTGCTCGAGTCATTCACGCCAACGGTAGGGGTGAAGGTCGCCGTCCAGGTGATGCCACCGTCGCTGCTGCTGACGGAGGTCAAGGTGCCGTTGGCAATCGTCAGGTCGGCGTTGGTGAAACCGCTCACCGCCTCGGAGAAGGTGATGGTCACCAGCGAGGTTTCGCCCGCGGTCAGCGTTGGATCGGCCAGCACAATCGTGGCAGTCGGACGAACAGTATCGATGGCGTAGTTGTTCGAATCGGTGGTGCCACTGCCGGTGTTGCCCGCCAGATCGCTGACCCCGGTGTTGTTCAGGGTGATCAGGTTGGTCGTGTCGTTGATGCTCGCGGAGGGCGTGAAGGTCGCCGTCCAGGTGATGCCGCCGTCGCTGCTGCTCACCGCAGTGAGCGTACCGTTGGCGATGGTCAGGTCGGCGTTGGTGAACCCGCTCACCGCCTCGCTGAAGGTGATGGTCACCAGCGAGGTTTCACCGATTCTCAGCGCCGTATCCGCGACCACGATGCTGGCCGTCGGGCGCACGGTGTCGATCGCGTAGTTGTTGGAGTCGGTGGTGCCGCTGCCGGCGTTGCCCGACAGATCGCTGACCCCGGTATTGTCCAGAGTGATCAGGTTGGTCGTGTCGGTGATGCTGGCGGACGGGGTGAAGGTCGCCGTCCAGGTGATACCGCCATCACTGCTGCTCACCGCAGTGAGCGTACCGTTGGCGATGGTCAGATCAGCGTTGGTGAACCCGCTCACCGCCTCGCTGAAGGTGATGGTCACCAGCGAGGTTTCGCCGATTCTCAGCGCCGTGTCCGCCACCACGATGGTCGCGGTCGGACGAAGCGTATCTATCGCATAGTTGTTCGAATCAGTGGTGCCGCTACCGGCGTTGCCCGCCAGATCGCTGACCCCGGTGTTGTTCAGGGTGATCAGGTTGGTCGTGTCATTGACGCTGGCCGTCGGGGTGAAGGTCGCGGTCCAGGTGATGCCGCCATCGCTGCTGCTCACCGCCGTGAGCGTTCCGTTGGCAATCGTCAGGTCAGCATTGGTGAACCCGCTGACCGCTTCGCTGAAGGTAATGGTCACCAGTGAGGTTTCACCGATTTTCAGCGCCGTGTCCGTAACGACGATGGTGGCCGTCGGGCGCACAGTGTCGATCGCGTAGTTGTTCGAGTCGGTGGTGCCGCTCCCGGCATTGCCCGCCAGGTCGCTGACCCCGGTGTTGTCCAGGGTGATCAGGTTGGTCGTGTCGGTGATGCTGGCGGTTGGGGTGAAGGTCCCCGTCCAGGTGATGCCGCCATCGCTGCTGCTCACCGCCGTGAGCGTACCGTTGGCGATGGTCAGGTCGGCGTTGGTCAAACCGGTCACGGCCTGATCGAAGGTGATGGTCACCAGCGAAGTTTCGCCGACTCTCAGCGCATTGTCTGCCACTACGATGGTCGCGGTCGGGCGTACGGTGTCGACCGTGTAGTTATTAGAGTTGGTGGTGCCGACGCCGGCGGTGCCCAGACCGTTTATCACCCCGGTGTTGTCCAGGGTAATGACGTTGGTCGTATCGGAAATACTGGCGGTCGGCGTGAACGTTGCCGTCCAGGTGATGCCGCCATCGCTGCTGCTCACCGCAGTGAGCGTACCGTTGGCGATGGTCAGGTCCGCATTGGTGAAACCGGTCACGGCCTCGGAAAAAGTGATCGTCACCAAGGACGTTTCGCCGATGCTCAGTGTGGTGTCAGCAACCACGATGGTCGCGGTCGGTGGTGGCGCATACGCGGTGTTGAGTACACCCCCGTCGTTGTAGATGGTCGCGAAGGAGGTCGGCGAGGTGCCGGTTGTACCTCCGCCCTGCGCGGTACCGCCTGCACCACTGGCCGCGGCATTACCGGCCAGGGCGGCGAAGTTGGCGGCCGTCATCAGCAGCGTGCCTTTGTTCCAGATCGCACCGACGCCCCGGCCGCCCAGGCCGCCATTGCTGGCATTGCTGCCTTGGCCACCGCCACCGCCACCGCCGCCACCGGCGCCGATGTTGTTGCTGATGGTCGACGTGCCGATGACGGTGATGGTGCCGCTACTGGCGTTGTAGATCCCGCCCACCGCGTTGCCGCCGGCGCCACCCACCTTGTCCCAACCGGCCCCGCCGCCGCCACCACCAATGGAAATCGTGCCATTGGTGGCCGTCGCACCGTTACCACCGTTGCTGTAATAGGAAACGCCCAGCCCGCCGGCCCCGCCAGTGGTGGTACCGCCACGACCGCCCATGTGGGTGGCGTCATAACCGCCGCCGTAACCACCGACGCCACCGCTGCCCGCCTGGCCGCCCAACGTGCCGGTGCCCGGCCCTGCCGAACCGCCATGCCCGCCGCCCTGGCCGCCCAGACCGCCGCCGCCACCGCCGCCGCCGCCGTAAAAAGCGCCCGTGACACCGCCGCCGCCACCGCCACCGGAAGCCCCGTTGGAGGTCACGGTAACGTTGTTCAGGGTCAGAATCCCGGCGTTGAAAATACCCCCGGCCATCGCGCCCGTGGCACCGTAGCCACCGTTGCCACCATTGCCCGACACCAGGCCACGGGTGATCACCAGGCCATCGAGCGTGACGATACTGCCTGAGCTCACTTCAATCACTCGGGTCCTGTACTGACCATCGAGAATCACATCCGCCGCACCGTCGTTGTTCAAGTCGCCATCAACGGTGACGTTCTTGTTGATCAGCAATTCGGAGGTCAACTGCACCGTCATGCCACTGCTGAAGGTGACGATATCGCCGTTCTGCGCCGAGGCGAGGGCGGCACGCAACGAGCCGACGCCCGTATTGGCGTTGTTGGTGGCGGTCCAGGTGGCCAGGCCCCACTGATAGTCGCTCATGGCTGTGGTCGAGAGCACGTTGGCGCTTTCGATGTTGCCGGTGGCGATTTCCAGATTCCAGTCGCCGCCCACGCCGGTACGGTTGCTCGAAGCCGCTACATCGCGGCCGGTCATTTGCGCCAGCGAGTCGACAAAGCTCAGGCCACGCTCGCCTTCGGCGGTGTAGCAGCCGTAGATCAGGATGTCACCGCCAGCGTTGATGTCCTTGCCGATTTCCGCCAGCACCGCGCTGCGAGCGGCGACGTTGTCAGCCGACAGATAGCTGTCGCCCAGCCACAGGTCGCCAGCGTTGCCGTGGGCGATGATCTGCACCGAGCTGATGCCCTGATGCTGATCGAGGTAGTCGGCAATTTGTTGCAGTCCATCCTTGCCCGTGTCCAGCTTCACGATCTGGGTCCCGGGGGCGACGCCCCGGAGCAGGCTGTCGGCATCTTTCACCCGAGAGTCGACGAACACCACGCTCTGCCCTGGCACCGCAACCGGGCTGACAGCCGGCGCGGCATCGGTCTGGCCGTGGGTGTCCTTGCTGATCGTCGGGTGATCGGCAGTCGGTGTCTTGGCGGCATCGGCTGTGGAATGGCTATCGGCCTGGGCCGCGGTATCGGCCACCGTGGCGGCGACGGCGCCGTCGAACAGCATGCGTGGTTCAAGGGACATGATCATGGGCGCCGCTGGCGTCCGTTGACCTTCGGTTGCCCGTGACGTTGCCTTTACCCCGCCAAAAATGGTCCACCACATGCTGCTCACCCGGATTCGAACGAATATACGTAAGGCATCAATGAAAAACGCCGCGATCAAATGTTCGCGGCGTCGGACTTCATACGAATGACATTGGCGGCGCTGGCAGAGCCATCGAGCCAAAAGGACAAGTCTGAGTATTGCTTGAACAGATCCGGCGGCAGGATGGTGCGCCGTGCCTGCACGGCAATTTTGGGTCTGACCTTGTGCAGGCCGGCCACCCCGAGGGCTTGATCGAATTCCGGGGCGTCGTACGCCAGGTGTTCGAAGTCGTGCTCGAACCAGGGTTCGTCGATAAAGTCGTAGACCAGCCGCAGCACCCGCTCCGGAGCCTGGGTCAGCAAGTCATAGTCGATGATCAGCAAGGAGTCGGCATGCTCGCCGTAATAGGCTTCCTTGAGCGCCGCCCAGGCAAAACCCACCAGGCGATTGCGCTGGGCCAGGGTTTCGCAACGGCTGTAGACGGTGTTGCGCTCGACGGCATCGCCGAAGAGTTTGGTGTTTTCATAGGGATTGGCGCGGTACAGACGCTCGATGCTGTCCATGACCCAGGCGACGTTGCGCACGCAGGCAATGACCTTGGCCTTGGGAAACAGATCGCTGATGGCCGGCAGGCGCGAACTCCACAACCGATTGGTGTCGAACACCACCGATTTGTCGGCCTTGTCGGCGTAAAAGGAATCAAACAGGCCGCGCAACAGGCGACGGCGCATATCGGTGTCGATAACGGCACCAAACTCGCTGCCGGCGCTGCACTGCTCCAGAACACCGGAAAACAGGGAACCGACGGGGCTGGTCATTCCGGCATGGAAACGCGGATTCTGCAACAGGATTGCAGAAAGCAGGGTCGACCCCGAGCGCGGCAAACCGGAAATGAAATGAAAATGGTGCAAGTCCATTCACCGTATTTGATAGTCCTTTTGTAGGACAAAGCGTAGTCGATCGATAAAACTTCGACTAGTGGTCTTTTGATATCAATTTGAAGCTAAATCGACTTGATACCGAGCTTTTCGTAAACAGTGAAGGACATTAGCGACGACAGCGTGGGAAGCGCGTCCATCGGACAAACACAACCTCGCCACGACACCCACAATCTACGTCTACGCTGTGGCGTGGCGTGACCTTGCCACGTAAAGAAAAGGAGTCGACACCCCCAGGTGTCTGGCAGCCGCGTGGCGCGCCAACCACCAACCTGAAGGATAAGGATTAATGGAAGTATTTATCGGCACTATCCAGCCTTTCGCCTTTGATTTCGCCCCCCAGAACTGGGCCCTTTGCAATGGCCAGACGTTAAGCATTTCGCAATGGAGTGCATT
The DNA here is from genome assembly GCF_017350115.1 of Pseudomonas sp. GW456-L13. Classification (NCBI taxonomy): domain Bacteria; kingdom Pseudomonadati; phylum Pseudomonadota; class Gammaproteobacteria; order Pseudomonadales; family Pseudomonadaceae; genus Pseudomonas; species Pseudomonas sp. GW456-L13. The sequence continues at coordinate 3,124,646 of NZ_JACNAS010000001.1, forward strand.
GTTCTCGCTGATTGGCGTGAACTACGGCGGTAACGGCCAGACCACCTTCATGCTACCCAACCTGCAAGGTCGATTACCGATGGCCCAGGGCACCGGCACCAATCTCAGCCCGCGCACCATCGGCGAGATTTCCGGTACCGAAAACGTCACCGCGACCATCGGCAACATGCCCAACCACACCCACCAGATGTCCGGACTGACCGCCACCACCACCCTGCAACTGGCCAACCCGCCGAGCAATCCCGTAAACGTGCCAACGGCAACCAACGCCTTCATCGGCGCTTCGAGCGGCGGACCGGGGACGGCGAACATCTACTCCGATCAACAAGGGGCAACGGCGGTGGCGCTCCAGGGCGTGAGCACCACCGTCACCGGAGAGATTGCCTCCACTGGCGGGACCCAGCCCATGAGCGTGATGAACCCGTTCCTGGTCATCAACTTCAGCATCGCCCTGCAAGGGTATTTTCCATCGCGTGGCTGAAGGTTCGCCGGGGGCCGCGCGCCCCCGGCACTGTTCACTTTTCGGAGGCAGATCATGTTGCAAGCGGTTCAAAGTCATCATTTCCAGACCCTGCTGGGCCAGACCGTTGTCCTTCGCCTGCCCGACGGCAGCGAATTGCCGGTGCAGTTCGAACACCTCGAAGACTCACCCCGCGCCCGCATGCGCAACAGTGAGCGCATGCCATTCAGTGTAGAGTTCAACAGCCTGGTCCCGACCGATTTTGTGGACGGTTTATGCACGCTGCAATTGCCGGAACTGGGCAAAGTGGAAAACATTTTCGTTTCCCGGGTGCCGTCGATGGGACGTGATCCGCAACGAGGCTACTTCTACATCGCCTTCAACTGACCCTTTTCTGGCTCGCAGTGCCCTCAGCCTTGCGGATACCACACCAGCCTTTGTGCCGCGACGTTGTACTCCTGCACTGCAAAGCCCAGCGCCAGGTAATGTTCAAGCGCATGGGGATTGCTGGCCCAGACCACCGTCGCCACCGGGCAACGAATCTGTTGGGCGGCCTTCTGCACCCCCTGCAATACCGCCCGCCCATACCCCTGCCCCCGCGCCGCCGGGATGAAGGCCAGATACAGCACGCGAATCTCATTCGGTCCGAAATCAGTGCTCAACGCGCCGATCGCAGTGCCGAGTTTCTCAACCACGTAATGCATGGCATTGGGGAAGTTTTCACCCAGTCCTTGCTCCTGTACCTGGAATTGCTGGGCCACAATCTGCTCGACCACCTCCACGCTGTCGTCGATCCATTGCAGGTCCGGTCGGGCCGATTGATACAGGCGCTGCAAAAAAGGCCCATCGCTTGCTCGCGAAGGCCGCACCACCAAACCTTCGGCTGCCACAGCACTGCTGTTCGCCATCGTCGCACTCCTTAAAAACCGCTTTCCCTGACCCCCAGCGCCGCCATGCGTCGCCAGGCGACCCCCAATAACGACTCGCCGCTGCCCTGCAACACCACCACGCCGCGCAACGGCTGCACCGGCGTCGGCGCCGGTTCGAGGGTACTCAATCGCGCGCCATACTGCGCCTGTACCGGCTCGGCTCGTTGATACTGATCGCGACGCACGGCAATCGGTCCGTGGTGATCGGAGGTCAGTGCCTCCTGATCGACAAACGCCACACCGTTGGTGTCGATTTCGCTCAGTTGCACCGCAATCGCCGGATGCATCGGATCATCGGCGATAAACCGTCCAGTGGCGCCCGGCGCCACGCGCCAGAGTTCTGCCTCGGCCAGATAGCCACGCAAGCGCACGCCGTCCTCGACCACCCGCGCCAGCGGTTCCCGGGTCGACAGCCAGCGCCCCACCGCCCATTGCGGCAGCAGATCTCGAACGGTGCCGGCATGGGGGGCGCGCAATAGCAATCGCTCGCGCTGAGCCGCCAGCCCCCGGTACTCGGCGACCGCTTCGGCCAGGCGCTGCTCGACGATTGAGGCATCGGAGGCCGTTTCGCTGCGGCTGGCCTGACGGCGCATTTGCAATTGCTGAATCTCGATTTCCCGGCGCGCAATGGTCTGGCGCGAATCGAGATCCGGGGACTCCAGTTCGATCAGGACATCACCCTGCGCCACCGACTGCCCGTCATGCACCTTCACGGCTTTGATCCGTGCCGCCACCGGCGCATGCAAGGTGTTGACCCGGCCCGCTTCCAGCATGGCCGGCACCTCGACGGCACTGCGCCACGGCAGGATGAGCACCAGCAACAGCCCGAGCAATGCCAGGCTGCTGAGCAGCACCCGCGGTCCATGCGCCTGCTCGCGGCGGCCCCACCACTGGTGCCACTCACTCATGATGGGCAGAAAGATGAACCAGACCAGCTCCACCAGCATCAGGAAAATCCCCAACACCTTGAAGAACAGGTGATAGACCGCCAGAGCGATCCCGAAAAACAATGCCGCGCGCCATAACCACGAGCCATACCCCCAGATCAGCAAACGCCGTTGCATTGTCGGCGACCAAGGCTCCGGCGCCGCTGCGCCGTAGCCGAACAAAAACTCGCGCAGGCGCCAGCGGCACAGGGCAAACGCCCGACCTTGCAGGTTATCGACCTGCCAGAAATCGCTGAGCAAAAAATAACCGTCAAAACGCATGAATGGGTTGAGATTGACCACCAGTGTGGTGATCCACGTAGCACTGGCGAGCATGAACGCGGCGGTGCGGGCGGGACCGTCGGGCAACAACGACCAGGCCAGCAAGGCAATGCACGCCAACAGCAACTCCGCCAGCACGCCGCCAGCGCCAATCAGCAACCGGGCCTTGCGATCATTGACCCGCCAGGCATCGCTGACATCGGTATAAAACATCGGCAGCAGCACCATGAACGCCACGCCCATGCTCTGTACCCGGCACCCGGCGCGCTTGGCCATGAACGCGTGACCGAATTCGTGGCAGAGCTTGGCGAAGAACAGGGCCACGCCAAACGCCATTGCGCCGCCAAGGCTGAACAGATGCGGAAACGTCGCGATAAATCGCTGCCAGTCCCGCGACACCAGAAACACCCCCACCCCCAGCACGGCGGGTAATCCGTAGCGCAGCGCTCGCGGACCGAAGCGCTCCAGCCAAGGCCAGACACGGTTGAGAAAACGCTCAGGGCGCCACAACGGAATTCGAAAAAACAGGTACTGATGCAGCAACACTTGCCACAGGCTCCGGCGCTGGGCATCCGCTTTAACGCTGTAGCTGGCACGCTGCTGGGGGTCGAGGGCGGTAATCAGGTCGTGGCTGCGCAAAAAAACCAGCAATTGCTCCAGATCCGTACCGTCCAGCGCCAGTCCCGGCTCACGATTGGCCGCTTGCAGGACCTGCTCGGGTTCACCCAGCGACCAGTGACGTAACAAACGCATCGCCGTCGTACCGAGCTTGAAGTAATGCCCTCGCACCGGGTCGGCCAGCGTCCAGCTGGGCGCACCGTCCAGCGCCGGCGCTGCCGGGGACAGTTGCAGGTCGGCACGCAGGCCGGGCAGGCTCATTTACAAGCCCACGCTCTGACGCAAACCGGCCAACGGTCGACGCAGCAGGTACAACCCCAGCGGCGCCCGGTCACCGAAGATTTTCGCCGTGCCGCGCAATCCGATGCGCGGAGGTGGCGCATCGAAATTCGCATCCAGCCGATAAGCCAATTGCCCGCCCGCCGTAGGTTGCGCTTCATAAGCCGAACGTTCGAGTCTGGCCAGATGCCGTTGCAGCGGGTCACTGTCGAGAAACAAGGCGACTTCAGCGCCGGGCTCCAGGGATATCGCGTCCCCCACAGCCAGCTCGATACGCAATTGCGCCTGGGTCGGATCGGCGATCTCCATCAGCCGCTCGCCGGTCTGCACCGGCTTGCCGGTCCAGCGTTCGGCATCGGCAAACACCGCAATACCATCGCGCTCGGCGCGCACTTCGCTACGCTTGAGCAGTTCACGGGCGTAGTCGCGCTCGGCGCGTTTCTGTTCAACCCGGGCGGCCAGCAAATCCAGTTTCGAACTGGACTCGGCATCGGCGAACGAACGCTGAGAGTTGGCCTTGAGTTCCGCCTCGGCAACCCCGAGGGCGCGTTCGGCGACATCGGCCTGAGCCTTGAGCGTGGTGCTTTCGAAGCGCAGCAGCAATTCGCCGGTCTTCACCGTCTGATTGGGCTTGACCAGGAACTCGGCAATGACACCGTCCAGCGGTGCCGCCACCACCCGACCGCCCAGCGGCACCACTTCAGCCGGTGCCAATACGGACTGGCGCACCGGGATCAACAGCCCGAGCAATAGCACTGCAACCAGCAAGCCCCGGCGTTTGCGGGTCCAACGCAGACGCCAGGGCTTGCGCGGTTGCAACGCCTGCCAGGCGTGGCTGTAGGTATCACCCAGTTGCGCCAGCAGCACCTGTTCGGCAGGGTTCCACGCAACGTCCCGGGCCAGCCACAACCCACCGAACACCTTGCCCTGACGATCGACCAGCGGCAGCCAGAACACCTGCGCCGCCGACAGGCTTTGCCATTCAGCCCGCAGCGACTCACCGAGGACATCGGCGGCAACGACCCGCGCCTGCTGCAATTGTTCGCGTTTGAACAACTGAGCCACCGCCTGCTCGACGAACGCTACAAAGGGTGAGTTCGGCTCCACCGTACTGACACCGGTCACGGCCTGCACCTTCCCGGCGATTAACAGTGCCGCATGGCGAAAGCCAAACAATGCCTGTCCATCATTGACCAGGCTGTAAGCCAATTGGGCGGACGTTTGGGCTGCGCGGGTCTGGCGCTCAAGATCAAGAAAACGTGCGAATACCTGTTCGGCACCGCCGCTCACCGGCGCGTTCACTTGAACTCCGCGAAATGCGCAGTGCCGCTCATGCCCGCCAGCAACCCGCTGGCGTCGGGCACGCTGGCCACCAGCAGCAGGGTCTGGCTGCCTTCATCGATTCGTGCGCCCAGGCGTTTGACTGTCGCATCCAGCGGCTTGCCGGTTTCATCGGGGACAAAACTGAAGGTCTGGCCGGGCTTGAGTCGGGCCATCCAGCGCGAGGGCACCAGCAAATGGATTTCCAGGGTGCGATTATCGACCACGTCCAGCAAGGGTGCGCCGGCAGGTACGCTTTCATAGCGCTGTACCTTGCGCTCGACGACCTGGCCATCGAACGGCGCCTGCACGCTGCAACGCTTGACCTGCACTTGATACACCTGGGACTGCGCCTGGGTTTCGCTGACCTTGGCCTCGGCACGTGCCACTTCGAAACGCCCGACCGAATTCAGCGCGGCCAGTCGCCGGTTGTGCGCCAGTTCTTCACCCGCGCCACGGCTGGCCGCTTGAGCGGCATTGAGCTGCGCCTGATAGGCCGAGCAATCGAACCGCGCCAGGGTATCGCCCTTCTTGAACGATTCTCCCTCACTGAACGGCAATTCGACTATCCGCCCGGGCACCTCACTGGCCAGTACTGCCTGATCCCGGGCCCGCAGTACACCGCGGGCCTCGGCGCTGGTCGCAGTACTGGCGCCTGCATCCATTTGCGCAAGCGGGTCGTCTGCCCCAGGCGTTTGCGCCTGGACAGCGCTCGCGACGAGGACCGATCCCAACCCCAACACACAGAAAATCCGCATGACCGCACTCCCTTTCGGATCAACCGAGTCTACGGCAGCGGTGACTAGCGTCAAGCAGATGGCCATCATTGCCTGCGTATTAACGCTGCGCCGTCACGGCCAACGGATACACCGACTCCCAACCCCCACCCAACGCCTTGTACAACCCGACGGCCGCCAGCGACACGCCGGTCGAGCTCTCGACCCACTGCTCCTGCGTCGCCAGCAACGCTCCTTGCACGGTGAGCACCGTGACGAAATCCACCACGCCCTCAACGTACTGCTGTTGCGCGGTGTCCAGCGCAATGCGGTTCTGACGTACGGCTTCGGCCAGACTGTCGCGGCGCAACTGGCTGGCGTTGTAGGTGGTCAGTTGGTCATCGATTTCATGCCAGGCGCGCAACACGGTTTGCTGATAGATGATAGCGGCTTCCTGTTGTTGTGCTTCGCGCAACTCGAGCACGCCACGCAAGCGTCCGCCGTCGAACAACGGCAAGCTGAACTGCGGGCCGATCCCGAACGAACGCGAACCCCAGGAACCGAAATCGCTCAATTGCATGGCCTGGGAACCGATGTTCCCCGACAGGGTGATTCGCGGATAGAAATCGCCCTTGGCCACGCCAATACTCGCGGTCGCGGCATGCAGCCGTGCTTCGGCCTGGCGAATGTCCGGCCTGCGTTCAGCCAGTTGCGAGGGCAAGCCAATGGCGACCTGGCGCGGCGTTTGTGGCACCGGTGCGTCTGTGGATAACTCCGCCGTCAATGCCTGGGGCGCTTCGCCCATCAACAGACTCAAGGCGTTGATCAGTTGCCACTGGCGCTGCTCCAGTGCGGGCAGACGTGATTCGATGGCCGCCACCTGCGCGGCGGCTTCAGCGACATCCAGATCCGTCGCGACGCCGTCGGCCAGGCGCAATTGCGAAAGCTTCAGGCTATGGCGGGCGACGTCGAGGTTCTGTTCGGTGACGAGCCGGGTGCTCTGCACGCCACGCAGTTGAATGTAGTCCTGGGCGGTTTCGGCCAGCACCGACAACAGCACACCGCGTCGGTCGTTCTCGGCGACTTCCAGGTTGGCGTCGGCCGCTTCGGTTTCCCGACGCACACGCCCCCAGAAATCCAGCTCCCAGGCGGCGGAAAAGCCGGCATCCCACAGGTTGAACGCGGATTGGCCGTTGTGCCCTGACGGGTCGCTCAGGCCTTCACCACTATTACGTTTTCGGGCGTAACTTCCCGTGGCGGCGGTATTCGGATAGCGGTTGGCGGTGATCACCTGGCGAACGGCACGGCTTTGCTGCAAACGGCTGCTGGCCTGCTTCAGGTCGAGGTTGTCGTTCAGGGCGCGTTGCGTGAGGGCCGAGAGTTTCGGGTCGTTGAACACCTCCCACCAGCGCTCGTTCATCGTTTCGGCGATGGCTTGGCTGGCGGCTACCTTTGATGGTTTCGACCACTCGGTGATTTGTGTGGGCTGAGGTTTGTGAAAGTCCGGGCCGACGGTGCAGGCAGATAGGCTCAGCATAAGCAAGGCAGAAAAAGTCAGGCGAGGCTGATAACCTCTTCGCGAGCAAGCCCGCTCCCACAATGGACTTTCTGTGATGCGAAAATCTTGTACTTCGCGCATAACCCTTGTGGGAGCGAGCTTGCTCGCGATGGCGTCCGCACCGTCAACACAGGTTTTCATCGCTGAGTCACCTCACGCGAGACACCACTGCCGGTATCGATGCTCGCCTCCACCGACATCCCCACCCGCAAGCGCTCGGCCAGCGACTGTCCCGGCTCCAGCACGATTTTCACCGGTATCCGCTGTACCACCTTGGTGAAGTTGCCGGTGGCGTTGTCCGGTTTGACCGCGGCAAACGTCACCCCGGTGGCCGGTGCAATGCTTTCGACACGACCGTTCAGTGCCGCACCGCCCAGACTGTCAACGCGCACTTGCACAGCCTGCCCAGGCTGCACATCCGTCAGTTGGGTTTCCTGGAAATTGGCCATCACATAAGCCTGCGCCAACGGCACCACGGCGAGGATTTTGCTGCCCGGTGTGACGTAGGCGCCGACCCGCACCGCGCGTTCGCCGACCATGCCGTCCTGTGGCGCGACGATCCTTGTATAGGACAACTCGTAGCTGGCCATTTCCAGCTTCGCTTGCGCCCGTTTCAGCCCCCCTTCGGCTGCATCGCGCTGGGCCGTGAGGATCTCCACTTGCTTGCGCTCCGCCGCCAGTACCGCCGTGGCATTGGCCAGCCGCGCGGAGGCCTGGTCGATGCGCGTTTGCGCCTGTTGCGCGTTTTGCACCGTGCCAGCGCCCACACCGGCGAGGTGGTTGTAGCGGTTCAGTTCATGCTCGGCAAACGCCATTTCCGCCTTGGCCGAAACCACCGAGGATTGCGCCTGGGCAATCACCGACGCCTGACGCTCGAGGGTCGCCCGGGCGTTTTGCAGTTGCGCCCTGGCCACCAGCGTTTCGGCATCGGCGGCCTCGGCGGCGGCGCGTAGATCCCGGTCATCGATCAGTGCCAGCAACTGCCCGGCCTTGACCTGCTGGTTGTCCTCGACCAGCACTTGCTTGATAAACCCGGCAACCCGCGGCACGACCAAGGTGAAATCCGCCGAGACATAAGCATCATTGGTGTTCTGCTGCGTACGCTTGCCGAACAGGCCGGGCATCGCCAGGTACAGCAACACGCCGACGGCCAATGCGGCGGCCATGGCAACCGCGACTTTCTGCTTTGCTTGAGTGTTCATAAAAACCTTCTGTATCAGTGGAGCAATCAGGTCGGTGCGCGCGGTGGATAAATCCGCGTCGGCAGCCAGAAAATCAGCAGGATCAAGATCACCGCGATACCCGCCATGCACAGGTAAAGATCAGAGGAAGTGAGCACCACCGCTTGCTCATGCAGCCGATGAGCGAGGCTTGTGCTGTCGCGCTCGGCCAGCGGTGAGTTGCCGAGACGGTCGACCAGCATGGTCGAGTGGAAATGCAGGCGTGCCGTGGTCAACGCCTCGATCACCCCGGTGGCGATGACCGCCGACAGGCCTTTGACGGTGTTGAACCAGGCCGATGCGAACGGCCCTTCCATCGGGTTGATGCTGCCGGTGGACAGCATCAGCAATGGCAACACCGCCATGGGCTGACCGAAAATCTGCAGCCATTGCAGCACATAGAAATCGTCGCGAATCCACGCGGACGTCAATTGCGAGCCGCCGACGCACGACAGCGCCAGCATGCTCAGGCCAATGCCCAACACCCAGCGGCAATCGACCCAGCGAAAGTTGCACAGCGCCGCCACCAACGGCAGCGCAATCAATTGCGGCAGCGCCGCCAGCAGCATGATCGGCGCGGTCTGCACCGGGCGATAACCCTGGACCTGCGCCAGGTAGCTGGACGGAATAATGATCACCGCCTGCAACACCACCAGCACGCCCGCCAGGGTCAGCAGGGCGAAAGACAGGTTACGGATGCCGAGCATCTGCATCTTGAAAAACGGAATCGGCTGCGACCACTCGCCGGCCAAAAACAGCACCAGCAACAACAGCCCGCCGCCGAGCAATCCACAGATCAGGTTCGACTCGAACCAGTCCAGGCGATTGCCCTGCAGGATGCCGATCACCAGCATGCAGATGGCGGGAAAGCCCAGCAGTACACCGCGCCAGTTGAAGGACTTGAAGCGCTCCAGGCGCAGGGGGTCCTGGGGTAAGCCATACGCCACTGCGGCCATGGCAATCAGGCAAGGCGCGATGATTTGCCAGAAGGTCCATTGCCAGCCGACATACTCGGTCCACAACCCCGCCAGCGGCGTGCCCAGACCCGGGCCGAACGTCGCCGTCAGGGCATAACCGGCCAGGCCATACAACTTCACATTGGCCGGCAGAAAGCGCAGGGCCACGGTCATCAGCATGGGTGGCAATGCACCGCCCGCCAGGCCTTGCAAGGTGCGTAGCAACAACAGACTTTCGTAATTCGGGGCGAAGGGGCACAACACGCCCAGCAGGGTGAACAGGCTGATGGCGCACAGGGTGAAACGCCGCAACGAGAACGTCACCGCACACCACGGCGCGAACGCCATGGCCGCCACCGAAGTCGCGGTATAACAGGCGACCAGCCAGGTGCCTTCGTCGTAGCCGATGGCCAACGCACCACGGATATCGGCCAGGGCGACTTTGGTCACCATCTCGTTCAGGCCCGATATCAGCACCGCCACTAATACGCCAACCAGGCCGATAATGATCCGCGGACCGAAGACAGGTGGAGCGGCTGCCGTGCTGGCCGCAGCAACAGGTGCCGTGACCGTAAGGGAAGTCATGTACTGCAAGCTCCGGCGTGGAAAGACCGAAGCATTCTAAGAAGCGTAATGCCTGACGAAAATCAACTTATTGGAAGGTTATAAGTGCGCCAAACGCAATAGTACAAAACTCTGTGGGAGCGAGCTTGCTCGCGATAGCGGCAGGTCAGCCAATAAAGATGTCGAGGCTGCCGGCCTCATCGCGAGCAAGCTCGCTCCCACAGGGGTTCAGCGGTGACTTTCAGGTTGCGCGGCCAACCACGTTTCATCGCAGCAGGTTTTCAGCGTTTCACGCAGCCAGCGGTGGGCCGGATCCTTGTCGAATCGCGGATGCCAGGCCTGTGTCAGCATCAAGGTCGGCAACGGAATCGGCAGGTCGAACGAGCGCAGCTTCAGTCCGAGCCGCCGCACACTCAGCAAGGCTTCCTTGGGCACCGGTAGAATCAGGTCCGAATCGGGCAAGGCAAACATCGCCGCATGAAAGCTTGGCGCAATCACCGCCACCCGCCGCTCCAGCCCCAGGGCATTGAGCGCGGTATCGATCGGACCTCGGGCAATGCCGCGCCGGGACATGCTGATATGCGAGAACCCCGCGTAACGCTCCGCCGTGATCTCTTCGTCGAACAGCGGATGATCCTCGCGCACCAGGCCGACAAAGTGGGTGGAAAACAGGTTCTGAATCTTCACTTCCGGGGTCAACGGCCGGGTGTTGCTGACGCTCAGATCGATCCGCCCTTCGCGCAATGCCTCATCATCGCCATCGCCTTCCGGGACGAAACGCAATTCGCAGTGCGGCGCCTGCCGGTCAAGGGTGTCGAACAGCTTGCCGCCGTAGACGCCGACAAAGAAGTCGTTGGCCCGAATACTGAAACGCCGCCGCAGCGAACTCAGCTCCACCATATCGGCCGAACGAAACAGCAAACCGGCCTGCTCCACCACGCTGCGAACCTGTTCGCGCAATTCCAGTGCCTTGGGGGTCGGTACCAGGCCACGGCCGGCGCGCACCAGGATCGGATCGCCAATGGCCTCGCGAATGCGCGTCAACGTCCGGCTCATGGCCGCCGGGCTGAGGTTCATCCGCCGCGCGGCGCCCACCACACTGCCCTCGTCGAGCAGGGCGTCGAGGGCGACCAACAGGTTCATGTCTGGGAGCTGCATCGTGAGCACTCGTGTTTGATCTGAAATGATTCAGACGCAATGCTAGCAAACAAACTGCCGAATCATGTGTTGGCAGCACCGACCTCTTCGCGAGCCTGCTCGCGAAAGCGGTGGAACCGTCACCACATCCATTCGCGCTAACCCATAGATACAACTCACACCACTATCAGTTCTGATAGTTCGCAAACCTGGCTCAAGCGAGTAAAACTCAAAGCCTGCCCCGTTTCCGCGAAGATCCCGGCATGAGCCAACCTGTTGATCGAGACAACCGCAGCCGGCCACGCGTAGTACTGCTGGCAACCGACCGCAGCCAATCCATCATTGGCGAAATCGTCGATGGCCTGACCAAAACCATCGACTACTCAGCGTACGGCGAGCAGTCCGCGCAGCAGAGAGTCGAGACACGGCTGGGGTTCAATGGCCAGTTACGTGAAGCGAATATCGGTTGGTATTTGCTGGGTAATGGTTACCGCGCCTACAACCCTCGGTTGATGCGTTTTCACAGTCCGGACAGCTGGAGTCCGTTTGGGCAGGGTGGGTTGAATGCTTATATGTATTGCGCGGGGGACCCGATCAATCGGGCGGATCCTACGGGGCATTGGGGAGTGGTATCTATACTTTCCGCCACTAGAGAGCTTGGGATCATCGGTTACCTGACTTCTTCAGTAGGAACGGGATTGAATATTGGCTCTTTAGTAATAAGTCGCGGACAAGCTACCCTCGCAAATGGTTTAGGCACGATATCCGGGCTGACAGGGATGGCTGCAGGACTTTCAAACATGTTTGATATTGCTCCTCAGGCATCTCAATTGCTTTCCGCTACAAGTTTGGTATCGGGCGCAGCCTCGACTTATCTTGGCTATCGGTCAATGCGGGCAAACTTCAGGCATCTTGGGTGGTACGAGGCGCCTTTCAGCAGACCGCCAGGCAGCCCTCCTGCGTACTTCGATATTAACCCACTGACTGGCGCCTCCAGAGCCAAGCCGTCAATGCCCCCCGTCTACCCCCTCAATCGCTCAACTCTAATTGATGTATCAGCAGGCGAAATACCACCAGCTTATTCACGACAAGATCCTGATTTGTTCTCGAGACCATTGCTTGACGCAGATAATCGCCGGGCGCTTTCAACGTTTCTAGAACCGATAGGAGTCCATGGAACACCATCGCCCCTGCGTCAAGTTCGACTTCGTAGAGAGCGCTTGAATCGGCTAGACGGGATATCCACTGCACAGACAATACGGCAGAGGAGATGAAGACCAACAATGGACGGTGTCACACTCACCGCACCATCCCCCACCGCCTGACCGTCACCCGCTCCAGCGAATCGAACACCAGATTCTCCACCAGCAATCCAATCAGAATCACCACCGCCAACCCGGCAAATACCTTGTCCGTGTACAGCTCATTGCGATTCTGAAAGATGTACCACCCCAACCCACCTTTGCCGCTGGTCGCACCAAACACCAACTCGGCGGCAATCAAGGTCCGCCAGGCAAACGCCCAGCCGATTTTCAGCCCGGCGAGGATTGACGGCAGTGCCGCCGGAATCAGGATGAACAGCACGAAGCGCATGCCCTTGAGGCCGTAGTTGCGCCCGGCCATGCGCAGGGTTTCCGAGACGCCGAGGAAGCCGGCGTAGGTGTTCAGCGCCAGAGCCCAGAGCACCGAATGCACCAGCACGAAAATCAGGCTGTTTTGCCCTAAGCCAAACCACAACAGCGCCAGCGGCAACAGCGCGATGGCCGGCAACGGGTTGAACATTGAAGTCAGAGTGCTCAGCAGGTCACGACCGAACTGGGTCGACACCGCCAGCGTGGTCAGGGCAAACGCCAGAACGATGCCGATCAGGTAGCCCTTGAGCAGCACCACCAAAGAAATCCACACCTTGCCCAGCAACTCGCCGCTGAGCAGGCCGTCGTAAAGCGCGTGAGCGGTTTGCACAAAACTCGGCAGCAGCAGGTCGTTGTTTTGATACCTGGCAACCGCTTCCCATAGCACGGCAAGCAAAATCAGGATCAGGCTTTTGCGCAGCCAGCCCTGTTGCCACAGGCGTTGGCCGAGGGGCAGTTCGCGCTCCAGCGGCACGCTGGTCAGTGGCGGCAATACGGTTTCGAATTCTTCACGCGGGGATGATAAATGGCTCATCGGGCCCTCCTTTCAACTGGCTCAATAAGCGATGCGGATATCAGCGAAATCCAGTTCATGCTCGGCTTGCGGTGATTGACCTTCGTCGAACAACAGTCGATGAATACGTCGCGCCGATTCCTGAAACGCCACACCGCCGAGGCTGTGCAAATCGTACTGGTGGCTGTGGACTTCCGCCCTCACCCGTCCGGGATGGGGTGACAGCAACAGAATGCGATTGCCCACCACCAGTGCCTCTTCGATAGAGTGCGTGACGAACAGCAGCGTGAAACGCACCTCCTCCCAGAGCAGCAGCAATTCTTCCTGCATCTTGCGTCGGGTCAGGGCATCGAGCGCGGCAAAGGGTTCGTCCATCAACAGGATTTTCGGCTGCATCGCCAGCGCCCGGGCGATGGCGACCCGTGCCTTCATCCCGCCTGACAAGGTGTGCGGATAAGCATCGGCAAACGCCGCCAGGCCGACCTTTTCCAGATAGTGCAGCGCTCGCTCTTCGGCCTCCCTGCGCTTGAGGGTTTTCGAAGCCAGAAGCGGAAACATCACGTTCTGTTTGACGGTTTTCCACGGCGGCAGTTGATCGAACTCCTGAAACACCACGATCCGGTCCGGTCCCGGCGCATCGACGCGCTGACCTTGCAGACGGATCTCGCCTTCCACTGGCTGGATGAAGCCGGCGGCGGCTTTGAGCAAGGTCGACTTGCCGCATCCGGACGGACCGAGCAGGACAAAGCGGTCTGCCGGATCGATCTCGAAACTGACTTGATGGGTCGCCCGCACCACGCGCTGCGGAGTGCGGTATTCGAGGCTGACGTTATCGACCGACAGCAGCGCCTGGGCTGCCGCGATCGGTTTGCTGACCGTGTGGCCTTGCAAAGGAGCGTTCATTTCGGTCAGCTCCCTTGCAGTGGTTTGGTGTCCTGGAAGAAGTAGTCCTTCCACGAATCCGGTTTGTTTTTGATCGCGCCAACGCGGTACAGGAACTCGGCCAACGGGTAGGTATTTTTCGGCGTGACGCTGAACTCGAACTGCGGGTTGTCGATGATTTTCAGCAACGCCGCACGATCGATTTTGACCTTGGTAACGCGGATGTAAGTGTCCGCCGCTGCGCCTTTGTCGTTCTGGGCAAACGTGGCCGCTTCGGTCAGCGCGTCGATGAATGCCTTGTAGGTTTTCGGGTTCTCATTGCGGAATTTCTCGGTGGCGAACAGCACCGTCGGCGAGTTCGGACCGAGCAGGTCATAGGTGTTCAGTACCACGTGCACGTTGGGATTTTCCAGCGCCTGATCCTGGAATGGCGGGTTGGAAAAGTGCCCGGTCAACTCGGTTCCGCCAGCGATCAGCGCAGCCGTGGCATCAGGATGTGGAACAGCGATGGTGTACTTGTCGAGGCGATTGAAGTCCTTGTCACCCCACTGTTTGGCCGCCGCGTATTGCAGGAAGCGCGACTGCACCGACACGCCCACCGCCGGCACTGCGATTCGGTCTTTCTCGGTGAAGTCGGCAATGGTTTTGACCTTGGGATTATTGCTCACCAGGTAGTACGGGAAGTTGCCCAGGGAAGCCACGGCCTTGACGTTCTGCTTGCCGTGGGTGCGATCCCAGATGGTCAGCAGCGGGCCAACACCAGCGCCGGCAATGTCGATAGAGCCCGACAGCAACGCGTCGTTGACCGCTGCACCGCCGGAGAGCTGGGTCCAGTCGACCTTGATGTCGATGCCTTCCTGCTTGCCGTACTTCTCGATCAGGTTCTGATCGCGCACCACGTTCAGCAGCAAGTAAACGATGCCGAACTGTTCGGCAATGCGGATTTCACCTTCGGCGTGGGCCACGGTCGGTGCCACCAGGCTGCCGGCGATCAGGCTGAAACCCAGACCGATGGCCGCGGCCAGAGGTGCGAATGGAAGACGTTTGGACATGATCAGATCTCCGACAAATCAGAAAGGCGCGTCGCCCTGGATGGTGGTGCGATATAGCTTGCGGCGCAGATGGCTGGGGCATCCGGCGGCGAGGTGGATCAGCGAACGGTTGTCCCAGAACACCGGGTCATGGGGCTGCCATTGATGGCGATAGATGTTTTGTGGCAGCACGCTGTGGGCGTAGAGTTCGGTCAGCAGTTGCTGGCTCTCGTCTTCAGGCAGGCCAACGATGCGAGTGGTGAACCCCTCGCTGACGAACAACGCCTTGCGACCGTTTTCCGGGTGGGTACGCACGACCGGGTGGACGACTTCGGCGACCTGGGCGAGTTGCTCCGGGGTCAGGGTAGGGCGCCAGTTGCCTTCGAATTTGGTCTCGCTGTAACGCGCGGTGTAGGAGTGCGCGGCCGAGCGACCTTCAACGGCATTGCGCAACGCGAGTGGCAGGTTGTCCCAGGCTTTGTGCATGTCGGCGAACAATGTGTCACCGCCTTCTGACGGCAACTCCTGGGCATGCAGCATCGAGCCCAGGCTCGGCAGTTCTTTGTAGGAGAGATCGGAATGCCAGAACTTGCCGGCGTCACCCAGGCCGATGTTCTGGCCGTTTTCGACGATGTTGGAGACGATCAGGATTTCCGGATGCCCTGCCAGCAGGAACTGCTTGAGCACATGGATCTGCAACACCCCAAAACGACGGCTGAAATCGATCTGTTGCTCAGGGGTTATGCGCTGGTCGCGGAACACCACCACGTGATGATCCAGGTGCGCGCGGTGAATACGGGCGAAGTCCTGATCATTGATCGGGCGGGACAGGTCGAGACCGATGATCTCGACGCCCACCGCTCCGCTGAACGGGCGGACTTCAAAGAATTGTGGCGCGATGCTTGGCGAAGCTGAAGCTGCAGACATAAATCACTCCCACGCACGGCACGCTCAAAGGCGCGCGCGTCGATCAGAAACTCACGGAGGTCCCGTGTTGGTTCGTGTCGTGCGGCGCGCCGATTGGTCGACAGGTACGCAGGAGACTGACTTTATAGATATAAGAATTGAAATTTAAATACCGTTAACGAATAACGATATGGCGATTGCTAAGGGAGTGGAGGAATCGTGGTGTGACGTTATTTGTCACTTTCTGACAGGATTGTGGTGTTTTGGCGGACGCTATCGCGAGCAAGCTCGCTCCCACAGGGGTCAGTGGAAACACAAAAAATTGCGTTTCAATTCAGATCCATTGTGGGAGCGAGCTTGCTCGCGATGGGGCCAGTGGCCCCAAAGGTGGATTACCGCTCGTGCAGCGCCTCGGCACGAGCGCGGATGATCGGCTTGAGCAGGTAGCTCAGCACGGTCTTCTTGCCGGTGATGATGTCCACGGAAGCCACCATCCCCGGAATGATCAGCAATGGTTTTTCGTCGGTGCCCAAGTGGCTGCGGTCGGTGCGCAGCTTGATGATGTAGTAGGTGGTCTTCTTGTCTTCATCGGTGATGGTGTCGGCACCGATCTGCTCCAGCTTGGCCTTCATCCCGCCGTAGATGGTGTAGTCATAGGCGGTAAATTTCACCGTCGCTTCCTGGCCCGGGTGCAGGAACGCGATGTCCTGCGGGCGGATCTTCGCCTCGACCAGCAAGGTGTCGTCCAGCGGTACGATTTCCACCAGGTCGCTGCCCGGCTGGATAACCCCGCCGATGGTATTGACCAGCAACTTGTTGACGATGCCACGCACTGGCGAAGTGACCAGCGTCCGGCTGACCCGGTCTTCCAGGGCCTTGCCGGTGGCCTGGGCCTTGTTCAGGTCGGTGCGTGCTTCATTGAGTTGGGTCAGGGCTTCGCTACGGAACTTGCCACGGGTTTCATCGACCTTGCGCTGCACTTCCTTGATTGCCGATTCGGCTCGTGGAATTGCCAGCGTGGTGGCGTCGAGCTGACCACGGGTCTCCGCTTCGGCACGCCTGAGGCGCAGGACTTCCACCGGTGATACCGCGCCTTGGGCCACCAACGGCTCGGACATGCTGATTTCCTGACGCTGGAAGCCCAATTGCTGGCGATACTGCGCCTGTTTGGAGGTGAATTCGCGCAGCTCTTGCTGGCGCTGGATCAGCTGCTCCTGCAAGCCACCAATCTCATCGTGCAACTGTTGGCGACGACTGATATAGAGCGACTCTTCACTCTTGGCCTGACCCGGCACGGCCTTGAGCACATCCTCGGGGAAGTTCAGCGGACGCTCTTCGACCTCGGCGCTCAGGCGCTCGACCCGCAGCAGCATCGACAACCGATCGGCCTCGGTTTCACCGACGTTCGAAGCAAATCGCGTGTCGTCCAGGCGAATCAGCGGTGCGCCGGCTTCGACAATCTGACCTTCCTTGACGAACAGCTCGGCAACGATACCGCCTTCAAGGTTCTGGATCTTCTGGATCTTCGACGATGGAATCGCCTTGCCGTCGCCCTTGGTCACCTCGTCGATCACCGCGAAGTTGGCCCAGAGCATCAGGAACACAAAGAACGCGATGATCGCCCAGATCGTCAGCCGCACCACGCGGGGCGCATCCTCGATCAGCGCCTTGTTGACCTCCGGCAGCGGCTGCCCCTGAAGTGAAGCAGAGCCTTTGAAGTAGCGAAGGATCGAACCCTTACCCGACTTAAGCAACACTGATCTGCCCCTTCTTCAACGCTTCCATCACTGCGGCTTTCGGGCCGTCGGCGAGTATCTGCCCGCGGTCGACCACGATCAAGCGATCCACCAGCGACAACAGCGATGCCCGGTGCGTTACCAGCACCATGGTCTTGTTTTCGATCACCGCTGCCAGGCGCTGCTTGAGGCGCTCTTCGCCAGTGTTGTCCATGGCGCTGGTCGGCTCGTCGAGCAGCAGGATCGGCGGGTTGAGCAGTAATGCACGGGCCAGGGCGACGTTTTGCCGTTGACCGCCGGAGAGGTTCTGCCCGCGCTCGCCGACTTGCAGCTCATAACCCTGCGGATGCAGGCGCGCATACTCGTGGACGCCGGCCAGTTCTGCGGCTTGCAGCACCAGTTCGTCCTCGACATACCGCGCACCGGAAACCAGGTTGTCGCGCAAGGTGCCGGCGAGCAACTGAATGTCCTGGGGCACGTAGCCGATGTTGTAGCGCAGCTCGCTGACGTCGATCTGGCGGATATCCACACCATCGACCAACAACGCGCCGTCATCCGGCTGGTACAGCCCCACCAGCAACTTCGCCAGCGAGCTCTTGCCCGAGCCGCTTCGGCCAATGATGCCGACCTTCTCGCCGGGACTGATCGACAGGTTGATGTTCTTCAGCGCCAGGTTCTGCTGTTGCGGGTAGGTGAAGTTGAGCTGGCGGCACTCAATGCCGCCCTGCAGCACCTTGCGGCTGAGCGGACGCTCTTCGAAATTGCGCTCCTGGGGCAGCTCCATCATCTGGTCGACCGAGGTCATGGTCACCCGCGCCTGCTGATAACGAGTCAGCAACCCGGACAGTGACGCCAGCGGGCTGAGCGCACGACCACTGAGCATGTAGCAGGCAATCAGGCCGCCCATACTCAGGTGACCGTCGATGATCTGGTACACGCCGAAGACGATCATGATCACGCCGGCCAGTTGCTGGATCAGCAAGGTGATATTCATCGCCAGGCCGGAAAGCATTTTCACCCGCAACTCAAGGCGACTGAGGGTGCCGATGGTCTGCTCCCACTGATACTGGCGTTCGCTTTCGGCGTTGTTGACCTTCACCGCATCCAGGCCGGCCAGGGTCTCGATCAGGCTCGACTGACGCTCGGCCCCCAGCGCCATGGTCCGTTCCATGGTCGCCACCAGGGGTTTCTGCAAGGCATAGCCAATGGCCAGGGCGATCGGGAATGCCAGCACCGGTATCCAAACCAGATGCCCGCCAAGGATCGCGATGACGATAAAGATCAGAATCGTGAACGGCAGGTCAATCAGGCTGGTCAGTGTCAGCGAGGCGAGGAAGTCCCGCAGGCTCTGGAACTCATGGATGTTCTGGGCAAAGCTGCCGACCCGCGCCGGCCGGTATTTCATGGCCATGCCAACGATGCGCTCGAACAGCGTGGCCGAGATAATCAGGTCGGTTTTCTTGCCGGCCAGATCCAGGCACAGGCTACGCAGGCTTTTCAGGATCAGGTCGAACAGGTAGGCGCCCGTGATGCCGAGTGCCAGCACCCAGAGCGTCGCTTCGGCCTGGTTTGGCACGACACGGTCGTAGACGTTCATCACGAACAACGGCGCGGCCATGGCAATGATGTTGATCAGAAAACTGGCGGCGATGGCATCGGCGTACAACCAGCGCGAACGCTTGAGAGTGTCGCGGAACCACGAGCGCGCACGCGGAATCAGCGTGCCGTGATTGACGTCGAACTTGTGCTGCGGCTGGGCGAAAAAGACTTTGCCGGTGTAGTCATCGGCCAGCAGGTCACGGCTGACCAGGGACTCACCGCCGTCGCTTTCGCTGAGCAGCACCCGTACCTGATCTTCGCCTTGCCAGCCGAGCAGGACGGCACTTCGACCGTCCCTGAGCAACAACAATGCTGGCATCGCGATCGCCGGAATATCTTCCAGCTTGCGTTGCAGCACCCGACCTTGCAGCCCCGCGCGAGCGGCCGCACGAGGCAGTAACTCGACACTCAAGCGTTGCTCGGGCAGCGGCAGGCCGGTGGTCAGCATTGCCGCGCTGGCAGGTTTCTGGTGCAGCATGCAAAGAGCGAGCAGACCATCCAGCAACGGATCGTCATGCAACGCGCGCGGATCATGGATGAGTTGAACCCGACTGACTTCTGATTCCACGCTCGGCACTCTTGGCTAACAATTGAA
Source organism: Pseudomonas sp. GW456-L13 (assembly GCF_017350115.1). Lineage (NCBI taxonomy): Bacteria > Pseudomonadati > Pseudomonadota > Gammaproteobacteria > Pseudomonadales > Pseudomonadaceae > Pseudomonas > Pseudomonas sp. GW456-L13. Next base: position 3,144,505 of record NZ_JACNAS010000001.1, read on the forward strand.
CAATGAAGGTCCTGCTTAATTCATACCGGGCAATTGGACCTTGGGCTTCATGTCGTTCTGCACAACGGATGCCAATGGTGCGACCACTCCCTGGCTCTTGAGCAATTCGCCCATGGTCGCCTTGATTCGGTACTGAGTAAATAACTGAATGTTCTTGATCTCCGCCAGACGGCGGGAGGAGGAAAACAGTTCGTTCTCACTGTCGAGCAAATCGAGCAGGGTGCGCTCGCCGAGACTGAACTGACGCTGGTAAGCGGTACGCACGGCGGTGCTGTGGTCGACGTATTGCTGAGCGATCGGCACTTGCGCGTTGGCGTTGTTCAGGGCGTTCCAGGCCAGGCCCAGCTCTTCATTCAATTGGCGCAGGGCGTTGTTGCGGATGTCCAGCGCCTGGTTCGACAGGTAGGACTTGGATTCCAGATCGGCCTTGTTGCTGCCGCCGGCATACAGATTGAAGCGCATGCGCAGCATGGCCTGCCATTCGTTGTTGTGGCCGTTCTGACCATCAATGTCGTTGTCCGCGGAGCGACCCAACTCAGCATCGAAGCGCGGGTAGAACGTCGACTTGGCCGTGTCGTACTGCTTCTCGGCAGCGGCGATATCGGATTCGGCCGAACGCAGGATCGGGCTGTTTTCCAGCATCTGCGCACGGGCTTCATTCAGGTTGGCCGGCATCAGCGCCATGAAACTCGCCGGGCGTTCCAGTTGATCGGGCATCTGGCCAACAGCGGAGAGGTAGTTGGTTTCGGCGTCAGCCAGGTTGGTCTGCTCGGTGATCAGGTTGTTGCGCGCCTGGGCCATCCGCGCCTCCGCCTGATCAAGGTCGGCGCCACTGCCGACGCCACGCTGGGTGCGCAGTTGGATCTGGTCGTAAATGCGCTGGTGGCTCTTGAGGTTGTCCTCGGCCAGACGTACGAATTCGCGACGAGTCAGCACGTCGAGATAGACCTGAGCCACGGTCAGCCCGGTACGCTCGGAAGTACTCAGCAGCGAGTAAGCGCGGGAGTTGACAGTGGCTTGTTGACGCCCTACTTCGCTGGACGTCGCAAAACCGTCAAAAACCATTTGGGTCAGACGTAAATTTGACTCACTGCGATTCAGGGTTTGCCAGTGATTGTTGCTGCCGTCCGTTCGCGTCGTCACGCTATCGGTGCCTTCACGACCATAACCGCCCAGCAGGTCGACCCGTGGCAAATATCCACCTTTTGCAGCCTTCAACTGATAATCCGCAGCCAACCGACTGTTGACACCCGCCTGAACTTCCGGATGGACATCCAGCGCTTGTTGCATGGCTTCTGGTAAGGACTGCGCCTGCACAAAAGACGCGGCGAGGACGAAAGGTATTGCCATGAACAAAGGCGAACGCATTGTAGGAATTTCCCAGAACTTCTTGTCTTGAATCACAGCAAAAGAACGCGCTGCGTCGAAAGATGGCAAGCGGAATGACCGTATGTCGGAAAGTTCAAAAAGCGGAACTGGATCACATACCGAGGACGAGTCACAGCTGAAATATCAATGTGACATTACTGGGACGATTGTTTAGGATGGCTCGAAGAAGGTCAATAGTTTGGCATAAAGTTAATAACGAAAAAATATAGCCAATATATTGACGATTTGATGCGTCAAATTTGTGCATCTATTTTGCAATGTACGTCCAGACTGGTCGGCACAGACAGATGCCATCAGGTCCATGGAAGTCAACTGAACGTGACACCCCGGAGAGTCTTCAATGAGCAGTGTTGTTGCCATCGTCAAAAGCATTGTTGGTCAGGTTTTCGTGGTGTCCCCCGAGGGCATCCGCCGCGTTCTCGTTGAAGGCGACAAACTGTTTGCCGGCGACCAGATCGACACTGGCCTTTCCGGCGCCGTGTCCCTGGAACTGGCCGATGGCCGCACCCTGGATCTGGGTCGTGACACCCAGTGGAGCGCTGACGCTCCAGACTCCAGCACTGACCTGGCAGCCGCCACCGCGCAAGCCGCGCCTTCGGTAGAAGAGCTGCAACAGGCCATTGCTGCCGGTGCCGACCCGACAAAAGACCTTGAAGCCACCGCTGCCGGCCCGGTTGCCGCAAGTTCTGGCGGTACCGTCGGTGGTGGCCACAGCTCCGTGATGCTCGACGCCACCGCTGGCCGCGTCGATCCGACCATCGGCTTCCCGACTGCGGGTATCAACACTGCCGGGCAAACGACTCTGGAAATCCCGGGTGGCCAGGCCACCAACGCCAACATCAACGCTAATACCAACGCCAATACCCCGAGTGAGTCAGCCCTCAGCCTCAGTGCCACGCCGACCATCACCGAGGCCGGTGGCGTGCTGGTGTACACCGCGACCCTGACCCAAGCACCACTGACCGACCTGACTGTCACGCTGTCCAACGGCGCCGTGATCGTGATTCCCGCAGGCGCGACCACCGGCACCGTCAACGTGCCATTGGCTGCGAACGACACTGTCTATAACGACGCGACCCAGATCGATGTAACTGTCACCGGCACCAGCGGCGGCAGCGGCATCACTGTGACGCCGCCGACGACCCCGGCCGTGACCCAGGTCACCGATACCCTCGACACCACCACGGTCACCCTGACGGCCGGTAACACCGTCACCGAAGGCGGCCAGATCACCTACACCGCGACCCTGACCAATCCAGCACAGACGCCAGTAACCGTCACTCTGTCCAACGGCTCGACCATCACCATCGCCTCCGGCCAGACCAGCGGCTCCGTGAACGTGCCGACCTCGGCCAATGACGTCTTTAACAACGGCAGCACCGTCAGCACCACGATCACCGGCACCACCGGCGGCAACTTCGAAAACCTAGTGCCCAACACCACGCCAGCCGTGACCACCATCACCGATTCCGTGGACAACACAGGGCTGACCCTCACCGCCACCGGCAACATCACCGAAGGCGGCCAGATCACCTACACCGCGACCCTGACCAACCCGGCTGGTACGCCGATGACCGTGACTTTGAGCAACGGCTCGGTCATTACCATCGACGCGGGCCAGACCAGCGGCAGCGTGAACGTGCCGACTGCGGCCAATGATGTTTATGTCAACGGCAGCACCGTCAGCACCACCATCACCAGTACCACCGGCGGCAACTTCGAGAACCTGGTGCCGAACACCACGCCGGCCGTGACCACCATCACCGATTCCGTGGACAACACCGGCCTGACCCTCACCGCCACCGGCAACATCACCGAAGGCGGTCAGATCACCTACACGGCGACCCTGAGCAACCCGGCCGGCACGCCGATGACCGTGACCTTGAGCAATGGCTCAGTCATTACCATCGACGCGGGCCAGACCAGCGGCAGCGTGAATGTCCCGACTGCGGCCAATGATGTTTATGTCAACGGCAGCACCGTCAGCACCACCATCACCAGTACCACCGGCGGCAACTTCGAGAACCTGGTGCCGAACACCACGCCGGCCGTGACCACCATCACCGATTCCGTGGACAACACCGGCCTGACCCTCACCGCCACCGGCAACATCACCGAAGGCGGTCAGATCACCTACACGGCGACCCTGAGCAATCCGGCCGGCACACCGATGACCGTGACCTTGAGCAATGGCTCAGTCATTACCATCGACGCGGGCCAGACCAGCGGCAGCGTCAACGTCCCGACTGCGGCCAACGACATCTATAACAACGGCAGCACCGTCAGCACCACCATCACCGGCACCACCGGCGGCAACTTCGAAAACCTGGTGCCGAACACCACGCCAGCCGTGACCACCATCACCGATTCCGTGGACAACACCGGGCTGACCCTCACCGCCACCGGCAACATCACCGAAGGCGGCCAGATCACCTACACGGCGACCCTGACCAATCCGGCCGGCACACCGATGACCGTGACCTTGAGCAATGGCTCGGTCATTACCATCGAGGCGGGCCAGACCAGCGGCACCGTGAACGTGCCGACTGCGGCCAACGACGTCTATAACAACGGCAGCACCGTCAGCACCACCATCACCAGTACCACCGGCGGCAACTTCGAGAACCTGGTGCCGAACACCACGCCGGCTGTGACCACCATCACTGACTCGATTGACACCACCACGGTGACCTTGACCGCGACCCCTAGCGTGGACGAAAACGGCACCATCACTTACACCGCGACCTTGACCGATGCCCAGGGCAAGCCGGTCACCGCGCAGAACGGTCCGGTCACCGTGACGTTGGACAGCGGCAAGGTGATCACCATCGCCGAAGGCCAGAGTTCCGGCACCCTGCCGGTGACGGTCGGCAACGACGTCTACAAAGGTCCGGCCACCGTCACCGAATCCATCAAGGACGCGGTAGGCGGCAACCTCGAAGCGATCAACCCGATCAAGACCCCGGTGGAAACCACGGTTACCGATGTCAACGACACCACCACGGTGACCCTGACCGCCACCCCGAGCGTGGACGAAAACGGCACCATCACTTACACCGCGACCTTGACCGATGCCCAGGGCAAACCGGTCACCGCACAAAACGGTCCGGTCACCGTGACGTTGGACAGCGGCAAGGTCATCACCATCGCCGAAGGCCAGAGTTCCGGCACCCTGCCGGTGACGGTCGGCAACGACCTCTACAAGGGTCCGGCCACCGTCACTGAATCCATCAAGGACGCGGTGGGTGGCAACCTCGAGTCCATCGATCCGATCAAGGCCCCGGTCAGCACCACGGTTACCGACGTCAACGACACCACCACCGTGACCTTGACCGCCACCCCGAGCGTGGACGAAAACGGCACCATCACCTACACCGCCACGCTGACCGATGCCCAAGGCAAACCGGTCACCGCGCAGAACGGTCCGGTGACCGTGACCCTCGACAGCGGCAAGGTCATCACCATCGCCGAAGGCCAGAGTTCCGGCACCCTGCCGGTGACGGTCGGCAACGACCTCTACAAAGGTCCGACCACCGTCACTGAATCCATCAAGGACGCGGTGGGCGGCAACCTGGAATTGGTGTCACCAAATACAACGCCAGTAACCACCACGGTCAATGACGTCAACGACACCTCCACCGTGACCTTGACCGCCACCCCGAGCGTGGACGAAAACGGCACCATCACTTACACCGCCACGCTGACCGATGCCCAAGGCAAACCGGTCACCGCGCAGAACGGTCCGGTCACCGTGACGTTGGACAGCGGCAAGGTCATCACCATTGCCGAAGGCCAGAGCTCCGGCACCCTACCGGTGACGGTGGGCAACGACGTTTACAAAGGTCCAACCACCGTCACTGAATCCATCAAGGACGCGGTGGGTGGCAACCTGGAATTGGTGTCGCCAAACACAACGCCAGTAACCACCACGGTCAATGACGTCAACGACACCACCACCGTGACCTTGACCGCGACCCCGAGCGTGGATGAGAACGGCACCATCACCTACACCGCGACCTTGACCGATGCCCAGGGCAAACCGGTCACCGCGCAGAACGGTCCGGTCACCGTGACCCTCGACAGCGGCAAGGTCATCACCATCGCCGCAGGCCAGAGCTCCGGCACCCTGCCGGTGACGGTCGGCAACGACCTCTACAAGGGTCCGGCCACCGTCACTGAATCCATCAAGGACGCGGTGGGCGGCAACCTGGAATTGGTGTCGCCAAACACAACGCCAGTAACCACCACGGTCAATGACGTCAACGACACCACCACCGTGACCTTGACCGCCACCCCGAGCGTGGATGAGAACGGCACCATCACCTACACCGCCACGTTGACCGATGCCCAGGGCAAACCGGTCAGCGCACAAAACGGTCCGGTCACCGTGACGTTGGACAGCGGCAAGGTCATCACCATCGCCGAAGGCCAGAGCTCCGGCAGCTTGCCGGTCATCGTGGGCAACGACGTTTACAAAGGTCCGACCACCGTGACCGAGTCGATTAAATCGGCTGACGGCGGCAACCTCGAAGCGATCAACCCGATCAAGACCCCCGTGGAAACCACGGTTACCGATGTCAACGACACCACTACGGTGACCTTGACCGCGACCCCTAGCGTGGACGAAAACGGCACCATCACCTACACCGCCACGCTGACCGATGCCCAAGGCAAACCGGTCACCGCGCAAAACGGTCCGGTGACCGTGACCCTCGACAGCGGCAAGGTGATTACCATCGCCGAAGGCCAGAGCTCCGGCACCCTGCCGGTGACGGTGGGCAACGACGTCTACAAAGGTCCGACCACCGTCACCGAATCCATCAAGGACGCGGTGGGTGGCAACCTCGAGTCCATCGATCCGATCAAGGCCCCGGTCAGCACCACGGTTACCGACGTCAACGACACCACCACCGTGACCTTGACCGCCACCCCGAGCGTGGACGAAAACGGCACCATCACCTACACCGCCACGCTGACCGATGCCCAAGGCAAACCGGTCACCGCGCAGAACGGTCCGGTGACCGTGACCCTCGACAGCGGCAAGGTCATCACCATCGCCGAAGGCCAGAGCTCCGGCACCCTGCCGGTGACGGTCGGCAACGACGTCTACAAAGGTCCGACCACCGTGACCGAGTCGATTAAGTCGGCCGACGGTGGCAACCTGGAGCTGGTGTCACCAAACACAACGCCAGTAACCACCACGGTCAATGACGTCAACGACACCTCCACCGTGACCTTGACCGCCACCCCGAGCGTGGACGAAAACGGCACCATCACTTACACCGCCACGCTGACCGATGCCCAAGGCAAACCGGTCACCGCGCAAAACGGTCCGGTCACCGTGACCCTCGACAGCGGTAAGGTCATCACCATTGCCGAAGGCCAGAGCTCCGGCACCCTGCCGGTGACGGTCGGCAACGACGTTTACAAAGGTCCAACCACCGTCACTGAATCCATCAAGGACGCGGTGGGCGGCAACCTGGAATTGGTGTCACCAAATACAACGCCAGTAACCACCACGGTCAATGACGTCAACGACACCACCACCGTGACCTTGACCGCCACCCCGAGCGTGGACGAAAACGGCACCATCACCTACACCGCCACGTTGACCGATGCCCAAGGCAAACCGGTCACCGCGCAAAACGGTCCGGTGACCGTGACCCTCGACAGCGGCAAGGTCATCACCATCGCCGAAGGCCAGAGTTCCGGCACCCTGCCGGTGACGGTGGGCAACGACGTCTACAAAGGTCCGACCACCGTCACCGAATCCATCAAGGACGCGGTGGGCGGCAACCTGGAATTGGTGTCGCCAAACACAACGCCAGTAACCATCACGGTCAATGACGTCAACGACACCACCACCGTGACCCTGACCGCGACCCCGAGCGTGGATGAGAACGGCACCATCACCTACACCGCCACGTTGACCGATGCCCAGGGCAAACCGGTCACCGCACAAAACGGTCCGGTCACCGTGACGTTGGACAGCGGCAAGGTCATCACCATCGCCGAAGGCCAGAGCTCCGGCAGCTTGCCGGTCATCGTGGGCAACGACGTTTACAAAGGTCCGACCACCGTCACTGAATCCATCAAGGACGCGGTGGGCGGCAACCTGGAATTGGTGTCACCAAATACAACGCCAGTAACCACCACGGTCAATGACGTCAACGACACCACCACCGTGACCTTGACCGCCACCCCGAGCGTGGACGAAAACGGCACCATCACCTACACCGCCACGTTGACCGATGCCCAGGGCAAACCGGTCACCGCGCAGAACGGTCCGGTCACCGTGACGTTGGACAGCGGCAAGGTCATCACCATCGCCGAAGGCCAGAGTTCCGGCACCCTGCCGGTGACGGTGGGCAACGACGTCTACAAAGGTCCGACCACCGTCACCGAATCCATCAAGGACGCGGTGGGCGGCAACCTGGAATTGGTGTCGCCAAACACAACGCCAGTAACCATCACGGTCAATGACGTCAACGACACCACCACCGTGACCCTGACCGCGACCCCGAGCGTGGATGAGAACGGCACCATCACTTACACCGCGACCTTGACCGATGCCCAGGGCAAACCGGTCACCGCGCAGAACGGTCCGGTCACCGTGACGTTGGACAGCGGCAAGGTCATCACCATCGCCGAAGGCCAGAGCTCCGGCAGCTTGCCGGTGACGGTGGGCAACGACCTCTACAAGGGCCCGACCACCGTCACCGAATCCATCAAGAACGCGGTGGGCGGCAACCTCGAGTCCATCGATCCGATCAAGACCCCCGTGGAAACCACGGTTACCGATGTCAACGACACCACTACGGTGACCTTGACCGCGACCCCGAGCGTGGATGAGAACGGCACCATCACTTACACCGCGACCTTGACCGATGCCCAAGGCAAACCGGTCACCGCGCAAAACGGTCCGGTGACTGTGACCCTCGACAGCGGCAAGGTCATCACCATCGCCGAAGGCCAGAGCTCCGGCACCCTGCCGGTGACGGTGGGCAACGACCTCTACAAGGGCCCGACCACCGTCACCGAATCCATCAAGGACGCGGTGGGCGGCAACCTCGAGTCCATCGATCCGATCAAGGCCCCCGTGGAAACCACGGTTACCGATGTCAACGACACCACTACGGTGACCTTGACCGCGACCCCGAGCGTGGATGAGAACGGCACCATCACTTACACCGCGACCTTGACCGATGCCCAGGGCAAACCGGTCACCGCGCAAAACGGTCCGGTCACCGTGACCCTCGACAGCGGCAAGGTCATCACCATCGCTGAAGGTCAGAGCTCCGGCACCCTGCCGGTGACGGTGGGCAACGACCTCTACAAGGGCCCGACCACCGTCACCGAATCCATCAAGGACGCGGTGGGCGGCAACCTCGAGTCCATCGATCCGATCAAGGCCCCCGTGGAAACCACGGTTACCGATGTCAACGACACCACTACGGTGACCTTGACCGCGACCCCTAGCGTGGACGAAAACGGCACCATCACTTACACCGCGACCTTGACCGATGCCCAGGGCAAGCCGGTCACCGCGCAGAACGGTCCGGTCACCGTGACGTTGGACAGCGGCAAGGTGATCACCATCGCCGAAGGCCAGAGTTCCGGCACCCTGCCGGTGACGGTCGGCAACGACGTCTACAAAGGTCCGGCCACCGTCACCGAATCCATCAAGGACGCGGTAGGCGGCAACCTCGAAGCGATCAACCCGATCAAGACCCCGGTGGAAACCACGGTTACCGATGTCAACGACACCACCACGGTGACCCTGACCGCCACCCCGAGCGTGGACGAAAACGGCACCATCACTTACACCGCGACCTTGACCGATGCCCAGGGCAAACCGGTCACCGCACAAAACGGTCCGGTCACCGTGACGTTGGACAGCGGCAAGGTCATCACCATCGCCGAAGGCCAGAGTTCCGGCACCCTGCCGGTGACGGTCGGCAACGACCTCTACAAGGGTCCGGCCACCGTCACTGAATCCATCAAGGACGCTGTGGGTGGCAACCTGGAATTGATGTCGCCAAACACAACGCCAGTAACCACCACGGTCAATGACGTCAACGACACCACCACCGTGACCTTGACCGCCACTCCAAGCGTGAATGAGAACGGCACCATCACCTACACCGCCACGCTGTCCGATGCCCAGGGCAAGCCGGTCACCGCGCAGAACGGTCCGGTCACCGTGACGTTGGACAGCGGCAAGGTCATCACCATCGCCGAAGGCCAGAGCTCCGGCACCCTGCCGGTGACGGTCGGCAACGACGTCTACATCGGCGCGCCAACCGTTAGCGAATCCATCAAGACCGCCAGCGGCGGCAACCTTGAAGCCATCGGCACGGATAAGACTCCCGCGTCGACCAGCGTCAGTGACTTCCAGGACACCACCACTGTCAGCATCAGCGGCAGCACCTCGGTAACCGAAGGCCAGACCGCCAGTTACACCGTCAGCCTGACTCACCCGGCCCAGACCGAAGTGACGCTGAATATCGTCTACAGCGGTACCGCCGCCGACGGTTCTGACTTCACTGGTGTGTACACCGTGAAGATCCCGGCGGGTGTCAGCAGCGTGCCGTTCGACATTTCGACCATCGATGGCAAGATCACCGAAGGCACCGAAAACTTCGTGGTCAAGATCGACTCGGCCACCGGTGGCAACTTCGAGAGCCTGGCGATCAGCGCGTCCAACGGCAGCGTCAGCACTTCGATCATCGACAACGATGCACCACCATTACTGGACCTCGACGCCAACAACTCCAGTGGCGCCACCGGGGCCGACTACAAGGTGACGCTCACCGAAAACACTGCCGGCCCTGGCGTGTCGATCGGCGATACCGACCTGAGCATCGCCGACCCGGACAGCACCTTGCTGACCGGCGCGACCATCGTGCTGACCAATCGTCAGGACGGCGATGCGCTGAACCTGGGCAACAGCGTCAACGGCATCACCATCAATGCCAACAGCACCAATGGCACCGTCACGCTGACCTTGTCGGGTAGCGCAACGCTGGCCGACTACATGCAGCAGATCAAGAACATCACCTTCACCAACAACAGTGAAGATCCGAGCACAGTGCCGCGCATCATCACCGTGACGGTGACCGATGGCAGCAACTACTCCAACACCGCGACCACCACGGTCAACGTGGTGGCGGTCAATGACGCACCGGTCGCAGCACCGGTCAACGTCACCGGCACCGAAGACACGCCACTGATCCTCGGCTGGTCGACCTTCGGCGTCAGCGACGTCGACAGCCCGGCCACCAGCCAGGGCGTGAAAATCACCCAGCTGCCGGGCGAGGGTAAACTGCAGTACCTGGACGGCTCGACCTGGAAAGATGTCGCCGCCGACCAGACCTTCAGCAAAGCCGACATCGACGCTGGCAAACTGCGCTTCATGCCGGATGCCAACGAATCGGGCGTGGACGGATACGGTGGTACCAACCTGGGCAACAACCAGGCCGACTACGCACAGATCAAGTTCCAGCCAACCGACGGCCAGGCGCTGGGCAACACCGGCACGATCAAGATCGACATCGCCCCAGTGGCGGATGCCCCGACCCTGAGCGTTGCCGACAACAGCGTGAGGTCCACCGGGCTGATCAAGGAAGTCTGGACCGGTCTGTCGGGCCTGGGTACCAGCGGCAACGGCGCGGACTCGACCACGCTGAAAAATGTGATCGACGCCGCTGGCACACCGAACTCCAAAGGCACCGTCACCAACGTGCAGTCCGACGGTAGCGTGACCGCCGGTACGGCGTCGAAAACCTCCGGCCTGATCTACCTCGAAGCCGGCAAGACCTATACCTTCAGCGGTGTTGGCGATGACAGCCTGCTGGTGACTCTCGGAGGCAAGAACGTGGCCGCGATCACGTGGGGCGCGGGCGGCAACCTCAATGGTTCGTACACCCCGACCACCAGCGGCTACTACACCCTGGACATCTACCACCACAACCAGAGCGGCCCAGGCAGCTATGACGTCAACCTGTCGGTCAATGGCAGCACGCCGATCGACCTGAGCAGTGCCGGCGTACCGATTTACACTAGCGTGTCAGATCTGGTGAATGCCGGCGTGACCGTGTCCGACTTGCACGGCTCCAATGGCGAAGGCTACTACGACGGTTACAAACTCAACACCGGCGCCGAAGGCACCAGTGTGAAATTGTCCGCCATCACCACCGCGCTGACCGACACCGACGGCTCGGAAAGCCTGAGCCTGAAGATCAGCGGCATGCCGGTCGGCTCGATGCTCACCGACGGCGCGGGACATACCTTCACGGTCACCGCGACCAATGGCGAGGCCAACGTGACGGGCTGGAGCCTCGGCTCTCTGACTGTCACTCCACCACCGTACTACAACGGCCAGTTCAACCTGACCGTGACCTCGACCTCCACCGAGGCCCTGGGTGGTTCGGCCAGCAGCACTTCGCAGATCCCCGTGACTGTGTACCCGGCGGTCTACAACGCCGTCACCGCCACGGCGGCCGATGACACCATCACCGGCACCGACGGCAATGACATCATCGTCGCCGACATCGGCGGCCTGACCGTGGTGCCGGGCACCAACTACAACATCGCGTTCATGGTCGACAGCTCCGGCAGTATGAGTTCCTCGTCGATCAACTCGGCCAAGGACCAACTGACGTCGGTGTTCAACACCCTCAAGCAAAGCCTGGGCAGCAACTCGGGTACGGTGAACATCTTCCTGGTGGACTTCGACACCCAGGTCAACAAGTCGGTATCGGTGAACCTCAAAGACCCGAATGCGCTGACTCAGTTGAAGGCGACTCTGGACTCGATGTCATCCGGTGGCGGCACCAACTACGAGGACGTGTTCAAAACCACGGCCAACTGGTTCCAGAGTGCGGACGCCGTGGCCAACATCGGGGCGAAGAACCTCACGTATTTCATTACTGACGGCAAGCCGACTTACTACCAGAGCGGCGAGTCGACCAACCCGACTCTGTATGGCAGCACAACACTCGATAGCCTGATCACCACCAGCAACTATCAGCTGGGCACAGCGATCAGCCTGTTCCCCGACAGCACGCACCAGATCGACATTACCGCCTCGGGCTATGTGACGGTCTGGACCAAGAGCAGCAACGGCAACAACGGCAACGGCAACGGCAATGGCAATGGCAACGGAAACGGAAGTAGCTGGTCATCCAAGGACTTCGGCTATCTGCATGCCCAGGGTGACGGTACCTACGAGTTCTCGGGGCGTGACGGCGACGGCAACAGCACCGACGGGGACACCACCAGCAACTCCACCGGCAGCTTTACGTTGCTGAGCAACCTGTCGAATGTCGAGGCGATTGGCCTCAACAGCGGAGTGAGCCTCAACGACCTGAAGCCGTACGACTCGAATCAATCGCCACAAACCAACATTGATCCGAAGGACCTGGCCAACTCGATCATCGGCCACACTGAAGCGACGATGCCGGGTCACGATACCGTCAGCGGTGGCGACGGCAACGACCTTCTGTTCGGCGATCTGGTGAGCTTCAACGGCATTGCCGGCGAGGGTTACCAGGCAATGCAAGCCTTCGTGGCGCAGCAATCCGGTGTGGACGTCAGCAACGTCACCACCAGCAATGTGCACCAGTACATCACCGAGCATTACAACGCGTTCGATGTGTCCGGTGCCCATGACGGCAACGACACCCTGCTGGGCGGGGCGGGCAATGACATCCTGTTCGGTTTGGGCGGTAACGACACCCTCGACGGAGGCAAGGGCAATGACATCCTGCTCGGCGGCACCGGCAACGACACGCTGATGGGCGGACAGGGCAACGACATCCTGATCGGTGGTTCCGGTGGCGACACCTTCGTCTGGAAAGCGGGCGACACCGGCAGCGACGTGATCAAGGACTTCAAGGCCAGCGAAGGTGACCGCATCGACCTGCGCGATCTGCTGCAGGGCGAAACCGGCAGCACCATCGACAACTTCCTGAAGATCACCACGGTCGATGGCGTGTCGTCGCTGCAAGTCAGCTCGACCGGCCAGTTCAACTCAGGCAACGCCGCAGCGGCTACGCCGGACGTGACGATCAAGCTGGAGGGCAATAACTGGTCAAGCGCCAACCTGCACAACCTGATTGCCGGTAGCGACCCGACCATCAAAATCGATCACAACAACAGCTGACGCACGAAAACGGCCGTCCCTTATGGGGCGGCCGTCACGTTTGCGTCCACTGCCCGGTGACGATTTCGTCGCTGCGCCACATACTGGCATGCGGTTGACCTATGCTGCTGACAGCACGACGCTGGTTCAATTCTGAGGGATGCTCAATGTTTTACGTGCAACGCGATGCGCAGGGCCTGTTGGTACGCGTGGAACCCGCCGCCTACGCCGAGGCCACGGAAACGCTGCCGGCCGACAATCATGAAATCCAGACCTGGTTTGCCAACGCGGCGGTGGAGAACAGCCTCAAACAGCTCAAGCAAAGTGACCTGGAAATGATCCGGGTACTCGATGACTTGATTCAGGTGCTGACCCAGAAAGGCGTGATCCGCGTCACCGACTTACCAACGGCGGCACAGGCTAAACTCATGGACCGAAACCAGGCCCGTGAAGCCTTGGGTGGCTTGAGCCAATTGATCGATGATGAAGAGACCGGGCTGATCTGATCATTGATCTTCAGTGACTGTTCCAACCTCATCGCGGGCAAGCCAGCTCTAAAGAATTACTTCCACGGCTTGGGCTCGCCGAACAACTGGCCCTGCACGCCGTATAGCCCCATCTCGCGAATCACCGACAACTCCCCTTCTGTCTCGACCCGCTCGGCAATCAGGGGCAAGTCAATGCTGTGCGCCGCTCGCTGGATCGCCTCGATGAACAGGCGTTTGTCACTCTCCAGATCAATCGACCGAATGTAGCTGCCATCGATTTTCAGGTACGCCAGACCCAACCGGGCCAGGTTGCCGATCATGCTGAAGCGGCCACCGAAACGTTGCAGGCTCAGGGAGAACCCCAGTTCGCGCAGGCGCCGGGTCAACTGCTCCAGCACCGCCTGGTCAGGCAATTGCTCTTCGCCAATCTCCAGGGTTAGACGCGGGCCGAGGTTAGAATGCGCACGCAGTATTTCGAAGATCCTGTTTTGCGCCTGCGGGTCGCCCAAGGTAGCCGACGACAGATTCAGCGCCAGCGACTCCTCATGCTCGCTCATTTGCGCCAACACCCGTTCGAGCATCAGCCGATCCAGACGCGCCGTCCAGCCGAAGCGCTCCAGCCAAGGCAGAAAACGCCCGGCGGGGATGGTCTGGCCGTGTTCGTCGAGCAGTCGCGACAACACTTTGTAATGCAGTACCAGTTGCGTGTCCTGGGCAGCCACCACCGGCTGGAAATACAGCTCGAAGCGCCGCTGTGTCAGCGCCTGGTCGAGCATGCGATGCCAGGCGTGGTGATCGTCGCCGACACTGGCCGAGAGGCTGTGCTCGATACAGGCCCAGTTCTGCTCGCCCTGGCCTTCGGCCTGCGCCAGCGCCTGATCACCGAGGCTGAGCACGGTTTGCGGCGAATCGCCGTGAACAAAGGGCGCCAGGCCGATAGAGGCCACGGCAGCCACATCGGTGGCGCCGGTAGCGTGCAGACTGGCCAAGGCGCTGTCGAGGTTTTGTGCCAGTTGCAGCGCTTCTTCGCGCACCAGCCCCGGCGCCAGCACGGCAAATTCGCCACCGCGGATACGCGTGACCAAGTTCTGGGTTTCCGGGTATTTGGCGCACTCGCGAGACAGTTGTTCACCGACGGCCTTGAGCACGTCATCGGTGCGCTGGCCACCGAGACGCTGGTTGAGACCGGCCAGATCCTTGACCCGCAATAGCAGCAGGTAACCGGAACTGGCCTGCTCCGGGTTGCTCACCCGCGCATTCAGTTGCATCTCGAAATAACGCCGGTTGGCCAACCCGGTCAACGAGTCCTGATAGGACTCGACCCGCAATTTTTCACTGCGCTCCGCCTGCTCCTGAAACAGCGCCTTGAGCTTCTCGACCATCTGGTTCATGGCCTGCACTACCCGGCGAAGTTCGGGGGTGCGCGGCAGTTCTGGCAGGCTGAGGAATTCCCGCCGGGCGATAGCGTGGGATTGCTTGACCATGTAATCCAGCGGTCTCAATTGCTGACGCAGCAACAATGCGCCCAGTACCGCACTGACCGCGCCACACAGCAGCAACCAGCCCAGGCTGCCCAAAGCGCTTTGCCATAGCTTGGCCAGCGCGAACATCGGGTGGCTGACCACCTCGACCCGGGCAGCCTGCTCCCAGCCACGGCTGACGATCGCATCACCACCGGCGGGCTCCAGGCCGATCAGTTTGACGAACCAGTCCGGAACATTGTTGACCGCCGGAATGCCCGTGCGCTCGACCAGGGTCTGATTGGTCTTCACATCGACCACGCGGATGCTCGCGTAGTAACCGCTGTCGAAAATCGAGCTGACCAGCAACTCGACCATCGCCGGGTCGTCGATGTTCGGTGTCAGGGACAGCGCCAGCGCCGTCGCGGCGTCCTGGGCATGGGAGCGCAACTGGTTGACGTACTGAGTACGCGAGCTCTCCAGACTGACCATGAAACTGCCGGTGAAGGCGACCACCAGGAACAGACAGATAGCAATCAACAGCTGTTTGAACAAAGACATCTGAGCACGTGCTCCTAGTTAGTCGTCTCGACCGGGAATCCTTCGGCCTGCATTTTTTTCAACACATCCTGCCAACGCGAAAGGCGTTTGGTATCGCCAACCTTTTTATTGCCCTTGGCACCCGGTAACCACATCCCTTCCGCGTTGAAAGAGTAGACCGGCAGCAAATCCTTTCGCTGGCTGGCCGGCTTGATTGCATCAATCAGGCTGTCGAGCACCAGGGGCTCGGCCTCCGGACTCGAGTAGTAGGTCAGCACCATGTGCGCACGGTTCTGGGTCAGTGCCTTGACATAGGTGATACGCAGCTTTTCACTGGCTACACCGAGGTGTCGCAGGCTGAAGTACTTGGCAATAGCGTAGTCTTCACAGTCGCCGGCGCCTTTCCAGAGGGCTTCGATCGGGGTTTCCCAGTAGTCGACTTCATGCCACAGATCCATGTCTTCGACGTATCGCAGCTGTTTGTTGAAGAAGCGATTGACCACATTGAGTTGTTCCAGCTCGCCGATCTGTTTCTGGCTGGTCAACAAGTATTGCCAATCATTAATGCGCTGCTGACCTTCTCCCAAAGGTCCGTACAATGCCTGCGCTCGCCGGCTGATCAGGGAAAAATCCCAATCGGCGCTCAAGCTGCCCAGCATCACGCCAGTCAGCAGCAATGCGCTGCACAGCCAGCGTAAAACCCGGGGGATCGTTAAACTTGCCACCAATGCGAGGCATCCTGGATAGGCAGGAGGGAGTCGTTCGAATGGTGAAGGTTAGCCCGGAAAAAGACAATGGCACGGTGAGATCACTGGCGGCGCGCTAAACTGCAAGAAAGGCACTCCAGAGCTTGTTTGACAAGCAGTCAGCCAGTCACTAGTGTCATTTGGATCCAAAAATATTCCATCAATCAGGGTGCGTTTAGTGACACAAAAGCCCAACCCTCTCAGCAGTATCAAGGTCAACGGGCCGATTCCTGCACACATGGCACGCTCGGTGATCGAAGAAACCCTGCGCGCGGCCATACTCGACGGGCGCATTCCTTGCGGTGCGGCCTTGCGCCAGCAAGACCTCGCCGACCTGTTCGGCGTCAGCCGCATGCCTGTACGCGAAGCCTTGCGCCAACTCGAAGCACAATCGTTGCTCAATGTGGTTGCCCATAAGGGCGCCGTGGTCGCGCCACTGGTACAGGGCGATGCCGTGGAAACCTATGCGCTGCGCATCCTGCTGGAATCCGAAGCCCTGCGTCTCTCGGTACCACTGCTCCAGGACGAAGATCTCGAACAGGCTGCCCGCTACATCGATGCACTGGAAACGGAAAGCGACTACACCGAAATCGGTCGGCTCAATCGCCTGTTCCACATGGCGCTTTACACCCGGGCGCCGAATCGCCGGCTGTTGAAACTGGTCGAAGACGGCCTGATCGAAGAAGAACGGTTCCTGCGTTTCAACCTGGAAGCCATGGGCCTTGGCAAACTCTCCCAGGATGACCACAAGGCACTGTTGCAGGCAGCCGAAGCCCGGGACGTCGAACACTCCGTGCAGCTGCTCGAGCATCACCTGAACCGAGGGGTCGAGGTCATTACGCGCTACCTCAACAGCCCTGAAGTACAGGCCAGGAACAAGTCGAAGTAGCCTGCGGCGGCGAGCCCGGGGAATGTACCGAAGGGTTTTCCTCGCTTGCCGCGCATTCCCCCCCCAAATGCTCCGCGGATGATTTGATTACAAATCCCCCGCCCCCATACCACACCGCCCTTGCGGCGCCATACCGCGCCCCAACGCCCCGCCGCCTTAAAACCCGACCATTGCAACGTTTGCGTGATGCCTCAGTAATGGCGGCCACCTCGATTTACGCCCACTCTGGATAACCAGGACAAAAAACGGGTGACGCTCCGTGCGAATGGAGCAGTCTCTGCCCCCAGAAGCGAAGGAAGGAGCCTCATCACGGGAACGGAAGGATCGGCATCACTCGCGACCCGCTTCCACCCCCTCAGACACCCACAACGACGCCCGTAAAAAGTTACTTCGAGTGAGGCATTCACTCTTTATTTAATTCTGACTTACATAAGCCGGAAGGAGTAACTACGCCAAAATAAAACCAATATAAAAAGTTTTACTGGAACTTGTCATCTTCGAAAAAGTTGAATATTGAAATAATAACAAAACAACTTGATCAACACTTTATATGTGTATTAGTTTTTCTTCGCCGCCAACCACAAACGGCAGTAACACCTCAGCTACTCGGCATCAATAGCACTGAAAAAGATCAATACGTTTGAGGTACCCGTTCGCCAGGAGAAAACTTCCAGCGAACTTCAGTGCTTGATTACTTCTCACCCCGGATCATTTACAGGCTCATCCATGAAACCAACTAAAGAACGTCTGCTTCAAAAAAAATCAGAACTTGGCGAACACCCGATCTTCTCTGAAATACATTCGCTGCCGGTCCTGCGACGCTTCATGGAAACCCACGTGTTTGCCGTATGGGACTTCATGTCGCTGACCAAGCGCCTGCAACAGGAATTGACCTGCGTGCGACTGCCCTGGCTGCCACCGCAGGATCCCCAGGCCGCGCGGTTGATCAACGAGATCGTACTGGGTGAGGAGTCGGATGATCGTCCGGCCCGGGGTCATTACAGCCACTTCGAGTTGTACCTGGATGCAATGCGCGAGGTCGGCGCCTGTACCGTTGCCATCGAACGCTTCGTGGCCCTGCAGCAAGAGGGTGTGAGCTACGACGTGGCCTTGCAGAGCATCAAGGTCGATCCGGCGGCCGCGGATTTCGTTCGCCATACGCTACACACCGCACTGCATGCACCGGGTCACAGTGTGGCGTCGGCGTTTCTGCACGGTCGCGAGAGCGTTATCCCGCAGATGTTCCAGCGCATCCTCGACGATTGGGGCATCGGCATCGAGCAGGCGCCGACCTTCCGTTACTACCTCGAACGGCACATTGAGGTCGATTCCGAGGACCACGGCCCGGCAGCGGAAAAGCTCCTGTCGCGACTGGTCGATAGCGACCCGCAACGGCAGGAAGACGTGTACGCCAGCGCTATCGCAGCCGTGGAAAGTCGTATCGCCCTGTGGGACGGGTTGCGCCTGAGCATGAACGTATCCGTCACGGAGGTGAGCGCATGAACGCTGCAGACTACCAATCCTTCGCTGATGCCTGGGAGAGCCGCGCGACCATCCGCACCCGCCCGCGCCGTGTGCTGGAAAACGACGACAAACTGATCTACCCGTTGAGCCGCCAACCGCTGGTGCTGAGCGAAACCTTTGTGCGCCAATGCCCGGAACAGTGCGACTTCGCCCTGGTGCAGACCCTCTACAAGTTCATCAACGATGTGGTGATCTTCGAAACCGAGATCGTCGACAAAACCGCCCGCAGCATCGCCAAGAATCGCTTCGCGGTCGAGTTCCCGTTCGCCTGCCGCTACGACGCCATGACTGTCGTGGTGGACGAGGATTATCACGCACTGGTGGCGATGGATTTCATGCAACAGACCATCGCGTTGACCGGCATCACCCCCATTGAATTGCCGGATGAAATCGAACTGAGCCGAGCAATACCGGCGGCCGTGGCGCTCGCACCTGAGCACCTGCGTAGTGCTGTAGAACTGATCTGCGTGGCCATCGCCGAAAACACGGTGACCGGTGATGTCGCCGCGTTTGCCAAGGACGACACGGTCAAACAATCGATCAAGGGCCTGATGGCCGATCACTTGCTGGACGAGGGGCGTCACTCCGGTTTTTGGGCACGGCTGGTACGCATCTACTGGCATACCGCAAGTGCAGACGACCGCCAGTGCATCGCGCAGATCTTGCCGGTGTTCATTGCTCATTACCTGACCAACGACATCCAGAAATCCTTCGACTTCTGCCTGATCGACGCACTGCAGATCAACGACTCGGCGCGCCACGCCCTCAGGAACGAAGTATCGGCACTGGCCTTCCCGATAAGTCGCCATCACCCGCTGGTGGCCAACATTGTGCGGTTTTTCCACAGCAGTTCGTTGCTCGATTCGCCGTGCGTACAAACCGCCCTCAGCGACTACCTGGTTTGACGAGGAGCCCATCATGAGACGTCTCGACATCTTGCTCATCGGACAAAGCCAGGCACTGACCGAGCTGGCATTGGAACTCGAACAACACGGTCACTCACTGACGCGGATATCCGCACGCGACGAAATGCCGGGGCCGGTGGGGCTGGTGGATCTGCTGATCGACGATGGCACGTCGCTTCAGTTCACTGCTCAGGCGCCACGGCTGACATTGCAATTGGGGCTCGGCTTGCCGCAGGCGTCCGGCCTGCCTTCGCTGGACCTGTTGTGCAGCCATGGCTCAACGCTGCTGACCCGTGTACCCATCGCCGATGAGCCGTCGGGTAACGGCCAGGCGTTGCGTAGGCAGGCCATGACAGCACTGGTTGACCACGTGGCGCTGCTGGTCAGCCGCTACTCGCGCGATGTCGACTATTTTCGGTTCGCCGAACCCGCCGAACCTGTTCGCTTCGAGCGCATCGAGAGTTTGCGGTTCCTTGACAGCCTCGCGTTCGTGCATCGCCTCAATGCCACCGCCGACCCACGACTGCAGCAACTTGCGCAAACGCCGATGATCGAAAGGCTGGAGCAACAGTGCATCCAGAATGCTGACCGTCCGGCCTTGAGCATCGATGGCACCACCCTCGACTATCGCCAGTTGCACGCCCACAGCCGCGCCATCCAGCAACGCCTTCGACCGCTGCTGGATCAGCATCAAGGCCCGATAGTCGTCGGGATCTGCCTGCCCAAATGCAGCGCGCTGTATGCGGGAATCCTGGCGATCCTGGGCAGCGGCGCGGTGTACTTGCCGCTGGAGCCGAGCCATCCGTTGCAACGTCAGCAGTACATCCTGTCGAATGCCGGCGCGGTGTTGTTGCTGCATGACGGCGAGCATCCCCTGGCGAACGAGATGCCAGGGCTGGACATCAGCAACATCGACGCCCATGCAGCAGATCTCTCTCAACCGTTGATGCGCCAACGCCCCGACCTCGATACGCCATGCATGGCCCTCTACACCTCGGGCACCACCGGCCATCCGAAGGGCGTGCTGCTCAGCCAGGCCAACCTCGCGCACTTCACCCACTGGTACGCCGACTATGTTCAGCTGACCAGCCAGAGCCGGGTGCTGCAGTTTTCTTCGTTGAGCTTCGACTCATCGCTGATCGACATCTTCCCGACCCTGCTGCAAGGCGCCGAGCTGATCGTGCCCGACGAGGACCAACGTCGCGATCCGCTGCAACTGGTGGAGCTGATTCGTCATCGGCAGCTGAGCCACGCCTTTTTACCGCCCGCCTTGTTGAGCATCCTGCCGCTGGAGCAGTTGCAATGTCTGGACCGTGTGATGACCGGCGGCGATGTCTGCGAACCGTGGGTCATCGAGCAGCTGAGCCGTCAGGGCAAGCTCTACAATCTCTACGGGCCCACCGAGGCCACGGTGCTGATTACCGCGCGCAAACTCCAGCCAGGCGACCACAACCGCTCGCTGGGCGCTCCAATCGCCAACAGCCAGGTGTTGATTCTCGATGACGATTTTCAACCGGTGGCCGAACAGACCGTCGGCGAGTTGTACATTGCCGGCCCGGGCGTGTGCCTGGGATACCTGAACAACCCGCAGCAAACCGCTGAGCGTTATCTGGAACTGAACTTGCCTGATGGCCGGACCCTGCGCGCCTATCGCACCGGGGACATGGCGAAGTGGACGGCTAAAGGGATCGAGCTGTGCGGTCGGCGTGATAATCAGGTGAAGATTCGCGGCTTCCGGGTCGAGCCGGAAGAGATTGAGCGCTGCCTGCGCGACAGCCAGTTGTATCGCCAGGTTGCCGTGATCATCGATAGCCAGCGGCGGATTCTGGCTTTCCTTGCCCAGCCCCGAGAGGACCTTCCCGGCAGCGCTCGCCAGGCGTTGAGGGCCCACGCGACACAGCACCTGCCGGACTACATGCGCCCTGTTGCATGGACCGAGCTGGCAAGCATGCCTTACGCCAGCAATGGCAAGGTCGACCGCAAGGCGTTGCTGGATCTGCCGGTGAGCGTCACCGAGAACCCTTCAAGGCGCCTGCCCGTCAACGCCGATGAGGCCCTGCTGCTGGAAATCTGGGCGCAGTTGCTGGAGCTGCCGGCGAGCGACATTTCCACCGACGAAAGCTTCTTCAATCTGGGCGGGCACTCGATCCTCCTGTCGCGCATGCTCCTGCGACTGCGCGAGGAGTTCGGGCGCAGCATCTCGATCAACCGCTTCATCGAAATGCCCACCCTCGAGAAACTGGCGACACTGGTACGCGGCTTCGGCAGCGAAGAAGTGCTGAGCGAACAGGCCATGCGCGATGCCTTCCGCGAACTGGATATTCAGCCAATGCCCGTCAGCCGCATGGGCGATGTGCACAAGGTGATCGTCACCGGTGCCAACAGTTTTGTCGGTGTACACATCGTTGAGGCATTGCTGGCCTGGGGCGCCAGTGAAGTCGCCTGTCTGGTTCGCGACGGCAACGGGCAATCGGCGAACGAGCGCTTTGCCCAAGCGTTACGGGAGAACCGTCTGGAGCATCTGGATATGAGCCGGGTGCGGGTTTACACGGCAGACGTCACACGGCCGGAACTCGGTTTGGCGCCCGAGGTTTACCAGCGGCTGGATCAGGAGTTTGGCGCTCTGGTGCACAACGCGGCCAACGTCAATCACGTCCTCGATTACGAGTCGCTCGCCCGGGACAACGTCGAGCCGATTTTCGAATGTTTGCGCCTGTGCGAAGGACGCAGCAAAAAAATCTTCAACTTCGTCTCGACGCTCTCGGCCTCCAGCACGATATCCGCCGATGGCCGAGTGCTCGAGTTGCCGGCCGCACTCACACCACCGATCTACATCAAGAACGGCTACAACCTGTCCAAATGGGTCGGCGAGCGAATCCTCGAAAGGGCACGGGAGCTTGGTGTGCGGGTCAATCTCTACCGTCCCGGCAACATCAGCTTCAACAGCCTCACGGGCGTGTGTCAGCCGCACAAGAATCGCCTGATGCTGATGCTCAAGGGCTCGATCCAGCTTGGCCAAGTACCGGAGTTCGCCTTGAATTTCGACTTGATGCCGGTGGACTTTCTCGCCCGATTCATCGCCTTCCACGCCAGTCGTTATCAACCGGAACAAGCGGTATTCAACCTGCACAACCCCGAGCCCTTGAGCTGGGACAACTACGTGGCGTCCTTCCGCGAGGCAGGCCGCGAATTCACGATGGTCAGCATCGCCGACTGGCAACAGCAACTGGGTCGGGTCGACAGCGACAACGCGTTGTTCGGCGTGCTGGGGTTCTACCTCAACGGTTTCGAGGAGGACATCGGCGATATCTCGATGATCGGCCACGACAACGCCCAGGCCGGTGTTCGGCTAATGGGCGCGCACTACCCGCAAAAGTCCCCGGCGCTGCTGCGTCGCGGCTGCGATTACCTCAAAGAAATCAATTTCATCTGACGCAACCAAACGGAGCAAAACCATGAGTATTCTGCAACCCGACACCCTGATCAAAAATCCTCAAGGCTGCCACGTGGTGTCCTCGGTGGACGTGCCCGCCGATGCCACTCGGGTATGGGCCGTAGTCGGTAACTTTGCCGGCTTCGATCGCTTCATCCCGGCACTGTCGCATATAGAGATGACCGGCGAAGGCGTGTCATCGCTACGCAAAAAGTTTTTCAAGGACGGCAACCTGGTGGTCGAGCAGCTCAACTCCCGGGACGACCAGGCACGGCACATAACCTGGACCACTATCTACAACACCCTGGGTGTGGCCAATCTGTGGGCCGCGATGAGCGTTGAACCACTGGATGCGGACAAGTCCAGAGCCACCTGGACCATCATCGCCGAACCGGCGCAGGGCACCGCCGAGGCACTGCCGGGCTTCAAGGACTTCGTACAGGGTTTTGCCGATGATGCGATGAACAATGTGCTGAAGCTGTTTGCGTAAGACGTGAAAAAGCCCGTTGTGGAGAGGCTCCACAACGGGCTTTTCAGTACCCCTGAAACGACAAAACCCCTGTCTGCGTTAGCAGACAGGGGTTTCGGAGTTCAATCTTGACGATGACCTACTCTCACATGGGGAAACCCCACACTACCATCGGCGATGCATCGTTTCACTTCTGAGTTCGGGATGGGATCAGGTGGTTCCAACGCTCTATGGTCGTCAAGAAATTCTGTAACCAGCCCGTTAGAACTTTAACGTGCCAGTGAAAACTGGTGACTTCTACT
>NZ_JACNAS010000010.1:0-228 GCF_017350115.1 Pseudomonas sp. GW456-L13
ATCAACGTCGGTTCCACGCCAGTGGTACTGATGCTCGGCCCGTCGTCCTTGAACACCAGGTTCTGCCCGATGTTCAGCGTCGCCTGGGCGCTGTCGCCGTCCCCGTCGGTCTTGGTTGCCGTCAGCGTCACCAGGTTGTCCGAGGTCAGGCTCGTCGAGTCATCGGGATTGGTTGTGTTGGAATGCACCACAGCGCGGAGCTGGTCAAGCGTGACGCTGCCATTGGCA